>DATJUN010000020.1:0-68301 GCA_035502275.1 Steroidobacteraceae bacterium
CATAAGCGACGCAACGGGCGTCCCGCGGCTCATTCCGAGAGGATAAAGCCATGGGAAACCACAAATCGTCAGGCCTCACCAAACGCGGTGGGGTCTGGCATATCGACAAAGTGTTCAGAGGAACGCGCATTCGCGAGAGCACTTCAACAGGCGATCTCACCAAAGCCCAGGAACTGCTTGCGAAGCGGATCGATCAAATCCGCACCGCAAGTCTCTACGGGCTGCGGTCCGATCGCAGCTTTCGCGCGGCGGCTACCAAGTTCCTAGCGGAGAATCAACACAAGAAGAGTCTTGCAGACGATGCCATGCTCTTGAAGCAGCTCGATCCTTTCATCGGGGACTTGTTGCTGCGGCAAGTGCACATGGGAAGCCTGCAGCGGTTCATCGCCAAGCGGCACGGTGATGGTGTCAAGACACGCTCGATCAACAATGCGCTCGCTCTGGTACGTCACATCCTCAATCTCGCCGCTTCCGAGTGGCGCGATGAGCAGGGTCTAACGTGGCTTGAGTACGCACCGAAGATCAAGCTGCTCAAGGTCAGGGACGGCCGAGCGCCCTACCCGCTGTCGCGAGAGGAACAGGCTGTTTTTTTCCAGGAACTACCCGACTACGTGGCGAGGATGGCCTTGTTCAAGGTCAATACGGGATGCCGGGAGCAGGAAGTTTGCGGCCTCCGGTGGGACTACGAGCTGCCAGTGCCCGAACTCGAGACCTCGGTGTTCATCATTCCGGGCGACAAGGTAAAGAACGACCAGGATCGTCTCGTCGTCCTGAATCGGGTCGCACGCTCGGTGATCGAGTCCCAGCGGGGGCTTCACCGGCATTTCGTGTTCACCTACGGTCGACCTCCAGGGAAGGCGAAGTCGGGGGCACAGGCCATACTGGAACGGCGACCCCTGGCCTCGATGAACTCGACGTCATGGAAGAACGCGAGGGAGCGCGCCGCGGACAAGTGGGAGGAAGCAACAGGTAAGTCGGCCCCGGAGGGTTTTCGGAGAGTGCGCGTGCACGATCTGAAGCACACCTTCGGACGCAGGCTCCGGGCGGCGGGTGTGTCGTTCGAGGATCGGCAAGACTTGCTCGGTCATAAGAGCGGTCGGATCACGACGCACTACTCAGCGGCGGAGTTGGCGAACCTGATTGCGTCGGCGGAGAAGGCCTGCGACGACGAAAAGTCCCGCAAATCCCCCACAGCGACCGGTTTAAGAGAGAACTTGAACCGAGAGGGAACTTCTAAGTCGTTGGATTTAGACGGATTGCGGATTGCCGGCTGAGGGATTTGAACCCCCGACCAACGGTTTACAAAACCGCTGCTCTACCACTGAGCTAAGCCGGCATAGTTGATTGCAGCGCGTCGCGTCTCAGGCGCACGCGGCCAGCGCCGCGGATTCTATCAGCCGCCCGCTGTCGAGGTCGGGCAGTCACTGAAGGCCACCATCGGCGTCACCGCGGCGGCCCCCCCGGGCAGCTCCTGCAGCAGCTGACCGAGCGGTGGCGTGGGCTCATTGGGCTCGAGCTGCAGATCGAGCCAGTGCGTGGTGACGGAGCTCTGATGGATGTCGAGCGCAGGCTTCAGGCCCAGCTCGCGGATCTGCTCGGCGCGGCGCACGGCGCGGGCCTGATCGGCGAACACACCCAGTGAGATGCGCGCTTCCTGCTGTGGACCGCTGGCGGGGTGTACGTCCTGGATGCCGGCTTTCGCCAGACGCGCCAGCGTGCGGCGCTCGGCAGCGGCGTCGCCGGACGGCTCGCTGAGGTACACCGTGTAACCATCGTTGATGCTGATGTCGACTCTGCGATCCACCGGCGCCAGGCCACGCGCCTTGAGGCGGCCCGCCATCTGCGTCGCCAACGTGGGATTCGTGAAGGGCCCGAGGCTGCGGCAGCGTACGCCGCCGTTTGCAGCCGTGGTATTGGCCGGGGCAGGCGCGCCGGTCCCCCGCGCATTGGTGTCACGCGCAGCGGGCGCGGTGGCGGCTGCGCCGGCTGGGGCGGATGCTGCAGCGTCGGCGCCCCCACCCGGCTCACTCGGCACCAGCGCGAGCGTGGGCAATGCGCGCGCAGGCGCCACCGCAGCGGGTACGGCGGGGGCATCGATCCAGTGCGCCCAGCCAAAGAAGGCCACATTCACAAGCAGCAGGGCGTAGAAGGCGGCTCGCATGGCGGAATTCTACGCGATTGATTGCCCCG
Source organism: Steroidobacteraceae bacterium (assembly GCA_035502275.1). GTDB lineage: Bacteria > Pseudomonadota > Gammaproteobacteria > Steroidobacterales > Steroidobacteraceae > FEN-1191. The sequence continues at coordinate 2,191 of DATJUN010000020.1, forward strand.
CTCGCGCCAGCGCAAGCAGACCGTGCAGCACCAGGTCCTCCGCGCGCTGGTAGTCGATTGCCAGCAGCGGCGAGATGGCATCGGCAGCGCCGCCGGAGAGCAGGACCTGCACCGGCATTCCGATGCGCTCTCGCGCCTGCTTCGCTGCGCGCTCGATGAGAGCAGCGCACGCGTGGCGCGCGCCAGCGAGCAACGCATCGCGCGTGGCCGCAGCGAACAGGGCCGCATGCGTGGTGCGCTGCGCACCGCGCACGCGCGTGGTTGCGCTCAGCGCGCGTGCAATCGCCGCGGCGCCGCCGAGTCGTGCACGCCTGCGGATGCCGGCGGTCTCGCGCAGCAGGGACTCGATCATCATCTGCGGACCGGGAGCGATGCAGCCGCCCAGATGGCGCCCGCCCGGCGCCAGCAGATCGATTGTCAGCGCCGAGCCGATGCCGACCAGGCACAGTGCCCGGCGTGGCGACGCCGCATGGGCGCCGATGAGCGCGACCCAGCGGTCGGTGCCCAGCCGCCAGGGCTCCGCATAAGCATTGCGCACGCCGTCGGCTCGCGCCGAGGTGCGCACGAACTGCGGCCGCGACAGCCCCGCCTCTGCCGCGCAGGCCCGCACGCGCGCCGCGATCTTCGCCCCCGCGACATTGCAGGCCAGGATGGCGGTGCCGGCGGGCATCGCTGCAAACAGCGCCCGCAGCGGCACAGCCGAGCGCCGCAGCCTGCTGAGGGCCAGCACGCCGCGCCGATCGAAGCGTCCGGCGTTCAAGCGTGGCGCTGCCCCTGCGCTCCACAGTGCCCATTTGAGACGCGAGTTGCCAATGTCGAGCAGGAGGCGCGGGGTGCTCGCGCCTACAGCTCGTCGCGCCCGCTGCGTCCTGCTGGCCCCCACCGATGTGCCACGCCGCTTCAAGCCGCCGCCCGCACGGACACCTCACCGGTGACGAATCGCTGCAGTCCCTCGCGCGTCTGCACACACAAGGCGCCGTCCATATCGATGCCGCGCGCATGGCCGGCAACCGCCGCACCCGGACCGCTGACCAGCACCTCCCTGCCCGCCAGCGCATCGGCGGCACGCCATTCCGCCATGAACGAGCGGAAGCCATCTTGCTCGAATCGCACCAGCCCGGCCACGCAGGTCGCGATCAGTGCCGCGGCGAGCTGATTGCGATCGCAGGGCCCCTCGCCGAGCGCGCCCAGATCGGCTGCCTCAGTACCGCTGGCGCGCACCGCCGCGGACAGCTTCGGCCCGAGTGCGACGTTCAGGCCGATGCCCACGACGACCAGTGCCGGTCCGCTGCCCTCGGCGCGCAGCTCTATGAGGATGCCGCCGAGCTTGCGCCCATCGAGGACGATGTCATTGGGCCATTTTAGTGCGCAGCCGCTACGTCCTGTGTTGCGCAGCGCGCGCAGGACGCAGACCCCGACCGCGAGGCTCAGTGCTGCGATGTGCGCCGGCAGGCAGGTAAAGCTCCAGCTCAGTGACAGACACAGCGCGCCCCCCGGCGGCGCAAACCAGCGGCGTGTGCGCCGCCCGCGGCCGGCGGACTGATATTCGGCCGTGCGAAAGTCGAACTGCCCCGCCGGCGGCCCGGGCCGTTGCAGCAGGTCTGCATTGGTCGAGCCCGTCATCCAGACACAGCCGCCCTCGCGCAGGCGCGCGCGCTCGACAGCGGGCAGCAGTGCGGCAATAGCGCCTGCCTCGAGCAGCGGGCTGGCGGCGGGAATGCGATAACCCCGGTTCGGCACCGCATCGACCACGACGCCGAGCGCGCGCAGGCGCGACACGGCTTTCCAGATGGCGCTGCGGCTCACGCGGCAGTGCCGCGCGAGCGTGCTGCCGGAGTGAAACTGGCCATCGCAGAGCAGCGCGTACAGAGCGCGCGCCAGCGGCGCCTCACTCATACGCTGAAAATCTCGGCCAGCATGCAGCGCACGCTGCCGCCCCCCACGTGCTCGATGGTGCTGACGTCGACGGCGATGACCTCATCGACGCAGCCGCGCAGCGCACGCCAGGCTCGCTCCTGCGCCTGCAGCGCCGCCGCGGCGCTCGCCGACATCACCAGCACCTGCCGATGACAGCTCAGATCACTCCCGCCCCGGCCGTCCGCGGCAGCCCCGGCGCGCACTTCCAGCACGTTGGCGGCGAAGTGCTGCATGGCTTCCTGGGAAATATCGATGAGTGTGCGTCCGGACGCGGCGAGACTGGCGAGCACGCGCGCCCGATCGGCCGGCACGATGGCCGCAGAGCACACGATTGCCCACCGGGTGCCCAGCGCCAGCATGACGTTGGTATGGTAGGGAGCACTGCCGTCGGGCGAGCGTGCATCGAAAACGCAAGGCGTGTAGTGCAGCAATCGTCCCCACTCTGCCAGCAATCCCTCGTCGGTGCGCGCGGAGCGGCAGGCATAGGCGATGCCGTGAGGATGATCGAGCACCAGGCTGCCCGTGCCCTCCAGATAGCATCCCTGCTGCTCGCGCTCCGACAGGTCGATGAGCCGCCGGCGGCGGAATCCCACCTGCTGCTCCACGGCCTCGATGAGCTCGGGCCGTCGCTCGGGACGGCGGCTCGCCGGCTGCATGGGGTAGAGCACGACCGTGCCGTCGTGATGCCAGCTGACCCAATTGTTTGGAAACACGGCGTCGGGCTTGGCCGGCTCGGGACTGTCCTCGCCGACGATGGTGCGTACGCCGGAAGCCTCCAGGGCGGCACAGAGCGCATCGAACTGCGTGCGGGCCTGCGCGCTGAGTGACTGCGGCCCTGCATCGGCCCGGCGCTGGAAATGGTTGGTTGCCGCGGTATCGATGTTGTAGCCGAAGGCTGCCGGACGCACCAGCAGCACGCACGTGGCACTCTGGGCGCGCAGCGAAAGTTCTGAGGGATTACAAGCACTCACGGAATGGATAGGAACTCGTCGGATACGCGCCGCGGCGATCATACTGCAGCCCTGGCGCCGGCGTGGCCACATGCACGGCGCGGTTGCAATCCGGTCATGACCGGCATACGGTTCCACTATGCGAAAGTCCATATGGTGGGTGGTCGGAGTGCTGATTCTGGCCAGTGCCGCCGTGCTCCTATACTCCTGGCGCGCCAGCCATCTGACATCCCATCCGCCGGCGGTGACGGCCAAGGTGCCCAAGCCCGCCACTCCAGCGCCCGCCGTTCAGAATCCCGTGCCCGCGCCGAGTGCTTCGCAGACCCAGTCGCTGCCCTCGCTGGCCGACAGCGACGCCCCGGTGCGCGATGCATTGAACATGCTGATCGGCGAGGCGGCCACGACCCACCTGGTCAAGCCCGACATGATCGTGCGCCACATGGTGGTGACGGTCGACAATCTGTCTCGCAAGCGCGCCGCGCTGGAGCTGCGCCCGGTGCGCCCCGTACCCGGCCAGTTCATGGTGAAGGGGGACGACCAGCACGCCGTCATCGATCCGGCAAACTACCAGCGCTACACGCCGTACGTCCAGGCCCTGCAGATGCTCGATGTGCGGCAGCTGGTGCAGGTCTACTTTCACTTCTACCCGCTGTTTCAGAAGGCGTACCAGAATCTCGGCTATCCCAACGGATACTTCAACGACCGGCTGGTCGAGACCATCGATAACCTGCTCGAGACGCCCGACGTCAGCGGCGACATCGCCCTGGTACGACCCAACGTCATGTATCAGTACGCCGATCCCATGCTCGAGAACCTCTCGGCCGGGCAGAAGATGCTGGTGCGCATGGGCCCGATGAACGAGGCCATCGTCAAGGCGAAGCTCAAGGAGATGCGCGCCGCCATCGCCGACCGCAGCCGCGGCGGGGACAGTGGTCGAACGCGCGACGGCTCCGGCGGCTGAGCCGCCGTTGTCGCCTTCAGGGCGGCAACCCGTTCAGCAGATTCGCCGGGGAATACTGGTCGGTGAGCACGCGTGCGTGCGGATTCCAATCCACCCGGGTGCTGAAGCGCTCGAGCACCCCCGCAGAGGAGACACCGAAGGTACGAAACGGCCGCGCGAAAGACGCGGCGTTACGCTCCACCAGCGACAGCGGCGGTAGCGGCCCGTTGGCGGCCAGGATGACGCGGTTGCTGCTCTTGAGGTTGTAGAACGGACCGAACACGGTCCGATAGGTCACGGATTCGTTCTGATACAGCCGGCTCGAGGAAAAGGTATTGGCCGCGACGATGCCCCCCGGCGTGAGCAGTCCGCGCACCTCCTGCAGAAACTCGCGCGTCAGCATGTGTTCGGGGATGTACTGGCGCTCATAGGCATCCAGCATGATGAGGTCATAGCGCTTGCTGCCGCGAAGCGCCTGGCGCGCGTAGGCACGCCCGTCCTGCACCACGATGTGCACGCGCGCATCGCCCTGGAAGCCGAAGAAGTCGTGGGCCACGCGCACCACGGCCGGATCGATCTCCACCACGTCGATCTGCGCCCCCGGCAGCAGCTTCTCCAGCGTTCGCGGCAGCGTGCCGCCGCCGAGTCCGATGATCAGCACCGTGCGCGGCTGGGGATTGAGGTACAGGGCGCCCAGCATCATCTGCGTGTACTCGAACACCAGGCGATCGGGACTGTCGAGGTCGAGGCACGATTGCCGGCCGATGTCGCAGTAGCGCGTGAAGCACAGGCAGCGCGTGTGCTCCTCGTCGTCCTGATACACCAGCACGTCGCGATACAGCGAGCGCTCCGAATGGATCAGGCGCGGATCATTCGCCGCGGCCGTGGCGTGCGGCAGCCATGCGCCGGCTGCCATGCCGGCCACCACGCTCACGGCCAGCAGCAGCAGGGTGCGCAGCCCAGGCCGCGCAAAGCCGATCGGGGCGCTCATGCCGCAACCGCCTCGACAGGCGGCAGCCAGGCCAGCGCGCTCACCAGAGCAGAGATCGCCAACATCAGCTCGATGATCTGATTGATCTCCAGATACAGCACCAGGTAGAACGAGGTCAGGAGGGTGCCTGCGGCGCTGCCGAAGGTCGAGACGAAGTACAGCCGGCCGACTCGATCACCGGCGCCGCGCAGGTCCGCGACCAGCAGGCGCACCGCATAGGGAGAAACCATACCCGAGATCAGGGTTGGGACGAAGAACAGCAGCATGGCCGCGGCGAGCGAACCGAAGCGCGGATCACGCACCGCCACCGACAGCCGGTCGAGCAGCCCATCGCCATAGAGCAGGATCGGAGCGGTGGTGAGTGCCGCGGCCAGCAGGATGAGCGCCAGGCGCCGCAGGCTCGGCGCGTGCAGCGAGGCGCGCCCTCCGGCCAGATAGCCGATCGACAGTGCCAGCATGAAGACCGAGATGATGGCGCCCCAGACGTAGATGCTGCTGCCGAAATAAGGCGCCAGCAACCGTCCGCCCAGCAGCTCCACGCCCATGACGAAGAAGCCGGACCAGCCGGCGATCAGATACAGCAGCGCACGGTACACGCGCGGGAGTGTACTGGTTTGACAGGCCCGCGGCGCAGCCATACTGTCCTGCCAGATGCTCCGCCGCCCGCCCACGAGGATGACCAAGCACCTGCCGGCACCCCGGGCACCCGCACGCCTGGCCTCTGCCGGACTGGCGCTGGCAGCCGTGGCCGCGCTGGGGGCTTGCGTCAGCACCCCCGGCCCGGCCAATGCGCAGCTGCAGGGCCGATGGCGTATCGACAGCGCCGCCAGCGACGATGCCTCGGCGCGCATCGCCAGCGCTATCCGCTCGGCGCAGAAGCATCGGGCGCGTCACTATCGTGGTGGCGGCGCGGGTGAGGCGCCCGGCGACACCGGCGGCAGCGACGATGTCGCCGCGAATAATTTCGATCTCGGTGCCCGGATCGGTCCGGATTTCCCCCAACTGCGCGAGCGGCTGCTGCAGACCCTGGCCTCGCCGGGCACGCTGACGTTCAAAGTGCAGTCCGATGATGTGCAGATCGGCCGCGATGGCCTGCCTGCGCGCGACTATCAGCCCGGAGACACCATCACCCGGTTCGAGGAATACGGCACGGCGCAGTTGAAATCCAACTGGAAGGATCAGGCGTTCGTGCTCACGGAGCGCTACACCAGCGGCGCGCGGCTCGAGGAACGCTATGCGCTCGATGCGCACGGGGCACTCGTGTACACGCGCTCACTGCGCGATCCGACGCTCGGACGCATCGAGATCCGCAGCGTCTACCAGCGCAGCGGCCGATAGTCGCGCAGCCGGGGTAGCGGCACGCTACAGCGCGCTGTCGTCGGTTTCCCCGGTGCGGATGCGGATCACCCGCTGCAGTTCCGTCACGAAGATCTTGCCGTCGCCGACCTTGCCGGTCTTGGCGGTCCTGAGGATGGCTTCGATGACCTGCTCGAGCAGGTCGGCGCGCACGGCGATCTCGATGCGCGTCTTGGGCACGAAATCCACGACATACTCGGCACCACGATAGAGCTCCGTGTGACCGCGCTGGCGACCGAAGCCCTTGACCTCGGAGACCGTCATGCCCGAGACACCGAGCTCGGAGAGCGCGGAGCGCACCTCATCGAGCTTGAATGGTTTGATGATGGCTGTGACCAGCTTCATGCCCCTGCTCCTCCCCCTTGCGCTGCGAGAATCCTACTGCTTGCTGAGTTCATCGGCCCGCTCACTCGCCCTCGTCCTCGCCCTCGAGCATCTGCGACTGCGTATAGCGCGGCAGGCCGATGCGCCCGATCAGGTCCTGTTGCGTCTCGAGCCAGTCGATGTGCTCCTCCTCGGATTCGAGGATGGCGGTCAACAGACGGCGCGAGACGTAGTCGCCCACGCGCTCGCAGTGCGCCAGCGCATCGCGCAGATCCGAGCGGGCGGCGATCTCCAGGCGCAGGTCGCAGTCGATCATCTCGGCAACCGATTCGCCGATCAGCAATTTACCGAGGTCCTGCAGATTCGGCAGACCCTCGAGGAACAGGATGCGCTCGATGAGCCGGTCGGCGTGCTTCATCTCATCGACCGACTCGCGGTATTCGTGTTCCTGCAGGCGCTTCAGTCCCCAGTTACGGAACATGCGCGAGTGCAGAAAATACTGATTGATCGCCGTCAGCTCGTTCTTCAGGACGATATTCAGATGTCGGATGGTGTCGGCGTCACCTTGCATAGCGCCAGGTCCCCTTGTGGCGGCGCCTGCTGCAACGCCTTACCGCGGCAAGTATTGGTGCATCAGGAAAGGCGCGCAAGCGTTGGGACAGGCCGGCGCGCCGCCCGTCCTTCACGCGGGAACGGGAACGGCCTCGGTGCCGGCGTCGGCGGGCCGGCTGTGCTCGCGGATGATCTGCCGTGCCATCGGTGCGCAGCGGCCACAGCAGGCCGCCACGGCCAACTCCTGGCGCAGCTGCGAGAGCGAGGCCGCGCCCGCGTCGACGGCGCGCCGGATCTGGCTGTCTGTGACACCGCGACAGATGCAGACGTACATGGCGTGTAGCGCTCGGGGCTGGGTCAGGAGGCGACTGACGCCCTTAAACGTAATGCAAATGCGAATGATTGTCAATTGCCTGATCATCGCCGACCGCCCCCCCTCAACTCCCGCCTGGCGGCCCTCAGCCTCCTGTCACCCAGCCGAGCCCGAGGCTCTTTTGCAGCGTCACGTAACTCTGCGTGAGCTGGGCGAGCCCCTGCTCGTAGCTGAGCTCGGCCTGAATGCGGCGCGTATCGGCGTCCAGCACATCGGTGGTGTCCGCGGTGCCCCCGCGCAGGCGGATCTGCGTCATGGTGTACACGCGCTCGGCCGAGTCGCGCGCCCGCCCCAGATCCGCCACGGTGTTGCGCGCCTCGCCGTAGCGCGCCAGCGAGGACTCGGCATCCTCGAGAGCCGTGAGCACCGCCTGACGATACTCGGCCTCGGCTTCATCGCGCCCGGCGCGCGCCTGTGCAATACGCGCGCGGTTACGCCCGAAGTCCCACGGCGTCCACTGCAGAATGGGCGCGACGATGTAGGAAAAATTATTGGGGTTGAAGAGCGTACCCGGACTCAGTGAGGCGTAGCCGACCTCCCCGAGCAATCGCACCTGCGGGAACTGCGCAGCCACGGCCTGCCCGATCGCAGCGCTCTGCTGCGCCAGACGCCGCTCGGCAACCACGATGTCCGGCCGGCGGCGCAGCATCGCGGCCGGATCGCCGATGGGCACCTGCGCGGGCGGTACTGGCAGGGCCGCGGGAGCCGCGCGCGTGAGCTCGGCATCGAGCGCGCCGGGGGGCTGCCCGGTGAGCACCGACAGACGATCGAGCTGCACCTCCACCTCGGCGCGCAGCGGCCCCAGGGTGGCGCGTGTGGTGTCGACCTGGTTGACGATGCGCTCCACATCCAGATCCGAGGCCGTGCCAGCCTTGCGGCGGATGTCGTACAGATCCACGAGCCGCGACTCGACCTGCAGATCGCGCTGGGTGAGCGCCAGGCGCTGCTGCGCATCGCGCAGCCCCACGTAGGCCTGCGCGACCTCGGCCGACAGACTCACCCGCACATCGGCGAGGCTCGCCTCGGAGCCTTCGGCCGCGGCGCGGGCGCCCTCGATGGCCCGGCGCTGCACGCCGAAGATGTCCGCCTCCCAGCTCGCATCCAGGCCGACGGCATAGAGATTGGTGCCGCCGCCATTGCCGGCATTGCCACCGCTGCCGCCGCCCAGCAGCGAGCTCAAATTGCGCGTGCGCAGGTAAGCGCCCGACAGGCCCGTGGTGGGAAACAGCCCCGCGGTCTGCTGCGCCAGCAGCGCGCGGGCGCTGCGCAGCTTCGCCTGTGCTTCCTGCACCCCGGGGCTGCCGGCGACGGCCAGCGTGACCAGATGATCGAGCTGCTGATCGCCCAGCGTCCTCCACCAGCGCGCCATCGGCTCTGCGGCCGTGACGGCCGCACCGGTGGCGACGCCCGCGCGCACGAAGGTGCCGGCTGCCGTGTCCCGCATCGCCGGGGGTCCGCGGTAGGCCGGCCCGACGCTGCACCCGGCCAGCAGTGCAGCGGCCGATAGCATCGTTGCGACTGCGGCACGCGGTGCGCCGATGCTGGATCGGGAAGAATGCGACGCGGCCATGAACAACCTCAGTGGGCCGCCTCGACGGGCGGGCGCGGCACCGATGCGGCGCCGGGGCGGGCGCTGCCGACGAGCGCCGGTCGCGGTGGCGGACGCAGCAGCATCACCAGCGGCAGCATCAGCGCCAGGCACACACCCAGCAGCCAGAAACAGTCCGAGTAGGTCATCACCATCGCCTGCTGATGGATCTGCGCGGCGAGCTGGCCAATAGCCTGCTGATGCGCGTGAGCGGCATCGCCGCCGCCCTGCGCGAACGCCGCAGCCTGCGCCGCCAGGCGCTGCTGCACCAGCTGGGAGTTGGCGTTCACGCTGGAGCGGATGGCATCGGCGTGCAGCTCGGTGCGCCGGTCGATGAACACGCCGAGCAGCGCGAGCCCGATCGAGCCGCCGAGGTTGCGCGCCATGTTGAACAGGCCCGCGGCATCGGCAGTGTCCTCGCGACTGACCGCGCCGACCGAGGCCTGATTGAGCGGCATGAAGGAGAGGATCTGACCGACGCCGCGCAGCAGCTGCGAGAGCACGAAGTCCCCGCCGGAGGACTGTGCCGTCAGGTGGATGTCGATGAAGCAGCTGACCGCGAAGCACAGCAGACCGCACACCACGACGACGCGGATGTTGGCCCGGCCGATGAGGCGCGGCAGCACCGGCATCATCGCGAAGGCCGGCAGGCCCGAAAGCGCCAGCACCCAGCCGGACTGCTCGGCGTTGTATCCGGCGATGATGTTCAGAAACTGCGGCAGCACATAGAGGATGTCGTAGAGCACCATGCCGACCGACATGATGATGATGATGACGCTCGCATAGGAGCGGTTTTTCATCAGTCGCAGCTTGATGACGGGCCGGCGCGCGGTGAACTGCGCGATGCCCATGACGGTGAGCCCGAGAACGGCCGTCACCGTCAGCCACACGATGAGCGGTGACTGCAACCACTGATCACGCTGCCCGTCCTCGAGCACGACGGTGAGCGAGGACAGCCCCAGCGACATGCCGAAGATGCCCAGCCAGTCGGCGTTGACCAGCTCGTGCAGATCGGCCTTCTGATGCGGCAGGCCGATGAGCAGCAGCGTGATCAGCGTGATCGCGACCGGCAGGTTGATGAAGAAACACCACTGCCAGGCCACGTTCTCGGTCAGCCAGCCGCCCACCACCGGCCCGAGCAGCGGACCGAGCAGCACGATCAGACCGAAGATCGTCATGCCCACCGGAATCTGATGGTACGGCAGGCGCGTGCGCACGATGGTCTGCGCCGTGGGGATGAGCGCACCGCCAAAGAAGCCCTGGCCGATGCGGCCGACGATCATCATCGGCAGGTTGTGACTGAGGCCGCAGACCATCGAGAACAGCGTGAACAGCGTCGCGCAGGTCAGCAGCAGCGTGCGCATGCCGAGCACGCGGCTGCACCAGGCCGACAGCGGAATCATCACCACTTCGCTGACGAGGTAGCCGGTGGAGATCCAGGTTCCCTCCGTGCCGGTCGCGCCGATCTCGCCCTGGATCTGCGGCAGCGCCGAGTTGACGATCGAGATGTCGAGCGAGGCGATCAGCGCGCCGAGCGCGCCGGCAAACACGGCGATCCAGTCCTGCGCGCTGGCGCGCTCGAGAGGAGGCGCGGCGATCGCATCGGGCACGCTCACGGGTTGGGTCCCGGGTCGGCAGGCGCCTCGCGTGGCGGCGCGGCGCGCGCGTCCGCCCGCGTATCCACCGATACCGTGACCGACAGCCCTGGCAGCAGCCGATCGACCAGGTCCGCGGGGGGCAGCAGCTGCAGTCGCACCGGCACGCGCTGCACGATCTTGATGAAATTGCCGGTGGCGTTCTCCGGCGGCAGCAGCGCAAATTGCGCGCCGGTGCCAGGGGAGAAGCTCTCGACACGCGCATCGATGAGCCGATCGCCCAGCGCATCCACGCGCACGGTTGCGCTCTGACCGATGCGCATGCGGCGGATCTGCGTCTCCTTGAAGTTCGCCACGGCGTAGACCTGGCGCACGGGCACGATGGACATCAGGCGCGTGCCCGGCTCCACGTATTCACCCAGTCGCGCGGTGTCGTCACCGACACGGCCGGCGACACTCGCGCGCAGCAGCGTGTCGTCCAGATTGAGCTTGGCGGTGTTGACCATCGCCTGCGCGGCCTGAAGCTGGGCCCGGCTCTGCGAGAGCGAGCTCTGCATGGTGGCGAGCTGACGCTCGGCCACGCGCACCGCGGCATTGGCCGCCTGCAGTGAGGCCTGCGCCTGGTCGCGCTGATTGAGCACCTGCTCATAGCGCTCCTCGGTCTCGACGCCCTGATCGCGCAGCATGCGGTAGCGCTGCTCTTGCTCCGATGCGAACTTTGCGTTCGCCTCGGCGCCGGCGAGCTGCGCGCGATTCTGCGCCACCAGCGCCTGCTGCTGGCGGATCTGGTTGTCGGCAAAGTCGATGCCGGCGCGGCGCGCGTCCAGGTCCGCCGACTGCTGCGAGAGCGCCGCCTGGTAGTTGCGCGCATCGATGCGCAGCAGCGGCTGCCCGGCCGCCACTTTCTGGTTTTCCTGCACGTAGAGCGCCTGGACGTAGCCGCCGACCCGCGGCGCCACGGTAACGACGTCGGCGCGCAGATAGGCGTCATCGGTGCTCTCGATGAAGCGGCCGTAGACCCACCAGTGAACAGCCACGCCGATCGCCACCGCCAGGGCCAATGCGCCGAGGACCGAGAGCCCGATGCGTACGCGCGGATTACGCAGCCGGGCAGGGGCGGCTGCCGGGACGGCGGCGGAGTTGGTGGAAGCGTCGGCCATGCAAGGATTCCTGCTCGCGCTGCGAGGGCGGCAGATGTTGTCCACCTGGAAACTATGTGTCAAGTGGAATACATTTGCCGCCGTCATGACCACCACGCACATCCGGGCCGGCGAGGACACGGGCTCACGCAGCAGCCCCCGGCGCCACCCACGGCGCGGAGGGTATGCGCGCGGCGAGGAGACGCGCGCACGCATCATCACGACCGCGCTGCTGGTGTTTGGCGCGCAGGGCTACGACCACGCCTCCACGCGCCAGATCGCCGCCAGCGCCGGGGTGAATCCGCCGGCACTGCAGTACTACTTCGACAGCAAGGAGGGCCTGTATCGCGCCTGCGTACAGACCATCATCGATCGCGTGTGGGAGGTGCTCGCCCCAGCGATGCAGCAGGCACAGGAGGCGCTGGCCGCCGGCTCGGACGAGGCGGCGCTCGCGGCACTGCTCGGGCTGCTCGATGCACTGGCCGATGCACTGGTGGCGGCCGGTGCCGAGAGCTGGAGCCGCTTCATCGCGCGCGGCAAGGCCGACGGCGCCGGCCCGGCAATGACCATGATGCGCGAGCGCGTCAGCACGCCACTGCGTCAGGCGCTGTGCGAGCTGATCGGCGTCATCGTGCACCGGCCGCCGCAGTCCGAGGAGGTACGCCTGCGCGCGCTGACGATCATGGGGCAGGTGAGCATGTGCCACGCCAATCGGGAGGGCACGCTTGCCTCCCTCGGCTGGAAGCAGTTCGACGCCCGCGGCATCGCCGCCATGAAGGCCGTCGTGCGTGCTCACACCCGGGCGGCGCTGCTGGGCGCCAGGCCCGCCGTCAGCCGAGCGAGCGCACGAACGCACCGACGTCGGCGCTGAAGCGCTCGGGTTTCTCCCAGAAGGGCATGTGGCCGGCGCCGTGGTATTGCAATCGCAGCACGCGCCGGGCACGGCTCACGGCCGATGCGGCCGCGGCGTTACACTAACGCATCACGCCCCTGGAGCCAGCCGCCACCCGTCAGCGCTCCAGCGGCACCCGCACGCCACTGGCCCGCCAACATGAGGCCCCAACCATGAATGCTTCTGCCACCCAGCTCTCGAAGGTCCAGGCCAACGCCGGCATCCGTTCGGACATCCGCCATCAGCTCTTCATCAACGGGCGCTTCGTCGATGCGCAGGACGGCCAGACGCTCACCACCGTCAATCCGCACGACAACTCGCCGATCGCCGAGGTGGCCATGGCCGGGCGCGCCGATGTGGATCGCGCGGTCACGGCAGCGCAGTCCGCCCTGCCACGCTGGAGCCGACTGTCCCCGGCCGAGCGCGGGCGCATTCTGCTGAAGCTCGCCGATCGTATCGAGGCCAATCTCGAGGAGCTCGCGCGGCTGGAGTCGCTCGACACCGGGCATCCGCTGCGCGACTCGCGCGCGCTTGACGTGCCTCGCACCGCGGCCTGCTTCCGCTACTTCGGCGGCATCGCCGACAAGGTCGAGGGCTCGGTCATCCCGGTGGACACCGGCTTTCTGAACTATGTGCTGCGCGAACCGCTGGGAGTCGTGGGCCAGGTCGTGCCGTGGAACTTCCCGATTCTCTTCACCAGCTGGAAGCTCGGCCCGGCGCTGGCAGCCGGCAACTGCGTGGTCATGAAGCCCGCGGAGATCACGCCGCTGACGTCGCTGAAGATCGCGGAGCTCGCCGCCGAGGCGGGCGTACCCGAGGGCGTCGTCAACATGGTGCCCGGCCTCGGAGCCGTCGCCGGCCAGTACATCGCCGAGCATCCGGCGATCGCCAAGATCGCCTTTACCGGCTCCACGGCCACGGGCAAGCGCATCGTTCAGGCCTCGGCGAGCAACCTCAAGAAGGTGCACCTGGAGCTCGGTGGCAAGGGTGCGAACATCGTCTTCGACGATGCCGACCTCGGTGCCGCCGTGAACGGCTCCGCCTTTGCGATCTTTCATAACCAGGGTCAGGCCTGCATCGCCGGAGCGCGGCTGATGCTGCACGAGCGCATCGCCGATGAGTTTCTGGAGCGCTTCACGGCACTGGCGCGCTCGATCCGCGTGGGCAATCCGCTCGACCCGGCGACCGAAATGGGCCCCCTCACCAGCGCGCAGCACCGCGATCGAGTCATGAGCTATGTCGCCACCGCCCGCGAGGAAGGCGGTCAGGTGCTGCTCGGCGGTCGCGCCCCGGAGGCTGCCGAGCTCTCGAAGGGCTTTTATCTCGAGCCCACCATCGTGCGGGCGCGCACGCACCGCGACCGCATCGCACAGGAGGAGGTATTTGGCCCCTTCGTCACCGTGCTGACCTTTGCCAACGACGAGGAGGCCCTGCGCATTGCCAACTCCACCGAGTACGGCCTCGGCAGCGGCCTGTGGACACGCGATATCTCCCGGGCGCATCGTTTCGCCCGCGAAATAAAGACGGGGATGGTCTGGGTGAACTGTTACAAACGCGTCCACCCTGCCTCTCCGTTCGGCGGCGTCGGTCAGTCCGGCTATGGTCGCGACATGGGCTTTGCAGCGATGGATGAATACACGCAGATGAAGTCCGTCTGGGTCAATGTGGACGCTGCGATGCCAGCCTGGTACCCGCGGTGAGCGCCCTGCCCGCGTCTGCTGCCGCCCAGTCCGGCACGGCGGGCGCCGCCACCGCCGTGGTGCGCGAGTTCGTCTACAGCGCCCAGGCCGCCCGCGTGGTGTTCGGCGCCGGCGCGCTCGCCCGGCTGCCCGAGGAGATCGAGAGGCTTGGCGCCCGGCGCGCGCTGGTACTCGCCACGCCCGAACAGGCCGCCGATGCCGAGCGGCTCGCGCACCAGCTCGGCGATCATGCGGCCGGTGTGTTCGCGCGCGCCGTCATGCACGTGCCCATCGAGACCGCGCGCGAGGCGCGCGAGGTGGCGCGCCGGCTGCAGGCCGACTGCGCGGTGGCGATCGGCGGAGGCTCGACCACGGGCCTCGGTAAGGCGATCGCCCTGGACTCGGGACTGCCGATTCTGGCCATCCCGACCACGTATGCCGGCTCGGAGATGACCTCGATCTATGGCCTCACCGAGGGCGGGGTCAAGCGCACCGGCAAGGATCCGCGGGTGTTGCCGCGCACCGTGATCTACGACCCGACGCTCACGCTGACACTGCCGGTGGGACTGTCGATCACGAGCGGCCTGAACGCGATCGCCCACGCGGCCGAGGGGCTGTATGCCCGGGACGGCAATCCCATCATGGACCTGATGGCCGAAGAGGGCATTCGCGCCATCGCCGCGGCGCTGCCGGGGATCCGGCGCGATCCGCAGGACCTGTCCGCGCGCGCGCTGGCGCTCTACGGCGCCTGGCTCTGCGGCACGGTGCTCGGGAATGTCGGCATGGCGCTGCACCACAAGCTCTGCCACACGCTCGGCGGCAGCTTCAATCTGCCGCATGCGCAAGTGCACACCGTGGTGCTGCCGCACGCCATTGCTTACAACGCCCCGGCCGCGCCCGAGGCGATGCACCGGCTCGCGCAGGCGCTGGGTGCCGAGCGCCCGGCCAGTGCGCTGTACGATCTGGCGCGCGGCAATGGCGCGCCTTATTCGCTGCGCGAGCTGGGCATGCCCGAGGGCGAGCTCGACCGCGCAGCGGACCTTGCAGTCGCCAATCCTTACTGGAATCCGCGCCCCATCGAGCGCGCCGCCATCCGCACGTTGCTGCAGCAGGCCTGGGAAGGCACCCGCCCCGCGTGAAGCCAACGCCGGCGCGAGCGCCAGTTGGAGCGCCCAGGGGCACCTACGCTAGTGGCTGGCCGGCTCGTGCACGATGACCGTGGCGGCGGTGGGCCCGCCCCCGCCTGCCCGCGCCCCGGGTGCGAGCAGCACCGTGATGTGGGCGCCCATCTGCAGCGCGCTCTTGCCGGCGATGCGCATGAGCGTCACGCTCACGCCGGGCGGGACTTCCACCTGGCTCTGTCCGCCCTTATAGGAGATGCGCAGCTGCTCGCCGGAACCGGCCCCCTGCGACTGCGTCACGCTGCCGCTCACCGCCTCCACATTGCCGTTGGTCATCGTCGTGGCAGGGGCGCCCATGGGATAGTGCCCTTCCCCGGTACCGCGCATGGACTCGGGAAAAATGTGGATCTCGGTCGCATGCAGCTTGCCGTCGGCACCCTGCACGGCGGTGGCGCCGATGAATTCACCGGACTTGACCTCGGCCAGGGAGGCCGAGCGCTGCGCGACGATACGCGTGGCCGCGGGCAGTGTCACGGAGACCTCGCCATGCTCGGTGGTGTTCACCAGGAGCGTCTGGCCCGAGAGTGCTTCGACGGTGCCATTGAGCGGCGGGGTGCGTCGCGCGGCGCCCGGTGGGACCGTCTGCGCAAGGGCGCCCCAGGCGACGGCGGCCGACAGCCCGCCGAGGATCATCCGCTGCAGCACCAGCGGCCGACGCATGATCGGCCCGGTCATCGGGCGATGCCCGGGTGAGAATCGGCTGAAGCGTGACATGGCATACCCCGGGAAGCGGCACGGTGGGTCTTTCTCCAGGCAGCATAGCACCGCGACGCAGGCGGCCCCGACTATGTAAAGCGATCTTTGCATGGCGGCCGACCCCGTCATGGCGCGGCGCGGTGCTATGATTTGGCTCGCTGAAGGGTCTCACAAAATTGTTGAGTGTCCGGACATGGGGACGCGTATAGCTCCCATATCCGGGAGCTCGCCCAGCGGGCGAACCCGGCACCGCCTTGGGTTTGCGGTGGTAGGCAAGCCCGCGATGATGTTAATGTTAAAGGTCGAGTGACTGTTTCAAGGGCTGTCTTCCGCGGGAGATGGCCGCAATCAGAATAGGCGAGAGCAATTTCAGGAGAGGGGCATGACGAGATTCAAAGCAGTATGTGCCGGCGCAGTGCTGGCGGGGGTGCTGGGTGCGGCGGCAAGCGTGCCGGCGCAGGCGCATCACTCCTTTCCGGCCACCTACATGGTCGACCAGACGGTCACGATCCAGGGTACGGTGGTGCAATTCCTGTTCCGCAATCCGCACTCCTTCGTACACGTGATGGCGCCAGACCCGAAGACGAAGCAGAACGTGGTCTGGGCGGTCGAGTGGGGCGCGGGCGGTGCACTGGGCGCCGACAGCGTCAAGCAGGACACCCTGCGTCCGGGCGACAAGGTCGTCGTCACGGGCAATCCGGCACGTGATGCCACCTCGCACCGGCTGCGCATGCGGGCAATCACGCGTCCGTCTGACGGCTGGAAGTGGTCCGGCACGTTCGGTTGATAGAGCTGAGCTGAGAGACGGAGGGGTCGCAGGACCCCTCCGTCCAGCCCATCAGGCGCACGGATCGTTCAGGCCTGCCAAGACCTGCGACCCCGGGGATTGTGGCGCCGGCAGCGACATCGACGGCCCGATGTCCGTGGGTTAGAGGCCATGAAGGCGCGGCGGGCCGACCATAACGATTAGCGAGGACGGGATGGATCATCTGCTGCTGGCGTTGCAGAACAGCCACTTTGCCTACTGGCTGGCGCAGGGCGCGTTCCCGCCCATCATCACCATTCATTCGGCCGGCATGGCGCTGCTCGTGGGCCTGCAGGGCATGATCAATCTGCGTGTGCTCGGCATCGGGCGCGGCGGCCTGCCGATTCCGGCGATGCGCCGCTTCATGAAGGTCGTGTGGATCGGATTCTGGATGAACCTGTGCTCAGGGGTGCTGCTGTTCTCGATCTACCCCGACAAGTACGTCCACAACACGCTGTTTCGCTTCAAGATCGGGTTCATCATTGCCGGCCTGCTGCTCGGCGCGGTGCTCAACAGCTCGCTGCTGAGCGTCGGAGACGAATACTCCGCCGCCGGCACGCGCGCTCCCGGTCGCGCCAAGGCACTGGCCGCGCTGTCGCTGGCCTGCTGGGTCAGCGCGATCGTGGCCGGCCGCTATCTGGCCTACAGCACCTTTGCCGACATCGGCGCTGGCGCTGGCTGAGACTGGCAGGCACCGACGATGACCCGATGCGAATGATGTCCAACGGAGTTCCGCCCTCATGATGCATCTCGTTGCCGCTGCCGCCGCTGCCGCCACCGGCGGTTCGACCGACGCAGCCAGCACGGCCAATCTTGCTGCCCAGATGGCGGCACAGTACAAGGCCAACGTGGCGGCCTATTGGGCAGCGCATCCCTTCATGGGCTTCTGCTACAACACCAGCGTGGGCGAGTGGGTGCGCAACAGCGCCTGGGCCTTCCCGTTCCTGCAGTCCTGGCACTTCATCGGCATGACCATGCTGCTGGGCGTCGTGGGCGCCATCGACCTGCGGGTGCTGGGTGTTGCACGCGCGGTCCCCCTGGCTCCCCTGCACCGCTTCCTGCCACTGGCCTTCATCGGCTTTTTCATCAACCTGATTACCGGTATCTGCTTCTTCTGCCATGACCCGCGCGTCTACGCGTTGAACATCAGCTTCCGCATCAAGATGCTGCTGATCATCATCGCGGGACTGAACGCACTGTGGTTCCGGCTCGGCGTGTTTCTGGACCTGGAGCGCTGGGGACCCGGCATCGAGGCGTCGCGCCTCGCCAAGGTCATCTCCGCGCTGTCGATCCTCATCTGGCTGGCCGTGATCACCGCCGGCCGCTATATCGCCTTCACCTGATCCCGCCGCGCCTCACCCCGCAAATCAGCGCCCTCCGCCAGGCGGGGTAGTCGCAATGCCCCGCCCCAAACAGGTTACCGACGAACAGATCAGCTCGGCGGCGCGCCACGTCTTCCGCGAGGTGGGCGTCAACGCGCCCGTGTCGCTGGTGGCGAAGGCCTTGGGCGTGACTCCGGCGGCGCTGTTCCATCGCACCGGCTCGCGCGAGCAACTGTTCATCATGGCGCTGCGGCCCTCGCGTCCCGAACAGTTCAAGCTGCTGAAAGTCATGAGCGAGGGTCCGGTCGATGCCATCCCGGTCCACAGTCAGCTCGAAGAGATCCTGATCCGCCTGAGCGCGCACCTGGCCGTGGTGTCTCCGAACGTCTTTATGATGTTCGCAGCGGGCATGTACCGACATCGCGGTACCCGGGCCAACCTGCCGCTGCGTACGCGCAGGCATCTGGCTGCCTGGCTGCAGCGCGCTCGCCGGCGCGGTGGCTGGCACTTCCGCAACGCCACCGTGCTGGCCGATGCCCTGGTCGGCGCGCTCGAAGGCCGCCATCTCTACGGCTATCTGCACGGTCGGCACTTCTCATTGCCGGGCGAGCGGCGTTTCGTGCGCGCACTGGTTGGCGAGCTCGTGTTGGCTGCCCGCCGCCGATCCGGCCATCCCGGGGCGCGCGCGCACCGATCCGCGGGCTAGAGAATCTCGAAGATGCCGTACAGGGCGCCGTGAGCGTTGCGGTGTCCGATGCCGACCGCGAGGATGCGGTTGAGCCAGTCGTATTGCGGAGCCGCCGTTTCAAAGAACGGGCAGATACGCATGTAGTACAGGGAGGGATCGACGACCTCACCGCGGTCGATGCGCTGCAGAACCTCGGCCGGACCGTGGCGAAATCCACGGTACTGCATGCTGATGAGGGCATCATCGCGTGTCTTGAGCACCAGCCGCACATCGATGGTTGTGGCGCCATCGGGCCGCAGACGCTGCCAGTCGCTGCCGCCTTCGAGCACCTCTCCGGAGAGCCGCTCGCCTTCAAATGAGCCATTGGTGATGATGCCGATGCGGCGATAGCCATCGGGAGAGGTGCCGAGGATCTGCGGCTTCGCCACCTGAACGAATAGATTGAACAACGCCCGCGTGCGCACCTGCCGCAGCAGATCGGGCAGCTCGAACTGTGTGGCCATCATGCGTGCCTCTCCATGTGTCGCCGCCCCGTGTCGCCCCCTGTCGCGCTGCGCCGCGCTGCCTGCGGGCCAGGCTAGCTGGCCGCGAGCAGCGGATAGTCGACGTAGCCGCGGGCGCCGCCAGAATAGAACGTGCTGGCATCCCAGGGTGTCAGCGGCGCACCGACTTTGAAGCGCTGCGGCAGATCGGGATTGGAGACAAAGGGCTTGCCGTACACGATGAGATCGGCTGCGCCGGAGGCAAGCGCCTCGTTACCCGATTCACGGCCGAAGCCGCCTGAAACCGCGAAGGTTCCTGGGTACAGCGGCCGCAGGATCTCGAAGATGTTCGGCAGCGGGTCCGAGCGCAGCACGTGCAGAAATGCCAGCTTCATCGGTGCGATCGCCTTCACCAGCTCCGAGTACGTCGCAACCGGATCATCGTCCTGAATGCCATTGAACGGCATTGCCGGACTGATCTTGATGCTGATGCGGGAGGCTGAACCCGCCGCCTCGATCATCGCCTGCAGCGTTTCGACGACGAATCTCAGCCGATTCGTCAGACTGCCCCCATAGGCGTCCTTGCGCTGGTTCGATCCGCTCGACAGGAATTGCATCGGCAGGTAACCAGACGCCCCGTGCAACTGCACACCCTCGAACCCGGCTGCAAGCGCATTGCGAGTCGCGCGCGCGTACTCGGCGATGACACCCGGGATCTCCGCTGTCTCGAGCGCACGCGGCATGGAGAAATCCTGCATGCCCGCGTCCGTGAAGATCTGGCCCGGAACCCGCAGCGCCGAGGGCGCCACCGGCGGCGTCTGCAGCAGCCGGTTGGCGACGTTGCTGACGCGGCCGACATGCATGAGCTGCAGGTACATCCTGCCGCCCCTGGCGTGCACGGCGTCGACTATCCGCTTCCAGGCAGCAATCTGTTCGGCGCTCTCAATGGCAGGGGTGCGCACATATCCGAGCCCTGCAGCCGAGGGAGCCGTGCCTTCGGTGATGATCAGGCCCGCCGAGGCGCGCTGCGTGTAGTACTCCACCGCGAGCTGCGTCGGGACTGCGGCAAACGTGGCCCGATTGCGCGTCATGGGCGCCATGACGATTCGATTGGGAATCGTAAGATCCCCGATCCGGGCGGGGCTGAACAGATCAATTGCGGACATTTGAATGTTTCATCCTTCAGGGTGGTGCTGACCCGGCGCTCAGTGGAGCATCGCCGCGAGCACGGCACAGCACAGAGCCCAGAACAGCGGATATTCGCAGCCGCCGATGTGCCACAGCCACTTTTTGCTGACCTTCAGCACAGCCGCGCTCGCGATCAGCAGGTAAGCGCAGGACACCCACGCCGCGATATGCACGTACAGCCCGAAAATCAGCAGAATGGCCAGCACGGTCTCGATGATCATTGCCGTCCAGCGCCAGGCCTCGGCCGGCTTCATTCCGGCGGCGCGAAAGAAGCCCAGTGAGGCTTCGCGCGCCGTGAATTTCCCGACGATATGCGGCACGAAGAAAAAGCCGCAGATGAACTGCAACGCGTACAGAGGCGTCAACTGGATATTGCCCATGGTCCTGCATCCTTTATTTTATTTCGCTCACGAGCCGGCCTGCCTTGCGCCGCGAGGCGCTCCCCTGTCAGAGCCGATTTGGATCAGTCGTGGATCACGCGTGGATCAAGCGTGCCAACTGCGCCGTACCCATGCGTTGCCACGCCGTCTCAGGCGCCGCGCTGGGACTGCTGCTGGTGCCATTGCGTCATCGCTATGCGTTGATCGCGGTGCGGATCGATCTGCAGCTCACAGTGATCGTTGAAGATCATGACCGCGCGATGCTCGGGCGAATATGGCGACCAGCCCGGCAATCCCGGTGCCCCGGGAGTACCCGTGTGCGCGAAATTGGCCCAGGCGCTGCTCATCCTGTCGGCCAACGCATAGCGATCGGCTCCGGTGCCCGTGACGATGGCGGAGGTGGGCACGTCAAGATTATCGAAGACGTAGGGAATCTCGAGCGTATGCGGGGAACCCAGGCGCCCACCCTCCACCGGCGTTGTCTTCTCGAAGTGATAGACGTACACGGGCGCTGCGCCCAGCGCCGCCTTGCGCTCGGCCAGCAGCGCGATATTCGCCGTGAGCCAGTTGTCCGTGGAGATCAACTGATAGAGACGCATGTTGTCCGCCGCCGGAAAGCCACGGCGATAGAGCGCGATGAACCGGTCGGCATCGGTGTCATCGGCGTGCAGATTGCTCTTCACCAGATCGTGCAGCTCCCCATCGTCGATCGGATCGCGCGGAGTGGCCAGCATGAACGTGGTTTCGGTGAGGGTGCTGCCCGTGAGCAGCGGAACAGCAGCCGACATGTGCGGCGCCGTCGGATCGAACGGCGCCGCAGGCAGCGTGCGTCCATCGATGACCGGGCCGAAGATCAGACCGCCCCCCGCGCCGCCCGCCCCTGCGCCGCGGGACAGCGCGCTCATGGCCGCGAGGATGCGCTTGACGGGCAGGTGCTGCAGCTCCTCGACCTGCGAGGCGGCGAGACCGAGGCGCTGCATGAGCCGGCGCGTGGAAGCGGAAGCCGCTTCGGGCTGGATACCGCGCAGGTTCATGCCGCTCTCGGCGATGGCGCGATGGAACAGCCCCTGGGCCGACGGCGTGGCCATCAGCGTCGTGGTCTTCCCACCCCCGCCGGACTGCCCGAAGATCGTCACCCTGGCGGGATCGCCGCCGAATTCGGCGATATTGTCGTGCACCCAGCGCAGCGCTGCCACGAGGTCCAGCAGCCCCGCGTTACCGGAATCGGCGTATCTGGCGCCGCCGATGTCCGCCAGATAGAGAAACCCAAAGGCATTCAGCCGCTCGTTCACGGTCACCAGCACGACATCGTGCTTGCGTGCGAGATTGCTGCCATCGTAGCGGATGTCACCGCCCGAGCCGTTGGAGAAGCCGCCGCCGTGAAACCACACCATGACGGGGCGCTGACGGCCATCGCGCACCCCGGCGGTCCAGACGTTCAGCGACAGGCAGTCCTCGCCCTGAGGCGAGTTGTCCAGCGAGATGACCTCTTCGGCGAGCATGGCAGCGGTGAGCTGCGGGCTCTGCTGGCCGTATTCGAACGCATCGCGCACGCCGCTCCAGGGCGCGGGCGGTTGTGGTGGCATGAACCGCCGCTCCCCGCCCGTCGGCGCAGCGTAGGGAATGCCGCGGAAAATATGCACGCCCTGCACGCGCTGACCGCGCACGCGTCCCGCCCTGGTATGCGCGATCGTGGTGGACGTGGTGGCGGCCGCACGCGCGCCGGTCTGGGCCAGCGCTGCGCCGCTGCCGCCCAGGAGCGCGCCACCCGCCAAGGCCGCGCCGCCAGCGCTCAGGAAGCTGCGCCGATTCAGAACCGCGGGTCCCTCATGTTTGCTCTTCATGGCTGTCTCCTTGCGGCGTCCCCACAGCGATTGCAGGCGCGCTGGCATAAGTCATTCTAGCCTCTTTGATTCAGGGCATTCACGTCGGAGCCGGGCCGTCGGCCTGATCCAGCTCGCTGCCGAAACAGCGCTGGTAGAGCTCCGCCACCGCCGCGCGCTCCGCCTCATCACAGCGATTGAGAAAGCTCAGGCGGAAGGCAAGCCCGACCTGGCCGAAGATCTGCAGATTCTCCGCCCAGCTGATGACCGTGCGCGGTGACATGACGGTGGAGATCTCACCAGCCATGAAAGCCTCCCGCGTCAGCCCCGCGACACTGATCATGCGCGCGATGAGCTCGCGGCCCGCAGCGGTGTCATAGGCCGGCACGCGCGCCAGCACGATCTGCTGCTCGACCGGCGCGGGAAGATAGTTCAGGGTCGTGACGATCTGCCAGCGGTCCATCTGGCCCTGGTTGAGAGTCTGGGTGCCCTGATAGAGACCGGTGGCATCCCCCAGACCGATGGTATTGGCCGTGGCGAACAGGCGAAATGCCACGTGCGGCATCAGTACGCGGTTCTGTTCCAGCAGGACCAGACGCCCCTGGCTTTCGAGCACCCGCTGCAGCACCAGCATCACATCCGGTCGTCCGGCATCGTATTCGTCCAGCACCAGTGCGACGTTCCGTTGCAGCGCCCAGGGCAGGATGCCCTCGCGAAACTCGGTCACCTGGTGACCATCGCGCAGCGCGATCGCATCCCGACCGATCAGATCGATGCGACTGACGTGCGCATCCAGGTTGATACGCACACACGGCCAGTTCAACCGCGCTGCGACCTGCTCGATATGCGTGCTCTTGCCGGTGCCGTGAAAGCCCTGCACCAGCACGCGGCGGTTGTGCGCGAAGCCCGCCAGCAGCGCCAGCGTCGTATCCGCATCGAAGCGGTAGGCGTCGTCGCGTTCGGGCACGAAGGCGTTGGGGCTGGCAAAGGCAGGGCAATGCCAGTCCGAATCGATACCGAATGTCTCGCGTACCGAGATCACCCGGTCCGGAAGACCCTGCAGCGAAGGTGCGTCCATCGATGGGCGCCAGCGAGCGCGACGACAGCGCCGTCTAGGACAGGAACACGAGCGGCTTCGTCACCAGGCGCGCCGATCAGAATTCAATCGGGTAGGGCTTGAGCTTGCCGCTCTCGTACATCTCCGGCAGCCCCGGCGTGGCGTTCTCCCAGACCAATAACATGGAGCGTTTGGCCGAATAGCCCTGATGGCGGATATCGGCCGGCATCGCCGCGACATCCCCTGCCCGCATGCGCACCTTGGCGCGCGGCGCACCGGTGGTCTTGTCTTCCACCTCCCAGATGATCTCATCGGAGAGCTGCATGAACCACTCGACTCGGTCATTGCCGTGCTTGATCGGCAGGATGTACTCCTCGGTCGTGGGACAGGCGAGGCTCCGTCCGCACACGCCGGTCACGGAAGGATTCCAGGTCACATCCGAGCGCGACAGATAGGCGAACAGATTGAAGGCGTGCACCTCGCCCTCGAAGCCGGGCTCCGCGTGCACCTGCGGCTCATCCTGCGACACATCGCTGAAGGCACGGTTGACCGGATAACCATTCGCGTCTGTGCGCAGCGGCGTATCGCCCGGCAACCCCGGCATGCGTCGGCAGGCCTGGCGCTCGCGCTCGATGGCTTCGCGGTTGTGGCCGCTCTTGGCACCCGACCAGGATTTGCCGGTCTCATCGGGCGCAGCAAACGGATCGAATCCCGCATTGGTCCAGTCGTCCAGGATCGCCTTGAAGGTCGCCATGATCTGTGGCGTCTCGAAGGTCTCGGTCAGATCCAGTCCTTTGTCATGGAAGGCGGGGTGGTAGCGTCCGGCGTACATCTCCACCTTGCCGTAGAGATTTCGCGTACCAATCACGGTGTCCAGGTTTACCCACCCATAGAAGAAACCCCAGGCGACGTCGCGCATCATCGCGCGCAGGAAGGCGTCGGCCGAGAGCGTATGCGTGAGGGTCTGCCCCTTGGCCGGCCAGCGCACGTGCACGAAGTACTCATCGCGCGAGAAGTTGAAGCTGCCGAGCTGGAAGCTGCGGTAACCGGTGCGATTGCTGGCCGGCGAGGATTGGACCGTCGGCTCCGTACTCAGGGCGGTACTCATGGGACGCCTCCGTATGCACGCTGCGAAATTTCTGCGGGTTCGACCGGAAAGTGTAGCGCCAAACTAACTGCGGCGATACGAATCAGGGCGCGGGTGGCCCCACACCGAAGGCGAGCAGCACGTTGCCTGGATGCGCGCTCGTGACCGAATAGCCCGAGCCGGCGAAGAGCATGCCGTCAACGACGGCGAAACCCTGCGAGCTGATGCCGCCCCCATGCGCCGCCACGCCATTGACGGTATCGAACTGCCGCGCCGTATCGAAGCTCCACAGCACCTGTCCATCCCTGGCAGCGACACCAAACAGATGTCCGTCTGCGCCGCCTACGAACAGCACGCCGGGAATGGCGGTGACCGGTGAAGCGTCGGAGATGCGCTCGCCGGCGGGGGCCAGTGCCTGCTTCCACCGCAGCGCACCGCTGGCCAGATCGATCGCGGCCAGGCCGCCCCCCGTGAGGCCGTAGTAGACCGTCTCGCCAAGCACGGCCCCGCCCCACATCATTCCGGAATAGTGCCCACCGGGCGGCAGTACATCCCCTGCGAGCCTGCCGCTGACGTTCATGCGCCAGACGAGTCTGCCGTGCGCATCCGGATCCAGCGCCAGCACATCACCGGGCTTCGTGGCCACGACGACCAGGCGGTGACCGTTGCGCAGGCGCACCAGGATCGGGGACACGGGGATGTCCCAATCAGGCCCCTCGGTCTGCGGACAGTTGTCGGTGAGGTTGTCGCCGCGGCAGCCGACCAGAAAGGAGTCCCCGTGCGTGGCCTCGAAGCTCCAGAGCCTGTGCCCCGTGCGCATATCGACGGCCATCACCGCATCGATGCTGTCGGGGGCCGGATAGGTCGTGCCATCGCCGGTGCCGAAATAGATCGCGTGACGCTGCGGATCCACTGCCGGGGTGTTCCACACCGATCCACCGGCCGGAGCATACTGCTGCACACCGTGCGAGTTTTTTCGCACCGGGTGTGGGCGCTGCGCGATGACGTAGCTCTTCCACAGCTGCCGACCGCTGTTGGCATCCAGCGCGACGACGTTGCCGACCGCCGTACAGCAGGGATAATCCAGCGAGCGGGCGGAAAACTCCTCCCAGGAAGAGATCGGCACGTACAGACGGCCCGCGTAGTAGGCGGGCGTGGCTGTCACGCGCGTGGTGTACTGGGGATCGATGTGCGTCTTCCAGAGCAGCGCGCCGGTGTGCGCATCGAGCGCATAGACGTTGGCCTTCAGATCACCGAAGTACAGTGCCTCGTGCGCGCCGGCGTGACCGTGGATCGGCTCGACGATCGGCGCGTTGCGCACCGCCGAGTCCGCGGCATAGGACCAGTACACGCAGCCGCTGCGCGCATCGACGGAGTAGACGAATCCGGTATCCGTGCCGATGAAGACGCGGCCATCCGACACCGTTGGCTGGCTGTAGGCCGAAGTGCTGTTCGGCAGACCGAAGGCCCAGCGCAGCTGCAGCTGTGGCACCTGCGCTGCGGTGAGCCCGGCGGCCCTTGCGCTCTGGAAGCGGGTGTTGTCGATGCCGTTGCCCCAGCCCCACCACTGGCCCGAGCGCGCCGCATCACCCAGCGGCGGATTCGCCCTGCATCGATTCTGCATTGATTTGGCGTCGCCCTGCGCGGAGCTGCCGAGCAGCCGCCCGGCGACCGCCTGCGCCACCAGACGCTTCTGCACGTCCGAGAGCTTCATCCCGACCGCCTGCATCGCGCCGCTGCTGAGCGCCGCAAAAATGCGCTCGGGCGAATAGCTGCGCAGCTGCGCAGGTGAGGGTGCCTGCGGATAGGCGGGCTGACCGTGGCAGGACAGACAATTCTGCTGGAAGATACCGAATCCGACCTCGGTCCCCGGGGTCAGCCCATTGCCCTGCGGTGCCGGCTCGGCGCTGAGCGCCCAGCCCGCCCAGGCCACTGCGGCGATCGCGAGGCCGGCGATTGCCCCTGCGCGCATCAAACGTAACCGACGAGCGGACCGGCTACCAGCTGACCGACACGTACTGGGTGTCGAGGTATTCGAACAGCCCCTCGTGCCCGCCCTCGCGTCCGAGCCCGCTCTGCTTCACGCCGCCAAAGGGCGCAGCCGGATCGGAGACCATGCCGCGGTTGAGGCCGACCATCCCCGCCTCGAGCCTCTCGGCGATCGCGAGTCCGCGCTTCAGGTCCGCGGTGTAGACGTAGGAGGCCAGACCGAACTCGCTGGAGTTGGCCAGCTTCAGCATGTCCTCCTCGTCGGAGAAGGTCTGAATCGCGGCGACTGGCCCGAAGATCTCCTCGCGCACCAGATCGGCATCGGCCGGAACCTGCGTGAGCACGGTGGCAGGATAGAAGTATCCCTTGCCCTTGGCAGGCTCGCCCCCGGTGACCACACGGGCGCCCTTCTGCTTCGCCTGCTGCACCAGCGAGTGCACCTTGTCGCGTGTCTGCGCATTCACCAGCGGACCGACGGTCACGCCGTCCTCCAGCCCGTGGCCCATCTTCAGCGCCGACATCCTGGCGGCGAGTTTCTTCGAGAATTCCTCGGCCACCGACTCGTGCACGTAGAAGCGGTTGGCGGCGGTGCAGGCTTCACCGATGTTGCGCATCTTGGCAATCATCGCGCCGTCGACCGCCTCATCGATATTTGCATCCTCGCAGACGATGAAGGGCGCATTGCCGCCGAGCTCCATCGCCGGACGCACGATATTGTCGGCTGCCTCCTTGATGAGGGTGCGGCCCACTTCGGTCGAGCCGGTAAAGGAGATCACGCGCACGCGCCCATCCTTGAGCATGGCCGAGACGACCTTGCCGGAGGAGCGCGAGGGCACCAGGTTCACCACGCCCGCCGGCACGCCCGCTTCCTGCAGCAGCGGCATCAGCGCGAGCATGGTGAGCGGCGTTGCGGTGGCCGGCTTGATCACCACCGTGCAGCCGGCGGCCAGCGCCGGGCCGATCTTGCGCGTGGCCATGGCCGCCGGGAAATTCCACGGCGTGACCAGCAGCGCGATGCCCGCGGGCTTGTGATTGACCAGAATGCGCGCGCCCGAGCTCGGTGCGCGCGAGGACTGACCGATGACGCGCACGGCTTCTTCCGCATTCCAGCGGAAGAATTCCGCCGCATAGGCGATCTCGGCGCGCGAGTCCGCCAGGCTCTTGCCATTCTCGAGCGTGATGATGCGTGCGAGCCGCTCGGCATCGCGCACGATGAGCTCGAATGCGCGGCGCAGGATCTCCCCGCGCGCGCGCGGGGTCTTCGCTGCCCAGGGACCGAAGGCGGCCTGCGCGGCATCCAGTGCGGCGATGCAGTCCTCCACCGTGCCGCTGGCCACGGAAGCCACCGCGCGCTCGGTCGCCGGATCCTCGACGTCGAAGCGCGCACCATCGGAGGCGCCGCGCCAGCGCCCGCCGATCCAGAGATCCGTCGGCACGCCCGCGAGCAGCTGCTCGGGGGAGTTTGCCTGCGCGACAGGTTGGGCGTTGGCGTTCATGGCAGCCTCCGGGTGGAACGTCGCGACGGCCCGGCCGCCGCGAGGTTCATTTCAAGCGGACAGGGAGCGGCGCACGCTCTCGGTGATGCGGGCGACGCTTGGAATTGCAAGGTCCTCCAGGATGTCGGAGGCCGGCAGTGGAATATGCGGGGTGGTAATGCGCACCGGCGGACCGTCGAGGTCGTAGAAAGCCTCGTCGGCGACGATGGACATGATCTCCGCCCCCCAGCCCAGCACGCGTGGATTCTCCTCGACCGTGAACACGCGATTGGTCTTGGCGACCGAGGAGAGAATGGTCTGCGCATCCAGCGGCACCAGCGAGCGCACGTCGATCACCTCTGCCTGCACGCCGTGCTCGGCGGCAAGCTTCTCGGCCGCGGCCAGCGAGCGCGGCACCATGAGCCCCAGCGCCAGGATCGTGCAGTCGCTGCCGGTGCGCAGCACGCGGGCCACGCCGAGCTTGTCGACGATCTCGCCGTCGGGAACCTCGCCCTTGGTGGCGTAGAGCGACTTGTGCTCGACGAAGATCACCGGATCCGGATCACGCACCGAGGCGGCCAGCAGGCCGATGACATCGACCGGGGAGGAAGGCGCGACGACCTTCAGGCCCGGGTACTGCATGCACCAGTTCTCCACGCTCTGGCTGTGCTGCGCACCGAAGCGCGCCCCACCGCCGCTGCCGACGCGCACGACCAGCGGGCACTTGGCCTGCCCGTTGGTCATGTAGCGGCTCTTGGGAAATTCGTTGGCGATGTAGTCGTAGCAGACCGCGAGGAAGTCCGCGAACATGATCTCGGCGATGGGCTTCAGGCCCGTCATCGCCGCGCCCATCGCCGCGCCGAGAATGGCCTGCTCCGAGATCGGCGTGTCACGCACGCGCAGCGGCCCGAACTGCTCGAGCAGCCCGACGGTGGCCTTGAATACGCCGCCCGCCTTGGCAATGTCCTCGCCCAGAAAGACGACGTCCTCATCGCGCGCCATCTCCTGCGCAATGCCGCGCGCCACGGCGTCGCGATAGGTCAGTTCCGCCATGTGCTGCCCCCATCGGCATAGACATCGGTGTAGAGAAGATCGGTCGAGGGCGGCGGGGCCTTCTTGCAGGCCTCGGTCGCCTCATCGACGATGCGGCGCACGTCCGCGTCGATGGCATCGAGCTTGCCGGCATCGAAGCCCATCTCATCCAGGCGGCGCCGGTACAGCTTGATGGGATCACGCTGCTTCCAGCGCTCGAGCTCGCCCGCGGGGCGATACTTGGCGGGATCGGCGCGCGAATGACCCGAGTAGCGGTAGGTCAGGCACTCGATGAGCGAGGGACCCTCTCCACGCCGCGCCTTGTCATAGGCGGCGCGCATCGTGGTGAACACTACATCGGCGTCGTTGCCGTCGATGACGATCTTCGGCAGCCCGTAGGCCGCGGCGCGATCGCCCGCCGGCGAGGGCACCGCGGTCACGTCCGCAATCGGCGTGTACTCCATGTAGAGATTGTTCTCGCAGACGAACACCACCGGCAGCTTCCAGATCACGGCGAAATTCAGCGCCTCATGGAAGGCACCGATGTTGGTCGTGCCGTCGCCGAAGAAGCAGGTGGTCACATCGGACTGCTTCTTGTACTGCGCGCGCCAGGCCGCGCCGCAGGCGATGGGCAGATGTGCCCCGATGATGGCGTAGGATCCCATGACGCCGTGCTCGACCGAGGTCAGATGCATCGAGCCGCCCTTGCCGCGCATCAGGCCATTGTCGCGGCCCATGAGCTCGCCGAGCACCTTCTCGACCGGAACGCCACGCGCCAGCGTGTGGGCGTGACCGCGATAGGTGCAGAAACTCAGATCGCCCGGCTGCATTGCGGCGGCGCAGCCGGCCGCGACGGCCTCCTGGCCGAGCGACAGGTGGCTCGTGCCCTTGACGAGGTTCTGCAGAAACAGGTCATAGGCGCGCTGCTCGGCGTCGCGGATGAGCACCTGCAGCCGATAGAGCTCCAGGCGCTTGGCCTCGCCGATGTCGTCTTCCCGGACCGTCTCCGTGGGTACGGCCGCCAGGCCCCTCGGACTCGCTTTGACCACCATATGACCTCCAGAACCGGCAATCGAGCCTATTCTAACCGTTATTGGGGGACCCCTGCTTCCGGCGGCGTCGCCGCCCGCGCGCGCGCCGCCGCGGTGCGTTGCGCGACCCGGTCCAGCAGGTTGACCATCTCGGAGAGCTCATCGGGCGCGATCCCCTGCGTAATGAAGACGATGCGCGTGCGACGATCGGCGTCCGGCCAGCGCGGCAGCCAGGTCAGGTTATGCAGCAGATGCTGCGCGCCCTGTATCACGGCGGGCTGCTCCGGCTCCTCGGCCACGTGAATGAGTCCCTTGACGCGCAGCAGTTTCGGGCCCAGATGCCGCTCGAGGGAACTGAGCAGCAGCTGCACGGCCTCGCGCGGCAGCGGCGTCTCACGGATTAAGTTGAACGTCGAGATCGCATCCTCGTGCGCGTGTGAGGCCGGCGCGGCATGGGCATGCCCTTCGTGCCCATGACCTTCATGCTCATCGTGCCCTTCATGCCCATGCCCCTCAGGCTCATGTGCATGGCCGCCCTCGCCCCCGGCGCCCTCGCCGCGCCCGCCCAGGGCGTGTGCCAGCCACGCCGCGGCGCTCTCGGGTCCCCCGCCCGGATCGGGGCCCACGCTGCGCAACAGCCGCATCGGATCGGCGGACGGATCGTCCACCGCGCTGATGCTCGCAGTCGCATTGATGGTGCGCAGCCGCGCGGTGAGCGCAGCGCGCGCGCTGTCGCGCTCGCCGGGCTCGAGCAGATCGAGCTTGGTGATGAGCAGATGATCGGCCAGCGCCGCCTGCGCCACCGAGACCGGATGCTGATCGAGCGTGTGCGGTCCATTGATCGCATCGACGGTCGTGACCACCGCCCCCACGCGCCACAGGCCCGCGAGCAGTGGCTGGGAGAGAAACGCCTGCAACACGGGCGCGGGCTCGGCGAGTCCCGACGTCTCGATGACCACGTGATCGAAGGCGATCTCGCCAGCCTCGCGTGCGAGCCAGAGCTGGTTGAAGGTCTGCACCAGGTCGCCGAACACCGTGCAGCACAGGCAGCCGTTCTCCAGCACCACGATGGAATCATTGCTCACCTGCGTGAGCGCATGATCGATTGAAATCTCGCCGAACTCGTTGACGACGATCATCGTGCGCGCCATCGCCGGATCGCGCAGCGCGCGGTTCAGCAGTGTCGTCTTGCCGCTGCCGAGAAAGCCGGTCAGCAGCGTGACGGGCGTATGTACGTCCGGACGGGCTGAGTGCTGCTCGGTCATGACGGCTGCTGCCTTCAGGCCAGACCGCTGGCGCGCGCCTGCTCGAGCGCCATGGCCGCCCAGTCCTTCTGGATATCCCCGTGCGCGATGGCCCCCAGCAGCCGCTCGCGGCAGACGCTGGCGCTGGGCAGCGGCACGGCGGTCCGGCCACCCGCGGCCAGCGCCAGGTCCACATCCTTGAGTGCCAGCGCGACGGTAAAGCCCGCCTTGTCCCAGCTGCGCTCGGTAATGATGCGCGCATAGATGGTGTATGCGGGCGAGGCGAACAGGCCATCGGTCACGACATCGTAGAACGCCGCCGGCGGTGCCCCGCACTTCTGCACCAGCGAGAACGCCTCGCCCATCGCCTCGATCGCGCAGGCCAGCAGCATGTTGTTCGCGAGCTTCGTCGCCGCGGCCGCGCGCGGTTCGCTGCCGAGCTCGAAGACGCGCCGGCCGAGCGCCTCGAGCAGCGGGCGCACGCGCGCAACGGCCGCCGCCTCGCCCGCGGCAAGCACGCCCAGCCGACCCGCCGTCACCGCTTCGGGCCGACCGAGCACCGGTGCGGACACCAGTGTCTGCCCCTGCGCCTGATGCGCCTTCTCGAGCGCCTCCACGGCCGGAACGCCGTAGGTGCCCATCGCGACGTGAATGCCGCCGCGTGGCAGCGAGGCGAGCAGCCCCTGGGGATCGTGCGCCACCGCGGCGAGCGCCGCATCGTCGGTGAGCATCGAAAGCACGATGCCGCCATGCTGCGCAGCCTCGGCGATGCTCGCCGCCGGCCTGGCGCCGAGCGCCACCAGCGGCGCAAGCTTCTCGCGCGTGCGGTTGTAGACCATGACGTCGTGTCCCGCCTGCACCAGACGCGTGGCCATCGCCTGCCCCATGAGTCCCAGTCCGATGAAACCGACTTTCAACGTCGCTCTCCCGATGCGGTCAGATAAGTAGGCAGCGCCAGGCGCGAGGCGTCCGGCGTTCGTAGCCTGCCCGCGGCGTCGGCGGACAGCGCTGCGTGCGGCCTCAGGCCAGCAGCAGCAGCGGTGACTCCAGCAGCGTGCGGATGGCGCCCAGCAGCCGCGCCCCGAGTGCTCCGTCGATGACACGATGGTCACAGGAGAGCGTGAGACTCATGACGCTGCCGAAGCGGACCGAGCCGTCCGGCCCTTCCACGGGTCGACGCTCGGCGGCGCCCACCGCCAGGATGGCCGCCTGCGGCGGATTGACGATGGCGGCAAACTCGCGCACACCGTACATGCCCAGATTCGAGATGGTGATCGCACCGCCCGAGTATTCGGCCGGCTTGAGGCTTCGGCCCTGCGCCCGCTCGGCGAGGCTCTTCATCTCGCGCGACAGCGCGCCGATCGACTTGGCGGCCGCGTCGCGGATCACCGGCGTGAACAGCCCGCCTTCGATGGCCACCGCGACCGCAACGTCCGACTGACGGAAGCGCAGCACGCTGTCCTCGGCCCAGGCCGCATTCGCCTCCGGCACACGCTGCAGCGCCAGCGCCACGGCCTTGATGATGAAGTCGTTGATGGAGATCTTCAGCTGCCCATTGCTCTGGGCATTGAGCTCGGTGCGCACCGCGACGAGCTTGTCCATCGACACGTCGGCGCTCAGATAGAAGTGCGGAATGCTCTGTTTGGCTTCGGTCAGCCGACGCGCGATCGTGCGTCGCATGCCATCGAGGGGCACCTCCTCGAAGACCACGCCGCCGTAGAGCGCCTTGACCTGCGCAGAAGACAAGGACGGCGCCGACAGGGCTGCCGCCGCAGTCGACGCGCCAGCCGAGGCGCCGTTGGCCCGTACGCCCGCCGCAGCCGGCGCGCGCCCCGCACCGCCCCGCTGTGCCGCGGCCCGCACGTCGCCGGCGACGATGTGGCCATGGGGCCCCGATCCCGTCAGGCCGCCGAGATCCACGCCGGACTCGGCGGCCAGCCGGCGCGCCACGGGCGTGACCTTGATGCCATTGGGCAGCGTCGCCGGCCCATAGTGCCGCTCCGGGGAGCGCACGGGATTGGCCGGATCGAAAGCAGCGCGTACGGCCGGCGCAGGACCCCCGCTCCGGGCCGTCGCCGCGGCGCTGGCCGCAGGGGAAGCGCTCGCAGCCCTGGTCGATGTCGTGCTTGCGGCTGCCGCGCTTCCGGCTGCCGCGGCCGGCGCGCCCGTCGTGGCCGACGCAGCCGTTGCCGCCGACGCGCCGCTTGCGAGCACCGCGACGATCGAGCCGACCGGCACGGTCGCGCCGGCGGCCACGCGGATCTCCGTCAGCACACCGGGTTCCGTGGTCGGCACCTCCATGGAGGTCTTGTCGGTCTCGATCTCGAACAGCGCATCGCCCGCGGCGACCTTGTCGCCCACCGACTTGTACCAGGTGGTGATCTTGCCCTCGGCGACGGTCTCACCGAGCTGCGGCATCAGGATGTCCATGGCTTGCTCTGGCCTCAGGCGCTCAGACGAACACGTCGCAGCCCGGCAGGCCGCAGGAGATCAATCGGTCGGAGGGGAAGTTGGTGATGATCTGGCAGCCGTCCTTGGTGACGACCACTTCCTCCTCGATGCGCGCGGCGCCCGAGCCATCGTCCGAGCCCTTCCAGGTCTCCAGCGCAAACACCATGCCCTCCTTGAGCGGCGTGTTCTGTCCCTTGTAGCGCTTGGAGAGGATCGGCCGCTCCCAGAGCGAGAGGCCCACGCCGTGTCCATACTGCAGCAGGAAGGCCTCGGCCTCGTCCTTGTAACCGAACTGCTGCGCATCGGGCCACACCGCGGCGATCTCGTCGGGGGTGACACCGGGACGCACCATGTCCATCGAGGCCGCGAGCCACTTGGAGGCGGTCTCGTAGGCATCGATCTGATGCTTGTTCGGCTCGCCGCAGATGAAGGTGCGGTAGTAGCAGGTGCGATAGCCGTTGTAGCTGTGCATGATGTCCAGGAACACCATGTCCCCCGGCTGGATCATGCGATCGGAGAACGTGTGCGAATGCGGCCGGCCGCGCGGACCGGACACCGAATTCACGCACTCGACGCGCTCGGAGCCCATGCGAAACAGCCGGTCGTGCGCGATCGCCACGAGCTCGTTCTCGCGCGTTCCCGGACGGATAGCGCGGCAGATGTCGACGTAGGTCGCATCCACCATCGCGGCAGCGACCTTGAGCAGCTCGATCTCATCGGGTGTCTTGACCTCGCGCGCATCGAGCAGCGCCTGCTGGCCGTCGACGACCTCGATGCCGGCCTTCTCCAGCGCCCGCAGCATCGGCAGCTCCATCAGATCGATGCCGATGGGCTGATTGACGATGCCGCGGTCGGTGAGCGCCTTTTTGATCTGGCGGGCGAAATCGTCCTGGATGTTGAGCCAGGGCGGCAGACCGCCCTGCATGGTAGAGATGGGCGCCGCGACATTGTCGGCGATCCAGGGGGAGGAGATGCGCTTGGCCGGCGGCGCCGGATCCCACAGCAGCGGTGCCCCTTCCGTCCCGCACAGCGCATAGCGCATGAACTTATCGCGCGCCCACTCGCCGATATGCGTGCCGGTGACATAACGGATGTTGTCCCAATTGAAGCAGATGACCGCCCCGAGACCGGCGTTCTTGATCGCCTGCTGGGCGCGCGCGATACGCGCCTTGAGCAGGCGGTCGTAATCGACGCCCTTCTCCCAGTCCTTGGCCTGAGTTCCCCAGGAAGCCGTGCTGTAGGGTGAGTTGTATTTCATGCCGTCGACCCCTCGAAAGCCGCGTCGGAATTGTGCGTCAGGAAGTCCCCTAGGATAGCACGCGACCCGCGCGCGCCGGCGCTACACCCGAAACCAGGGCCGGATGCCCCACGGCACCCCGGCCAGGATGATCAGCCAGGTGATGCCGTAAAAGATCAGCGCGCGACGGTGATGCCCCGCGTCGCTGCGCGCACGACGCACCAGCACCGCCGAGACGTGCACGGCTACGAAAGCGCTGAACATGATGGCCGGGTGAAACAGCGTGAAGAACGGCGGCAGGCGCATGGTCGTGACTCTCAGCGCCACGGTCGTCAGGGGGCTGAGGATCAGATACATCGCAAATCCGAGCAGAACCTGGATATCCACTGCGATGCCGAAAAAGCGGGCCTGCCTGGCCCCGCCCGCCGCCCACGGGCGCTCCCCCGACAGTCCGCTGACGGCACTCACCAGCGTCGCCAGACCCGAGATCAGCACCACCCAGCGCCAGTCACTGTGCGCGACCAGTACCCAACGGTACAGATCGAGGCTCGTGGGCTGGACCGGCGCGGTCAGCGCCAGCGGCACAGCGGCCGGGGCTGTGGCCGGGGCGCCCGTGACCGCGCCGCCGGCAGCGTCGGCCGCAGCGGCGGCCAGCATCAGAAGGTGCATGGCTCAGCCTCCGGGGGAGCCTGCGTGAGCGTGGCGCGTGCGCTCCTGCAGTTCACGCAGCACACCGAGCTCCTCGCGGCTCGGCGGCGCGGTCTCGCGCAGCTCGGCCGCAAAGCGCAGCGCCCAGCCGGTCGCGGCCGTCAGCTGCTCGCGCGTGACGCCCGGATGCATCGAGGTCACCACCATCTCCTGCGTGCCGGGCTCGGGCTCGAGCACCGCGAGGTCGGTGATCAGGCGCGTAGGCCCGCGGGTGCTGATTCCCAGACGGCGCCGGTGATCGCCACCCTCCCCGTGACCGAAGGAGGTGATGAAGTCGAGCTTCGGTACGAAAGCGCGCGGAGTCTGCGCCATGGTGATGAAAATCTGGCCGCACTGGGTCGCGATCTCCGGCGCGCCGCCCCCGCCGGGCAGTCTGACCTTGGGTTTTGCATAGGGCCCCACCACGGTGGTGTTGAGATTGGCGAAGCGATCGATCTGCGCACCGCCCAGGAAGCCCACGGTGATGCGACCGCCCTGCAGCCAATAGCGGAACATCTCCGGGACCGACACCGTCGTGAGTGCGGTATCGCACAGCTCGCCATCGCCAATCGACAGCGGCAGCACGTCTGGACGCGTTCCGATGGTGCCGGACTCGTAGATCAGCGTGATGCCCGGCGCATGCGTCAGACGCGCCAGATTGCAGGCGGCAGAGGGCGCACCGATGCCCACGAAGCAGACGTCCTCATTGGACAGCGCGCGCGCTGCCACGACCGTCATGATCTCGTTGCCGGTGTAGTCGCTCATGAGGCTTTGCCGAGCACGTGCTCGCGCACCCAGGCCTGGAAGCTGTCACGCTCGCGCGCGATCCTGTCCCAGGCGATGTAGAAGCCATTGTCGCGCTTGTAATAGCCATGCGCATAGGAGGGATGCGCGCCGCGCGGCACCACGCTGATGGCGCTGAGGGTCCAGGCCGGCAGAATCACGCTATTGGGCGAGCGCGGACCAAAGGACTCGACACGCTCCTCGACCGTCACGAGCGCACGCCTGGCAGCGAGCACCGCCTGTTTCTGCACCCCGACGATGCCCTCGAGCAGCACGTTGCCCTCGGCATCGGCCTTCTGTGCGTGAATGATGGCGACGTCGGGACGGATCGCCGGCACGGCGGCCAGCTCCTCGCCGGTGAACGGACAGCGGAGCGTGCGGATGGTGCGATTGACACGCGGCAGGTCGGTGCCCAGGTAGCCACGCAGCACCGCCAGGGGCAGATTGGCGGCGCCCGCATCGTAGGCGTTGGCCATCGCAGCATGCGAGTGCTCGATGAGCTCGAGGGGACCGGGCCAGCCGTTCTCCACCGCGTCGCGCAGCCGGTGCAGGCTACCGACCCCGGGGTTGCCCCCCCAGGAGAACACCAGACGCTCGGCGGCGCCCATCCCGATCAGCTGGTCATAGATCAGATCCGGCGTCATGCGATAGAGCGTCAGGCGACGACGGCGCTGACGGATGACCTCATGACCGGCCGCGAAGGGGATCAGGTGAGTGAAGCCCTCCATCGCCACATGATCACCGTCGCGCACGCATTCCTCGACGGCGGCGGACAGGGGCAGG
Organism: Steroidobacteraceae bacterium; assembly: GCA_035502275.1. GTDB lineage: Bacteria > Pseudomonadota > Gammaproteobacteria > Steroidobacterales > Steroidobacteraceae > FEN-1191. The sequence continues at coordinate 39,908 of DATJUN010000020.1, forward strand.
AATCGCGACCGGGTACTCATCGGCCGTCCATCGTAGCAGAGCCTCGTGCACGAGGGCGCGGCCGGGGAAGCGCGGCGACTGGAGGCAGATAGTTGACTCCCGCGGGGGCTAACGGAGACGCTATAGCACGGCCCACCGCCCGGGGGCCGGTATTCGGCCTCCGGATGTCTGACGGGCGGCGGTGCGGCGCGTCGCCGGTGCAGAAGCGTCCGCCGCACATAACTACAGGCGCGTGTGTAAAGGGAGGGACCATGAGGATACGCTTGATGAGGCGATGGCCAGCCGGGTACCGCCCGATGCTTGCCGCCGTGGCGGCCGCTTGGGCAACCGCGGTTCTGGCCCTGGCGCTGACCGGGACGTCATGGGCCCAGGCACCCGCCATCCCGACCTTCCGCCTGCTGCATCCTTCAGACGTCGAGCAGCTCAGTCTCTCTCCGTCCGGTAACCGGCTCGCCGCGCTGACGGTCAGCCCGAACGGCAAGGGCATCATCGTCATGGAATGGCGTAACGGTACCCTCGTGCCCGTGCTCGGCAATGCGCTGGGCGGCGGCCGCTCCTTTACCGGTTACCAATGGCTGACCGATAACTATCTGCTGCTCCCATTCCATGACTCCCGACAGAATCTCGATCAGAGTGTGCTGGTGGACGTTCCGCACCATGCCGCCCACTACCTGAGCTCGTACGTCGATATCGTCAAGGCTCCATGGGGCGATAGCGGGCATGTGCTGCTCTCCGGTACGGGTCAGGATTGCAGCTCGGCGGTCGCATCGCGCTGCCTGCTGACGCTGGAGGTCGCGGGAGGCGTCACCCGTGAGATCTCGGATGGCCTGGCGCTGCAGCCGATCAGCTTTCTTGCCATCTCACCGAGCGAGATCTACGCCAGCGGGCGCGATCGCGCCGGCAGGCAGCTCGACTTTCAACTGGACCTCGACACCCGTGCCTGGCGGCCGGTTCCCGACGGTACCGTCGAGCGTCAGCGTCAGCTTCACGCCGCGCAGGACAAGCCTCCCGCCAGACCGACGCAGGACATGCTCTACCGGGCGGCGCGCGCGGGTATTCACTTGGCGACGCCCGTATATGCGCGGCCCAGCGGCCGCATCGTCGCGCTGCTGGGACATGCCCCCGAGCCTGCGCTGCTCGCGGTGGATTCATCGCTGGATGGCATCGAGGAGCTGATGACCGGACAATTGGCAGGCAAGCGCGCATCCCTCACGGACGTCAACGACGATGCGACGCATGGACTGCTGACCGTCTGGGCGCCCGATCAACCCCCGCGCTACCTGTTCCTCACGGACACGGGGCTGCACGAATACGCTCCGCTGGAAGTGCAGTTGGATGTCGCAAGGCTCGGGCGCACGCATTTCGAGCGCGATTGGACCCCGGGCGTCCCCGTCACGGTGACCCTGCCGCCCGCTGGCGTGCCTGTCATCGGCGCCGCCGTCGTGCCGTTCACTTCTTATGGCGGCGCCGCGGGCGAGGATCCCCTGGAGATCTATCAGGGCCGGATGCAGGCGCTGGCGCTGCGCGGCATTGCGGTCGTGCAGGTACTGGCAACCCTGCCCAACTCATTTGCGGACGCCGCCGCGGGTGCGGGCTGGCGTCAGGCGCTCCGCATGACCATCGAAACCGTTCTCAATCATGTCAGCAGCGGGCTGCTGCACGGGCGGGACGCCTGCCTCTACGGTTTCGGCACCGACGGTGAGCTGGCACTGGCGCTGGGCGCGTTGCAGCACGTCGGCTGCGTCATTGCCGTCGATCCTCAACTAAGGGGTGACGTCAACCGCACGACCGAGGTGTACGGCGACAACATGCAGAACACCCTGACCTTTGCGGCGAGCGAGCGCGAACTGCAGAGCGACGTGCCTGCGATCTTCGGCTCGGCCCAGACCAACAGTCTGGTCGATGCCGTCTCCTGGGTCCCGACGCTACCGCCGCATGTGATGCTGGCCTTCAACATGGCCAATCCGGTTGATCTCGGGCACGCGAACGACTCTGCCGGCTTTCGCGCCGCGGTGCAGCGCTCCGGCAGACAGATCAGCTATTACGCCAGGCAGACGACCGCGCAGACCCCCGAGGCCGCCGCCGCCGGCGTCATCGACGCGGTCGTGGCTTTCGCCACGCAGTACTTCACGACATCGGCAGCGTCAGGTCACTGAAACTGCCGCTGGCGCCGTGACGCCGTTGACCTTCAGGCGGCGCGCTGCGCCGTGCCCTGCAGCTGTCCGCGAACCCATTCGAGCTCGCGCGTCACATAGTCGACGATGTCGCCGGATTTCAGATGGTCCGGCAGTACGTCCCACGTGTAGGTCTCGATCTCCAGCTGTCCACTCAGTGGACGTGCCTTGTGGAACGCCAGGGCTTCTTCGATCGCGAAGCGCGTCGTGCGGAAGTGCTCCCCGAGACTCTCGAGGAACACCGGCACGTGGAAATGTGTGCGCCATTCGCGTGGGCCGCCGGGACTCTTGTCAAAGGCCGCAAACGCATCCTCGAGATTGGTGAAGCGCGTGAGCTTGCCGTTGCGACGCTCAACGGTTTGCGTCAGATAGATCGTGTCGGCGAATTCGCGCAGTTTGTCGATGATGCCGGGCGTGACTTCCGGAATCTGCATCGCCGCGGCTTCCTGCAGCTTGAAGACCGGGATGTCGTGATCGACGAGGCTCTGCAGCGAGGCAGAGATGTTCTCGAACTCGACTGCCTGATGACAGATATCGTAGACGGTGCCGACATGACGACGCAGCACCTCGCGGGCCTGCTGCGCGGTGCCGCCGATGAGCTGCGCCAATGCGCTGATCGACTGCTCGGCACGCAGGTGATTGTTGAAAAAGGCGACCGTTTCTTCGGTCGTCTCCAGAAAGCACAGCGGCTCGGGCTCCAGCGCCAGCGTGATGGTGCGGCCGGTGCGCTCGCGAATCCCGTGCAGATGCGCCGCGAGCGTGCGCACGTTGGCGGCATACGCGGCGACGCTGCCATCCGTCACGCGCGGCTTGAAGCCCAGCGGGGGACTCTGGATGGAGGGATTCACGTAGGTCGGACAAACCTCGGCGAGGATGTCGGCAACCTTCCTGGTGTACTCGGTGCGCAGCCCCGTGCTCCAGTCCGGCTCGTATACCTGTTCCTTGACGACCGTGTTCTTGAACGGCCCATACGGAAAGGCATTGACCGTGTAGAGATACATGTCGTGCTCATCGAGAAACGCCTTGAGCTTGGCGCGCTCGGCCGGCTGCTGCGTCAGGGCCTCGGCGGAGGCCGCCGAGATGCGCAACGACACGCCAAACGGCTTGTTCGGCGACACGCGTGCCTTCACCTTCGGGACGTAGGTCGTCAGGCTGTGCCAGATTTCGGGCCAGGTATCACCCGGGTGCACCAGCGTGGAGTAGGTGAGATGTCCGTATTTGCCAAGATCCAAGTTCCTAACCTCCGCGTGTGTTACGCGACACGCTCATATCGGCCCGAACGCGCGGAGGCCAGCACGGCTTCCGTCGCGGCGACACCATGGATCATCTGCTCGAGGGAAATGGGGAACGGCGCACCCCCCTGGGCCGCCGTCGCGAAAGCCTCGAGCTCCGCGCGGTTGACGTCGAATACCGGCACCTCGAGCGACTGCGCATCGCCCTTGATGGGTTGCAGCAGATAGCTGCCAAACAGGCCGCTGCGGCGCTGTTCGGAGGACTGACCCGCCACGTGCACCGCACCGCCGAGCAATGCCATGGCTTTGGAGCCGTAGACCTGGAAGCGAAAGCTGCCGGCCGTGGACATCATGGTGCACAGATAGGCCGTCGGCCCGGCCGCAAGCCGGAACAGCATCGAGGTCGTGTCATCATTGGGGCCGGGCGCGGCCCGACGCACGCTCTGGCAATAGACGCCCTCGATATCGCCGAACAAATCGATGAACCCGTCGATCGCATGCACTCCCATGGGCAGGAGGCCGCCGCAGGGCGCCTCTTCGGGCTTGGCGCGCCAGGCATCCGCGCTCATCAGCAGCGCATTCGGTCCGCTCATGGTGCACTCGGCATGCAGAATGGTGCCGAGCTCACCGGCGTTGATGCGGCGCTTCAGATCCACCCAGGAGGGATGAAAGCGGCGGTTGTAGCCGAGCGCGAGCGTGACCCGGGCGCGCTGCACGGCGCCAATAGCCTCCTGTGCGGCCGCCTTGGAGGCGGACAGCGGCTTCTCGCAAAAAATGTGCTTGCCGGCGCGGGCGCACTGAATGATCTGCTGCGGATGCCCCGCCGGGGGTGTGGCGAGCACGATGGCATCGATCTGGGAATCGGCGAGCAGCTCCTCGAGACTGCCCAGCAGGGGCAGGCCATGCTTGCTCGCAAGCTCCTGGTCCTGCTGCGAGCGCTTGCGCGTGGCGGCGGCCACGAAACGGATCAGCGCGCTGTCGCGCACGGAATCGATCAGCGTACCGCCCCACCAACCCAATCCGACGATTGCGACTCTCAGCGGCGCCATGGTCCGTACACCTCTTCCCGGTGACTGAAAAGCAAAAGGGGGGACCGTGATGGTACCACAGGGCATCGCGGCAGCCGCCCGGGCGAGCAGCCGCCCGGGCGACCCGGGCCGAACGGCGGCGGCGGCGCCCTGGGGCGCCACCGCCGTCTATCGTGGCTCAGGCCGCCTTGCGCTTCCAGAGCCGCTCGGAGGCGATCCTCGCGCCATCCGAGAGGCTCTTGAGCTTCAGCCAGGCGACGGCCGGATCACAGCCTGACCAGCCGACGAAGGTGCCGAAGCCGCAGTCGGTGCCCGCGGTGACCCGCTCGCGTCCGAGGATGTCCGCGAAGCGCTCGATGCGCTGCGCGACCAGGCGCGGATGCTCGACGTGATTGGTCAGCACATCGATGACACCGATGATCAGACCCTTGTCCTCCGGCAGCTTGGTCTCCTGCCACACCTCCCACTCGTGCTCGTGGCGCGGATTGCCGGCCTCGACATAGAGGAATCCCGCCTTGCTCTTGAGCACCGGATTGACCAGCTCCTTGAGCTCGATGTCGTGGTGATGAGGACCGGCATAGTTGCCCCAGCACAGGTGGTGGCGGATCTTGTGAGGTGGCAGGCCCTTGATCGCCTCGTTCATTGCCTCGATCGCCTTGGGCACGTGGTCCTTCGGCGCCTTGGTGCCGGTCTTGCCGGCATAGCTGTGCGAATGCATCGGCAGGTCGGGCGCATCGAGCTGCAGATTGAAGCCGGCGTCGATGATGGCCTTGTACTCATACGCCATCGCCTTGGCGGCGGCCTCGAGGTACTCGTCATCGGTCTTGTAGTAGAGATTGGGGAAGTTGAACAGCATCTGCCCGGGCGTCACCGCCGGGATGAAGCAGTCATCCGGATCGCGAGTGCCGATGGCGGCCTTCAGGTTGTCGATATCGCGCTTGACGGCGTCCGCATCCTTCAGCTCGATCGGCCCTTCGACATTCGGCAAAGTCAGGTGGGCACCGCCCTCGTTGGCGAAGATCTTCTTGATGATCTCCGGAAATTCGCCCAAATCGGTGGCGACGAAGCCGGCCGGCTTGCCGAAACCCGAGTAGCGCTGAATCACATAATTGCTGAAGCCGATCTTGCTCATCTCGCCATCGCTGATGACGTCGATGCCGGCCTCGAGCTGCTTCTTGACCATCTCCGCGACGGCGCTCTTGACGCGTGCACGTACCTTGGCTGCATCGTTGCTCTTGCCGTCGATCTCGTCCCACATCATGCGGGTGAGATCATCCGGCCGCGGCAGGCTACCGGCGTGGGTGGTCAGAATGCGATCGGTACTTCTCTTCATAACTGCGCTCCTTGGCGAATGGGCGAGGCATGGCCATCCGGGGAGGGGCCGAGCGGCCGGCGTCAACCATCCCCGGGACGCTCCACGACTGGAAGATCCTGCCTTCTCTATGTCCTGCTATGGGTACGAGGGGTTCATGCTGGCGCAGCATCCACCCCGCGCGACCCCCGACTATAGGGAGGCCTCCGATCGGCCGTCAAGCGCACGCCGGCAGGCCATCGGGAGCAGGCTCACCATGCGCGCCATCGATGACGATCATTGACCGGATCTGTTTATTCGCCAGCGGCACTGTAAAATGCCGCCCAGCGTCCGCGCAGGAAAACAAGGAATTGTCCCAGGAAGCGCGACAGCCGCGCGACGCTGACCCTCTTCGCTCCCAGTCAGACAGGGGGGATTCAGATGCTGCGTGCCTGCCCGAAGCGCGCGCCGTTGGCCGCGCGGGTATCGATCTTACCGTTAGTGCTGATTGGCCTGGCAATCCAGGCGACTGCAGCCACACCCAATCTCGCAGCGCTGCTGCGGCCGGGCGGTGTCCGCGCCGTACAGCTCTCGCCTTCAGGCTCGCGCGTCGCTGCCATCGTGCAAGGCGAGCAGAGCGACAGCGACCTGCTCGTGCTCGAAGAACGTCAGGGCAAGCTGACGACGTTGCTGTCGACCCACCTCGACAGTGCCGACGGCATTGCCGGGTACCGGTGGCTCTCAGACGATTACCTCGCGATCTACTACGCAGGTGATAACGACGAATTCGCACAGTTCGGGCTGCTCGACATTCCGCACCATGCGCTGCACGTGCAGGATCCCTTCACGCAGATCATCAAGGCTCCGTGGGGCGACGATACACACATGCTGCTGTCCGCAACGGGCGCAGCCAATTGCCGCAGCCACACCGTGGCGCGCTGCCTGCTGACGATGGACATTCGCTCGGGCAACAGCATTCGCTTCTCCGATCCGTTCACCCAGGTACCGGTGAGCTTCCTGGCGGTTTCCACCAGCGAGATTTACGCGAGCGGACGCGACGGCGCCGGCCACGCGCATGACTATCAGCTCGATGTCTCCAGCCGCGAATGGAAACCAGTGGCCGACGGCACCCTGCAACGTCGGCAACAGGAACTGCAGGATGCGCCACCGCCGGCCGAAGTTCTGCAGCAGCAGACGCATGCGGCCATGCCCGCTGCCCTGCCCGTGTGGACCGAACCGGATCATCGCCTGGTCGGTCTGCTGGGGCTCGCCCCGCAGCGCGCCTTTCTTGCGCTGGATTCACGCCTTGATGGCGTGCAGGCACTGCTCGAGCAGAAATATCCCGAAGCGCGCGTGCAGATGAGCGGCCTCAATGCCGATCTGACGCGCGGCATGATCACGATCGCGGGTCCGGATCAGCCCCCGCTATACGTTTTTTTCACCGCGACCGGTTCGCTCACGCAATACGCCCAGCTCGAGCCTGACTTCAATCCCTCGGTGCTCGGACGCACGCACATGGAGCGTTCCTGGGTCGACGGTATGCCCGTCGCGATAACGCTGCCGCCACAAGGCATCACACCGGTCGGCGCCGTCATCGAACCCGTCATTGCCATGGCACCGCAGGCCGAGGAACCGCTGTCGCAGTACGACGGCCTGGTGCAGGCACTCTCGGAGAGTGGCCTGGTGGTCGTGCGACCCCTGATTGTCATTCCTTCCTCCTTTGACACACCTGCCGATGGGGGCGTGTGGCGGCAGCTACAGGGCGATCGGCTGCACATGCTCATGAGTCACGTGCGCGCAGCGCTCGTGCCCGGCAAAGCCGTGTGCCTGTACGGGGAGAATCTTGCGGGCACGCTGGCGCTGGCCTGGTCCGGCACGACCCGGGCTGATTGCACCGTGACGGTCGGCGCACGACTCGATCCGGCAGCCTACACACATCCAATCATCATCATCCGCACCCAGCAGGGCGCACGTGCCATACGCCACGGTCGCATGTTCGTGCCCGCTCCGCCGGGCCAGGTGACCATGAGGGCCAGCGATCAGCAGCTGCATCGCGACCTGCCCGCGCAATTCGCAGTTGCAGGCACCGGTCAGCTCGTCGAGCCGACACACTGGGCGGCGCAGCTGCCGACAAGGCTGATGCTCGCCTATGATATGCAACTGCGCGCGCAGCAGGAGTTCGCGAGCGAATCGGGGGCATTTCGCCGGGCGGCCCAGCGCGCCGGGCGGCAGGTCGACTTCTACGCCAGTGAGAGCGTGGCTATCGACGACATCCAGTCGCGCGACCGGATGCTGCAGGCGGTCATCGATTACCTGCACCGGGCCATGATGACGCTACCAGCTGCCGCGACGGCAAGCACAGCCGGTGCGGCCCGTTCGCCCTGAGGCCCCTCGCCCATGCCGCCCGTGCCCTTAGCTTTGCCCTCACTGCGCGGCGAACGCCAGCACCACATTGCCCGAGTGGGCGACTCCTGATTGTCCGACGGAGTATCCGGAGCCTACGAACAGCATTCCGCCGACGACGGTGACGCCCTGCGAGCCCATCGCGCCACCGTGGGCTGGAACGTGATTCACCGTATCGAACGAGCGGTCCGTCTGATAGCTCCAGAGCACGTGTCCATCGCGGCTGGAAGCCGCCACGATGCTGCCGTCGGAGCCGCCGAGAAAAATGACTCCCGGGATCGCGGTCGCGGGCGAATCATAGCCAACACGCTGTTCCCCCGAATCGGTATGGATCGGGACCTGCCAAAGCCGCATGCCATCGGCAATGTGGATCGCGGCCAGGCCGCCGCCGACCTTCAGGCCGTAGTAGACGTTCCCGTCATCGACCGCCCCTCCCCACTGGATGCCGGTCTGGCGGAAGGCGGCGGGGCCGAAGGGCAGCCGCTGGGCCAGCTTGCCGGTCACGTTGGTGCGCCAGACGAGCCTGCCATCGTGATCCGGGTCGAAGGCGAGCACATCGCCGGGCTTGGTAGCCACCACGATCAGGCGATGGCCGTCGGGCAGGCGGTAGAGAATGGGCGATGCCGGCACATCCCAGTCCGGCCCCTCCGTTTGCGGACAGTTGTCGGTCGCACTGTCTCCGTAGCAGCCGCCGAGAAAGGCATCACCGCTGGTGATCTGATAGTGCCAGAGCATGTGCCCGTCCTTCATGGACAGCGCCATGACGGAATCGGACGTCGGCGCGGCCGGATCCGTGGTCGCATCGCCGGTACCGAAATAGATGGCCTGCCGTACCGGATCGACCACTGGCGTGTTCCACACCGAGCCGCCGGCGGGCGCGTACTGCTGCACGCCCTTGGAGTTGCGACGGGTCGGCTTCGGTCGCTGCGGGATCACATAGGTGTTCCACAGGATCCTGCCGGTATGGGCATCCAGCGCCACGATCTCGCCAACCGACGTGCAGCACGGATAGTCGAGCGACGCCGCCGAGAACTCCTCCCAGGAGGAGATTGGCACGTACAGTTTGCCGGCGTAGTAGGCCGGCGGCGCCGTGACCCGATCGGTGTACTGCTGCTCCACATGCGTGGACCACAGCTGCCGACCGGTGCGCGCATCGAGCGCATAGACATTGGCCTTCAGATCGCCGAACAGCGCGACATCGCGCTGCCGTCCCTTCACCGCGATGCGCTCGACGCGCAGCGCATTGCGCACGCCGGCCTGGGCGAGAAAGGACCAGTAGATGCAGCCGCTGCGCGCATCCATCGAGTACACGTAGCCAGTATCGGTGCCGACGAAGACACGGCCGGAGACCACCACCGGCTCGCTGTAGGCCGAGGTGGAATTGGGCAGGCCAAAGGCCCACTTCAATTTGAGGCGTGGCAGATCCTCGGTCGTCAGCCCCGCCGCGGCGCGTGGCTGAAAGCGCGTGTTGTCCCGATTATTTCCCCAGCCATTCCAGGAAGGACCGGCCGAGGGCGCACGCAGCGCCGGATCGGCGGCGCAGTGATCGGCCATATTCTTGTAGTCACCCTGCGGAGAGGTGCCGAGCAATCGGCCAGCCACCGCCTGTGCGACCAGGCGCCGCTGCTGATCGGTCAACTTATCGCCGACGGCTTTCATCACCCCGGAGCTGAGCGCCGTGTAGATGCGCTCGGGCGAGTAGGTTCGCAGCACCGCTGGCAACGGGGCCTGCTTGACGTTCGGGTTTCCGTGGCAGGACAGACAGGTGTTCTGGAAAATGGCGAATCCCTGCTCCGTGCCCGCGGTGAGCCCCTTGTCGGGCGCAGGGGCCGGCGGCGGGGCAGCAGATCTCTGCGCCGCCGCGGGTGCCTGGGCCCACACCGCAAGCGTCCCAGCGAAGCTGAGCAGTGCGCACAGCGCGATGGTGCGCGCAGCCCCCAAGGCCGATGCATTCGCTGCACCGGCCGCCAAGCCGTACCTTTCGATCCGCATAAGGCCCCCGAAGTGTGGAATGGGCGCGCTGTCGAGCGATGCGTCCCCTGCGCCGGCGGGACGCTCAGAACGCGCCAGCGCAACCATATCGCTTCGATATCTGAGCGGTCAATGGACCACGGCGCACCGAGCTCGTGCGCGTGGCGTAAAATCGCGTGGATGCGCCTGCTCTACATCGACATCGATACGTTGCGGTTCGATCATCTGGGCTGCTACGGCTACCCGCGCAACACCACCCCACACATCGACCGCCTGGCGGCGCAGGCCATCGTCTTCGACCGGATCTACGCCTCCGACACGCCGTGCCTGCCGAGCCGTACGGCGCTGCTCACCGGGCAATTCGGCATGCGTAACGGCGTCGTCAATCACGGCGGGACCGACGCCGACCCGGCGATGGAGGGCGCGACACGCGGATTCCATACCCATCTGATGATGGACTCGTTTCCAAACAGGCTGAAGCGTGCCGGCCTGCGCACCGTGACGGTGAGCTCCTTCGCGTTCCGTCATTCAGCCTTCCACTGGTATGCAGGCTTCGATGAAGCCTACAACGTCGGCAAATACGGCATGGAAACGGCGGAGGAAGTGTATGCGGTCGCCGCCGAGTGGCTGCAGCGGCGCGGCGGCTCGGACAACTGGTTCCTGCACGTTCATCTTTGGGACCCGCATGGGCCCTATCGGGCGGCCGCCGCCTACGGAGAGCCGTTCTCCGATCAGCCACACCCGACGTGGCTTACGGAGCAGATTCGCGCCAGCCACTGGCGCGGCTGCGGCCCACACAGCGCGCAGGAGGGACGCGGCTTTCATCCCAACGAATACGACCGTGCCCACTATCCGCGTCAGCCGCAGGAGATCTTCGACATGGCCGCGGTGCGCGCCATGTTCGACGGCTACGACACCGGCGTGATGGTCGCGGATCTGTACGCCGGACGGTTGTTTCGCCTGCTCGAGGAGCTCGGTATCTCGGACGATACGGCCGTGATGATCTCCTCCGATCACGGCGAGACGCTGGGCGAGCTGAACATCTACTGTGATCACCACACCGCCGATGAATACACGACGCACGTGCCGTTGATCCTGAAGTGGCCCGGACTCGGCGCCGGCCGCCACGCGGGGATGCACTATCAGATCGATGTCAGCGCCACCCTGCTCGAGCTGCTCGGCCAGGAAGTGCCGGACAGCTGGGACGGACAATCCTTTGCGACGGGCCTGAAGACGCGCAGCGACGGCGGCCGCGATCATCTGGTGCTGTCACAGGGGGCCTGGACCTGTCAGCGTGGCGTGCGCTTCGAGGATTGGATGCTCATCAGTACGCTGCACGATGGCTATCATCTGTTCGACGAAGTCATGCTGTTCGATCTCGAGCACGATCCCTTCGAGCAGCGCAATCTGGCGGACAGCCGACCTGAAGTGGTCGCGCGCGGCCTCACGCTGCTGTCGCACTGGCATGCGCGCATGCTGCCGCACGCCGCGCGCGGACGCGATCCGCTCGAGCACGTGGTGCGCGAGGGCGGCCCCTTTCATGTGCGTGGCGAGCTGCCCGCGTATCTGCAGCGCCTGCGCGCGACAGGACGCGCCGATCAGGCGGCGCTGCTGGCGGCGAGGTATCCCTCGCTCGCTTGAGCTGCCGGGACGCGAGTCTGCGGCGGGCAGATGACGGCGCAGGACGCTCCTCAGCCCGCGTCCTTGTCCTTGCAGGGATGCGGTGCCCAGTTGGCATTATCAGGCTCACTGCGAAAATCCGAGCTGGTGATGAACGGCGCCATGAGATATTCCGGATCCACGACGTCCGTGGTCACATCGAACCACTTCTTTCCCACGGGGTCGGTGAAGGTCTGATAGTACTCGGTGAGCCGTGTATGCGAGCCGTAGGGGACGCCGTTGCGTCGCAGCCAGCCGGGGGCCAGATTCGAGGTGAGCACTTCCAGATCGCCGCCGGGCTCGGGCGCCGAAGGCGGGCCGAATCCACCGCCACGCTGTGGGCCGCGCAGCCCTTCATTGGCATTGATCGCATACGGCAACTGCCAGATCGCGACGGAGTTTCCCTGCAGGGAGGCGGCGCCCTGATCAGGACCGGCCGCAGCGCGCGCCGTCGCAGGCGCAGCGCCGTTATTTCCCATCGCACTCTCGCCGTAGGGCCTGCCGGGTATGAAATGGAACGTACGGGTCTGCTCGCCCCAATCCGTTTCCAGCTTGAGCGTATCGGGATCGCTCCAGGTGATGTGCACCCGCGTGGGCATGCGCATGAGGCCGGCGGCACCGTAGGCCAGGCAGGAGCCGTCCTGCGCCGTCGTCCACAGGTCGGCGAGTTTCTTTCCGGCGGGGTTCAGCGGCACGCTGGCGTAGTCGCCGTGCGGGGGCGTGAGCATGCGCCAGCGCCAGTCCTCCGTGATGACCGACACCCAATAGCCCGTCAGATCGATTGGCGCTGCTTCCTGCGCCGTTCCGGGAGCTTTCGGCCGCGCAGGCGCAGCGCGCTGCGCGAGCACCCCCTGTGACAGCAGCAGCGCAGGCACGAGCGCAGTGAAGCACGCGAGATGGCGCAATTTCATCTTATGATTCATATCAGTACTTCTTGCCGTTGGTTACCGCGGCGTCGGCGGGCACCAGCGTCGTGGTCTGCATCGAAAAGCTCGGGCCGTGCGCCGGCAGAGTCTTATAGATGGCCTCGATGAACTGGCGGGTCGTCCACGGACCATCGTCATGGCCCCAGCGCTGGTCGTAGTCCCAGCTCGGCTTGATCGCCAGCACCTGCTGCAGTGTCTTGCCCTGATTCTTGTAGTACTGGACGCGATTGCGAATGATGGTCACGACGTTCTTGTAATGCACGACATCGGACTGGTCCCCGAACCTGCCATGTCCCGGAATGATGAGTGTGCCGCCTTCCTGCTTATCCTCCGGCACCGACATGTCGATGATGTGGTTCAGGGCCACGAGCTCCCCGTCGATGGTGCCCCCGCGTGCGGTATCGATGATGGGATAGCCCGTCAGGTCGACGACATCCCCGGTGACCACGACATCGGAGCGGCGGAACATCACGATCAGATTGCCATCGGTGGTGGCATCGTGGGGATGGAACAGCTGCACCGCCTCCCCATTGAAATGCATGTTGTAGGTGTCGAAGTCTTCGGTATCGGTCGGCCAGTTGGGCTGGGCCGCGTCGGCCACGCCGTTGGCGTTCTCCTGCACCAGCCGGGTCAGCAGGTTCTGGGTGGCGATCACACCAGCCCCGGATGTCAGCCCGGGATTATCGCGCGCGAAGTTGCCGGCCACGATGGTGCTACCGGCCTCGCGGATGACGGCATTGCCGCCGATGTGATCGGGTAAGCCATCCGTATCGATGACGTAGCGGATCGCCTTCTGATCACCGCCTTTTTCCTGGTCCAGGCGCTGAATCTGCGACAGCAGCTCCCTGGCCATGTCCTTCACGCCGGTGTCGACGACCAGCACGCCCTCATCGCCGATCTGCACGGCGACACTGGCTTCGCGCGGCTCACCGGCCATGAGCCACACCTGGCCCTGAGCCTGATAGGGCTGAATGTGTCCATCACTGCGTGGCAGTGCGTAGATGTCCTCGCCCGGCGAGCCCGACTGCGTGGCCTCGCTGTCGGGCTCGGCCGCAGCGGCTGCTGCATAGGGCAGCGCCGCGAGGCTCGCCGTCGCAAGCACGATACCCGCAATGCTGGCCACCACCGCGAGCGAGCCGCGGGTGCGGCCAGCTCCCTGGTGACGGGGTGGAAAAGTCTGCACGGTGTACTCCGTGAGGATGGACCCGGACGGCTTCATTGGGCCGCCTCTTCCCGGATGATCTGCTGCTCCTGCTTCTCGATCTGGGACAGCGGCGGATTGGGTGGCATCTTCTTCATGGTGTCCTGGTATTCCGGCAATGCGGTCTGGGCACCCCCGAGCGAAGCCTTGATGGGTACCCCGTTACGCACCGCGTATTCATCCATCATGGCGTTGTAGCCGGGCAGGTGCATTGGCACGATGCCCTCGGCGCGGGGAATCTCATCGACCTGGCTGCAGGGATAGGGCTCCATCTCCCCGTCAGCCGCACGGAACCATTCATTGCTCTTGACCAGGGGCTCGCTCAGGTACTGCGGGTCGGAGATCATCATGATATCGGTGAGAATGTCCCCGTAGCGCATGAAGCGCTCGTCCATGGTCGCCTTGTCATCGGTGGGCAGGCCGTTGCGGCGCGTCCAGGCAGCCTTGACCATGTCGGTGTGCACATGGAGCACATTGCCGACCCAGTGCCCCACCGAGTAGCCCTGCCAGGTCTCGCGTGCCCACGGCGGGGGATGCGGATGAGGCACCATCCAGATGTGGCGGTGCTGTGACATCCACATGATCCAGGTTTCGATCTGGGTCTGGGCGTTGGTATAGGGGTCGCGATCCTCCCAGATGCGCAGGTTCCCCACCGCACGGGTCCCGTAGATGGATGGGTGCGGCCGGCACTGCAGCTCCGGCAGTGTCAGGCGCTCGGGGTCCCAGGTGTGGGCCACCGAGACGGCCGCCGCTGTCACCGGCAGGCCGGCGTAATCTCCCTGATCGGGTCCTGGAATGCGCTCGTTGACGTCCTCGTCGAACAGCGGATTCCAGTAGCCATCCAGCAGCGACTGGGCGCCGGAAGGATGAGAAGCCAGCGCCGCGCCGATCGCGTAAGCCACCGCCAGCCAGACAGAATGCCGTCTCGCTTTCACCATGTCATGCCTCTGACGTAAATACCGACCCCCGCTGTACGCGGCGCAGCCCCTGACGCACGATCATCCGCCGGGCCACACCGCTCGTGCAGCGATTGGAAGAAACGTTCTTTTGGTCGCTTAAAGTGATCGCCTGCTGCCACCTGGACGACACCGCATCCGTTGAGCGTCGCTGCGCAAAGTATCCGGGAAGTTAGGTATAGCAGGCACCGCGCCCCCCGGTATCAGCGCCAGCGCGACCCTAGCGCTCGCCATGATAGTCGTCAATAGCGGCAGGGCGACGCCTGTCCGGCTGCGCTGCCGGGCAGCTTCACCGAGCAGCCACTGCCGATGCCGCCGGCCGACGCTCCCTGCGTCCAGGCACGCCCGGAAGTTGATACCTTCGACCGTTTTCCTGTAGCGTTTGTAACTGTACACTAAGTTACTCAAAGAACTGTTAGGGGGTCGCGAGTCAATTGCGGTGGCGCTGCACCGCCTGACTCGTACTACAAAACCAAACGACCACGCCCGTTACGGTGCGAGCGCGCCGACCCCGGTCATGCCGCCTCACTTTCGAGTGAATACAAACTTTAGGGGGACCTTTTCATGAAGATTCGTCCAACTATCCACGTTCCCTTGGCGCTCGCACTGGTGGGTGCGACGCTCTTATCGATTGGGACCGCGGTGGCACAGAACCAGACAGACCAGCCCGCCAATCAAGGCGCCGCTCCAGCTGCCGCGGACCAGGGCACCTCGGCCGCGGCGGGGCAAGGCGGCGCTACGGAACTGCAGGAAGTGGTGGTCACCGCCGAGCGTCGCGCCACCGACGTGCAGAGCACGCCGATTGCAGTCACCGCGGTGTCGGGGGATCAGCTGCAAACGCTGCACCTGAACAACATCAGCGATCTGCAGACGACGGTGCCGAGCTTTCAGAGCAACGACGAGGCCGGATTCTTCAACAGCATCAACATCCGCGGTATTGGCAACTCGGCCATTACGCCCATCATCGCCACCGGTGTGGCCGTGTTTCGCGATGGACTGCTGATGTCGGAGACGATCGCCGAAGACGAGCCGATGTTCGACATCGCCGATACGGAGGTTCTGGAAGGGCCGCAGGGCACCTTCGTGGGCGCCAGCTCGACGGCAGGCGCCGTGGAAATCAATTCGGCCAACCCGACCTTCACCGGTGTCAATGGCTACATTCAGGGTGACCTCGGTAATTACTCCGACACCAAGTTCCAGGGCGCCGTCAACCTGCCGGTCACCGACACCTTCGCGGCACGCTTTGCCTTCAACAGTGAGCAGCGCAACAGCTTCTACAACGACGTGGGAGCGACCCAGAACGGGTTCTACTATCCAGCCTATCCGGGAGTTGCCGGCAGCCAGCTGCCGCTCATCCAGGCCAGTCCGGGCCAGAGTCTTCCCATCATCGACCCGGGCCATGAAAATGATCGCGAGATGCGCCTGAGCCTGCTGTGGAAACCGAGTGATCGCTTCCAGGCATTGGGCAAGATCGAATACAGCGACATCAATACCGGTGGTGAGCCGGGCGAACCCAATCCGGATACCTACAACACCCTCTTCAGCGCTGGTTCTGGCCCCGGCTATGCCGGATGCACGCTCGCCCCCGGGACAGGGTTCACGGGCAACCAGCTCAGCTGCGCCGCGCCAGGCACAGCGGTGCATTCACAGTACTACTACCCGGGCGAGAAGCCGTTCGTTCTCGACTACTACGGCACCGGTCAGCAGGAAGACGAATTGCTGACGCACTATGGGCTGGATCTGCGTTATACGCTGCCCGACGGCATCCAGATCCGCTCGCTCAGCGGCTTCGTGCACATCTATATCAATCACCAGGACAACAACAGCTACGCTCCGTGGAATGCGGGCTGGACCTATCATGAGATCGGGCCGAACGACGACTATATGAGCCAGGAGGTCGATATCATCTCGCCGACCACCGGCAAAACCAGCTGGATCGCCGGGGCGTTCTGGAACTATCGCGACACGCCCGTATTCCTCGATATCGACAGCGTCACCGCACCCTACCAGCCCAACCAGCTGCCGTCGGTTCTGGTAACGACGGCCGTGCCGAGTACCAATCGCATCGCGGCGGTGTTCGGACAGTTCAACTGGCAATTCACCGATACCCTGCAGCTGCAGATCGGCGCCCGCGAGAACTGGGACAATAACTTCTCGACGCAGAGCACCGGCGAGGCCCCGGCGGCCGGGACCACGGTCCCGGCGCCTTCCGGCACGGGCGTGTATCTCATCCATTACACCGGCACCTCTCCGACCGGCTATACCGTCCTGTCGCGTTCGCTTGCTTCGGGACGATTCGAGGACAACGTCCCGACCGGCAAGATCGACCTCAACTGGACCCCGGCGCCCGGCCAGAACTTCTATCTGTTCTATGCCCGCGGCTACAAGGCGGGCGGCAACAATTCCAGCTCAACAGATCACCCACTCTTCAGTCACGAGACCGTCAATGACTATGAGATCGGCTGGAAGGGACGCCTGCTCGACGGTCACATGCAAACCCAGGTGGGCGGGTACTACTATAACTATCAGAACATGCAGTACTCGCTGTTCGATCCACAGCAGAACGGCGACACCTCCACCGGCACCTACGTGGCCAACCTGGCGCCCTCGACCATCTATGGCATCGAAGTCTCGGAACAGGCCCGGTTCAGCGGCCTTGGGGTGAATATCGGCTTTGACTACAATCACAGCGCGCTCGGCGCTGTCACGACGCTGCCCAACTACGCGTTGCCCGCCGGCTTTGGCAGCCCCACGACGTTACCGCAGTGTCTGCCCGGGCACACCTATGCCACCGGCACTGCCTGCTTCAACTACAACCCCTACCTGGTCAACGTCAGTGGTGAGGAGAATCCGTTCGCACCGCAGATTACCTTCAACATCTCGGTCGATTATCAGTTTCACGTCGGCAACGGGACGATCGACCCGCGGGTGACCTTCTCGCATACGGATCAGCAGTACGCGTCGATCTTCCAGGTCCCCTACAACCTCATGCAGGCCCGTAATCTGTGGAGCGCAAGCGCCGACTGGGTGGTCGGCAAGTGGGACACACAGCTGTACGGCACCAACCTGAGCAACGAGACCTACATCATCGCCGGCGGCAATCCGCTCTACTACGGAGCACCGCGGCAATTGGGCCTGCAGGAGACCTTCCACTTCTGATCTGCCGCCCCCGCCGGGGCCCGACGGCGCGCGCTGTCGGGCCCCTTGTCTATTGCACAGCGCTGTTTCGCTACAGACCGCCTCGAGGATGCCATCACGGTCACGGCTCAGCGCGCGCGGCGCGCAGTTCGGCCAGGATCTCGCCGGCGTGGGCAAAGGCAGTATTGGCGGCTGGCACACCGGCGTACACCGCCGACTGCATCAGCACCTCGCGCAGTTCCTCTTCGCTGAAGCCGCCGGGGGCAAGCCCCGCGCGCACATGCAGACGAAATTCCTCCCACCGCCC
This sequence comes from Steroidobacteraceae bacterium, assembly GCA_035502275.1. GTDB lineage: Bacteria > Pseudomonadota > Gammaproteobacteria > Steroidobacterales > Steroidobacteraceae > FEN-1191. Next base: position 58,194 of record DATJUN010000020.1, read on the forward strand.
GAGCGCGATGGTCGTTGCCAGCACCAACAGCCGCCGTGTACGCCGGTCCAGCCCCGGACGGCTCCAGATCTCCTGCCACGCGCTGCGCGTGATCATCTCCTGAAAGTCGCTGTTGAACAGCGTGCGCGTGGCCAGCGAGCGATCCACCCAGGCATCCCCGAGCACTTCGCGCCGGATGCCGAGGCCGGCCTCGTAAAGGGTTGCGGCGGCAGCCTGAAGGCGCTGGTCCTGCGCAGCCACGCCACGCGGATCTGCCGCCGCTGCAGGCGGCGCATCCGCCGTGCTGTCCGTCCACGCCACTGACTTCAGAAACTCGCATACCGCCGAGGCAAAAGGCCCGGGCGCCTCCAGGCAGGCCAGATGCCCTGCCTCGAGAGCGACGTGGCGGGCATTGGGGAGAGCGGCCAGGAGCCGGGCACCATGCGGCTCGAAGGGCGCGTCGACGTCCTTCGTCCCGGAGAGCAGCAACACCGGTTGCTGCACCGAGCTCAGCTGCTGCGCCAGGGCCATGTCGCGGATCGCCGCCGCGCCCCCGGCATAGCCGCGTGGATCGATCAGTCGCAGCGCCGTGCGCATGCTGTCGATGACCTGCGGATTCGCGTGCGCAAAGTCATCGCTGAAGGAACGCGCGATCGCAGGCGCCAGCACCGGCGCCATGCCCTGCGCACGCACCCGTTGCGCGCGCTCTGCCCAGTCGGCCGTGCTCACCTGCGCGCTGCTGCAGGCGCAGATCACTGCGCGCACGCGCGCTGGCGCCCGCAGGCCCAGCGTGAGAGCAACCGCGCCGCCGAGTCCCATTCCGCACACCGCTGACTGCTGCGTCGATGAGGCATCCAGTACGGTCCGTGCATCGTCGGCCAGATCCTCCAGCCGATAATCGCCGGGCGGGGCGTCGGAGGCACCGTGCCCCCGGCCGTCCATACGCAATACCCGAAAGTGCGGCAGCAGCCCCGGCACCACGCGATCCCACAGCGACAGATCCGCGCCGAGGGAATTCAGCAGCAGCACGACGGGATGGCCATCGGTGCCCTCCAGCCGCCAGTAGAGGCGTACTCCGGCGTTAGTCGTGAACGGCATGGATGTGCGGTTCGGCGCTGTCCTTGCATTGCCTTCGATAGTGATCGAGGCAGCGGCCGACCAGCTGGATGGACAGGCCGATGTCGTCCCCGACGCCGCTGGCGGCGAGGTTCGCAGCCATGGCGACCGTATCGACCTCCAGCGCCTCGACCACGACACGCATGGCCTGCAAGGCCCCGTGCGTCAGCTCGAATAGCGTGGCCAGCGCGGGAGCCTCCGCCTGCCAGCCGCCGAGACCGCGCTGATGCTCCTGGGGTAGCCCCGCCAGAATTCCCGCCGCCAGCCCCGGGGCTCGGATCGCCGCGGACAGTGCGATCTGGCAGCCGGTGGGATTGCGTTTGTGGGACATGCTGGAGGAGCCGCCGCGTCCGCTGATGCGCGGCTCGAAGGCTTCGTGCACTTCGTGCTGCGCAAGCAGCGAGATATCGCGCGCGAGCTTGCCCGTGGCGCCCGAGACAACGGCGAGTGCGCCGGCGAGCCCCGCCACGCCATCACGGCGCGCAGTCCACGGCAGAACCGGGGCCGCGAGCCCGAGCTCAGCGGCCATTCGCTCGAGCACTTCCAGCGACAGCCCCTGCAGCGTGCCGGCCGCACCTGCGAGCTGTAGCAACAGCGCCGCGCGGCACTCCCACGCGAAGCGCTGCAATGCCTGGTGGATGCCCAGCAGCCACTGCGACGCCTGCAATCCAAACGTCGTCGGTAACGCTGGCTGCAGCAGCGTGCGCGCCAGCGCGGGCGTACGTGCGTGGCTCTCGGCCACTCTCGCGAGCGCATCGGTCAACGCGCGTCCCTCGCGCTGGATCAGATGTGCGCCGGCCTTTGCCTGCAGCATCAGCGCGGTGTCGGCCAGGTCCTGGCTGCTCGCCCCCCGATGCAGCAGCCGCGCAGCCTCCGCGTCCTGCTCGGCGATGCGCGCACGCAGCCGTGGCAGCAGCGCCAGAGCGAGGGTGCCGGCATGCGCGGCTTCCTCGGCCAGCGTGGCCACCTCGAAACGGGCGCTGTCGCAGACCGCACCGATGGCGGCGGCAGCCGATTCCGGAATCAGCTTCGCAGCGGCCTGCGCGCGTGCCAGCGACGCCTCGAAGGTGAGTGCAGCCTGCAGCAGCGCCTCATCGCCGAAGACTGCCAGCATCTCAGACGAGGAGGCGGGACGGTCACGCAGCAGAGCGGCCAAGGTGCTCCCCGCTAGTAGTCGAAGAACACCGTCTCGCGCTCGCCCTGCAGGCGCACGTCGAAGCGGTAGTGAGCCCGTGTGTCGGTGCTCGGGCCGGCTGCGCCCGTAGCTGTGGCATCGATCCGCTGCGCCATCAGCGTCGCGCGGCGATGGGCGGGCACGAGCCCGAGAATGGGATCTTCGGCGTTGCTCGGCTCATCATCGAAATAGATGCGCGTCGTCAGGCGCTTGAGCAGTCCACGGCCGAGCACGCCGAGCGCGATGTGTGGCGACTGCAGCGCGCCAGCGGCCGCCTTGAAGTGAACGCGGCCGGGCCGGATGGTGCGAAAGCAGAAGCTGCCATCCTCGGCTGTCGCCGCGCGACCAAAGCCAAAGAAGTCCTCATCGATGCTGGCGGAGCCGCGGCCGACAAAGCCGGAACCGCGATAGTAGCCCGACGCATTGGCCTGCCAGATCTCCAGCAGTACGTCCGGCACCGGCCTGCCCTGCGCATCGAATACATACCCCGTGAGCTGCAGGCGCTCGCCCATCGGTGGCGCGGCGCGACTGCGCTCCGGTCCGCGCAGCGCCGCGTAGCCGGTCGGCATCAGATCGGGCCGTCCACCCGTCTGCGATGGCCCCGTCAGATCGGCGCAACCATCCCAGGGCAATCCAAAGTGAAAGAAAGGCCCTACGGTTTGCCAGGGCGTCTGGCCGAACAGGCCCGGAGTCTGATTGTCGGCCCGTGCCGCGACGGCAGCGGAGTCTGACCGCGGCTCCGGCGCCGGTGCGCTGTGCTGTCCCGTGTCCATCAGCTTCGCAAGGCGACCGTTTCAGATCCCGGCGCGCAATGGCGTCGCGGCGCGGCCGCGCAGCACGATGTCGAAACGATAACCCAGAGCATAACTTGGCTGCGTGATGTTGATATCGAAGTGCGCAACCATGCGCTGGCGGTATGCACGTGGTACGGCGTTGGCAATTGGATCAATCTCGATCAGCGGGTCGTCGGGAAAGTACATCTGCGTGACGAGGCGCGTGGCGAATGCCGGACCCATGAGCGAGAGGTGAATGTGCGCCGGACGCCAGGCATTGTAGTGATTGCCCCACGGATAGGCGCCCGGTCGCACCGTGGTATAGCGATAGCGCCCCTGCTCGTCGGTCACGACACGTCCCGCCCCGCTGAAGTTGGGATCCAGCGGCGCATCCCATTGATCGCGCTCGTGGGCATAGCGGCCCGCCGCATTCGCCTGCCACATCTCGATCAGAGTGCGCGCGACCGGCCGTCGATCCTCGTCCAGTACCTGACCGCAGACGATGATGCGTTGACCCAGCGCGGGTGCACCCCGCGTGCAGGTCAGGTCGGTAACCTGCGCGCCAAACAGCGCTTCCCATTCGCCGGGGCCGCTCTGCTCCGTGGGCGTCTGCGGAATGCGCAGCAGCGGCTCGCGCGGGGAGCGCTCGACGGTGGATGCATACGGCGGAAACAGCGATGGGGGCTGCGCGCCGTCCTCACGCCGGAAGTCCGCGCCGGCGTTGCTCAGCTGGGCGTTCACGACACAGATTGTCCCCATAGAAGCGGCGCGCGGCAAGCGAGCGCGCACAGCGAGGGCCTGCGCACACCCTCTGCATATCCTACAGGTGGACAGGGAAAGCGGCTGCTGGCAACCGCGGACGCCCACCCACATGATTACACTGGCAATTTTCGCTGGGGGAAACGATGCCAGAGGAAATTACGCAACCGGGAATCCTGGGCACGCCGAGCAGCCATGAAGGTCCGGGGCCACGTATCATGGCTGCAGATTCGCTGACCGGTGAGAAAGTAGTCAACGAGCGCGGGGACAAGCTCGGGACCATCACGCACATCATGCTGGATGTGGCCCGCGGCAGGATCGCCTACGCGGTGCTGTCATTTGGTGGGGTGCTGGGACTCGGGGACAAATTATTTGCAGTGCCCTGGGCTGCACTGGCGCTGGACGTCGAGAACAAATGGTTCGTGCTGAATATCGAGCCCGAGCGGCTACGCGGTGCACCTGGGTTTGACAAGGATCATTGGCCCTCAATGGCAGATCCGAACTGGATGTCCGAAGTGCATGCCTACTACGGCCCCGTGGCGCCCTCGCGTCGGCCGTTCATTTAGATGAGCGACCGCGCGGGGTCCGACGAGACCTGCGTGCACCAGATGCAAAGCCGACCTCAGATTCCCGCAACTGCAGATCCCCTTGCCGGTGCTATCTTGGTATTGGCTCATGCCCCATGCGAGCGTCGAAGACGCGTCATCGAGGCGAGGGGGTTTCATGGGAGCACCACGCGCACGCGCGCATATCGCACCCGGGCATAAGGCCGGATCAGCCCATCGGCCTGGCGTTTACTTTCTCTTCGCTCTGCTGACTGGCAGCTGGCCCGTGCTGGCATCGGCGGCAGCGCCGGCGGCGGCCCTGCCCGCACCCGCCGGGTCGGCCCAGGCCGTAGAAGTGATGCAGCTGAAGCCGGACTTCTACATGCTCTCGGTAGATGGCATGCATCTTGGCCTCGAAACCGGCGAAGACGGCGCGATCCTGGTCGACACCGGCCCGGCGGGCGCCGCGAGCGCAGTGGTGCGCCAGATCAAGCGGCTGTCGGACCAACCGCTGCGCTTCATCATCGACACCAGTGCGGATCCCGACCTCATCGGGGGAAACGCGATTCTATCCGCTGCTGGCCAGTCCCTGATGATCGGCTTCGCGGTGCTGACGCGATACGCGAATGATCCCAACGCGATTCCTGCCGAGCACATTCTCGACGTGCGGGCCCCGATCATTGCCCGTCAGAGCGTTACCGAACAGATGCTGAGCGCGTCCGGCACAGCGCCTTCCCCATTGCAGCTACCCAGCGAAGTATTCACTCGCCCGCAATACGTCTTTCGCCTCAATGGCCAGATCGTCCGCGTGGTACGCATGCCGAACGCACATACCAGTGCCGACAGCGTGGTGCGCTTCGACGGTTCCGACGTCGTCGTCACAGGCGCGATCTTCGATGTCACCCACTTTCCGGTAATCGATCTGCAGCACGGCGGCAGCATCCAGGGCGAGATCGACGCGCTGAACCAGCTGATCGGTACGCTGGTGGTGGCGTCGGGGCCGATCGTCACCGATTCGGATGGCACGTTGGTCGTTCCACTGCGCGGGCATGTGTGCAATCAACCGGACCTGGTCAGCTATCGCGACATGCTTGCATCGATCCGCGATGGCGTGGCCCGTCTCATCGACAAGGGCGACCGTCTGGCGGCGGTCGAGGCGGCGAACCCCGCCATGGGCTATGAGACGCGCTACGGATCCGGCACTGATGCCTGGACGACGCATGACTTCATCGCAGCCGTTTATGCCAGCCTGATGGCGCAAAGACACCCGCCCCAGCGCGGCGGTGGCCAGTGAACCGCGTTGTCGGCTTCGCGGCGATCGCGGTCCTCTGGGCTGCCTCCGCGTCGCTCCTGTGGGCGCAGCCGGTGGACAGATCGGGGCAGTCGCAGGCCGCGAGTGCCGAGACCCAGGCGCCGGTGGATCTGACTGGCTATTGGGTCTCGATTGTGGGATCGAACGGCTGGCTGTTTCGCATGGTGGTCCCGCAACGCGGCCAATACGCCGGCATCCCCATCAATGGCCGTGCGCGTGCCTTCGCCGATGCATGGAGCGCGGCGGCCGACGAGGCCGCCCACAAGCAGTGCGAAGCCTACGGCGCGGCCGCGATCATGCAGATACCCGAGCGGCTGCATGTGAGCTGGCAAGACCCGCAGACGCTGCAGATTCAGACCGACGCCGGCATGCAATCGCGACTGCTGCGGTTCCAGCCCACGCAGGCGCAGCGTATGGCAGCGCCGAGCCGGCAGGGCAACTCCGTGGCCCAATGGATGCTCTATCGCCCCGGCGGGGCGGGCCGTGACAGCGGCGCCCCTCGCTACGGCTGGCTGCAGGTGATTACCACCCACATGCTACCCGGGCTGCTGCGCAAGAATGGCGTGCCTTACAGCGCTCAGGCTTCCATGACAGAAAGCTGGCAGTACATCAGCGTACCGGACGGCGAGCAGCTGCTGACATTGACGACGACGTTGACCGATCCGGTGTATCTGGCGGCACCGTACCTCTTCAACTCGGTATTCCAGAAGCAGCGCGATGACTCGGGCTGGATGCCCAGTCCCTGCTCGCTGGAGGAGCTATCCCAATGATCCCCCGGACGAAGCTGCCGGCAGCGCTGCTCGCGAATTCGCTTGGTCTCGCGCTGCTGCTGTACGCGGGCCGAGCCCGCGCTCAGGTCGATCTGTCGGGCAACTGGCAACCGGCGGAACCGCCGTTCGCCCAGTTGATTGCTACCGGCCCACCGCCGGGCGATTTTCTGGGTATTCCACTCAATCGGGAAGGTCGGGCGCTGGCCGCGAGCGCCAACCCCGATGGGACTCTGGAGGAGCTGGGCCATCAATGCCAGGAGTGGCTGACGACGTTCTTCGGCGGTGGCGTATTCGGCGTTGAGATCCGCCCCATCGGTGATCGGCTCAACGGCGCTCACATCGTGGCCTGGCACCTGAGCGGCGTGACGGACCGGCCCGAGCAGACGATCTGGATCGACGGCCGCAGCCCCCCCTCATCGAGCGCGCTGCACACGTGGGGTGGCTTCGCCATCGGCCACTGGGAGGGCAACACCCTGGCCGTTTCGATCTCGAACATCTCCGATGGGTGGATGACGCACAACTTCGCACCGGAGAGTGATCAGGCGACCGTGGATATGTTTTTGAGCCGTCAGAATAATCTCCTGGTCGTGACCTACATCATCCATGACCCGATCTACCTGTCGGCTCCCTTCATCAGGGCCGACACGTACCGGCTATCGGAGGCCAGTCCCAGCTACGGCATTGGGACCGTGAACGATTGCCTGCCTGCCGAAAGCCTTCCCGGACTCAATGACCGTAATCGGGCCGCTCCAGCCATGCTGCCGGCCAACAACCCTGCGCTCAACTTCATGATGAATCACTATGGAATTCCATCGCAGATCGCGCTCGGGGGAGCGGAGCAGATGTATCCGGATTTCCAGCGGCAGCTCGGCAGGCTCTACCGTGTGCCCAAGGGCTATTGCGTTCAATACTGCTGCTTCGCGCAGGGTGCCTTTCGGGGTGATCAATGTCCGGCTCCGGCTCCGGCGACACCACCCGCCGGCGCCGCGGCATCCGCCGGCGGTGACGACCTCCCGGCGGCAGGAACACGCCCTTGACGCACAGCGTAAGTAGCCTTGACGACAGGTCAAGCTCCAACGGAACAAAGATCCCGCGCTCACGGTCTGTGATGGGGGACCTGGGGGATTGAGCAGTTCTCGGCGCGCGGTGCTTGCCTGCGCGCCCGGCGTGGGAAAAGGTACCGAAAGGTACCGTATACTGGGTCGATCCGACCAGGCCGTTCCCGTGCGCACGCGGCGCAGCTCAGCTTTCGGTCGACACGCCGCGCAGCAGGGAAACGACGATGGAGCCGACTCTACATCACTGGGCGAATCACGTCGCGGCCACCTCCCTCAGCATGTGGCTCGTTGGGCGCGAGTGGATGATCGTCATCCTGCAATCGATCCATATCGTCATGCTCTCGGTGGTGTTCGGCTGCGCGGTGGTCCTGAATCTGCGAGTGCTCGGCATCAGTGCGCGCGGCCGTCCGATCTCGGCCCTGGTGCGCTCGCTGATCCCCTGGATGTACGGTGCCTTGGTGGTGCTGCTGATCACCGGCGCCCTGCAGACGATCGCCGAGCCGCTGCGCGAGTTCGTCGCTCCGGCCTTTTGGGCCAAGATGACCATGGTACTCATCGTATTCCTGCTCACCGCCGCATTCGACCGCGCCGTCAGGCGCAATCAGGATCGCTGGGACAACGCTTCCTCCAGGCCACGTGCCGCCGCCCTGTTCGCCGTTGTCTCGCTGGTGCTGTGGACCGCCATCATCTTCTGTGGCCGCTTCATCGCCTACACCTGGAACTTCTATGCCTGAACGCCACGGGCCCGCGCTGCCCATCCAACCAGCGCCACGCCTGCCATGACCCTGCATATGATTCTGCAGACGCTGCAGAATAATCCGCTCGCCGCGGCCATTCGCGGTGAGTCGGACCCGATTCAGTTGACCACCTGGATCTTTCCGATCATCGAGACGCTCCACGTGCTTTCCATCGCCGTGGTGTTCGGCTCGATTTTTTTGGTGGACGTCCGACTGCTCGGCCTGAGCGAGCGCGACAGTACGGTGTCGCAGGTATCCCGCGAAATCCTGCCGTACACCTGGACGGCGTTTGGCTGCGCAGTGCTGACGGGCTCGCTTCTGTTCATGTCAAAGGCCGATCAGTACTTCTACAACCTGCAGTTCGAGCTGAAGTTCCTGTTCATGTTCCTGGCGGGGGTGAACATGCTGATCTTTCATCGCGGCGTCTACCGCCACGTGCTCGATTGGGACGGTGCAACCCGGCCTCCGCTCGGAGCACGCGTCGCCGGCGGCCTGTCGATCGCGCTGTGGATCGCCGTGATCTTCATGGGCCGTTGGATCGGCTTCACCACGAATGCCTGAGCATCGGTCTCGTGACGATCGCTCCCCGGTAGCTGCTCAGACAGGACCAGGCTGACCGGCGACCCCGACGTACCTTGATCGAAGGATGGTGAAGATGCACGCCCCATTGGGAACGGCGGAGGATCTACCGGCGGATTTTCGCGACGCCATGCAGAACGCCCGGGTGACTGCGCTGTGGCCCATGATGCGCGATGTATTGCCGCGCGACAATCCACACGGTCTCACACGGCCCTGGCATTGGGTCTATGAGCAGATCAGACCGCTGCTCATGCGCAGCGGCAGCCTGACTCCTCTGGAAAAAGCGGAGCGTCGCGTACTGGTACTGGGCGATCCCGGGCGCGGACCCGGTGCACTGCAGGCGACATCCTCCATCTACCTGGGGCTGCAGCTGCTGTTGCCCGGAGAGGTCGCTGCGGCGCATAAGCACACCCCGAGCGCCGCACGCATCGTCGTCGAAGGTGACGGGGCCTACACCACCGTCAATGGTGAAAGGTGCCCGATGCAGCCCGGTGACCTGATCCTGACCCCAGGAGGCCAGTGGCACGAGCACGGCCATGAAGGGCGCGAACCGGTGGTCTGGCTCGACGTATTGGACCTGCCGTTGTTCATGTATCTGGAGGGGTCATACAGTGTCGAGGGCGAAGCGCAGGCTGCCGGCAGCAGACCGGATGTTCCACAGACCGGCTACAGTGTAGCGGGTCTGCTGCCGCGGCGTCCGGCCACCCAGGTGCGGCGTGCGTACCCATTGCTGCGTTACGCCTGGAATCGGGTTCGGCCGGCCCTGCTGGACATGGCAAAGCTGACCGGCGAGACCCAGCCGACGGAACTCGCGTACGTCAACCCCGAGGATGGCGAACCCTGTCTGCCGACACTCGGGTTTACTGCCATGCTGTTGAAGCCGGCCGCAACGTACCAGCCCATGCGCTGCTCCTCGAGTGCGGTGTTTCACGTGGTGGATGGGGAGGGCACCTCATGCGTCAACGGCAAGGAGATCCATTGGCACAGCGGCGATAGCTTCTCTGCGCCCGTATTTGCCACGATACGGCATGTGGCGGCGACAGGCAGTCCGGCGTTCATGATCCGCGTCGATGATGCGCCGCTGCAGATCAAGCTGGGGTATTACGAGGAGAGGCCCGCCGGATGAGCGCCGCTCCCGCGCCGCGAGAATTGACTTGTCGCTGATACTGCATGGGTATTTCCGCAGCGGTGCTTCTCACCGCGTTCGCATTGCACTGAACCTCAAGGGCCTGGAATACGAACAGAAGTTCTACCATCTGCGCCGAGGGGAGCAGACCTCGGCGCAGTACCTCGCCATGAATCCGCA
>DATJUN010000021.1:0-4117 GCA_035502275.1 Steroidobacteraceae bacterium
GCCGGAGAGGTCCGCGGTTGTGCGGATGAGCTGGCGCGTGTGGTACGCAGCGTCGCCCCGGTCTGAGGGCGTATCCTTCGCGCCTGCGCACTGGGGACTGTGGGGGTAATCGGCCATGCGACGCAAACTGGTGGCGGCCAATTGGAAGATGCATGGCTCTCGGGCCGAGAACGCGCCGCTGGTGGATGCGGTGCTCGGTTCGCGCAGTCTCCCGGACGTCGAATGTGTGATCTGCCCGCCCTTCGTGTACCTGAGCGAAGTCGCGCGGCTGCTGCGCGACTCACCGGTACGTCTCGGTGCCCAGGATGTGTGCGCCGAGAGCACGGGTGCCTACACCGGTGAGGTGGCAGCGGCGATGCTGCGCGACGTGGGCTGCCAGTACGTCATCGTCGGCCACTCCGAACGCCGCAGTCTCTACGGGGAAAATGATGCGCTGGTGGCCCGCAAATTTGCCGCGGCGCAGTCCCGTGGACTGATCCCCATCCTGTGCGTGGGTGAGCAGCTCATCGAGCGTGAGGCTGCCCGCACCGAGCAGGTGATCAACCGCCAGCTGGATGCGGTGCTGGCGCTCAGCGGTATCGGGAGCCTGGAGCGTGCGGTGATCGCCTACGAGCCCGTCTGGGCCATCGGGACCGGACGCAATGCGAGCCCCGAGCAGGCCGAGGAGGTCCACGCCGCTCTGCGCGCACGGCTGGCGCAGCAGGATGCTAGAATTGCCGGCGGCTTACGGATCCAGTACGGCGGCAGCGTCAAGGCGGGCAACGCCCGCGAGCTGTTCACCCAGCCCGACGTCGACGGCGGCCTGATCGGTGGTGCGTCGCTGAAAGCCGAGGAGTTCCTGAATATTCTTGCCGCGGCGCGCGGTTGAAGAGCGCGAGTTTGTCATGCTGCATACATTGCTGTTGATCATCCAATTATTCTGCGCGGTCGGCATCATCGCGCTGGTGCTGTTGCAGCGGGGCAAGGGCGCTGACGCCGGTGCCGGCTTTGGCGCCGGCGCTTCCGGCACCGTGTTCGGCGCGCGCGGGGCCACGACCGCGCTGTCGCGCGCCACGGCAATCCTGGCGGCAGTCTTCATGCTGACGAGTCTGACACTCGGCTATCTGAGCTCGCACGGAAGCGCTGCGGCTCCCTCGAGCAGCCTGCTCGACAAGCTCTCGCAGCCGCCTGCGGCAGCGCCGGCGGTGACTCCGGCGCCGCATGTGACCGTGCCGGCCGCGCCGTCTGCGCCCGCCAGCGCGACAGGTGCGAAGCCCGCCACTCCCGCGCCTCCCGGCGCGAGCGGCAGCGCACCCGCCGCCGGCAGCGGCGCCGGCGGCACGCACTGAGGGCAGGGCGAGCGCTCGCATTCGAATCAACGCCGACGTGGTGGAACTGGTAGACACACTAGCTTGAGGGGCTAGCGCCGCAAGGTGTGCGAGTTCGAATCTCGCCGTCGGCACCAAAAATTCGCATCGCCTGTTACAATAGAGCGAATGCGGGGCGGAGCGGTTGTACGGCAACTGTCCGCCCCTTTTGATGCGTGGTTTTCCCCAATGCTAGCGAACTACCTGCCGGTGTTGATCTTCCTCGCCCTGGCGACGGCGCTGGCGGCGTTGCTGCTCACGCTCGGCGGCGTGCTCGGACGGCTATCGGCCAGGCACCCGGGGGATCCGCAGAAGCTCTCGGCGTATGAGTGCGGCTTCGAGGCGTTCGAAGACACACGCATGCGCTTTGATGTGCGCTACTACCTGGTCGCGATCCTCTTCATCATCTTCGATCTGGAGATCGCCTTTCTGTTTCCCTGGGCCGTGGCGCTCGACCGCATCGGCGCCGTCGGGCTGACCGCGATGGCAGTGTTCCTGTTGATTCTGGTGATCGGTTTCGCCTACGAGTGGAAGAAGGGGGCGCTGGAGTGGGACTAGCGGCAGCGGACACCGGCTATGCACCGGACGCACAGGGTTTCGCGCAGCGCGGCTTTCTGACCACGCAGGTCGACAATCTCGTCAGCTGGGCGCGTACCGGCTCGCTCTGGCCGATGACCTTCGGTCTGGCGTGCTGTGCCGTGGAAATGATGCATGCCGGCGCCTCGCGCTACGATCTGGACCGCTTCGGCGTGGTGTTCCGTCCGAGTCCGCGCCAGTCCGACGTCATGATCGTGGCCGGCACGCTGGTGAACAAGATGGCCCCGGCCCTGCGCAAGGTCTATGACCAGATGCCCGAGCCTCGCTGGGTCATCTCGATGGGGTCCTGCGCCAATGGTGGCGGCTACTACCACTACTCGTACGCGGTGGTGCGCGGCTGCGATCGCATCGTGCCCGTGGACGTGTATGTGCCCGGCTGTCCGCCGACCGCCGAGGCTTTGCTTTATGGAGTGCTGCAACTGCAGCGCAAGATCGCGCGGCACGAGGCCGCGACGGCGTAGGGCCACGACGGCCAGTTTCGTCAGCCGAATCGGGGACCTGCCTTGCCAGCCGACATCGAGGAGCTTGCCGCGCGCATCCAAGCCGAGCTGGGCGAGCGCGCGCACCGCTATGCATCTCTGCCCGACGAGCTCGCGATCGAAGTGGGCGCCGGCGAGCTGCTCGAGGTTGGGCGCACGCTGCGCGATCATCCGGACCTGTCGTTCGAGATGCTCGTGGACCTCGCCGGTGTCGACTATCTGGACTACGGTCGGGCCGAGTGGCGCACCAACTCGGCGACGGCCACGGGGTTCAGCCGCGGCGTCAATCGCGCCGCCCCTCATACGCTCGCCGGCGACAAACGCTTCGCCGTGGTCTCCCAGCTGCTCTCCGTGCGCCACAACAGGAGAATTCGCGTGCGGGTATGGTGCGAGGAGCTCGAGGATCCGGTGGTCGATTCGGTGACCTCGATCTGGGCCGGCGCCGAGTGGTTCGAGCGCGAGGCCTTCGATCTGTTCGGCATCCTGTTCCGTGGACATCCCGACATGCGGCGCATCCTGACCGACTACGGCTTCATCGGCCATCCGTTTCGCAAGGACTTCCCGCTCATCGGCAATGTCGAGGTGCGCTACGACCCGCAGCTCAAGCGCGTGGTCTACGAGCCGGTGAGCATCGAGCCGCGCACGCTCGTGCCGCGCGTCATCCGTCACGACAATCGCTACAACTCCGAGCTGCAGGACGTGCCACTTCAGGACCGGGCGGCGACTCCCGGCGCACCGGTGCTGGGCGAGCCGCTGCCAGGCGCGGCGGCCGTAGGCGCTGCGGCGGCGGGTGCTGCGGCGGCGGTGGTGGATATTCCACCCTCGCCGGGAGGCGATGGTGGCTGAGATCCGCAATCTGACGCTGAATTTCGGTCCGCAGCATCCGGCGGCGCACGGCGTGCTGCGCCTGGTGCTGGAGATGGATGGCGAGACCATCCAGAAGGCCGATCCGCACATCGGGCTGCTGCATCGGGCGACCGAAAAGCTGGCCGAGTCCAAGCCCTTCAATCAGTCGATCGGCTACATGGACCGGCTCGACTACGTGTCGATGATGTGCAACGAGCACGCCTACGTCATGGCGATCGAGCGGCTGCTGGGCATCACCCCGCCGCCGCGCGCGCGCTACATCCGCGTCATGTTCGATGAGATCACGCGCATCCTGAATCACCTGATGTGGCTCGGGGCGCACGGCCTGGACATCGGCGCGATGACGGTGTTCCTGTTCTGCTTCCGTGAGCGCGAGGACCTGATGGACTGCTATGAGGCAGTCTCGGGCACGCGCATGCACGCCACCTATTATCGTCCGGGCGGGGTCTATCGCGATCTGCCCGAGGTCATGCCCAAGTACCAGCCGACGCGCTGGCGCACGGCGCATGAGGTCGACCGGCTCAATCAGGCGCGCGCCGGCTCGCTGCTGGACTTCATCGAGGCCTTCACGCGCAAGTTTCCCGCCTGCGTCGACGAGTACGAGACGCTGCTGACGGACAACCGCATCTGGAAGCAGCGCACCGTCAACATCGGCGTGGTGTCTGCCGAGCGGGCGCTGCAGCTGGGCTTCACCGGGCCGATGCTGCGCGGTTCGGGTATCGCCTGGGACTTACGCAAGAAGCAACCGTACGAGGAATATGCCAGTCTCGATTTCGACATTCCGGTGGGCGTCAATGGCGACTGCTACGACCGCTACCTGGTGCGCAT
>DATJUN010000022.1:0-253432 GCA_035502275.1 Steroidobacteraceae bacterium
GGCGCCCGAGGCCTGGTGGCAGGCGCTGGGGGATGCGCAGCTCGATCGGCTGCTGGATGAGGCGCTGCGTGACAATCCACGACTCGCCGAAGCCAACGCACGTTGGCAGGCGGCCGTGGCCGAGGCCGCGGCCGCCGCAGCGGGGCAGCAGCCCGCCGCGCGCTTCAAGGGCAGTGAAGAGCGTCTCAAGGTGCCGTCGGGATTCGGACCGTACCTGCTGGGTGGACACAGCGTCTGGTACGGCAGCCTGGGGGCGGCTCTGTCCTGGGATCCGGACCTCTGGGGGCAGCACGGCGATCAGAGCGCCGCGGCACGTCGTCTATCGGGTGCTGCCGACATGGATCGAGTCGAAGCGCGCCTGCTGCTGAGCGGCGCGGTAGTGCAGGCCTATCTGCAGCTCGACCGCGCCGATGCACTCGAGGACATCGCGGCCGACACCGAGGCGCAGCGTGCGCGCATCGTGGAGATCACGCGCCGACGCCTGGCCGCTGGCCTGGACACCCGCGTGGAGCTGCGAGAGGCCGAGGGCGCGGTCCCCCAGACACGTCTGGCGCTGCTGCAGGCGCAGGCGCAGCAGTCTCTGGCGCGCCATGAGCTGGCCGCACTGGTGGGCCGCGGCGCAGATCTCTATGCCTCGATCCAGCGCCCGCACCTGAATATGCAGGCGCTGCAGGCGCTGCCGGCGAGCCTGCCGATCAATCTGCTGGCCCGCCGCCCTGATGTGATCGCCGCGCGCGAGCGTATCGCTGCCGCCGATGCACAGCGCAGCGCCGCGCGTGCTGCGTTCTATCCGAGCATCAACCTCTCGGCGCTGGTCGGGTTTGCTTCGGTGAGCCTGTCGAATCTCATCAGCGCCGAGAGTCTCGGCTATGGCGCGGGTCCGGCATTGAGCCTGCCGATCTTCGATGGCGGCCGGCTGCGCGCGCAGTATCGCGGCGCTCAGGCCGAGCTCGGAGAGGCCGTCGCGAGCTACGACGACATCGTCCTCGGGGCCGTGCATCAGGCGGCCGACCAGCTCACCCTGATCGATTCGCTGGCAGCCCAGCAGCAGCAGCAGACACAGTGGCTCGATGCCGCGCAGGAGGCCTATCGGCTCGACGAGCAGCGCTACCGTGCGGGCCTTGCCAGCTATCTGTCGGTGCTCGATGCAGAGACCGACGTGTTCAATGCACGCCGCAGCGCCGTCGAGCTGCAAAACCAGCGCGCCTCGGCGCGCATCACGCTGCTGATCGCGCTGGGCGGAAGTTTCTCCGCGCCGGACGCGTCGGGCACGCCGGCTACCTCGGGCACGAACGCAGCACGCGCGGCGCGGGCCGATGTTTCCCATAACACCTTCAATATCGAGAATTGACATGGACCAACCCACTTCCGCCTCCACTCCCGCTGCCAGCAGCGGCAACCGGGCGCGTCGTCGCGGCTTTCTGGCACTGGCACTGGTGGTGCTCGTCGCCGCGCTGGCATTCGGTGCGCACTGGTTCATCCTCGGCCGCAACCACCAGAGCACCGATGATGCCTACGTAAGCGCCGACCTGGTGCAGATCACCAGCCAGGTGCCCGGCACGGTGACGGCGGTGTACGTCGATGACACGCAGGGCGTGCGGCGCGGGGAATTGCTCGCGAGCCTGGATCCAGCCGATGCACAGATCGCACTCACCTCGGCCGAGGCGCAGCTGGCGCGCGCGGTGCGCTCGGTGCGCGGCGTGTTTGCCCAGCGCGATGCGCTGCGCGCGCAGATCGCACAGCGTGAGGCGGATCTGCAGCGTGCCAAGGACGATCTGTCGCGTCGCGCCGGTCTGCTTGCCGATGGTGCCGTCTCGGGCGAGGAGCTCTCGCACGCCCACGACGCGGTGAGCGTTGCGCAGGCGGCGCTGACCGCCGCGCGCGAGCAGCTCAACGCCACCGAGGCGCAGATCCAGGGCACCTCGATCGAGAACCACCCGCAGGTGCTGGCGGCCGAAGCCGCGGTGCGAGATGCGGCGCTGGCGCTGCGGCGTACGCAGCTGCGCTCGCCCGTGGACGGGGTGATCGCCAAGCGCGGTGTGCAGGTTGGTCAGCGCGTGGCCGCCGGTGCGCCCCTGATGGTGGTCGTGCCGCTGGGCGATGTCTGGGTGGATGCCAATTTCAAGGAAGGGCAGCTGCGCGACATGCGCGTGGGTCAGCCGGTCGCCCTGCACGCTGACCTCTATGGCGGTGCCGTTGAATTCCACGGCCGGCTCGCGGGCCTGGCCGCCGGCAGTGGCAGTGCTTTCGCGCTGTTGCCGGCGCAGAACGCCTCGGGCAACTGGATCAAGATCGTGCAGCGCGTGCCGGTGCGCATCGCGCTGGATCCCGCGCAGCTGCAGGCGCACCCGCTGCGCGTGGGCCTGTCGATGAGCGCAAGTGTGGATGTGCACGATACCAGCGGTCCTGTGATCTCCGATCAGGTGAGCACCACGCCGCTGCCGGCGCTGCAGAGCGATGGCGATGATCCGCAGGTCGAGGCGCAGATCCGCGCGATCGTCGCGCAGAACTCCGGCCGGGTACAGGCGCTGAATCTCGCGCGCGCCGACGCCCTCTTACCCTGAGCGCGAGCGCAAGACACCGACGGCAATCAGCGGGCAATCCAGCGTGAGCAGCACCGAATTTTCCGCCACCGCCGCGCCCGAGACGCGTGCGCCGCTGGCGCCGAGCGCACCGGCAGCACCGATCGCGCAAGCGCCAACCGCCGCTCCGGTCGGACGCGCTGCGCCACCGGCGGGGCCGGCACCGCTGGCGGGCAGCGCCCGCACGCTGGTCGCTGTCGCACTGGCGCTCGGCACCTTCATGCAGGTGCTCGACACCAGCATCGCCAACGTCGCGATTCCGACCATCGCCGGCAACCTGGGGGTCTCACCCGACGAGGGCACCTGGGTCATCACTTCCTTTGCTGTCAGCAATGGGATCGCGGTCCCGCTGACCGGATGGCTGATGCAGCGCTACGGGGTGGTGCGCACCTTCGTGCTGTCGGTGCTGCTGTTCACGCTGGCGTCCTTTCTCTGCGGCATCTCCTGGAGCCTGTCCTCGCTGGTGGTGTTCCGGGTGCTGCAGGGAGCGGTGTCCGGTCCGATGATCCCGGGCTCACAGGCGCTGCTGCTGAGCATCTTTCCACCGCAGAAGCGCGGCACGGCGCTCGCCATCTGGTCGATGACGACGCTGGTTGCGCCGATCGCAGGTCCGGTGCTCGGCGGCTTCATCTCCGACAACTGGAGCTGGCCGTGGATCTTCTACATCAACGTGCCCGTCGGGGTGCTGAGCTCGGTGCTGTGCTGGCGCTACATGGCCAGGCGTGACACGCCGACGCGACGGCTGCCGATCGATACGGTGGGACTGGGCCTGCTCGTGGTCTGGGTCGGAGCACTGCAGGTCATGCTAGACAAGGGCAAGGACCTGGACTGGTTCTCCAATCCGGCCATCGTGGTGCTTGCTGCGGTCTCGGTCGTGGGGTTTGTGTCCTGGCTCATCTGGGAGCTGACGGATGCTCACCCGGTCGTCGATCTGTCGCTCTTCAAGCTGCGCAGCTTCAGCATCGGCACCGTGGCTTTCTGCGTGGGCTACGCCGTGTTCTTCGGCAATGTGGTGCTCATGCCGCTGTGGCTGCAGACGCGCCTGAACTACACGGCGACCTGGGCGGGACTGGTCGCCGCGCCCTCAGGCGTGGTCGCCCTGGTGCTCTCGCCGTTCTTTGGCCGAATGATCGGTAAGGTGGATGCGCGCTGGCTCGCCTCGCTGGGCTTCGTTGCCTACGGGCTCTCGTACTTCATGCGCTCGGGCTTTACCGCCGACGCCAGCTTCGCAGCTTTCGTCATGCCGCAGCTCGTCATGGGCGTGGGCATGTCGGTGTTCTTCGTCGCAATGCTCGCGATCCTGCTCGATGGGCTGCCCCCCCAGCGCGTGCCTTCGGCCTCGGGCGTATCGAACTTCTCGCGCATCGTCGCCGGCAGCTTTGCGACCTCGATCACCACCACACTCTGGGACCGGCGCGAGGCGCTGCATCAGACGCGCCTGGCCGATGCGGCCAATTCGGCCAGCACGGGGCTGGCGCAGGCAATGCATGGGCTCGCCAGTCTCGGACTGTCGGGTGATGCGAGCTCCGCGCTGCTCACGCAGGGACTGACCAACCAGGCGTACCTGCTCTCGACGCTCGATTATTTCTGGATCTCCGGGGCTCTGATGCTGGTGCCTCTGGTGCTGCTGTGGTTCGCCCCGCGGCCCGCCGGCGGCGCGCGTGTCGCCGCAGCGGACTGAGCGCCGCGGCGCTCACCCCTGCAGATCGAAGCGCATCGACAGGTCGATCGCCGTGATGTGCTTGGTGAGGGCGCCGACCGAAATGAAATCCACGCCGGTTTCCGCGATCTCGCGCAGCGTCGCCAGGTTCACGCCACCGGAAGCCTCGAGCTGGCCCGGGTGCGCGTGTGCGGCGTTGAGCGCGACGGCGTCGCGCATGCGCGCGATCGAGAAGTTGTCGAGCAGCACGATGTCCGCATGCGCATCGAGTGCCTCGCGCAGCTGCTGCAGTGTCTCGGTCTCGACCTCGATGCGCATGCCCGCGGCCTGCTGCCGGGCGGCGGCCACCGCCGCGCTGATCGAGCCGGCCGCCATGATGTGGTTTTCCTTGATGAGCACCATGTCATGCAGGCCCATGCGATGGTTGCTGCCGCCACCGCAGCGCACGGCGTACTTCTGTGCCGTGCGCAGGCCGGGGATGGTCTTGCGCGTATCGAGGATGCGGCAGCCGGTACCGGCAATGGCGTGCACGTAACGACCCGTGACGGTGGCGGTGGCGGACAGCAGCTGCAGGAAATTCAGCGCCGTGCGCTCCCCGGTCAGCAGCGCGCGCGCGGGACCTGACAGCTCGCACAGCACGGCGTTGGCACCCACCTGGGCGCCGTCCTGAAAGTGCCAGCGTATGCCGATGTGCGGCTCGAGCTGACGAAACACCTCATCGAACCACGCTGCGCCGCAGAGGATCGCCGCCTCGCGCGAGATCACGTGTGCCCGCGCCTGACGATCGGCACGGATCAGCTGCGCCGAGACATCGCCGCTGCCGATGTCCTCGAGCAGTGCGCGCGCGACCTGCTCGGACAGATCGGACGGCAGCGCCGGGATTTCAGAAGGGGAGGGCATGGTTGGCGCCGCCCATGCACAGCAGCAGTGGCAGGGACAGGACGAAGTTGATGCGCGAGACGAGCGCCGAGATGCGCGCGGCGCGTGCGCGCTCGGCCTCGTTGGCACTGACGAGGCCGAGAATTTTCTTCTGATTCGGCCAGATGAACACCCAGACATTGAACAGCATGAGTGTGCCGAGCCAGGCGCCGATGCCGATGACCAGGCCATAATATTCCCGGCCGAGATGCCCGAGCGTCAGCGCACTCAGGAGGTTGCCTGAGCGTCCCAGGTACCACACACCGGTGAACCAGGTGAGCACGGCCGCCCAGCGAAACCAGCGCAGCGCGCGCGGACTGATGTAGCGCAGGATGGCGGCTGAGCCGGGCCCGGCGCTGTCGGCGCCAGCCTCCGCCAGGGCCGGGGTTTGCACGACGCTGAAGTAGTAGAGCAGCCCGAGCCACATGACGCCGGCCACGATGTGGATCCATACCGCCAGTCCGAGCTCGGCGAAGCCGCGTCCCAGCGCCGCAGAGAGGATCACGGCAAGCAGTACCGCCACCGCGACGGCCGCGCCCGTGGATTTGAGAGGATTCATCCAGCTCTCCCTGTAACTTGTTGTTGTCGCAGGCCGCTGGGACAAGGTCGATTTGAAGAATAGGCGAGGGCGCCGCATAATTCAATGAACTTCCAATGGTAGCGGCGCAGTGGCACCTCGGCGTGCGGGATGGGCAGCAATGGCAACGACGGTCGGAACGGGCAGTGAAGAGACGGTGGTGAATGCGGCGGAGGTCAATGACCGCATTCGCAAGGAGATTGCGGCTTCGCCGGTTGTGCTTTTCATGAAGGGCACGCCGGACTTTCCCCAGTGTGGCTTCTCGGCGCAGACCGTCGCAGCGCTGCAGCATCTGGGGGCACGCTTCCATTACGTCAACATCTTTGAAGACGATGAGATGCGTGAGGCGCTCAAGCGCTTCTCGAACTGGCCGACCTATCCGCAGCTGTATGTAAAGGGCGAGCTGCTCGGCGGCTGCGATATCGCGATGCAGATGTATCGCAGCGGTGAGCTCAAGCAGGTGCTGCAGTCCGCCGGCGCGGTCTGAGCCGCTGATCAGGGCGCTGGCGGCGCCCCTTTCTCCATCTCGGCGCGCCCGGCCTCGGGTGTCTCCTCGAGTGCCTCGTCCTCGTCGGACTCGGGCGGCAGTGGTGCGCTTTGCCAGCCGAGCGAGCGCGCGCGCTCGTCGGCGCGCGCATAGCAGCTCGCCAGTTCATTGCAGACCAGGCAGAACAGCGCCGCAGTCCGTTCGGCGTCGTAGCTGGCCGAGTGTGCACGGCTCTTGTCCCATTCGAGCCCCGCGACCACCGATGCTTTGGCAAGCACCGTCTGCCCGAGCGCCGCACCACCGAGCGTCGCCGTATCGAAGCACGAGAAAGGATGGAAGGGGTTGCGCTTGACCGCGGCGCGCTTGACCGTGGCGTTGAGGAAGGCCAGGTCGAAGGCGGCGTTGTGGCCGACCAGCACGGCGCGCCGACAGCCATGGCGGCGAACCTGCGCGCGAATCTCCCGGAAAATCCTCTGCAGCGCGTCGGCCTCATCGATGGCAGGGCGCAGCGGATGCCAGGGGTCGATCTTGTTGACCTGCAGCGACGCCGGGTCGAGTCGCGCGCCTTCGAACGGCTTTACGTGATAGGAAAACCGCTCACCCGGCGAGAGTCGTCCGCCCGCATCGATCTCGATGAGCACCGCGGCGATCTGCAGCAGGGCATCCGTCGCGGGCTCGAAGCCGCCCGTTTCCACATCGACAACCACCGGCAGAAACCCGCGGAATCGTCGCAGCATCGGTGAGGCAGCGGACAACGCCGCCGGCGCCTGCGCGGGCTGCGGCGGCGCGGGCTGCGGCGGCGTTGCCTCCGGTGCCGAGGCCTCGGCCGGCGGGGATGGCGCTGGTGGCAGGGTTGCGTTCATGCGGGCCTGCGCGCTTCCTGTACGCGCCAGGCGAGGGCCTCGCCCGCACGCAGCGGTACCAGCTCGTGCGCGCCGAATGGATAGTGCGCCGGCACGCTCCAGGATTCGCGCAGCAGCGTGATGTGCTCCGCGTTGCGCGGCAGGCGGTAGAAATCGGCGCCGAACTCGCTTGCGAAGGCCGGCAGGCGCGAGAGGATGCCTTCGGCCTCGAAGGCTTCGGCATACAACTCGAGCGCGGCGTGCGCCGAGAAGACCCCCGCGCAGCCGCAGGCATTCTCCTTGGCGTCGCGCGCATGCGGAGCGCTATCGGTGCCGAGGAAGAAGCGCTCATCGCCCGCTGCGATGGCCTCGATGAGGCTCGCCCGATCAGGCTCGCTCTTGAGGATGGGCAGACAGTACAGATGAGGACGCAGGCCGCCCCGAAACAGCGCGTTGCGGTTATAGAGCAGGTGCTGTGGCGTGACGGTCGCGGCAATGCCGGCCCGCGAGGCGCGCACGAAGCCGACGCCCGCGCGCGTGCTGACATGCTCCAGAACGATGCGCAGCCGCGCGAATCGCTCGCTCAGCGGCGCCAGCACCGTTTCGATGAAGCGAGCCTCGCGGTCGAAAACATCCACCGCCGGGTCCGTGACCTCACCGTGCACCAGCAGCGGCATATCGGCCTGCATCATGGCGCCGAGCGCCTCATCCAGGCGGCGCACGTCCGTGACGCCGGCGTCCGAGTGCGTGGTGGCGCCGGCGGGATAGAGCTTGCAGCCGTGAATGTAGCCGCTGCGGCGCGCGCGCTCGATCTCGGCTGCATCGGTGTGGTCCGTGAGATAGAGCGTCATCAGCGGCTCGAAACGCATGCCCGCCGGCAGGGCGGCGAGGATGCGCTCGCGATAAGCCAGTGCCGCCGCCGTCGTGGTGACGGGCGGGGAGAGGTTTGGCATCACGATGGCGCGCGCAAAGCGCGCGGCGGTGAAAGGCAGCACTGCCTGCAGCGCCGCGCTATCGCGCAGATGCAGATGCCAGTCATCCGGACGACGCAGCGTCAAGCTCGTCGGTGCGCTGCCGGCGGCCATCGGGGGACACTATCCTTTGATCTGCGGAGCGAGGGCGGGCCGGCATCCTAGCACAGCAGTGCGCAGTTCCTGGCCCGCGCGCCGGCCCTTCAACCCGCCCGAGCCGCAGTGCTCAATCCACGCTGTAACCGCGGCCCTGCAGGCAGGCCGCCTCGGCGCGCATGAATTCGGAGCTGAGGCCCGTGCTCGGCCCCGGACCCGATGCCGCGGGCGGGGCGCCGGTCGCCGCGGCGATCGCCCCGACTGCGGTATCAGGGGCTGGCCCGGCGGC
This sequence comes from Steroidobacteraceae bacterium, assembly GCA_035502275.1. Taxonomy (GTDB): domain Bacteria; phylum Pseudomonadota; class Gammaproteobacteria; order Steroidobacterales; family Steroidobacteraceae; genus FEN-1191. The sequence goes on from DATJUN010000022.1 coordinate 8,423, forward strand.
CGGGGCCGGCGCTGCTGCGCTGGGCGCTTCCTGGGCCGGCGCAGCGGAAGCACCACGGGTCTGCTGGGAGGCCCAGGTCTGACATTCAGCTTCGTCGCGCGACTGCTGTTCGGCGGACTGGCCGTTCTTGGGATACGCGTACAGGTGCGCCGGCGGCGCGGTGGCAGCCTGCTGCGTCACCTGCGAGGGTGGTTGCACCTGTTCATACTCTCCGGCGCTGCCATCCCAGACGTAATAGTTATCGTCCGCATAATAGTAGGGCACGCCGCCCCACCAGTAAGTGGAATAGTCCCAGGGCAGCGTGGAGAGGTACAGTCCCAGGCCGAGCCCGAGCCCCCAGCCCCAATACGGTGACCAGCCATAGCCCCGCCAGCCGTAGCGCCCGCCGTGGCCATAGGGATGTCCGTAGTAGCCGCCGCGGCCAAAGTTGCCGCGGCCAAAGCCGCCGCGCGCGATGCCTCCACGCTCGAAGCCGCCGCGCGCGAACCCGCCGTGAAAGCCGCCGCCGCCAAATCCGCCATGAAAGCCACCGCCGCCTCCGAAGCCTCCGTGCGGCGCGGCCGAGGCCACGCTGGCGGCCGAGAGCAGCAGTGCTGCGCCGAATGCCACGAGGCCGCTGTGCAGGGCAGAGCGGCGGTCAGATGTGAGTAGCGTTTGCTTCATGACGTCACCTGCGATGCTCGATGATGGAGCGCTGACTGAGCGACTCCTAAATGAGCGAATTTTAATGAGTGAACTCCCGCAGTTCCGGCCGCCCATCATCCAACGCGGCGACACAGGATTCGACTGCCCGATCATAGGATCAGTTCCGCTTCCGCGATATAAGCTACGCCCTACGCGGGGCCCCGGGCCGGCCGGCAGCCGTCGGCAGAAAGCACTAGAATTACGTCATGAATGACGTCAGCCGCACCGAGGATCTGGACCCGGTCGAGACGCGCGAATGGCTGGAATCCATCGATTCCGTGCTGCAGGCCGAGGGCCCCGCGCGCGCGCACTTCCTGCTCGAGCGCCTCATCGACCATACGCGCCGCGCCGGCGGCTACCTGCCGTTTCGGCCCAATACGGCCTATGTCAATACCATCGCGGTGGGGCAGGAGCCCCCGTACCCTGGCGATCGGGCCCTCGAGCGACGCATCGAGGCCTACATCCGCTGGAACGCCGTGGCCATGGTCGTGCAGGCCAATCGCAAGTCGAGTGAGTATGGCGGACATATTTCGACCTACGCCTCCTCGGCGACGCTCTACGAGGTCGGCTTCAACCACTTCTGGCGCGCGCCCTCGGCCGATCACCCGGGGGATCTGATCTATATCCAGGGGCATTCCTCGCCCGGCATCTATGCGCGCGCCTACCTGGAGGGGCGGCTCAGCGAAGACCAGTTGCGCCACTTCCGCCAGGAGGTGGCCGGCAATGGCCTCAGCTCCTATCCCCATCCGTGGCTCATGCCTGACTTCTGGCAGTTTCCGACCGTATCGATGGGCCTGGGGCCGATGATGGCTATCTACCAGGCGCGCTTCATCCGCTATCTGGAGCATCGGGGCCTGGTCGCGCCTTCGGACCGCAAGGTGTGGTGCTTCTGCGGCGACGGTGAGATGGACGAACCCGAGTCGATGGGCGCGCTCACCATGCCGGTGCGCGAATCACTCGACAATCTCATCTTCGTCATCAATTGCAACCTGCAGCGCCTGGACGGTCCGGTGCGCGGCAACGGCAAGATCATCCAGGAGCTGGAGGCCGCCTTTCTCGGCGCCGGCTGGAACGTCATCAAGGTGCTCTGGGGCGCGCGCTGGGATCCGCTGCTGGCGCGTGACACGGCGGGCACCCTGCGCCGAGTCATGGAGCAGTGCGTCGATGGCGAGTATCAGAACTTCAAGGCCAAGGGTGGGGCCTACACACGCGAGCACTTTTTCGGCAAGGATCCGGCGCTCAAGGAGATGGTGGCCAACATGTCCGATGAGGACATCTGGCATCTCAATCGCGGCGGCCACGATGCGCGCAAGGTCTATGCGGCCTACGATGCCGCGGTCCGCACGCAGGGCAAGCCCACCGTCATCCTCGCCAAGACGGTGAAGGGCTTCGGCCTCGGCAAGAGCGCCGAGGGGCAGATGGTCGCGCATCAGCAGAAGAAGCTCGATGTGGATGCGCTGCGCGAGCTGCGCGATCGCTTCAACATTCCCGTGCCCGATGAGGATCTGGAGCGCCTGCCGTTCAGAAAACCACCCGAGGACAGCGCTGAGATGCGCTACCTGCACGACCGGCGCCGCGCGCTGGGCGGTTATCTGCCGGCGCGCAAACCCAGTGCACCGTCGCTGACGGTGCCCTCGCTGGAGGCATTCCGTTCGATTCTCGATGGTACCGGGGAACGCGAGATCTCCACGACCATGGCCTTCGTGCGCGTGCTGACGGCGCTGCTGAAGGATCGCGATATCGGCAAGCACATCGTGCCGATCGTGCCCGATGAGGCACGCACCTTCGGCATGGAAGGACTGTTTCGCCAGGTCGGCATCTACTCCTCGGTCGGCCAGCTCTATACGCCGGTCGATGCCGAAACGCTGATGTCCTACCGTGAGGACAAGAAAGGGCAGATGATCGAGGAGGGCATTACCGAGGCGGGTTCGGTGTGCTCGTGGCTGGCGGCGGCGACCTCCTATGCCAATCACGGCATCGGCATGGTGCCCTTCTATATCTATTATTCGATGTTCGGTTTCCAGCGTGTCGGCGACTTTCTCTGGGCGGCCGGGGACATGCAGGCACGCGGTTTTCTGCTCGGCGGCACGGCCGGTCGCACGACGCTTGCGGGAGAGGGCCTGCAGCACCAGGACGGACACAGCCAGCTCGTGGCCACGACCATTCCGAACTGTCGCGCCTATGACCCCACGTACGCCTATGAGCTCGCCGTCATCATCCAGGATGGCCTGCGGCGCATGTACACGCAGAATGAGAACATCTTCTATTACATCTCGTTGATGAACGAGAACTACGCGCAGCCCGCCCTGCCGGCGGGTACGGAGAGCGGCATCCTGCGCGGCGGCTATCGCGTACGGGTCGCCGGCAAACCGGCCGGCGCCGGCAGGAAGAATACCGAGCGCGTCACGCTGCTTGGCAGCGGTACGATCCTGCGCGAATGCCTGGCCGCTGCCGAGCTGCTCGAGCAGCAGTTCGGTGTCACGGCAGACGTGTACTCGATCACCAGCTTCAGCGAGCTGCGGCGCGAGGCGCTCGCCTGCGATCACTGGAATCTGCTGCACCCGGCGGGGCAGGCGCGCGTGCCCTACGTGCGCGAGCTGCTGGGCGAATGCGCAGGTCCCCTGATCGCCGCGACCGACTACGTGCGCAATGTCCCCGAGCAGATCCGGCCGTGGCTGTCGCAGCGCTATGCGACACTGGGCACCGATGGCTTCGGGCGCAGCGATGCGCGTGGACCGCTGCGCGCACATTTCGAGGTCGATCGCGCGTTCATCAGCCTGGCGGCCCTCAAGGCGCTGGCCGATCAGGGCCGCATCGAACCCTCGCGGGTCGCCGGTGCGCTCGCGACCCTCGGTATCGACGCCGCGAAGGCCGATCCGATCACCAGCTGAGCGGCACGAACCCCCGACATCAAAGGATCGGCGTGGCCTCCAAAGACATTCAGGTGCCCGACCTGGGCGACTTTCATGACGTGGCCGTCATCGATGTGCTGGTAAAGGTCGGCGACAGCGTGCAGGTGGACACACCGCTGCTGACGCTCGAGACCGAGAAGGCCACCATGGACGTGCCCTCGCCCGAGGCCGGTGTCATCGAAGCGCTGCACGTGCAGCGTGGCTCGCATGTCTCGACCGGCAGCAAAATCGCCACATTGCAGCTTGCCGAGACGCCGGCACCGAGCGCTGCGACTCCGGCGGGCTCCGTTTCATCCGCTGCGTCTGGCAAACCCACCACCGCCGAACCCACTCCAGCGGCGGCCGCCGCGGCCCCAGCGCCCGCGCCCGCGGCCCCGGCCCCGACCCCGACCCCGGCCACACCGACCGCGCGTGCGGCTCCGAGCGTCAGCTTCGCCGGCGGGGCTGCCCCGTCAGCCCTCTCGCAGCTGCCCCCCATCAATGAGATCGGCTTCTCGCGCGCCCACGCGAGTCCCTCGGTGCGCAAGCTTGCGCGCGAGCTCGGCGCGGATCTGTCACGTGTACGCGGCACGGCCGAGAAGGGTCGCATCAGTGCCGAGGATCTGAAGGCCTATGTGAAATCGGTGCTCGCGGGCGGTGCCGGCGGCGGTGCCGCGAGTGGTGCAGGGGGCGGCAGTGTCCTGCCGCGCGTGAGCGTTCCGGACTTCGCGCAGTTCGGTGCGACCGAGCTCAAGCCTCTGAGCCGTGTGCGGCGGATCACCGCCCAGCGCATGCACGCGAGCTGGGTGAATCTGCCGCACGTCACGCAGTTCGATGAGGCCGATATCACCGAGCTCGAACAGACGCGTCAGAGTCTGAAGGATCGTGCCGAGCTCGCCGGCATCAAGCTGACCACGCTCTCGTTCGTGGTGCGCGCCTGCGTGCGCGCGCTGCAGCGCTATCCCGAATTCAACGCCTCGCTCGATGAGAGCGGCGAGAACCTGGTACTGAAGAAATACGTTCACATCGGCTTTGCTGCCGATACGCCCCAGGGTCTTCTGGTGCCGGTCATCCGCGATGCGAATCGCATGGATATCTACGAGACCGCGCGTGCGCTGTCCGAGCTCGCGCAGTCCGCCCGCACCGGCAAGCTCTCGGGGGCACAGATGCAGGGCGGCAGCTTCACCATCTCCAGTCTCGGTGGCATCGGCGGCACGGCTTTCACCCCGATCATCAATGCGCCCGAAGTCGCGATCCTTGGGGTGTCGCGCGCCGTGATGCGTCCGGTTTATCGCGAGGGTGGCTTCGTGCCGCGGCTGATGCTGCCGCTGTCGCTCTCCTACGATCATCGCGTCATCGACGGCGCCGCGGGGGCGCGATTCGCAGCCTACATCGCCAGCGCTCTGGCGGACGTGTCGCAGCTGCTCGAGGCCGTACCGTGAGCCTGCAGCCGTGAGCGAATTGGAGCTGCGCTGCCCGGATCTGGGCGACTTCAAGGATGTCGTCGTCATCGAGGTGCTGGTCAAGCCCGGTGATCGCATCGAGGTGGACACCCCGCTGATCACGCTGGAGACCGACAAGGCCACCATGGATGTGCCCTCGACGGCGGCCGGCGAGATCAGTGAGCTGCTGGTGCAGAAGGGCTCACACATCTCCAAGGGATCGCCGATTGCGCGCCTGCGCGTGGCCGATGCTGCCGGTGCTGATGCCACTGCCAGCGCGGCGCCAGCGAGCAGCGCGTCCGCAGCAGCTGCCCCGGTCGCAGCCAGGCCCGCGCCCCCCGCGACGAGGGCGCCCCAGATCTCCGCGGCCGAGGAGGCCGAGGCGACTCACAGCACGCAGCTGCTCGTACTGGGCGCGGGCCCGGGTGGTTATACCGCGGCCTTTCGAGCGGCGGATCTGGGTCTTTCCGTCACGCTCGTGGAACGCTGGGAGCAGCTCGGTGGTGTGTGCCTGAATGTCGGCTGTATTCCCTCCAAGGCATTGTTGCATGCGGCCAAGGTCATCGAGGATGCGCACGCCATGCGCGAGCACGGCATCGTTTTCGGCGAGCCGCAGCTGAACTTCGACCGATTGCGTGATTGGAAGAGCGGTGTGGTGAAGAGACTCACCGGGGGCCTCGCAACACTCGCGCGGCAGCGGCACGTGCAGGTCGTGCGCGGCACCGGCACGTTTCTCAGCCCGCACGTCGTGCAGGTGAACCGGGACGGATCAACCGAGAGCATCCGCTTCGAGCAATGCATCATCGCGGCCGGATCGGAAGCCGCACGGCTGCCGTTCCTGCCCGCAGATGAGCGCATCATCGACTCGACCGGCGCGCTGGAACTGCCGCCCGATCCGGGGCGCATGCTGGTGATCGGCGGCGGCATCATCGGCCTGGAGATGGCCTGCGTCTACGAGGCACTCGGGGCGAGCATCGATGTCGTGGAGCTCACCGGCCAGCTGTTGCCCGGCTGCGATGCCGACCTCGTGCGACCGCTCGAGAAGCGCATCCGGGCACGGTACGGCCAGATCCTGCTCGACACGCGCGTCAGCGCCGTGCGCGCCACGCCCGAGGGGCTGCAGGTGGATTTCCAGGGCAAGTCGGCCAGCAGCGCCCAATACGATCATGTGCTGGTCGCGGTCGGGCGTGTGCCCAATGGTCGGCGCATCGAGGCGCAGCGCGCTGGCGTGCATATCGATGAGCGCGGCTTCATTCCGACCGACAGGCAGATGCGCACCAACGTGCCGCACATCTTTGCGATCGGTGACATCGCCGGGCAGCCGATGCTCGCTCATAAGGCAACGCACGAGGGCAAGGTGGCCGCAGAGGTTGCGGCCGGACAGAAGAGTCACTTCGATGCGCGCGTGATCCCGGCCGTGGCGTATACGGACCCGGAAGTCGCCTGGGTGGGGCTCACCGAGCTGGCCGCCAAGGCGCAGGGAATCGCCGTCGAGCGCAGCAGCTTCCCGTGGGCTGCCAGTGGCCGTTCGCTGTCGCTCGGCCGCGATGAGGGCTTCACCAAGCTGCTCTTTGACGCGCAGAGCCACCGGGTGGTGGGCGGGGGTATCGTCGGTCCCAATGCCGGGGAGCTCATCGCCGAGCTCTGCCTGGCCGTGGAGATGGGCGCTGATGCAGCCGACATCGCCCTGACCGTCCATGCCCATCCGACTCTCTCCGAAACAGTTGCCTTTGCCGCGGAAGCGTACGAGGGTACGCTCACCGATCTGTACCTACCGAAAAGGCGCTGAGACCTCATGATGCCGATGTTTGCGCCGTTGACATGGACGGACGTCGCGCTGCGTCTGGCGCTCACGATGCTGGTGGGGATAGCGATCGGTTACAACCGGCGCGAGCACGGCAAGGCCGCCGGCATGCGCACGACGCTGCTGGTGTGTCTGGCCGCCTCCCTCGCGATGCTGCAGATGAATGCGCTGCTGCCCACCGCGGGGCGGCAGCCGACCTCCTTCGTGATGAACGATCTGATGCGCCTGCCGCTCGGCATCCTCACCGGCGTTGGTTTCATCGGCGGCGGCGCCATCCTGCGTCGGGGCAATATGATCACCGGCGTCACCACAGCCGCGACGCTGTGGCTGGTTACGGTCATCGGCCTGTGTCTTGGCGGCGGTCAGATTGCACTTGGCCTGGCGGCCACCGCGATCGGGTTGTTTGCGCTCTGGGGCCTGGAGTGGTTCGAGGAGCGCCTGCGCCAGCAGCATGGCGCGCGGCTCGCCCTGGACCTCGACGCCGAGGGACCGAGCGAGCTGCAGATCCGTCGTATTCTGGATGACGCCGGCCTGACCATCACGGCGGCCAACATCCGCCTGGAGCCCACCAGTCAGCGACGGACTCTGGTATTCGAAGTGCGGGAGCTGCGTCCCTCGCGCTCGCCCGATACGCCGGCTTTCATCGAGCACCTGGCCCAGTGCGCAGGCGTACGCAGCCTTCAGTGGGAAGGCTTGACCTGAGCGACGAGCACGGCACTGCGCTCATAGCGCTGTGGAAACAGCCGCCGCAGCGCGACGATCTTGGGCAGATCGTTGATGACGATATAGGGAAAGGCCGTGTGCGAGGCGAGGTAATTCTGGTGGTAGGCCTCGGCAGGGTAAAAGGTATGTCCGGGCTCGATGCGCGTGACGATCGGGGAGGCGAAGGCATGCGCACCGTTCAGCTGCGCGATGTAGGCTGCGGCGATGCGGGCCTGTTCGGGGTTCTGTGGAAAGACTGCGGAGCGGTATTGGGAGCCCTCGTCCGGGCCCTGGCGGTTGAGCTCGGTGGGATCATGCACCGCTGAAAAGAAGATCTGCAGCAGCGCCCCGTAGCTGATGCGACGCGGATCGTAGGTGATCTGCACTGATTCGGCGTGCCCGGTGTTCCCGTCGCTGACGAGCTCATAGTGCGCGTTGGCCTCGCTGCCACCGGTGTAACCGGAGACGGCATCCAGCACACCCTGTACGTGCTGGTAGACGCCCTGCACACCCCAGAAGCAGCCTCCCGCCAGCACGGCAACCTCGGGCCGGGTGCGACCGGCGGGCTCATCGAGCGCCGGGGCCGGCAGCAGGCGCGGCTGTTCGTCTGCGTGTGTCACCGCTGCGTGCAGGACGCAGAGGACGAGCAGCAGTCCCGCAATGACCGCGCACCCCGTGACCGCGGCTGTACGGGCAAAAGTTCTGACAGGCGCTGCGGGCGGCCACGACGCTCTCATGAGCTCTGCGGCGCCCCCGCCGCCCTCGTCGCGCGAAACACCAGCGCCAGCCCATTCATGCAGTAGCGCAGACCCGTGGGCGGCGGGCCATCATGAAACACATGCCCGAGATGTCCGCCGCAGCCGCTGCAGATCACTTCGGTGCGCACCATGCCGAAGGAGCGGTCGGCCCGCGTGAGCACGGCGTGCGGCAGCGGCGCCCAGAAGCTCGGCCAGCCCGTGCCGCTGTCGAATTTTGTCGTCGAGGAAAACAGCGCGGTGCCGCAGCCCGCGCAGACGAATTCACCGGCTCGCCGCTCGTGCAGCAGCCTGCTGCTGAAGGGGCGCTCGGTGCTGCCATTGCGCAGAATGTCGTAGCGGGCCGGCCCGAGCAGCCGCTGCCACTGCACGGCGGTGTGGGTGACCGGGAAGTGATCGGAGGCAAGCGCGGCGGCCCACCAGGACAGCGAGCCCAGTGCCATGCCCGCACCAGCGGCACCACCCCAGAGCAGGAAACGACGTCGATGCAGGTCGGTCATCGGACTTGCTCTCAGTGGCGCGTCCCGCGAGCCTGCTCCTGCGCAGCCTCGCTGCGCGAGGACTCAGGGCTGCCTCGTTGCATCGTGGGGCGTGCACCCGGCTCGCGCTCGGCGCTCTGGCGATCGATCATCCAGTGAGGATACTCGGCCTTCAGCGCGCTCGCCTGATCCAGCTGCGCGAGTTGCTCGCTGCTCAGCGTCAGCTCGGCCGCGGCCAGGTTGTCATCGAGCTGCTCGAGTGTCTTGGCGCCGATGATCACGCTGGTGACGGGGCGCCGCTGCAGCAGCCAGGCTATGGCCACGCGCGCCACGGAGACCCCATGCGCGGCGGCGATCGGCCGCATCGTCTCCACGACGGCAAAACCGTGCTCCTTGTCGACCGGCGGGAAATCGAAACTGGATCGACGTGCATCGGCCGGGCCGCCACTGCCGCGGGTGAACTTGCCGCTCAGCAGCCCGCCCGAGAGCGGGCTCCAGACCATCAGCCCGACGCCCTGGTCCTGCAGCAGCGGCACGATTTCACGCTCCAGGTCGCGGCTGGCGATCGAATAGTAGGCCTGCAGCGACTCGAAGCGCGTCAGGCGCTCGCGCTCGGCCAGCCCCAGCGCCTTCATCAGCTGCCAGGCCGCGAGGTTCGAGCAGCCGACATAACGTACCAGGCCGCGGCTGACCAGGTTGTCCAGCGCGCGCAGCGTCTCCTCGAGCGGCGTCAGGGGGTCATAGCCGTGGATCTGATACAGATCGATGTAGTCGGTCTGCAGCCGCCGCAGGCTCGCTTCCACCGAGGCGAGGATGTGCTTGCGCGTCAGGCCAACATCGTTCGGGCCGGCGCCGGTGCGACCGCGTACCTTGGTGGCGAGCACCACGTCCTCGCGCCGCACCGACAGATTACGCAGCGCGAGGCCCAGCAGGCGCTCGGACTCCCCTTCGGCGTAGACATCTGCCGTGTCGATGAAGTTGACGCCGGCGCTCAGTGAACGCTCGACCAGTTCGGTGGCGGCCGGCAGGTCCAGGGTCCCCACGACCTTCCAGAAGCCGCGGCCCGCAAACGTCATGGTGCCCAGGCACAGTTCGGAGACAAGCAATCCGGTGCGGCCGAGCGGGCGGTACTGCATGCAGACTCCGGGGTAGGGGGCTTGCCGGGGGGCACCCATGATTGTACGACGAGTCGGCCGGGAGGCGTATCCTTGCGCTCGGTTGCCACTGCCGCGTCTGCGGCGGCGCCGGAAGCGGCGCCGTGGAGAGAGATGACTAATCGAGCCAATGCCGGAACTTCCGACGCCACCATGGCGGTTTTCCTCGACCTTGAAAATATTGCCCTGGGTGCCCGGGATGCGAGCTATCCCAGCTTCGATGTGGAGAAGGTGCTCGAGCGGCTGCTGCTCAAGGGGCACATCGTGGTCAAGAAGGCCTACTGCGACTTCGACCGCTACAAGGAGTTCAAACGCGGGCTGCACGAGGCCGCCTTCGAGCTGATCGAGATTCCGCATGTGCGCCAGTCCGGCAAGAATTCCGCGGACATCCGCATGGTCGTCGATGCCCTGGATCTCTGTTACACCAAGGGGCACGTCGACAGCTTCGTGATCATCAGCGGCGATTCAGACTTCTCACCGCTGGTCAGCAAGCTGCGTGAGAATGACAAGACGGTCATCGGCGTCGGCGTCAAGAATTCGACCTCGGACCTGTTCATCAACAACTGCGATGAGTTCATCTACTACGATGACCTGGTGCGCAAGCAGCCATCCAAGTCACGACGACGCAGTGCCATGCCCCAGCCAGCTCCGGCGCCGGCCGCTTCTGCGCCCAGCTCCGTGGGTAGCGGCTCAACCCAGGGTAGCCATGGTGTCGGCTGGACCGGAACAGGCGGACCCGCGGCTGCCGATTCTGAAGCGGGAACGCCAGGCAATCGCGGCCCGGATCTCAACGATGCCCTCGAGCTCGTCGTCGAGACGCTCGATGCGCTGCTTGAGGAGCGCGGTGAGAGCGAATCCATCTGGGGCTCGATGATCAAACAGGCCATCAAGCGCCGCCACCCGGGTTTCAACGAGCGTGCCTATGGCTTCCGCTCATTCAATGATCTGCTGGCCGAGGGGCAGAAGCGATCACTGCTGTCGCTGCAGGCGGATGAGAAGTCGGGCGGCTTTACCGTGCGGCCGAGCGATAAGAGAACCCTGAACGCCTGAGGCGGCCCGGTGATGCTGCCGTGGCCCCACGTGAAGGGCGAAGACGCCCTGTTCCAGCGGCACGCGGTAGTCCCGGCCGCCGTGAATGACGAGGATGGGCTTGGACCAGCTGGCGAGGGCACTGACAAGACAGCCCGGTAAGCGCCGCGAGCAGGCAGAATACCGCCATGCGAGTGCTGCTCGTAGAGGATGACCCGATGATCGCGCAGGGCCTGCAAACGGCGCTGCGCCAGGAGGCCTACACCGTCGACTGGATGCGCGATGGCCTCAGTGCTGCCACGGCGCTGCACACCGACCGCTTCGATCTGGTGCTGCTGGATCTAGGCCTGCCCGGTCGCGACGGTCTCGAGGTGCTGCGCGAGCTGCGAGCGCGCGGCGATGCGACGCCGGTGCTGATCCTCACGGCGCGCGACGAGCGGCGTGATCGTGTGGCGGGGCTCGACGCCGGCGCCGACGACTACATCGTCAAGCCATTCGATCTCGATGAGGTCGCTGCGCGCATGCGCTCGGTCCTGCGTCGCGCCGCCGGCCGCGGCGATCCGTGCATCCAGCATGGCGGCATTCGACTCGATCCTGTCACCCATGCCGTGGAGCGGGATGGCAAACCGGTGTCGCTCTCGCCGCACGAGTATGCGGTGCTCGAGGCGCTGCTGCAGCGGCCCGGAGCCGTGCTGTCGCGCTCGCAGCTGGAGGATCGGCTCTACGGCTGGGATGAGGCCGTCGAGAGCAACGCGATCGAGGTCTACATCCATGGCCTGCGCCGCAAGCTCGGCGCCGAGGCCATCCGCACCCTGCGTGGCGTCGGCTACTTCATTCCCTCCTGAAGCGCCTGTATGCGCTCGATCCGCACACGACTGCTGCTGGCACTGCTCGCGCTGGTGGCCGTGGTGTCGGTGCTTGCAGGCGTGCTGACCTATCGGCGCGTACTCGCCGAAACTTCCAATCTGCTCGATTACCAGCTGCGTCAGATGGCACTGTCGCTCGAGAGCCAGATACCGCTGGCGCCGCGCCGGCTGCCCGAGAGCAATGCCGATTACATCATCGAGATCTGGAATCTGTTCGGCGTCATCGAGTACGCCTCGCGTGGCGTGCAGGGGGCCCCGACGATCATCCGCCCCTTGATCGGCTATGCGGATCTGCAGCTTCAGGGCCGTCGCTGGCGTGCCTATGGATTGCAGACGCTCGATGGCGTCATCGATGTTGCACAACCGGTCGGCGTGCGCAATGCGCTGGCCCGTGCTGCGGCGCTACGCGTGGTGTTACCAATGATGGGTCTACTGTCGCTGTTGGCCGTGGCCATCGCGGCGGTGGTCGGCAGCAGCCTGGCGCCGCTGCGTCGGCTGGCCCTGGAGGTACAACGCCGCGATGTGCACAGCCTTGCGCCGCTGGCGGCCGGCCCAATGCCGGAGGAGCTATCACCGCTGGTGGAGCAGCTGAACGGGCTGCTGCGACGCCTCGATGAGGCCTTCGCGACCCAGCGTTCCTTCATCGCCGATGCGGCCCACGAGCTGCGCTCGCCACTGACGGCCCTGCGGCTGCAGCTGCAGCTGCTCGAGCGCGCTCCCGATGAGAGCGCTCGCAATCAGGCGCGTACTGCGCTCGGCGCCGCCGTGGAGCGCGCGGTGCATCTGGTCTCGCAGCTGCTCACGCTGGCGCGCAATGAGCCGCAGGATGCACGCGCTCGCGAGCTCGTGCCGCTGCTTCTCACCGAGCCGGCCGCCGAAGCCGTAGCCGAGACTCACACGCTGGCAGTCTCGCGCGGTGTCGAGCTGTCGCTGGAAAGCCCCGCGGCCGAGAGTGTCTCGGTACACGGCGATCGTGAGGCGCTGCGCATCCTGGTGCGCAATCTCGTCGACAACGCCGTGCGCTACACGCCTCGCGGCGGGCATGTCGAGGTGCGCATCGGCGCCGGTGGGGGTGTCGCCGGAGATACTGCCGCCGGGGAGGGTGCGCAGCTGCAGGTCGACGATACCGGTCCGGGCATTCCCGCCGCCGAGCGTGAGCACGCCTTCGATCGTTTCCATCGCCGCGCCTCGGCCGCGGAGGAGGGCTGTGGACTGGGCCTGGCGATCGTGCAGGTGATCGCCCGGCGTCACGGGGCGAGTGTCTCCCTGGACGATGCGCCGCAAGGTGGGCTGCGCGTCACAGTGCGCTTCCCCCCGTCTCCCCCCGTGTCTCCCCCCCTGTCTCCCCGAGAGTCTCCCGCTGCCTGAGCCGGCCGGCGAGCCGACCCGCCGGGGATCGGCCGTCTTAAGGCTGGCTTAAGCATGTGCGCGGACACTGTGCGCATTCGCCATCCACCGGATGGCCTGACTACAGGAGACAACACCTATGAACCCTCACGCCAAGCATCTGGGCTGGGCGGCGGCCGGACTCTTCACGGTCGGGGTGGTGAGCGGCTGGTCTGCACCCTCACTGCTGCACGTCGCCCAGGCGGCAGACATTCCCGCCGTCACCGGCACCCAGACCGGTGGCTCGCCGAGCGAGATACCTCCGGGTACCGCTCCGGACTATCACGACATATTCGCGCACAATCAGGCAGCGGTGGTCAGCATCACCACGGTCGGGGAGACGCATGTCGCCGACACGCAGCAGATGCCGTTCGACTTCGGTCAATTCTTCGGCAACGGCGACAATCCGTTCGCCCCGTTCTTCCGCAATCTGCCGGGCGCTCCGCCCAACGCCGAGGTGCCCACGCGTGCGCTGGGCTCAGGCTTCATCGTCAGAGGCGACGGGATCATTCTGACGAATGCACACGTGGTCAACGGCGCCAAGGTCGTGACGGTCACGCTCTCGGACCATCGCCAGTACCGGGCGCGCGTGCTCGGCGCGGATCGTGCCAGTGACATTGCGGTGCTGAAGATCGACGCACACGATCTGCCCACCGTGCAGTTGGGCAACTCGGATAAGCTTGCGGTCGGCGATTATGTGATGGCAATCGGCGCACCGTTCGGGCTGACCGAGTCGGCGACCGCGGGCATCGTCAGCGCCAAGAGCCGCTCGCTGCCGAACGACGGCTATGTCTCCTTCATCCAGACGGATGCTGCGGTCAATCCGGGCAATTCCGGTGGCCCGCTGTTCAATGCGACCGGCTCCGTGGTCGGCATCAATTCGCAGATCTACAGCAATTCCGGTGGCTACCAGGGCATAGCTTTCGCCATTCCCATCAACTATGCCGAGCAGGTCGAATCGCAGATTCTGCAGACCGGCAAGGTCCAGCACGGCAGGCTGGGCGTGGATGTGCAGACGGTCGACCAGTCGCTGGCCAAGTCCTTCGGTCTGTCGGCGCCGGGCGGCGCCCTGATCTCCAAGGTGGAGCCCGACAGCGCGGGCGCGCACGCCGGATTGATGGCCGGGGACGTGATCCTCAAGTACGACGGCGCACCGGTGCAGGATGCCGCGTCGCTGTCCATGCGCGTCAACACCACCCTGCCCGGGCACAAGGCGACGCTCGTCGTCTGGCGCCATGGCAAGACCATGACGATGACGGCCACGGTGGGCTCGGCCGACCAGCAGGTGGCGTCAGTCAATGGCTCAGGGTCCAGCGCGGCGCAGACGCATCTGGGTGTGACGGTGCGGCCCTTGACACCCGACGAGCGTGACCAGGCCGGCGTCAATCATGGTCTGGTGGTCCAATCGGCACAGGGCCATGCGGCCGATGCCGGTATCCAGCAGGGTGATGTGATCCTCTCCGTCGACGGCACGCCAGTCGACAGCGTCGATCAGCTGCGCCAGGCGGTGAGCCACCAGCACGGGGGAGATGTGGCGCTGCTCATCCAGCGCGGCAACGATCGCATCTTCGTACCGGTCGATCTCGGCTGAGCGTCCCGACAAACTTACGGCCAGACCCGCGCCGCCGGTTGCCCCGCATTTCTGCGGTGCGCCGGCGGCGCTTTTTCGTGCGCGAAGCGCTATTCATCCCTGCGCCGTGTGTGAACTTCTGGGACGGCGCGCGCCGCGCAGGCCGTGCGCTCGAGACATTGTTACTGCGCTGTCACCCATATTCACCGAAACGTTACCGATGCTGACCCTCCTGGTACCGCACTGATACCGACATGTGACTGTCGCCTCTGCAGCATAGCGATCGTGCTGCGGACGGTACCCGCAGTAATCGGGAGCGACAGTTCATGCAGGCAGTAGTGCAAGGAATAGTGCAGGCAGTGGTTCGAGCGCGCCGCGTGCTTTTGACGGGCGCCGCAGTCAGCACCACGCTGATGTTCTGCAATGGCGAAGTGCTCGCGCAGACCAGTGCGCCGGCCGATACGCAGGCCGTGCAACAACAACTGCAGCAGCAGATGCGGCAGCTGCAGCAACAGGAAGCTCAGCTGCGCGCCCTGCAGCAGCAGCTGGCCGAGGATGAGGCGAAGCAGCGGCGTGCGCCCGCCGCGGCAACCGTGGCTTCCAGGCCCGCCAGTGGCCCGGGGCTGTCGGGACATTTCGGCAGCGACGGCTTCACGCTGCGCAGCGACGATGGTGCCAACCAGATTCACTTTCGCGGCAATCTGGCCGTGGATGGACGCTATTACAGCGATGCCTACTCGCCACAGACAGACGATACCTGGCTGGTACGCAAACTGCGTCCGACGCTGGAGGGCATGCTGGAGAACCGCTACGACTTTCGAATCATGCCGGATTTCGCCCAGGGTAAGGCGATTCTGCAGGACGGCTGGGCGGACGCGCGCGTGCGGCCCTGGCTGGTATTCGAATTCGGCAAGTTCAAGGCGCCGGTGGGATTGGAGCGACTGCAGCTCGAGCAGTTCCAGCGCTTCATCGAAGCGTCGTTGCCCTCGGACCTGCTGCCCTATCGCGACCTGGGTACGAAGGTCGGCGGAAATATCCTGCGGGGCGTGCTGAACTACGACGTAGGCCTGTTCGATGGCGATGTGGACGGCGGCAGTACCGACAGCAACAGCGTGCCGGATGAGAACGCCACCGGCAAGTTCACCTGGGAGGCGCGTCTGTTCGTCGCGCCGTTTCTGAAATCAGGCAATGAGGGGCTGAAGAAGCTCGGATTTGGTGTGGCCGAGACCTACGTGCGCGACAGCGGCGTGGCGACCACCAGCACCACGACCAGTCTGCTGGCCGGCTATAAGACGCCTGGACAGCAGTCGATGTTCAGCTACCGCAGCAACACGGCCAGCGGCTACAACAACGCCACGATAGCCAATGGCCTGGAGCGTCGCCTGGTGCCGCAGCTCAATTACTATGTTGGTCCGTTTGGCCTCATGAGCGAATACGTGACCGAAACGCAGCAGGTCTCACGCGCCATCAGCGCGACCAGCGTGCGTCATGGCACGCTCAAGAACGATGCCTGGCAGGTGCAGGGGTACTGGACCATCACCGGTGAGAGTGAAGGCTACGATATTGCCGGACCGAGCCACCCGGTCGGGCAAGGCGGAATCGGCGCCTGGGAGCTTGCGCTGCGCTATCACGTCATCGAGTTCGATCCCCAGGCGCTCACCGCTGGCGCAAGCTCCTTCGCCAATCCGGCCACCGCACCAAGGGCCGCGCATGCGGTTGGCGCGGCGGTGAACTGGTATCTGACCTACAACTTCAAGGTACAGCTGGACTATGAAGTGACGCGCTTCACCGGCGGGGCCATCGTTGGCAATCGACCGGCTGAGCACGTGCTGATCTCGCAGTTCTCGCTGGTCTTCTGAGGCAGGCGAGCTCTCAGGAATGTCTGTGGCGGTGGTGCAGGTCGGGATAGTGCGGGTGGCTGTGCACGAGCGGTGCATGCTCGTGCGGGTGGCTGTGGGGCTCACCCTCGGGATCATCCGGCCCATGCGCATGATCGTGCATCTCATCATGGGAATGCCGATGCTCGTGAACGAGCGCCTCGTGCATGTGCTCGTGGACGTGTCCCTCGGTCAGGTGCAGATACACACCCACGGCCATGAGCGCACCGGCGATGAGCAGACGGACGCTCAGCGGATCGTGCAGCAGTAGCACCGCCAGCAGCGCGCCGATGAAGGGCGCGGTGGCGTAGTAGGCACCGGTACGCGCCGTGCCCAGATGCCGCAGCGCCAGTACGAACAGCACCAGGCTTGCGCCATAACCCAGAAAGCCCACGATCGCGACCAGCGAGAGCGTGACGGCGTGCGGCATCGGCTCGCCTCCGAGGCGTGCGATGCCCAGGTTGATCGAGCCGGCGACCAGTCCCTTGAGACAGGCAATCTGCACCGGGTCGGCGCCGGAGAGCTTACGCGTGAGATTGTTGTCCAGGGCCCAGCACAGACAGGCCGCTGCCACCATCAGGGCGGCGTAGCCGACGCGTGCGCCCCCCTGCGGCCAGGAGAGCAGCGCCGCGCCAATGAGAATGGTGCCGGCGCCGATGAGCAGACGCAGGTCCACGTACTCGTGAAACACGGTCCAAGCAATGATCAGCGTGAACAGCGATTCGAGATTCAGCAGCAGCGCCGCCGGTGCCGCCTGCATGTGCGCCAATCCCTGCATCAGCAGCAGGGGGCCGAGAATGCCCCCAAACAGCACCACCAGCGCCAGCACGGGCAGGTCGGCGCCCCGCAGCGGCGCCTCGTTGGCACCGCGGCCCACGATGCGCCTGCCCACGAATACCAGGGCGAGCCCGAGGCCTGATGCCAGGTAGAGCAGCCCTGCCAGCAGCCACGCGTCCACGCCCTGACCCAGCAGCATCTTGGCAAGCGGCGTGCTGGCACCGAACAAGGCGGCCGATAGCAACGCCAGGGTCGGACCGCGCATGGCTGTCATACTGGAGGGCATGGGAGTGTCCATACGCACTATACGCGTCGACTGCGCGCGTCGGTTCGCCTGTTCGCGTTCCCCATGATGCTGGCAGCGAGCGCGGCCCATGCGGTGGTATGGGGGGTGACGGCATTGGCGACGCTCGGGGTGCTGCTGCGACCCGGGCGATTGCCCGAGGCGATCTGGCCGGTCGCAGGCGCCTTGCTGCTGATGATGGGCTCACTGCTGCCACCACGTGCCGCCTGGCACGCCGTGGCTCAGGGAACCGACGTCTACCTCTTCCTGGCCGGGATGATGCTGCTGGCCGAGCTGGCGCGTCGCGAGGGGCTGTTCGACTGGTTGGCCGCGCTGGCCGCGCGCCGCGCCGCCGGCGATGCCAGACGGCTCTTCGACCTGGTCTACCTGGTAGGAATTGTCGTCACGATGCTGCTGTCCAACGACGCCACGGCGGTCGTGCTGACGCCCGCCGTGTACGCGGTCGCGCGCGCGGCGCGCGCCCCGCCACTGCCGTATCTATACATCTGCGCCTTCATCGCCAACGCCGCAAGCTTCCTGCTGCCGATTGCAAATCCGGCCAATCTCGTGGTTTTCGGCGCCCATCTGCCGCCCCTTGGCGGGTGGCTGGCGCGCTTCGCGCTGCCCTCAGTGCTCGCCATCGCGCTCACGTACGTCGTGCTGCGCGCGCTGCAGCGACGGGCGCTGCGGGTGGCGCTGCAGGCGGATGTGCAGCTGCCCGTGCTGTCGGTGGGCGGCAGGCTCGCCGCCGGCGGCATTGTCGCGACGGCAGTGGTCCTGCTCATCGCCTCGGCGCGCGGCCTGGCGCTCGGTCTGCCCACCTTCGTTGCCGGCTTGCTGAGTGTTCTCGCGGCGCTCTGGCGCACGCGCCAGACGCCCGGACCGCTGCTGCGCGGGGTCTCCTGGGGAATATTGCCGCTGGTGGCGGGCCTGTTCGCACTGGTGGCGGCGCTGGAGCACACCGGGCTTCTCGCCAGTCTCGGTGCGACACTGCGGCAGGCCGCGCATGCAGGCAGCGCAACCTGGATGGTCGGCGTTTCCACCGCGCTTGCCTGCAATGTCGCCAACAATCTGCCGGTCGCGCTGATCGCGGGCGGGGTGCTGCGTACGCCACCGATGCTGCCGGCCTCGCTCGCCAACGTGCTGCTCGTCGCGGTGGACCTCGGCCCAAATCTCTCCGTCACCGGCTCGCTGGCGAGCATTCTCTGGCTCGTGGCGCTGCGCCGCGAAGGGGTGCATGTGAGCGGCTGGAGTTTCCTGCGCCTTGGCGTGTGCGTCATGCTGCCGGCGCTGCTGGCCGCGCTGGCTGCTCTGGCGCTGCTGCAACACTGAGTGGCCGCCGCACGCGGACAATCCGATCAGTGCGCCGTCAGCAATGGCAGGCGCAGCCCGGCCAGCAGATCGAGCGTCACGCTACCGAGCAGCAGCTCGCGCGGCCAATTGTGGCCATGGGCCCCGGCGACCAGGAGGTCCGCCCCGAGGCTGACAGCTTGTTCCTGCAACGTCTCTGCGATCTGCGCGCTCGGCACATCGTGCAGCTCGATGCAACGCGCTGCCAGTCCGTGTCGCCCGAGATGCTGAAGGACGCTCGGCAGCGCCTGCGGCTCGGGCAACTCGTCCGGATTGATCGCGATCAGCGTTGCGTCG
This sequence comes from Steroidobacteraceae bacterium, assembly GCA_035502275.1. Lineage (GTDB taxonomy): Bacteria > Pseudomonadota > Gammaproteobacteria > Steroidobacterales > Steroidobacteraceae > FEN-1191. Next base: position 27,769 of record DATJUN010000022.1, read on the forward strand.
TCGCAGTGCTCGAGGATGGGTAATGCGTCGTTAAGTGCGCGGCTCGCCGCGCGGCTGCCATTCCAGCCGATCGCGACATGGGCGCCGAGCGTCGCGCAGCCGCTGGTCGTGGGCAGGAGCAGTACCGGACGACCCGCGATGAACAGCAACTGCTCCCACAGGCGCGTGCTGCCGCCTGCGCCGCTGACCAGATCCACATCGAAGATGCACAGGTCCGCATGTCGCAGGTGCTGTATGAGCACGTCGCCCGGCTGCCCTGCGACCACGCGCCATTCAACCTGCAGTCCGAGCTGGGTCGCGAGGCGCTCGAGCTGCGCCCGCAGCTCATCGCCAGAAAGGGTCAGGGCTGCCGCGACGCTCGAGTCGATGGCTTCGACGTCGGCCAGTGATCGACCCGCAAGCTCCGCCGTGCGGCGATGTTCGAGCTGCGCCTCACTCCACTCCGGCAGATACAGCGCGGTCAGGTGACTGTCATTTCGCCTGGCGAGGTCAGCCGCGAGCCGAAGGTGCTCCAGGGCGCGAGTGGTGGAGTCCAGGTGGACGAGCAGGTCTTTCAGCGCCATGAAGCTCTTCCTCGTGCAGCGTCGCTGCCCTCAGGGGCTCTTCAGCGGATCGCGACGCGCCAGCGTATCCTTGAAAATCGCCACGATCGCCGGCACGGGCCGCGATATTGCCGGAATGTTCTGGAACTGCTGCCAGCCGCCACCGAGGTCGCGATACAGCTGAATGAACTGATCGTCGATGCTGGCCTGGGTTGAGGCGTATTGCTCTTCGATCGTGTACTCCGCCCGTTCGGCTTCGACCACGTTCAGATAGTCCGTGAGTCCGCGGTTGTAACGCTGATTGGCGAGCGTCACGGCCCGCTGTGCGGCGACCAGCGCATCACTCAGGCTGCGCAGGCTGGCCTCTGCGGCGGTCAGCTGGGCTACGGCGGTGTCCACCTGCCGGACGGCTTGCTCGATGGTGGCCTTGTAGTTCTCGAGTGCCGCCTGTGTGGCGACGTTGGCGATCTGCACCTGCGCGTCGAGCTGGCCGAAGTCGAGCAGCGGCCAGATGGCGCCGGGACCCGCGGACCAAATGTGCTGACCGAGGGCTGCGCCCGCCAGGCTGCCCTGTTGGAATCCGATCGCGCCGGTGGCGATGAACTCTGGAAACAGCTCCGCCGTGGCGATGCCGATGCGCGCGTTCGCGCGCGCAATGTCGCGCTCGGCTTCCTGCACGTCGGGGCGACGTCGCAACAGGTCGAGGGGCATTCCGGTGGAGATGCCGGCCGGCAGTGCCGGAATCATGCTGGGCTTGGACAGCGTGCCCACCAGGTCTTCCGGGTACTCGCCGAGCAGCGTGGCGATGGTGTATTCACCGGCGTTCATCTGCGCTTCGATGATCGGGATCTGCGCCTGGACGCTCGCGAGCTCGCGCTTGGCGAGGGTGAGATCGAGCTCGTTGGTGATCCCTCGCTGATAGCGCTGCGTCGCGATGTTCAATCCCTGCGTGAGCGCATCGGAAGCCGAATGCAGCACCGTGTCGCGCAGCTGCAGGCCGCGCAGATCCACATAGGCCCGGGCAACATCGGCGATCACCGAGACCAGCACGGCATTGCGGGCGTCGGCCGTCGCCTGGGTCGCGTAGCGTGCCTGCTCGATCTCACGGCGGAACTTGCCGAACACATCGATTTCCCAGACGGCATCGAAGCCACCGATCGCGTTGACGTTGGTCAGGGAGTGCGTATTGTCCGAGGACACGAGCGGTGCGTTGGCGCGTCCGCGTGTCAGATCGCTGCCGGTCCCCGTTCCATAGGCGCCGCTCGCGTCAGCCAGCGGCAGCACCACGCCCGTGAGGCCGGCCTCATAGATGCGGGCGGCCTGCAGGCGGTCGAGCGCCTCAATCGCGTCCGGATTGCTGGTCACCGCGTGATCGATCAGTGCATCGAGTTGCGGGTCGCCGAGTGATTGCCACCAGCGGGCCAGCGCGATGGACGACGGCGCGGTCTGCAGCGGGCCGCCGCCCTGCGCCGACGCCTGCCGGACCGCGTCGAAATGCTCGGGTGTGGCCACGCGCGGCGTGTGGTAATCGGGGCCCACCGCGCAACCCGACAGCACGGCGGCAGCGAGCAGCGCTGCCGTGCATGAGCCGAGCAATACCGCGCCCGGGGTCGGCCCGCCGCGTATGCCCGCGCGTCTCACCGCGCCGCCTGTGGCTGTCCCGCGTGAGCAGCGCCTGCGGGCGGGTCGGTCCGCTCCTCGGGATCGACCGCCTTGCCGTCCACGCGGGCGAGATCGCCGGCGCTCGGCGCAACCGGGTTCACCACGCTCACCAGCTCTCCGTTCGAGAGTGAATCCGGCGGGCTGTCGATCACCCGATCGCCCGGAGAGAGTCCTTTGAGAATCTCGACGTCGGTGCCGAAGTTGCGACCGAGCGTCACCGTGCGCATCTGGGCGCGATCATTGGGCCCGACCACCGCCACCTGCATGCCGTTCTGCTGGAAGATCAGCGCGGTGGCTGGAATGGTCAGGACACCGGATTGCGGTTTGAGATTGAAATGCACCTCTGCATAGGTGCCCGACTGCAGCACTCCGTTGGGATTGTCGGCATGAAGCTCGACCAGCAGCGTGCGTGAGGTGGTGTTGATCGCGTCGGCGGTGGTGGCGACGATGGCGTTGAAGGTCCGGTCGGGATACTGCGGCAGCACCAGCTGCGCGCTCATTCCGGGGGTGATGCGGCCGGACATCGCCTGGGGAACCTGAACATACACGCGCATCTCGTGAATATCGGCGATGCTGAAGAGCTGTGGGGCGTTGCCGCCGCCCGTGCCGCTGCCTGCGTCGATGAGAGCGCCGATATCGGTATTGCGCGCGGTGACGACGCCGCTGAACGGCGCTGCGATGTTCTTGAACTGCTCGAGGGCCCTCAACCGGTCGACCGCTCCCTGGTCCGCCTGCACGTTCGCGAGCGTCGCGTCGTAGTTCGCGAGCGCGGTCTGGTAATCCGCCTTTTTCGATTCCGTTTCCTGTGCGGAAACGACGCCCTTGGGCGAGTCGCGCCAGCGGTCATAGGTGGTTTTGGCGAAATCCGACTGCGCCTGCGCCACTTTGACTCGCGCCTGGGCAGCGACGAGGTCTGCCCTGGCGGCGGCAAATTGCGCGTCCAGGTCGGGGGTATCGATCGTCGCCAGTATCTGACCGGCCTTGACATGAGCGCCGTAGTCGAAGTACCACTTTTTCAGATATCCGCTCACGCGCGCATAGATTGGCGCCTCGTTCCAGGCCTCGATGTTGCCCGGAAGCACGAGCGGCGCGGCGCTCCCGCCGCGCTCCGGCACGATGATCGACACGCTCGGGATTGCCTCGGCGGCGGTCCACCGCGCCACCTCCCTTGCATTGAGTTGTCGATCCACGATGCCTGCAGCCACGATCAGCAGCGCAACCACCGCAGTCACGATTCCGATGCGTCGCAGGGTTGATGGCCGCAGAGGATGCAGCGGCGCCTGTCCCGCGCCGGGTGCTTCCGTTTGTTCAGGTGTCTCGCTCAAAGGAGCTCTCCTCAGGTTTCAGCCCGCGTGTTGCGGCGGTGGCAAGGCGAGGGGATCGGACGCATCCGGCGCTGCTGCTTTGTGGTTACGATGTAACAGCGCGAAGACGGTCGGGACGAAGAACAAGGTTGCGACGGTGGCCACGGCCAGACCACCGATGACGGCGCGGCCGAGCGGGGCGTTCTGCTCGCCGCCCTCGCCCAGCGCCAGGGCCATCGGCAGCATGCCGACGATCATGGCCAGTGCGGTCATGAGCACCGGACGCAGGCGCACGACGCCGGCCTCCAGTGCCGCGGTGGCGGCGTCGGCGCCCCTGGCGAGACCTTCGCGGGCGAAGGTCACCACCAGGATGCTGTTGGCCGTAGCGATGCCCATGCACATGATCGCACCGGTGAGGGCCGGCACCGACAGCGCCGTGCCGGTCATGAACAGCATCCACACGATGCCGGCCAGCGCCGCGGGCAGGGCGGTGATGATGATGAACGGGTCGGTCCAGGACTGGAAGTTGATCACGATCACGAGGTAGATCAGCACCACGGCGGCGGCCAGCCCGACGTAGAGTTGGTGATAGGCGTTGCGCATCGTCTCGACCTGGCCGCGCAGGGCGACGTAGGATCCCTTGGGCAACTCGGCATGGGTCTGCTGCACGATGTGCTCGACGGCGCCGGCGACGGCACCGAGATCACGGCCCTGCGTGGCGGAATAGATGTCGACGACCGGCTGGACGTTGTAATGTGAGATCAGTGCCGCGCCCGGGCTCAACTTGATGCTCGCGACGCCTCCGAGGTAGGACGGGCCGCGCAGCTTGTCCGACGTCAGCGGCAGCTGGCTGAGATCCGACACGCTGTCGATGCGGTACTGGGGCAGCTGCGTGACGACGCGGTAGCGCACGCCGGTCTGGGTATTGAGCCAGAAATTCGGGTGCACCTGGCCGCTGCCGGACAGCGTGACGAGCAGGTTATTGGTTACATCGCGTTCGGACAGCCCCATCTCCTGGGCGAGCGTGCGGTCTACATTGACGTCGATCTGAGGGTAGTCCAGCACCTGCTGAATGCGTACGTCCGCAGTGCCGGGCACCTGGCGAATGCGCCGCATCAGATCCACTGCATAGCGGTAATCGGCCTGCTGATCCTTGCCGACCACCTGCAGGTCGAGTGGCGCGGGCAGACCGAAGTTGAGGATCTGCGAGACGATGTCGGCCGGCAGGAACGAGAACGTCGTGCCCGGGAACCGGCGCGGCAGGTCGGTGCGCAGCTGCTTGACGTAGGCGGCGGTCGGCCCGTGGTCCGCGGTGAGGGAGATGAGCGCATCGCCGTCCTCCGGGCCGATGGTCCCGGTGTTCTCGTAGGCCATGTTGATGCCGCTGAAGGGCAGGCCGATGTTGTCGGTGATGCTGGCGACCTGCCGGGCAGGGATGATCTGCCGCACGGCCTGCTCGACGTTGTCGAACAAGCGCGCGGTCTCCTCGATGCGCGTGCCCGGCTGGGCGCGCACATGCATCAGGATCAGACCGGAGTCCACGCTGGGGAAGAAGTTCCTGCCGAGAAAGGGCATGAGTCCGAAGGACAGCACAACGCATACCATGAAGGCGGTGATGAAAGTGCGCGGGTGAGCCAGTGCCAGTGCCAGCAGCGAGCGGTAGACCTCGCGAAAGCGCAGGAAGCGTGTTTCGAAGGCGAGCTGAAAGCGCTTGAACGGATTGCTGCGGGCGCGGCGCTGCGCCGGCGCGCCGTGAGTGCCATCAGCGCCGTGGGTGTGACCGCGCAGCAGGTAGTGCGCCATCGTGGGCACGAGCGAGCGTGACAGGACAAAAGAGCCCACCAATGCGAATACGACGGCCATCGCCATCGGGCGGAACAGATAGCCGGCAACGCCGCCGAGCTGGAACATCGGCACGAACACGATGCTCAGGCACAGCAGCGTTACGAACGCCGGGATGACGATCTGGCGGGCACCGTCGAGAATCGCCGGAACGATGGGCTTGCCCATTTCCAGGTGATAGTTGATGTTCTCGATCGTCACCGTGCCGTCGTCCACCAGGATGCCCACGGCGAGGGCCAGTCCTCCGAGCGTCATGACGTTCATCGACTCGCCCATCCAGGAGAGCGCGGTGAGCGAGAACAGGATCGCCAGCGGAATCTCGATCAGGATGATGACGGTCGAGCGCCAGCTGCCCAGAAACAGCAGGATGAGCAGTCCCACCAGCAGCGCGGCGATCACCGCCTCGCGGACCACTCCGGACACCGCTGCCTTCACGAACAGCGACTGGTCGTTCACGATGCGCAGGTGCAGGCTCGCCGGCAGCGAAGCCTCCACACGCGGCAACAGACTCTTGACTCCGGAGATGATGTCCAGTGTGGAGGATGCCCCGGCCTTCAGCACCGTCATGAGCACGGCGTGCGCGCCGTTGACCCTGACCAGGTTGGTCTGCGGCGGACCGCCATCATGCACGTAGCCCACGTCGCGCAGATAGATCACCGCGTCATTGACCCTTTTGATCGGCAGGTCGTTGAGATCGGAGCGCTCGACGGGACTGGCGTTGATGTCCACGTTCCAATCGAATTTGCCGATCTTCATGTCGCCCGCGGTGGGGTTGAGGTTCTGCGCGGTGAGCGCATCGACCACGTCCTCGGCGGAGACGCCATGGGCCAGCATCGCTTGCTGGTTGAGATCGACCTCCACGGCGCGGTTCACGCCCCCGTACGGAGAAGGCAGCGCCGCGCCGGGAACGGTCTCCAGGTCCGGTCGGATGAAGTTCTGTCCGTTGTCGAACAGCTGTGCGGGAGTGAGGTTTTTTCCTGAGAGCGCCAGCTGCAGGATCGGTACGCTCGAAGCGTTGTAGGCGAGCACATAGGGCGGGGTGATGCCCTGCGGCAGGTATTTCAGCACCGTCTGCGACACCGCGGTGACCTGCGCGACCGCATTGGCGATGTTGACGCTTGGCTGGAAGAAGATCTTGATGATGCCGTAGCCGTTGACCGACTGCGACTCGATGTGTTCGATGTCGTTGACCTCGGTGGACAGCGTGCGCTCGTAGAAATAGACGATGCGGCCGGACATGTCCCTGGGCAGCATCCCCGTGTACGTCCACACGACGCTGACCACCGGCAAGTTGATATTCGGGAAGATATCGGTGGGAGTGTCGAGCGCCGCGCGCACGCCGAACAGAGCAATGAGCACGGCGAGTACCACGAAGGTATAGGGGCGCCGCAGCGCGAGTTGAACGATCCACATGGCTCAGTGCTCTCCTGCTGTGCGCGGAGTGACGCGAAGGGCGCGGGCGCGCGAGTCGGCCTCGGAAGGCTGTGCGCTCGGGCTGGGAGCGCCAGCCGCCGCGCTGCCGCTACCGCGGCCAGAGCTCTCCGCGCCGGCCGCCGGCGCGGGTGCCGGCGCGGTGCGTTGCGCAATCTCGGCGAAGTGCACGCGAAAGCAGCTTCCGCGACCCGGAGTGCTCTCGACGCTGACCTTCGCGCCGTGGGCTGCGCAGATGGAGTGAACGATGGACAGCCCCAGTCCCACGCCGCCCACTTCGCTGGCGTCATCGCGCGAGCGCGCCTCATCGACACGGTAGAAACGGTCGAAGACATGGGGCTGCGCGGCCGCGGGAATGCCGATGCCGGTGTCACGCACCTCCAGGAAGCCGCCGGCCTCGTGCTGCTCGGTGCGCAGGGTCACGCTGCCGCCGCGGGGGGTGAATTTAACTGCGTTGTCGAGCAGGTTGACGATGACCTGCTTGAGCCGGCTGCGGTCGCCGCGCACGGTGAGCGACTGCAGGCGCGAGGCAACCAGCTGCACGCCGCGATCCTCGGCGACCAGACGCATCTGCTCGACGGTATTGGCGGCCAGCTCGCCGAGGTTCACATCGAGCCACTCGCGCTGAGCATCCCCGGCATCCAGTCGCGAGAGCACGAGCAGTCCCGACACCAGCCGTTCCAGTCGCGCGACCTCCTCGAGGGTGCTGCCGATGCGCTCGCGCAGCTCCAGCGGGCAGTGCGCGTCGCGTACCATCTCCTGCAGCTCACCCTTGATGACCGTCAGCGGCGTGCGCAGCTCGTGTGACGCATCGGCCAGAAAGCGCCGCGAGGTCTGCACCGAGTCGCGCAGCCGGCCGAGCATGTGGTTGAGCGAGAGCGATAGCTCCTGCAGCGCATCACCGGTGGCAAGGACCGGCAGCCGCTCGTCCAGGTTCTGCACGCTGATCTGCGCGGCGGTCTGCGACATGCGCTCGACCGGGCGCAGTGCCCGCTGCACCAGCAGGTAGCCACCGCCGGCTGCGCACGCCACCAGTACCGGCAGCAGCAGGCCGAGCAGGCGCAGCAGCCGATCCTGGACGGCCTGCACCTGTCCGAGGGACGTGCCGAGCTCGACCAGATAACGGCCCGAGGCTGTATTGACCGGGGTGGCACTGAGCATCACCGGCCCGTCGCGGCTGGCGACCTGTCGCGCGCTGCTGCGCGTGGGCCACGCTCCCTGCAGCCGCTCGATGCTCGCGGGATCGAAGCTGCCATCGGCGGGGCGGCCGGAGTGGTACACCTCGACCCCGGGTGCGCGCGTGATGCGCACGAAGCGGTTGTTGAATTCGGGCGCCACGCGCGTGACCACGGAGCGGGCGATCTGCGCATCGGTGGTGCCGGCCGGAGCGGCCTGCAGGATCTGTTCGACCTGTTCGGAGCGGCGGGTCAGCGAGTCGCTGAGCCGCGAGCGCAGGTAATGCTCCAGCCCGTAATACATGCCGGCGCCCACCAGCGCGAAGGTCGCGCTGAGCAGCAGGGCGTAGGAGAGCGCCAGGCGAAAGGCCAGGGAGCGGTGGTTCATGACGCTTCGGTCTCGCGCCTTGGCACCTCGGGCGCGCGGATGCAGTAGCCGACACCGCGAACGGTATGGATCAGCTTCTCGTCAAACGGTTCGTCGAGCTTGCGTCGCAGGTAACGCATATAGACGTCGACGATATTGGTGACGCCCTCGAAGCTCTGGTCCCACACGTGCTCGAGGATCATGGTGCGTGAAAACACCCGCCCCGGGGAGGAGAGCAGGTACGCCAGCACGCCGTATTCCTTGGAGGTCAGCTCGATACGTTGTCCGCCGCGGCGCACCTGCTGCGTCAGGCGGTTGACCTCCAGGTCGGCGATGCGCAGCAGATCGGTGCGCGGCGCCGGGGTTCGGCGCAGCAGCGCCTTGACCCGCACCACCAGCTCGGCGAAGTCGAACGGCTTGGTCAGGTAGTCGTCTGCGCCTGCCTCGAAATGGCTCACCTTGTCTTCCGTGGCATCGCGGGCGGTGAGCACCAGCACCGGCAGGGAGGGCTGCGTGGCGCGCACGCGCTGCAGCAGCTCGCTGCCACTGAGTCGCGGCAGCATCAGATCCAGCAGCAGCAGGTCGTAGCTGTAGCTTTGCAGATGCCGCAGCCCCTCGATGCCGTCCTCGGCGATGTCCACGGCGAAGCGCTCGGCGCGCAGGCCACGCGCCACGAACTGGGCCAGCTTGGGGTCGTCCTCGACGATCAGCAGACGCACGTACTACCTCCGGGGCACATATTGGATCCCGCGGTGATTAGAGGTGCCTTAGGCGGGCATTAAGAACTTCTCATAAAGGCGACATGGGTTGAGGCCTTTGTCACTGAACTGAAATATCCCGTTCGTGAACCTGTAATACAAGTGCAACACACTGCGTCCGCCCAGACAGGGGCATGGCGCCGGCCGGGTTTCGCTGATTGCGGCGTGGCGCTCGTACAGCACGGGCCGACCCCCCGTCCCGTGCGATTGCTTGAGGCCAACACAAAAGGAATCGCCGATGAAATCCTTCGCCACCGATCCCTCGACAGCTTCGCGACCGACGCCTGCGGCGGCACGCATACGCAGCGTCCTGCTGCTGGCGGGCGCCGGAATAGGTGCACTGCCGATCTCACTGAGTGCCGTGGGCACCGCCTGGGCGGCGGACGCGCCGAGTACCGCCGTGCAGGCCGGTCCCGTGACGTTGCAGTTCGGTGGATTTACGGCCCTGGAAATGGTCGATCGCAACCGCAACGAGGGTGCCGATATCGGGTCTGACTTCAATACCGGCATCCCGTTCCCATACCAGTCGATCTACCACATGCCGGAGTTTCGCATGAGCGCCCGGCAGAGCCGCTTCCAGCTGCAGGCCGGCAGCAACATCAACGATGCCGTGAGCGCCCAGTTCTATCTCGAGACCGATTTCCTCAGCGCCGGGGTGACCTCGAACTCACGCGAGAGCAACAGCTACACGCTGCGCATGCGCCATTTCTATGGCCTGGTGCAGAACCACGACACCGGCTGGTATATCCTCGCCGGCCAGACGTGGAGTCTCGCGACGCTGTTTTCGCAGGGTCTGACGCCCCACAAGGAAGTCACCCCGCAGACCATCGATGCGCAGTACGTCGCGGGCTTTAACTGGACACGCAACCCGCAGCTGCGCCTCGTCAAGGAGTTCGGCAAGACGGCCGCCATCGGCGTGTCGTTCGAAAGCCCGCAGGCGGTCATCTCCGCCGGTCCCAATGCCCCGGCAGCGCTGGTGAATCAGTCGGGCCTCGGCAGCGGGTTGGAAAACTCCACCACGACGTATTCACTGGATTTCGCACCGGACATGATCGTCAAGGCCGCCGTCGATCCCGGCTACGGTCACTACGAACTCTACGGCATGGCCCGCGGCTTCCGTGATCGCTTCCCCAACACCGCCGCTGGAAGCAATTTCACGACCTGGGGAGAGGCGGGCGGGGCCGGCATCGAGCTGCCGCTCGGCTCGCCCCTGACCTTCCAGATCAGCGCCCTGGCGGGTGATGGGATCGGCCGCTACGGTTCCTCGCAGCTGCCGGACGTCACGGTCAAGCCGGATGGCTCGTTCCAGACCATTCCGGAAGTGCAGGCACTGGCCGGGTTCGTTCTCAAGCCGAACCCGCTCTGGACCATCTACCTGTACGGCGGACTCGAGCAGGCGCAGCGCACTGCCGATGACGTGGGCACCAAGGGCTATGGCTACGGCAGCGCCCTCTACAACAACAGCGGCTGCGATCTCACCAGCGGCACGGCTGCCACCTGTGTGGCGAACACGCGCCAGATTCAGCAGGTCGCGGCAGGGTTCTGGTGGAAGTACTACCAGGGGGAGATCGGCAATCTGCAGTTCGGCCTGCAGGAGAGCTATACCAGGCGCAATACGTTCACCGGCATCGGAGGCGATCCGAGCACGGACATCAATATGGTGTTCATCTCCTTTCGCTACTATCCCTTTCAGCGCTGAGCGCGATCCCAAGGAGCAGGCATGATGAGACACACACTGAGACGATGGATTGCCGCGGCGGGTGCGCTGGCGGTACTGGTCGGCGCTGGCGCCACCGCCTGGGCGGACGATATCTCCGGCGCCGGGGCGACCTTTCCGTACCCCGTGTACGCCAAATGGGCGGAAGCCTACAAACAGCAGACCGGCATCGGACTGAATTATCAGTCGATTGGCTCGGGCGGTGGCATCAAGCAGATCGAGGCCTCGACGGTGACGTTCGGTGCCTCGGACATGCCGCTGATGCCGCAAGTGCTGCAGCAGAATGGCCTGATGCAGTGGCCGATGATCATCGGCGGGGCGATTCCGGTGGTGAACATCCCCGGCATCAAGCCCGGCCAGTTGCTGCTGGACGGCCCCACCATCGCCGCGATCTACCTCGGGGACATCAAGCGCTGGAATGACCCGGCGATCCAGAAACTCAATCCGCGTCTGAAGCTGCCCAAGCAGGACATCGCCCCGGTATACCGTGCCGACGGCTCGGGCACGAACTTTCTGTTCACCAACTTTCTGTCCAAGGTGAGCCCGAAATTCGCGCAGCAGGTCGGCTCCAATACCTCGGTGCAGTGGCCCGTGGGGCTGGGCGCCAAGGGCAATGAGGGGGTGGCGAACCAGGTGTTGCAGACCGGGGGCGCCATCGGCTACGTGGAGTATGCCTATGTCATCCAGACGCACATGACGTATGCGCGGTTGCGCAATGCCGCCGGCAACTACGTGACGCCTTCCGCGCAGGCCTTCCAGGCCGCGGCCGCCAACGCCGACTGGGCCAGCGCGCCCGGCTTCTACCAGGTGCTCACCTACCAGCCCGGTGCGGCCAGCTGGCCGATCACCGGCGCGAGCTTCATCCTGGTGCACACCCAGAGCCATGACCGCAATACGGCTGCGGCGCTGAAGTTCTTCGACTGGGCCTACCACCACGGCCAGCAGCTCGCCGAGCAGCTCGACTATGTGCCGATTCCGGCCCAGGTCGTGCAGCTGGTCGAGTCCAAGTGGGGCTCGCTGCAGGTCGACGGCCAGGCCGTCTGGCCGGCAAAATAGGCGTCTGCCTCCCCGGTTGCCGGAGGCGCCGGCACCGGGGAGTTTCCAGTCATGTCAGCCGTCACTCTGCCATTCAAGCGACAGCTCCGGCGTGAGGCACGCGCCGAGCAGATCTTTCGCGCGCTCACGGTCTGCTCGGCGGCGCTCGTCCTGGTCGTGCTGGCGGGCGTGCTGGGGTCGCTGGTGTATGGCGCCTGGCCGGCACTCTCGACCTTCAAATTCGGATTCCTGACGCGCGAGATCTGGAATCCGGTCACCAATCAGTTCGGCGCGCTCGCGGCCCTCTATGGCACGGTCATCACCTCGCTGATCGCGATGATCATCGCCGTGCCGCTGGCCTTCGGCATCGCGGTGTTCCTGACCGAGACCTGTCCACTGTGGCTGCGCGGTCCGATCGCCACCTGCATCGAGCTGCTGGCGGCGGTCCCGAGCATCGTGTTTGGCATCTGGGGCCTGTTCGTGCTGGCCCCGCTGCTGCAGCACTACGTGCAGCCCTGGGTCATCTCCAGCTTCGAGGACCTGCCCGGCATCGGCCAGCTGTTCGAGGGCCCGCCCTACGGCATCGGGCTCATGACCGCCGGCTTCGTGCTCGCCATCATGGTGCTGCCCTTCATCACCTCGGTGATGCGCGAGGTGTTTCTGTCCACGCCGCGCTCGCTGAAGGAGGCCGCCTACGGCATCGGTGCGACCCAATGGGAGGTCATCTGGGACGTGGTGCTGCCTAACTCCCGCGCCGGTGTGATCGGCGGCATCATGCTCGGCCTCGGTCGCGCGCTCGGGGAGACCATGGCCGTCACCTTCGTGGTCGGCAACGCGCATCGCATCTCTTCTTCACTGCTGGCGCCGGGCACGACCATCTCCGCCAGCATCGCCAACGAGTTCACCGAGGCGCTCGGTCCGCTCTATACGTCCTCGCTGATCGCGCTCGGGCTGCTGCTGTTCGTGCTGACCTTCGTCATCATTGCCGCGGCGCGGCTGCTGCTGTTGCGGCTCGAGCAGCGCGGAGCGCAGGTATGAAGAGCCTCGCTCGCCGCAAGCTGCAGGCGCGGGTGGCGCTGGGCGCCTCAGGGGTGGCGACCTTCATCGGCCTGGCGTTTCTGGCCGCCATTCTCTGGACACTGTTCTCCCGCGGGTTGGGGGGACTGTCCTGGCGCGTGTTCACGCAGATGACACCGGCGCCGGGCAGCGCCGGTGGGCTGCTCAATGCCATCTACGGCAGCGTGGTCATGACGTTGCTGGGCGTGCTCATCGGTGCGCCCATCGGCATTCTCGCGGCAACCTATCTGTCCGAGTACGGCCGGCGGGCGCGACTGTCGGTCGTGATCCGCTTCATCAACGATGTGCTGCTCAGTGCCCCCTCGATCGTGATCGGCCTGTTCGTCTACACGCTGGTGGTGCTGCCGATGGGGCACTTCTCCGCCATCGCCGGCGCCATCGCGCTGGCCATCATCGTCATTCCCGTCGCCGTACGCACCGGCGAGGACATGCTGCGCCTGGTGCCCCAGAGCATGCGCCAGGGGTCGGCGGGACTCGGCGCGCAGCCCTGGCGCACCATTACGAGCATCGTCTATCCGGCTGCCCGCAGTGGCCTGCTCACCGGGGTGCTGCTGGCGCTCGCACGCGTATCGGGCGAGACCGCGCCCCTGCTGTTCACCGCACTCAACAACCAGTTCTGGAATGCCAAGCTCAACCAGCCGATGGCAAATCTGCCCTACGTCATCTTCCAGTATGCAACCAGTCCCTATCCGAACTGGCAATCGCTTGCCTGGGTCGGTGCGCTGCTGATCACGCTGTTCGTGCTGTTCCTGAGCATCTTTGCGCGCATGGTCTCGCGTCTGTTCGGTCAGCGCGAGAGCCGCGTGGAATAGCGCCCCTCACAGCTGCTTCAGCCGCTGCAGATACGCCTGCTCATCCGCCGGCCGACCCGCGCGTTGTGCTTCCCACAGTGCCTGCGCCAGCGGCTCGATCATGCGGTGCTCGGCGGCATGGGCCGAACCGAGCGAGGCGGCGAGGCGACGATGAATCTGCGCGATGCCCGCGGGCCGATCGGTCGCGACCTGTTCGCGCAGCGCCAGGTGCAGACCCAGATGCAGGAAGGGATTGCTCCCCACCGAGGCCGCAGGATAGTCGCGCTCCAGGTCTTGCTCCGCGAGCACGGCCGCCTGGTATTCGGGATGCTCGCTGACGAGCGCTGCGATCTGTGCTTCCAGAGGCGAGAGCAGCTGACCGGCGCGAAAGCGCTGCCAGGCGTCGCGATAGCGCGCCCGCAGCTGCGCGCGGCCCTGATCGGCAAACAGGCTCATGGCGGGGTCTTGTGCTCGTACTCGCACCAGCGCTCGATGGGACAGCGCGGGCACTCGGGACGCCGCGCCTTGCAGATGTAACGTCCGTGCAGGATCAGCCAGTGATGCGCATGAAGGCGGAACTCGGCCGGGATCACGCGCAGCAGTCCATCCTCCACCTCGCGCGGCGAAGCGGCGCGAAACAGGCCGGTACGATTGGCCACGCGAAAGACGTGCGTGTCCACGGCCAGGGTCGGCTCGCCGAAGGCCACATTCAGCACGACATTCGCGGTCTTGCGGCCCACGCCCGGCAGCGCCTCGAGCGCAGCGCGCTCGCGCGGCACCTGCCCGCCATGCTCGCTGACCAGCAGCCCGCAGGTGGCGAGGATGTTGCGCGCCTTGGTGTTGTAGAGACCGATGGTGCGGATGTGGCGCTTGAGGCCGGCGAGCCCGAGCCCGAGCATGCGCTCGGGGGTGGAGGCGACCTGGAACAGCCCGGCCGTCGCGGCGTTGACACTGCGGTCGGTGGCCTGGGCGGAGAGCATGACCGCAATCAGCAGCTCAAAGGGCGAGTGGTACTGCAGCTCGGAGCGCGGCTCGGGATTCGCGGCGCGCAGCGCCTCGAATATGCGCCGGCAGCGCTGTGGGCTCACGAGCCGGCCTGGGCGGTGCGCTTGCGCTCGCGCAGCAGGCGCTGCTGCAGCTCGCTGCGTTGCTGCTCGCGACGGCGATGCTGCTCGACATGTCTGCGATTGTCGGCAGCGCCAGGCGCCGCCGTATCGCGGGGGCGCGGCTGCATGCGAATGCAGTCCACCGGACAGCTGGCGAGGCACAGCTCACAGCCCGTGCAGCGCGCGGCCTGTACGGTATGCAGGAAGCGCGGCGCTCCGATGATGGCATCCACGGGGCAGGGCGGCAGACAGCGCGCACAGCCGATGCAGGCCTCGGCATCGATCCAGGCGACCCCTGGGTCGGACGCCTCGCCGCAGGCCGGATCGAGCGGCAGGACCTCCCGCGCCAGCAGTGCGGCGAGGGCGGCGATCGTGGCCGTGCCGCCCGGCGGGCAGCGATTGATGGGCGCGCCTGCGGCGATCGCCTCCGCGTAGGGACGGCACCCCGCATAACCGCAGCGCGTGCACTGCGTCTGCGGCAGCAGCGCATCGATGCGCGCGCAGAGCTCCGGCTCGCGCTCCTGCACCTGGGTCAATGCCGCCCCGCTCGCGCTCAGCTCGGCGCCACGATGCCCGCGTGGATCAGCTCGGGCACCAGCACGCGGCTGATCTGATCGGTCGTGGCCTCCACCGATTGCAGATCGACGCTGCGGGTAACGCCGGTCCAGATCAGCCTGCCTGCGCCGGCCACCGTGAAGACGTCGGTCTGAAAGTCGGCGATGTACGCGGATTCCTCCCAGCCTGGGCCGTAGACCGCATCCCAGTAGCCGAAATAGCGCCATCGCCAGCCGAATCCGACCCCGGCATAGCCGGGCATCCAGTAGTTGCGCTCGTGTGCACCCACGAAGTGCGTGGCCAGCACGCCGTCGAAGCCACGTGCCGTTGCGGTCTGAGCCAGCTGATCGGCGGTCGGCGCCCGGTTCGGAAAGATCTCATAGGAGGCGGTGGCGGCAATGTGCTGGCGTTCCAGCGCCGCGACCATCGAGCTCTCCCACACGCGGCGCTGGCCGCTGTCGCGTTGAACCCCGACCACCAGCACCCGGTGCAGCGGCGGACCGCTGAAGCTCGGATCCTTCCAGCGCTCGATCAACGAGGTACTCAGGCAGCCGGTCAGGACCAGGGTCAGCAACGCCAGCATCCCTGCACCGCGCAGTGTGGACACGCTCCGCGTGTTCCTCCTCGTCGATGAAGCATGCATGTTCAGGTCCTCCTGGTGGCAGAATGCATCACGATGTTCGGCACTCTGACGCCCGTCGTGCGGGCGCTACTCTACGCCAATGTGATCGTTTTTGGCCTGCAGTGGTTGACAGGCCCGACGCTGCTGCCCGCCTACTTTGCGCTCTGGCCGATCGACAGCGCGCGGCTCACCGGCGTGCCCTTCGAGCCCTGGCAGCTCGTCACCTATGCCTTTCTGCATGACGGCTTCTGGCACATCGCCGGCAATATGTTCGCACTGTACGTCTTCGGCCCGGACGTCGAGCTGCTGCTGGGTGCCCGCAGATTTACGCTGTACTACTTCGTCTGCGTGATCGGCGCTGCGCTGACTCAGCTGTGGGTGGTGCAGTACCTGTATCCCACCCCCTTTCCTACCGTCGGGGCCTCGGGCGGTATCTTCGGGCTGCTGCTGTTCTATGGCATGGCCTTTCCGCACCGGCGCATGCTGCTGCTGATTCCGCCGATCCCGATGCCGGCCTGGCTGCTGGTGACGCTCTACGGGGCGCTGGAGCTGGTTCTCGGTGTCTTCGGCACCTCCCAGGGCATCGCGCATTTCGCCCACCTGGGCGGCATGGCGACTGGCTTTCTGATGATTCTGTACTGGCGCTGGCAGCAGCGCCGCCGCTATCGCGAGTGGAAGGGCTGATCAGGTCACTCGCATGCCCGGTTCCGCCCCGGCATCGCTCGAGAGCAGGAAGACGCCGTCGCGCTCACCGCTGGCACAGAGCACCATGCCCTCGGAGACACCGAAGCGCATCTTGCGCGGCGCCAGGTTGGCAATCATCACGACCAGGCGGCCCTGCAGCTGCTCGGGCTGGTAGCTTGCGCGTATTCCGGAGAATACCGTGCGCTGCTCACCCCCCAGATCCAGGGTCAGTCGCAGCAGCTTGTCGGACCCCTCGACCAGCTCGGCGCGCTGCACGCGCGCCACCCGCAGGTCCAGCCGCGCGAAATCATCGATGCTGACACTCGTGCCCTGACCGGCGGGCTTGCCGGAGGCTTTTTTGTCGGCTGCCGGGGCAGCTGGCGCGGCGGCTGGGACCGGCGCGCTGTCCTGCACCAGGGTGGCGACGGTGGCCGGCTCCAGGCGCACGGCCAGTGGCTCATAGGCGGCCAGGCGCGTGCCCAGCAGCGGCGTTTCGATCGCCGACCAGCGGTCGAACGAGGTACCGAGGAAGGCTGCAGCGCGGGCGGCCATCTGCGGCAACACCGGCGCCAGGCAGCTCATCAGCACGCGAAACAGGTTGATGCCCTGCGTGGCCACTGCGCCGACCTCGGCGGCCGCCTCGGCCTGGCGCGCGAGCTGCCAGGGCTTGCGCGCATCGATGTAGCGATTGGCACGGTCGGCGAGCTCCATGATCTCGCGCAGCGCGGTGGCATATTCACGCTGCTCGTAGAGTGCGGCGATACCCTCGGTGGCCGCGCAGAACTCCCCGTACAGGGCTGGCTCGGGCAGGGCAGCGGCCAGCTGGCCGCCGCCGCGGGCGATGAAGCCTGCGCAGCGGCTGGCGATGTTGACCAGCTTGCCGACCAGGTCGGAATTCACGCGCGCCACGAAATCCTCGAGATTGAAGTCGATGTCCTCGAGGCCGTTGCCGAGCTTGGCGGCGAAGTAGTAGCGCAGCGCCTCGGCCGGCAGGCGCTCGAGGTAGCGTCGCGCCGTCACGAATGTGCCGCGCGACTTGGACATCTTCTGTCCGTTGATCGTCAGAAAGCCATGCGCGAAGACCGCCGTCGGGCGGCGCAGGCCGGCCCCGTGCAGCACCGCCGGCCAGAACAGCGTGTGAAAGTAGCTGATGTCCTTGCCGATGAAGTGATACAGCTCGGTGGCCTGTTCGCTCTTCCAGTAGTCCTCGAAGGAGCCGCCGTGCGACTCGCGCCAGTGCTCGAAGCTGGCGATGTAGCCGATGGGCGCATCGAACCACACATAGAAGTACTTGCCCGGTGCATCGGGCACCTCGAAGCCGAAGTAGGGCGCATCGCGCGAGATATCCCAATCGGCCAGTCCCGCCTGGAACCATTCGGCAAGCTTGGCGCGCACGCCGGACTGCAGGCTGCTGCTGTCGGTATAGGCGCGCAGCATCGGTTCGAACGCTGCCAGTCGGAAAAACAGGTGCTCGGATTCACGCCACACCGGCGCGGTGTCGCTGAGCGTGGAGCGCGGATCGATGAGTTCCGCGGGGCTGTAGGTCGAGCCGCAGACCTCGCAGCTGTCCCCATACTGGTCAACGGACTTGCAGCGCGGACAGGTGCCGCGGATGTAGCGGTCGGGCAGGAACATGCCGGCCTTCTCATCGAAGGCCTGGCGGATGCTGCGGCGTGCGATATAGCCCGCGTCGCGCAGGGCAGTGTAGATATCGTCGGTCACGCGGCGGTTCTGCGCCGAATGCGTGGAATGATATTCGTCGACCCCGATCAGGAAGTCGCGATAGTCGCGCTGGTGCTCTTCTGCACTGCGGCTGATGAGCGTTTCGGGCGCAATGCCTTCCTGCTGCGCGCGGATCATGATCGGTGTGCCGTGCGCATCGTCGGCGCAGCAGTACAGGCACTGGTGTCCGCGCATCTTCTGGAAGCGTACCCAGATGTCGGTCTGCACCGCCTCGAGCAGGTGACCCAGATGCAGCGGCGCATTCGCATAGGGCAGGGCGTTGGTGACAAGGATGCGGCGTGCCATGGCGGGCCCTTCAGCCTCGACGCAGGTCCTGCAGCAGCTGCCCGAAGCGCGTGACGGACGCGTCGTGCGCCGCATCGCGCATCGGCTCGCTGAGCGCCTCGGCGTACCAGGCCTGCAGCGATGTCAACGCCAGCAGCCTCCGCGCATAAGCATCGGCGGGTTCGCCCAGCGACAGCCCATAGGTCTGCAGGCGGAAGGCCACCGGGGCATAGAACGCATCCGCGGCACTGAAGCTGCGCCCGGCGAGGAAGGGGCCGCCAAAACGCTGCAGCCCCTCGCGCCAGAGTGTCGTCAGGCGGGTCAGGTCCTGCTCGAGCGGCGCACCCCGTGCGTGCAGCCGGATACGGACACCGCAGCTCATCGAGCACTGCTCGCGCAGAGCGGCAAAACCCGAGTGCATCTCGGCCGCTGCAGAGCGTGCCCAGGCGCGTGTCGCGGCGTCCTCGGGCCAGACGCCCTCGTGGTGTTCGGCGAGGTATTCGGCGATCGACAGCGAATCCCAGACGAGCGTCGGCCCGTCCAGCAGGCAGGGCACCTTGCCGCTCGGGCAGATCTGCCGGTAGCCCTGCCAGGCCGTGTCGTCTCCGAATGCCAGCCGCTGCTCCTCGAAGCCGATGCCGAGCTCGCGCATCAGCACCCAGGGACGCAGCGACCAGGAGGAGTAGTTCTTGTTCGCGATATACAGCTGGTACATGGGAGCTGAACATCCTAGCAGAACCGCGCGCGCGGCCCCGCGTGCTCGCGTAGACTGCAGCGAAAGGCACGGATCGGGCGCTCGCGGGTCATCGCGCGCGCGGCTCAGGCGTTATGCAGACTGGGCCAATGCCTGCCACAGTCCGTTCTGGGAGGGATCTATGCGTTGGAGTATGCGCTCGAGTCTGGGCCTGATCGGGACAATGCTGGCGCTGGCCAGCGCCGGTTGCGGGGGAAGCTCCGATACCAGCCTCTCGCCCACGGGCGTCTGGATGGGCGAGGATTCCACCAGTGGCCTGAACATCGTGGGCCTGGTCGATGCCAATGGCGCGGCAGACTTCCTGCGTGCCGATGGCGCCCAGTTCGTCGGGCAGGGAATGCAATCGGGCAATAGCGTGAGCTTCCCGGTGCAGGGAGTCACTGAATTCGGCGCGGCGTTCGGCTCGGGTGGCCCGACCTACGGCAGCGGCACATTCAACGCCGCAATTTCCGGGGGAGAGGGGGGTTCCGCGCTCGCAGGCACGATGACCTTCACGCCCACTGGGGGCAGCGCCGCGAGCTGGCAGTGGAACATGAACTTCAGCGTTGTCTACAACAGCGCCTCATCACTGGCCCTCATCAGCGGCAACTACGGTGATACCGCGACGGTCGTGGCGGATGGGGTCGACCCGCTGCAGGGAGCCAGCGTTTCCATGACCACGGGCGGGGAGATGACTGGCCAGAATCCCATCAACAGCTGCGTGCTCAACGGCACCGTGACCGTGATCGATGACCTGCACAGCATCTACCAGGTCGCCTATACACTGCAGAACTGTGTCGACACCTCCACCGGCAGCTACTCGGCGCTCAATGGGGTGGCCTTCAGCGGACTGGCCTATCGGGATGCGACCTACAATCCTGTGCTGGTGATGATGGGTGTGACTGGCGCGGACGGCGCCGGCCATCATTACGGCATCGTCTCGCAGCTCTCGGCGAACTGAGCGGGCGGCACCCGGCCGGCGCGGTCGCGCCGGCCAGCGACGATGGCCAACCGCGTGCGCTAGCCGTTCGCCTGAGCGCCGTGCGTGGGAGTGGGGGCGGGCCCATGCAGCCGCAGCGTCGGTTCGCCCTGCTGGCGCACGGCCTCGAACTTCACCTTGCTGATGGCCTTGCGGTAGGCCTCCGAGCCGCTGATCGTGCCGGCCTCGAGCAATTGCTGGATGGCGCTGTCCATGGTGCGCATGCCGAACTGCCCGCCGGACTGCATGGCGCTCTCGAGCTGATCGAGCTTGCCCTGGCGGATGAGATTCGCGGTGGCGGGCGTGTTGATCAGAATCTCCAGCGCCGCGACGCGTCCGCTGCCATCGGAGCGCTTGAGCAGCTGTTGTGACACCACCCCGCGCAGCGAGGTCGATAGCATCGTGCGCACGTGCGGCTGCTTGTCGGCGGGGAACTGGTTCACCATGCGATCCACCGTCTGACCGGCGCCGTTGGTATGCAGGGTGCCCATGACCAGGATGCCCATCTCCGCGGCGGTCACCGCGATACTCATGGTCTCGAGGTCACGCAGCTCACCGACCAGGATCACGTCCGGATCCTCGCGCAGCGCCGAGTGCAGCGCCGCAGCGAAACTCGGGGCGTGCACGCCGATCTCGCGCTGACTGATGAGGCAGTTGCGCCGCGCATGTACGAACTCGATGGGATCCTCGACCGTGAGGATGTGGCCGCGCTCGCGCTTGTTGATGTCATCGATCATGGCGGCGAGCGTGGTCGACTTGCCCGAGCCGGTCTTGCCGGTGACGAGGATCAGCCCGTTATTGGCGCGGCACAGCTGGCGTACCGCGAGCGGTATGTCGAGCTGATCGAGTGTCAGCGCCTGGGACGGAATGGCGCGGAATACCGCCCCCATGCCGTTGAGCTGGCGCATGACGTTGACGCGAAAGCGCCCCTTGTCCGCGAGCGTATAGGCGAAATCGGCGCCGTCCTTGCTCTCGAAGCGTTCCACCGCCTTGCGCGGCATGATCTCGTAGAGTGTGGCCTTGACGCTGTCGGCCGACAGCGGCGTCTCCTGCAGCGCCGAGAGATCGCCGTGCAGACGGATGCGCGCCGGATCCCCGGCGATGAAGTGCAGGTCCGAGCCGCGCCGCCGGAGGACCTCTTCCAGATAGGGATCGATCTGCGCCATGGGCTTCCCTTCAGTCCGCCGCCCTTCAGTCCGCTGCCTTGTGTACGCCGCTGAGGCTGCCGCTGCGCAGGGTGCCGGTGCTGGCAATGTCCGGTCGCGGCAGCATGCTCGTATCCGTCACGTACTTCTGGAACAGACGTTTGTCGCTCGCGTAGTTGTAGGCGTCGTCGGGGTCGATCTGCCGATCGTGCAGCGCCTGCTGCAGCGCCTGGTCGAACAGCTGCATGCCATGTTCGCGTCCCATCTGCAGCTGGCTCGGGATCTGGTGGGTCTGATCACTCTGGATGAGCTTGGCCACCGCGCGGGTGGTGATCATGACCTCGACGATGGCGCGCCGGCCACGCCCGTCGGCAGAGCGCACCAGAATCTGGGTGACCACGGCCAGCAGACTCTGCCCGAGGAAGCTCTTGGTCTGCTCGCGCTCCTCGGCCGGCAATGCGTCGATCAGGCGATCGATGGTCTTCACCGCACTGGTGGTGTGCAGCGTGCCGAGCACCAGATGCCCGGTCTCCGCGGCAGTCATCGCCATGCGGATGGTCTCCGCATCGCGCAGCTCGCCGACCAGGATGACGTCGGGGTCCTCGCGCATCGCGGCACGCACGCCCTCGGCGAAGCTTGGAATGTGGGTGCCGAGCTCGCGCTGGATGACCTGGCTCATCTTGCTTCGATGCACGAACTCGATGGGATCTTCCAGGCTGATGATGTTCAGTCGCCGCGTGGAATTGAGCAGGTCAATCATCGCGGCGAGCGTCGTGGACTTGCCCGTGCCGGTCGAGCCGGTCACGAGGATCATGCCCTGGTGATAGTCGCAGAGCTTGGTGACGATCGGCGGCAGGCCGAGGCTCGTCAGGGAAGGGATATCGGATGGGATGGCGCGAAATGCCGCCCCCACGCCGGTGTCCTTGCGAAACACGTTGACGCGAAAACGCCCGCCTTCGCCCGATATATAGGAGAAGTCCAGGTCCTGACCGCGCGCGAAGTGCTCGGACTGGTTCGGCGTCAGGATCTCCCCGATATAGCCTTCCAGCTCCGTGTCGCGCAGATCGCGGAACTTGATGGGCACCAGATCCCCGTGCAGCCGCAGCATCGGCGGCACGCCCACGGCGAGGTGAATATCGGAGCAGCCCTGCTGGGTGCCGAGCTTCAAAAATGCATCGATGCGCGCCACGGCAGCTTGCGTTCCTGTGATCTTTTCGGGCCGGCACGGCACCTGCGCCTCCGGCAGCCTCCCAGCTATAGCCGGCGCTTTCTGTCAAATCAAGGATTTGTGGGTAAAAGTTTGAACTGCCGCAAACAGCTGTCCAGGGTAGTTGCTGCGCAGCGACCGGCAGCCCGAGGGCGCGGTGACACCAGCCCGCGCAGCCCGACGACGGCTGCAGTCGGCTAGCGAAAGCGCTCGAGCGCCGTGCGCATCTCGTCCATGGTCTGGTAGCGCTTGGCCTTGTCCACTGCCATGGACTTCATGACCACCTCGGCGAGGTTGGCCGGCAGGGCCGGATTGACCTCCTGCGGCGGGCGCGCCTTGCCCTGCACGTGTTGATACATCACGGCCATGTGATCGCCACGCGAGTAGGGCGGTATGCCCGTGACCATCTCGTACATCAGCACGCCCAGTGCATAGATGTCGGCACGCTCATCGACCTTGCGTCCGAGGATCTGCTCGGGCGCCATGTACTTGGGGGAGCCGATGACGTAGCCGGTGCGCGTCAGGTGCGTGTCGCCCTCGCGCTGTGCGGCGGCGACGCCGAAGTCGACGATCTTCAGCAACCCCTCATCGTTGATGAGAACGTTCGCAGGCTTCAGGTCGCGATGCACGATGCCGACCTGGTGCGCTACGGCCATGCCGGTGGCGATGTCGATGCCGAACTGCAGCGCGCGCTTGAGCGCCAGGGGCTTCTCGTTGACGATCTCGGAGCCCAGGGTATGCGACGGAAAGTACTCCATCGAGATCGCATAGTTGCCCTGGATGGCGAGGAAGTCATAGATGCGGATGACGTTGCGGTGCGTGATCTTGCGCGAGTAGCGCAGCTCATGCACGAAGCGCTTCATGATCTCCTCGTCCTGCGCCACGCTCGGATTGAGGAACTTGAGGATCAGCCGCTCCTCGACGACCGTGTCTTCCATCAGCAGTACCGTGCCGAAGGCGCCGCGTCCGATCTTCTCGATGAAGCGGTAGCGTCCCTCGATGATGTCCCCGGCGCTGAGCGTGGAGATATCCAGGCGGGCGGCCGCGGCCGCCGTGGCCTGATGCACGGCCTGCGCGACCTCGCGCTCAGGGATCAGCAGCGTGCGTGAGGCGGCGCCGGGGGGCGGCCGTGTCAGCTCGCCACCGCGTGGCGCCACCGTGCCGATGGGCCCGAGCGCGGTGACGGGGCCGACGGCCGATGAGAACCGCACTTCAAGTTCGGTGAGAGCCCGCACCGCAACGCGCGCAACGGTGGGGTCGGACTGCTCGGCCTGTCCCTGCAGCTGGACGCGGATCTGCTCGGCGCGCTGCTCATCGGCGAGGCGTGCCAGCGCCTGGATCGCCTCGACGCGTACCTCTTTCTCGCCACTCTTCAGCAGCGGGGAGAGCAGCTCGATCGATTTCAGATCGCCCAGCTTGCCGATCGCGCGCACCACGATCGGCAGCGCGCGCGAGTTGCCCGCGCGCAGCATCTCATAGAGGCGCGGTACCGCGCGCTTGCTGCCGATCTCGGCCAGCGCGTCCACGGCCCGCTCGCTGACCCACCAGTCCTGATCGCGCGTGGCCTCGATGAGGTGATTGATGGCGCGCTCGTCCTTGGTCTGGTTGAGGATCTCGATGGCGGCACGCCGGATGTCCTCATCCTTGTCGCGCACCAGCTCGAGCACCGCGTCGATGACCTTGGGGCCGCCGATCTTGCCGAGCGCATCGCCGGCTCGACTGCGCACCCACCAGTCATCGTCCTTGATCGCTTCGAGCAGGTACTTGACCGAGCGCGCATCGCCGACCTCGTTGAGCACCTCGACGGCGGCGCGGCGTGCCTGCTCGCTCTCGTCCTTGAGCACCGGCACCAGGTGCCGCACCGTCTCCGGATCGCGCGCCTTGGTCAGCAGCTCCACGGCGCGATTCTGCACGTCGAGCTCCGGATCGCGCAGCAGCGTGCAGACGCGCGCCACCTCGATCGGGCCGTCCATCTTTGCCATCGAGGTCAGCACCGCCGAGCGCACCATCTTGTTGGTGTCGCCGAGCAGCTCCTGCAGCGAGCGCTGCACCTCGGGACGGTTGAAGCGCGCCAGCACGTTGATGATGTGCAGACGCGCGATCGGGTCCTTGCCCTGCAGGCGGCCGATCAGCTCGGGCAGCGCCGCCTCATCGGCGATCTCCCCGATGATGCGAAACAGCGCCGCCTTCTCGTTGGGTTCCTGCGCATACGCAGCCGTGAGCAGCTCTCGGACCGAGAAGCGGCCGCGCTGCCCATTGATGACATCGAGCAGCGCCGACTTGGCGATGCCAGGGGTGGCAAGGGCATCCAGCAGCAGATGCGGCGGATAGCCGCGGCTGCTGGTCAGCGCCCAGGCGACCCCGGCGATGACGCGGGGACTGCCCTGTACCAGGGCCTGGGTGTACTGCGGAAAGGTCTTGGCGGTGGCGAGGCTCGCCAGCACATCGACGAACGCGACCGTGGCCTGCTTGTCGGCCTCCGGCAATGCGGCGATGACCGGCTCGATGACCCCAGGGCCTGCCTGCTTCAGCTTCGCGATGGCCTTCTGCGTCTCGGGCGCCATCACGTTGGTCGCGCCCCGGATCTGCAGTATCAGCCGGTCGGCGCGCAGGGTGGTGAAAAAACTCATTCCGCCGTGCTAATGTCGCGTGCCGTAATCGCCCGTGTGCTCAGTGGGTTGCAGTGGTCTTTCCATCCACGACTGCGTCACTCGTCCCTGTCCCTGAAGCTCCCGTTCGATTGTCAGCGGCCCATCGCGGCATCCGCCGCCCGACATTTCAACCCGGTTATTCTTGGTGTCCGGATTATGCCATGTTTGATTAAGTCAACGGCCGATCTTGCCGATTCTTTGAAGTCGCGCTCGTTTGGCGCGCTGGCCCGGCGCGCCCGCTGCGGGTAGCGGGCCGAGGAGTTTCAGCCGATGTCCGAAGAACGGGTGCGCTCGGCGCTGGCGAGCTATCGGGAGCCCTATCTGCAGCAGACCCTCGGGGAGGCCGAGGCACTGCGAGGCGTTGCGCTGCAGGGCGAGCATCTTACCGTGGGCGTGGAGCTCGGCTTCCCCACGGTCGGCTATGCCCACGCGCTGCAGGCAGCGCTGCAGCAGCACCTGCAGGCCGCCGGCCTCGCCGTGCAGCTGTCCCTCGAGCTGACCAGCCGCATCGTGCCGCATGCCGTGCAGCGGCATCTGAAGCCCCTGGCCCGGGTCAAGAACATCGTCGCGGTCGCCAGCGGCAAGGGTGGGGTGGGCAAGTCCACCGTCGCGGCGAACCTGGCGCTGGCCTGGGCCGCCGGCGGCGCCGAGGTCGGCATTCTGGATGCCGACATCTACGGCCCGAGTCAACCGCTGATGCTGGGCCTGAGCGGTGAGCGGCCGCGCTCGGCCGACGGCAAGCACCTGCAGCCGCTCGAGGCCCACGGACTGAAGGCCATGTCGATCGGCTTCCTGGTGGAGCCGGAGCAGGCCGTGGTCTGGCGCGGACCGATGGTCACGCAGGCCCTCACGCAGCTGCTCAGCGATACGGACTGGGGCGAACTCGACTACCTGGTCGTGGACATGCCGCCCGGCACCGGGGACATCCAGCTCACCCTGGCACAGCGCGTACCCGTGGCCGGCGCCGTCATCGTGACGACCCCGCAGGACATCGCGCTGGCCGATGCCCGCAAGGGGCTGGCCATGTTCGAGAAGGTCGCGGTGCCGGTGCTCGGCATCATCGAGAACATGAGCGTGCATGTCTGCAGCCACTGCGGCCACGTCGAGCATATCTTTGGTGCCGGCGGGGGCGCGCGGCTGGCCGCGCAGAATGGCGTGGCGCTGCTGGGCGAGCTGCCGCTCGATGTGCGTATCCGCGAGGAGGCCGACGGCGGTCGCCCCAGTGTGGTGGCCGAACCTGCCAGTGCCCGAGCCCAGTGCTACATCGAGGCCGCGCGGCATACGGCGGCCGCGCTCGCTCGCCGCACGCGCGATCGCAGCAGCGTATTTCCCAAGATCGTTGTCGAGGACAGCTGATGAGCATCAAGTCCGATCACTGGATCCGCCGCATGGCCAGCGAGCATGGGCTCATCGAGCCGTTCGAGGCCGGCCAGGTGCGCACCAACGACCGCGGCGAGCGCGTCATCTCCTACGGCACATCCAGCTACGGTTACGACGTGCGCTGCGCGCGCGAGTTCAAGATCTTCACCAACATCAACTCGACGATCGTGGATCCGAAGCGATTCGACGAGAAGAGTTTCGTCGACATCGAGGCCGATGTCTGCATCATCCCCCCGAATTCGTTTGCGCTGGCGCGCACGGTGGAATATTTCCGTATTCCGCGCAACGTCCTGGTGGCGACATTGGGGAAATCGACGTATGCGCGCTGTGGCGTAATCGTGAATGTAACGCCGTTGGAACCTGAGTGGGAGGGCCACGTGACCCTCGAGTTCTCCAACACCACACCGTTGCCGGCGAAGATCTACGCCAACGAGGGCGTCGCGCAGATGCTGTTCTTCGAGTCGGACGAAGTCTGCGGCACCTCGTATGCCGACCGTCGCGGCAAATATCAGGGCCAGCGCGGCGTGACACTGCCGAAGGCCTGAGCGGCGGCGGCGCGCGTCGCCGCGATGCAGACGACACTCGGCCCGCTAGGGCTTGTGCTCCAGCGAGCGGATCTTCATGGTCCACTCCACCGTGCTGTCGCGCCGCTGCTGGACCTGCAGCGGGATGTAGCCCAGCGAAGGAGCGCACCAGAAGCGCGTGGTGCGCGGCGAGCCGGGGTGATGGGAGGAGTACACGATCGTGTCGATACGACCCAGCGCCGTGTCGAGCTGTTCTTCTGCCTCGCGATCGTAGTCGTACTCGCGCACGCCATCCTTGTCGATCTCCATGACGCGATCGGGGGTCCGACCGGCGAGCAGTTTGGTCAGCATGGCGATCTGCACCGACAGATCGTCCTGGTCCCCCGGATGCACGGGCTCATCGATATGCACGCCCTCGTACAGCCCGGTGGCGCGCAGACTCTGCCAGTCGAAGCTCACGTCGGAGTCGTGACCGCGTCCGCTGCCGGTGACCTTGAAATGCAGCGGCAGCACCTGTTCGGGCGTGATGCGCATGAGGCTCTGCAGGTCAGGTCGCATCGGATAGAGCCTGCCGATGCCGCGTGGCCGGGTCGTCGAGCTGTAGACCCACAGGTCGTCCGACTGATGCGTCAGCTGCAGACGCGAGAAGGCAATGGCAGCGCCGTGCCAGTACCACATATAACTCGCCTGGAACGGCTGCAGAGCGGTGGGATGGGATGACTGGGCGCCGGCCTCCTGCGCCGGCAGGGCCGGCGCCGCCAGCGTCAGCACCGCCAGCCAGGCGAGCCTCCGGCACGCGCGAGCTGAACTCATGCGCCCCTGTGCTCCAGGGGCCCGTCCTCGCCGACCTGCAGCGGCGCAGCCAGCGGCCGGCCGTCCAGCACCACCGTGCTGCCCGACAGCGCCAGACGACCCGCGGCGATGAGTCCGATTACCATCGGGTAGATTCTATGCTCCAGACGATGCACGCGGAGGGCGAGACTGGCCTCGGTGTCCCCCGGCGCAATCGACAGCCGCCCCTGGCAGATCAGTGGACCGCCGTCGAGCTCCTCGGTGACGTAATGCACGCTCGCGCCATGCTCGGAAGCGGCGGCGGCCAGTACGCGCCGGTGCGTGTCCAATCCACGATAGTCGGGCAGGAGCGAGGGGTGAATGTTCAGCATGCGCCCGGCCCAGGGTGCCACGAACGCCGCCGAGAGGATACGCATGAAGCCCGCGAGTGCGACGAGCTGCGCGCCGCAGGCCGTAAGAGTCTGTGCCAGCCGCGCCTCGAATTGGGCGCGCGGCAGCCCGCGTGCCTCCAGCACCTGAGTCGAGAGCCCTGCGGATGCAGCCGCCTGGATGCCGGGCGCATCGGCGCGATCGGCGATCACGCTGACGATGCGCGCCTGCACGTGCCCTTCGGCGCAGGCGCGTGCAATCGCGAGCATGTTGCTGCCACGGCCCGAGATCAGCACCGCCAGGGGCAGCGCAGCCGCCGGGCGGCTCATGCCTCGATGACCGCGCCCCGATCCCCGCGCTGCACCTCGCCGATCAGCAGCGACTGTTCGCCCTGTTCGGTGAGCAGCGCCAGAGCATCCGCGGCGCGTGCGGCCGGCACGATCACCACCATGCCGATGCCGCAGTTGAAGGTGCGGTACATGTCCGCCTCGCCGATGCCGCCGGTGTGTGCGAGCCACTCGAACACCGCGGGGCGCGGCCAGCGCTGGCGCTGCAGGCGCACCTCGAGCCCGTCGGGAAGCATGCGCGGGATATTGTCGGTGAGTCCCCCGCCGGTGATATGCGCACAGGCGTGCACGGGCAGCGCGCGCATCAGTGCCAGCAGCGCGCGCACATAAATGCGCGTGGGAATGAGCAGCTGCTCGATGAGCCCTCGTCCCTCCAGCTGCGTGCTGCTGTCGACTCCGCCGACTTCGAGCAGCTTGCGGATGAGCGAGTAGCCGTTGGAATGCGGTCCGGAGGAGGCCAGGCCGATGACTGCATCGCCGGCGCGCACCTGGGAGCCATCGATGATTGCCTCGCGCTCCACCACACCGACGCAGAAGCCGGCCAGATCGTAGTCCGCGCCGTGATACATGCCGGGCATCTCGGCGGTCTCCCCGCCCACCAGCGCCGCCCCTGCCTGCGCGCAACCCTCCGCGATACCGGCGACGACACGCTCGGCCACGGCGACGTCGAGATGACCGGTTGCGAAATAATCCAGGAAGAACAGCGGCTCGGCGCCCTGTACGACGACGTCGTTGGCGCACATGGCCACCAGATCGATGCCGATGGTGTCGTGCTGGCCGCTGTCGATCGCCAGTCGCAGCTTGGTGCCCACGCCATCGGTGCCGGACACCAGCACGGGACGGCGATAGCGCGGCAGCTCCACCATGGCACCGAAGCCGCCGATGCCGGCCAGAACCTCGGGTCGCATCGTGCGGCGCACGAGCGGTTTGATGCGCTCCACGAGCGCATCGCCGGCATCGATATCAACGCCGGCATCGCGATAGGTGTAGCTGCGCGGGGGACTCGGGCTCATGTGGGCTGTGGGGCGCGGGGGTACGCGCGGCGGTGAGTCGAGCACGCTATAGTAGCCGACGGAAGCCTGAAGCATGCAGCAAGCAGTCCGTTTAATCAGTCCTTTGAGCGCCTGGGGGCGGGGCATCGCGCGGCTCGGCCGTGGCCGCTCGGCACACCGTGCCGTGCGTGCAGTGCTCGCAGTCCTCGCAGTCCTCGCAGGGCTGGGAGCCGCGGCGCTCGTGCCGGCCTGGGCGCTGCCGGTCACCTCGCTGTATGTGGTCATCGTGCCTGGCGCCGATCCCGCCCAGGCCGCGCAGGAGGCCATGCGTGTGGAACTGGTTAAGCTGACCGGCAGGCGCTCGGCGGCCAGCGATCCGGCACTGGCGGCGCTGATCGACAACGCGCGCCAGTACGTGCAGCTCGAGCGGGCCACGACCACCGGACAGCTGCAGGTACTGTTCGATGAACCGGCGCTCGCTGCCGCCATCGCCGCGACCGGCGTCACGCTCTGGGGTGCGGACCGGCCTCTGCTGTGGGTCTCGCTGCCGCCGCTGGACGCCGCCAGCGACCAGGCCATGCGCCTGCGCCTGGGTCAGGCCGCCCAGGAACGCGGCCTGCCGATCACCATCGCCCCCGCCGTCCCGGCAGCGCCGGCTGCCCCGGCGTCGGCTTCGCCGTCGTCAGCCGCGGCCACGCCCGCCGCGCCAGCGACCACGGCGCCAGCGCCAGCGTTCTCGGCCCTGGATAGCGCGCACGCCGCCGGCGCCAGCGCCGCGCTGGTTGCCACGCTGGTGCCCTCGCAGCCGGGCAGCCTGCAGTGGACGCTCAGCTCCGCGGAAGGGGCAGGCCAATGGGTCGGCAGTCCCGAGCTCGCAATCGATCAGGCCGCCGATACGCTGGCTGCGGCGGCCGTTGCCATGAGCCGCTCCCCGGTCGGGCAATTCGTCTGTCACATCAGCGGCGTCACCGATCTGGCCAGTTTCGTCGGTGTGCTGGATGCGATGCGCGCCGCGGCGAGCGTCACCCAGGTCCAGGTCAGCGACGTCAACGGCGACCAGCTGACGCTGCAGCTCGCTGCCCGCGGCAACGGCCCGCAGCTCGAGCGCGCACTCGCCGGCGCACGCCTGCAGCCCACCGGCACCGGGACTGAAGGCCTGCTGGAATATCGCTACGTCGCCGCGCGCTGAGCGCGCCAGGCGTGGGCTGTTTTCTCCGTGCGTCACCTGCCAAATCTCATCTGCCTGCTGCGCATCGCGCTGGTATGGCCCGTCGTCACGGCCATCGCCGAGGGTGCCTATCCGCGCGCGCTGCTGCTGTTCTTCGTGGCGGCGCTCAGCGACGGGCTGGATGGCTATCTGGCCAAGCGCTTTCACTGGACCTCCGAGCTCGGCAAGTTCCTGGATCCCGCGGCCGATAAGATCCTTCTGATTGCGGTATTCCTGGTAGCGACCTGGTACGGGCTGATACCGCACACGCTCACCGGCATTGCGGTGGCGCGCGATGTGATGATCGGGCTCGGTGCACTGATCTACACCTTGAGCTTCGGCCCGCTCCATGGCCGCGCCATGTGGAGCAGCAAGCTCAACACGCTGCTGCAGGCGGTGTACGTGATCGGCGTGGTGGCCCACGCGGCCTACGGGCTGCCACCGGCGCGCGTGGTGCAGATCCTGGGCATCGCCATGCTGCTGACCGTGCTCATCAGCGGGTGCGTGTACGCGGCCGTGTTCACGCGCCGGGCGCTGGACGTGGCGCGGGCATGAGACAGCTTCCCCTGGCGATGCGCCTGCGCGAGCGGGCGGTCTTCGACAGCTTCGTCCCTGGCGCCAATGCGCTGGTGCTGGCGCAATTGCAGGCCGCCGCGAGCGGCGCCCAGCGGCGCGTCTACTGGCTGTACGGACCGGCCGGCAGCGGTAAGAGCCATCTGCTGCAGGCCAGCTGCACGCATGCACTGGAGGCGGGACGCGCCGCGGCCTACCTGCCTCTGTCGCAGCTGCAGCCGCTCGGACCCGATGTGCTGCAGGGCTGGAGTGATGCGAGCCTCGTGGCGCTCGATGAGCTGCCGGCGGTGCTCGGCCGGCGTGACTGGGAGCAGGCGCTGTTCGCCCTCTACCGCGCCGGCGAGGAGCGTGGGGCGACGCTGATTGGCGCGGCCGGCGTACCGGCTGCGCAGCTCCGCTTTGCACTGCCGGATCTGGCCTCCCGCTTTGCCGGTGCGCTGCCCCTGTCGCTGCAACCGCTCGATGAGCGCGCGCAGCGCCAGGCGCTGCAGCAGCGCGCGCGTGCACGTGGCCTGGATCTGCCGGATGAGAGTGCGCGCTACCTGCAGCGGCACTTTCGGCGTGATCTGCCCACGCTCTGTCAGCTGCTCGATACCATCGACACCGCGTCACTGCAGGCGCAGCGCCGTCTGACGGTACCCTTCATCCGCGAGGTGCTTGCGCTCTCGTCCCCGCGCGCAGGGTGATTGCGATCTGCGCGACGCGGCGACCGAGGGCCTGGGCCAGCTGCCGTTCCTCCTCGGTCAGCTCGCCCGGGGCGCTGTTGCCGCCTGAGGCCCCGCTGAGATGCGATGCGCCGTAGGGCGAGCCGCCGCTGCGAGTCGTACTGAGCGCGCGCTCGGTGTAGGGCAGTCCCACCAGCAGCATGCCGTGATGTAGCAGCGGCAGCATCATCGACACCAGGGTCGTCTCCTGTCCGCCATGCATCGTGCGCGTGGCCGTGAACACGGCGGCGGGCCTGCCGGCCAGCGCGCCCTCCAGCCACAGCGCCGAGGTCGAATCGAGAAAATACTTCAGCGGTGCGGCCATGTTGCCGAAGCGCGTGGGGCTGCCGAGCATGAGCGCATCGGCGCGGCGCAGCTCCTCGAGCGTGGCATAGGGCGGTCCCTGGCCCGGCACGGGCTGCGGCGGGCCCTCATTGCGCGCGCTGATCGGGGCCACGGTGCGCAGCGTCGCGCTCGCGCCGGCGATCGATTCGATGCCGCGGCAGGCCTGTCGGGCGAGCTCCGCGGTGCCACCGTCGCGCGAGTAATAGACCACGAGCACTTCCACCATGCGCTCAGTGTACGTGAAGGCCGGCGCCGCTTGTGCCATGCGCTACCATGCGCCGATGGACCAGCAGATCGCACGGCGCTGCTATGTCAGCGGGCGTGTGCAGGGCGTGAACTATCGCGCCAGTGCGCGTCGGCGCGCGCTGGCAGCGGGCATCACCGGTCATGCGCGCAATCTCGCCGACGGTCGCGTCGAGGTGTACGCCTGCGGCAAGGCGCACGCCGTGCTGGCCTTCATCGAGTGGCTCTGGGTCGGCCCGGCGGCCGCCCGTGTGACTTCGGTCGTGGTGGAAGAAACCGAGGGGCAGGGCACGCAGTGCCCCGGCGAGTTCAATACCGGCTGACGTGTGCGGTCAGAGGGGCCGGCTTTTGAGTGCTCTCGCGCCCGAGATCATCGGCGCCATTCCAGTAGGTGGTCCAGCGGCGCACCACCCGGTCCGGATAATCGCGCCGTCCAACGCTGCCGTTGTAGCGGGCGAGCGCGCGACGGATATCCCGGTGCTCGCCACCGAGGTAGTAGCGCAGGATGGCGCAGCCCATGTGGATATTGGCCACCACACGCGTGAGCTCGTAGCGGCGCATGCCGAGCTGCTCGGGCCAGAACGGCATCACCTGCATCAAGCCGACCGCGCCGGCGCTGGAGACTGCCCACGGATTGAAGCGGCTCTCCACTTCCAGCATGGCCATGACGAGGCCGGGCGGCAGTGCCGTCAGTCCCGGCCGATGCGTCTCGCAGTACACCGTCTGCAGGATCTGCAGCCGCTCGCTTTCGCTCGTGACGAAGCGGCGCAGCTTCGGTTCCATCAGGCCGTACCAGACAGCCGAGTCGAATCGGTCTGGAAAGCATTGGGCCTGATTGATGGCCTGCTGCACCACTGCGCGCAGCTGCGGATCCTGCTGGGCCGGGGCGGTGGCATCCCCTGCACTGACCGCCTCGCGCGGCAGGGTGTCGGATGGGGCTGTCGCTGCATTGCCAGGCGGGGCGATGCGGATCGTTCCCATGGTGATGGGCCCGCTGGCCGTGGGCGCAGCGAGGACCACGGGAGCGGCAGCGGGTGCGAGCGCGAACAGAAGGCGCATCGCGAGCGCCGCGATGCGGCCGGCCGGTGCGCTGCTAGCGCTGCAGACGCTGACGCAGGTAGTCGAGGATTTCCTCGCGCCGGATCTGCTCGCTCTCGGCCGCGCGGCGGTGACGATATTCGAGTGTGCCGGTGGCCAGGCCGCGCTCGGAGATGACGATGCGATGGCCGATGCCGAGCAGCTCCGCATCGGCGAATTTGACGCCCGGGCGTTCGTCGCGATCATCCAGCAGGACTTCGACGCCCGACTCCTCGAGCTGTCGATACAGATCATCGGCGACCTCGCGTACCTGCGCCGACTTCTGCAGATTGAGCGGAACCAGTACCACATGAAACGGTGCGATCGGATCAGGCCAGATGATGCCGCGCTCATCATGATTCTGTTCAATCGCTGCCGCTACGATGCGCGTCACACCGATGCCGTAGCAGCCCATCATCAGCGTCACCGGGGCGCCCGATTCATCCAGTACCGAGGCGCCGAGGGCCTCGCTGTACTTGCGTCCGAGCTGAAATATGTGACCGACCTCGATGCCGCGCACGATGCGCAGCGTCCCGCGCCCCGAGGGGCTCGGGTCGCCGCTGACGACGTTGCGCAGGTCCGCCGCGGGTGGCTCGGGCAGGTCGCGCCCCCAGTTCACCCCGCGCAGGTGCCAGTCGACTTCGTTCGCTCCACAAACGAAATCGACGGCGGCCAGGGCCGCCTGATCGGCCCAGATCCCGACCCCGGCAAGCCCGCGCGGCCCGATGAACCCGGGTGCCGTGCCGGTGGCCGCCTGGATTTCGGCGCCGCTCGCCATGCGCAGCGGCTGCGCGACACCGGGCAGCTTCTGTGCCTTGGCGGCGTTGAGCTCATGATCCCCCCGCAGCACCAGTGCCACGGGCGCCTCGGTGCCGGCGACGATGAGGGTCTTCAGGCAGCGCTCGGGTGCAACGCCGGTGAGCGCGCTGACCTCGGCGATGGTGCGCGCCCCGGGGGTCGCGATGCGCTCGAGCGTCTCGCGCGGCGGCGGGCGCAACCCCGGCGGTGCCAGAGCGGGCGCGAGCTCGAGATTCGCGGCGTATTCGTCGGCGTCGCTGACCGCGATGGCGTCCTCGCCCGATTCCGCCAGCACCTGGAATTCCTCGGATGTCGTGCCGCCGATCGCACCGGTGTCCGCCTGCACGATGCGAAACTCGAGTCCCATGCGGCGGAACATGCGCGCATAGGCGCTGCGCATGGCGGCGTAACCCTCGGCGAGCGAGCTTTCGTTCAGGTGGAAGGAATAGGCATCCTTCATGATGAACTCGCGCGCACGCATGACACCGAAGCGCGGCCGCACCTCGTCACGGAATTTCAACTGGATCTGGTAAAAATTGACCGGCAGCTGCCGGTAGCTCTTGAGCTCGCGACGCGCGATGTCGGTGATGACCTCCTCGTGTGTGGGGCCCACCACGAAGTCGCGCTCATGCCGATCCTTCAGCCGCAGCAGCTCGGGTCCGTACACACTCCAGCGTCCCGACTCCTGCCATAGCTCGGCGGGCTGGATCGCCGGCATCAGCAGCTCGAGCGCCCCGGCGCGATCCATTTCCTCGCGCACGATGGTCTCGACCTTGCGCAGCGTGCGCAGGCCCAGGGGCAGCCAGGTGTAGATGCCGGCGGCGACGCGCCGGATCAGCCCCGCGCGCAGCATGAGCTGGTGGCTGATGACCTCGGCTTCCGAGGGCGTTTCCTTGACGGTATTGATCGGGTAGCGGGAGAGCAGCATGGGCGGTCGCGACAGGTCCTTGAGCGGCTGCGGCAAAAAAACCATGCTAACAGATGCATGAGACGCCTATGATGCGCTCTCCATGGAGCCCGACAGCCCGCCCGCGCGTCCCCAGGCGCGCGGCATTTATCTGCTGCCCAACCTGCTGACGACCGGCTGCCTGTTCTCCGGTTTCTACGCCATCATTGCGGCCATCGACGGCAACTTCGAGCGCGCCGGCATGGCGGTGTTCATCGCCATGATCTTCGATGGCCTGGATGGCCGCGTTGCGCGTCTGACAGCAACCACGACCGCCTTCGGCAAGGAGTACGACAGCCTTGCCGACATGATCGCATTCGGTCTCGCGCCGGCCATCGTGACCTATCAATGGGGCGTGGCGCGCATCGCCGAGTACGGCCGCGCCTGGTATCGCTTTGGCTGGCTGGCGGCCTTCTTCTATGCCGCAGCGGCGGCGCTGCGGCTCGCCAAGTTCAATTCGCGCGTCCAGGACAAGCGCTACTTCGAGGGATTGCCCAGTCCGTCGGCCGCCGCCGTGGTGGCGGCATTTCTCTGGATGTCCAGTGAGTGGCGCGAGCCCGGCCTGCCGGGGCTGATCCTTGCGTTTCTGATCACGGCGGCTGCCGGGGCGCTGATGGTCAGCCGCTTTGCCTATCCGAGCTTCAAGAGCTTCGATCTGGCCCGCCCGGTGCGCTTCATCTGGCTGGTCGTGGTCGCGCTCATCATCGTGGTCATCGCGCCGTATCCGGCGACGGTGCTGCTGGTGATCTTCGGCTGCTACTCGCTCTGGGCGCCGCTGCAGTGGCTGGTGCGGCGCCTGCGCCGCTCCAAGCGCCACGAGCGCAGCGGCCTGCCCGCCGCGGCTCCGCCCGCTCTGGCCGCTCCGCCACCGCCTGAGCCACCCCCACCAGAGCCGCCGCCACCGCCCCCTCCCGCAGCGCCTGGGTCGGTCCTATGAGTGCCTGGCCCGGCCGGGCGGGCGCCCGGCGCGCACAGTATCTGGCTGCGCTGGGCATCGATCTGTGGCGCGCACGCTCGCCCGCGCCCGCGCCCGCAACCGCAACCGCCGTCGCATCTGTGTCCGTGCGCGCGCCTGCACCGGCGGGGTCCGGCCGCGACACGGCTGTTTCTGCCGACGAGCAGGGCCCGTGGCAGACGCTGCAGGGCGAGGTCAGCGGCTGCCGGCGCTGCGGGCTGTGTGAGGGTCGCACCCAGACGGTCTTCGGGGTGGGCAGCAGGGTCGCCGATGTGCTGGTGGTCGGGGAGGCTCCGGGCGCCGAGGAGGATCGTCAGGGCGAGCCCTTCGTCGGCCGCGCCGGCCAGCTCCTGAACGCCATGCTGCGTGCCATGGGACGGCCCCGCGAGAGCGTGTACATCGCCAACATCCTGAAGTGTCGGCCGCCGGGCAATCGCGATCCCAGCCCGACTGAGGTAGCCTCCTGCCTACCGTACCTGCATCGGCAGATCGAGCTGCTCTCGCCCCGGCTGATCCTCGTGGTCGGCCGCATTGCGGCGCAGAGCCTGCTGGCGACCGATACGAGCATCGGCCGTCTGCGCGGGCATCTGCATCGCTACGGTGCCGCGGGCACCCCACTGGTGGTGACCTACCACCCGGCGTATCTGCTGCGCAGTCCGGGGGAAAAGCGCCGTGCCTGGGCGGACCTGAAGTCGGCGCGCGCGCAAGTCTCGCGCGCGGCGGCGGGGGCGTAGTCACCACCGCTGGCGCGGGAATTGCTTGGCCCTGCATGAGTGTGCTGAGGAATTAGCTGCCCCATGGCCGTCATCAAGCAGGATGCGCTGGAACCGCGTCAGCTCGCCATTCGCACCATGCACGATGGCGACCTGCCCGCTGTGGTGCGTATCGAGCAGGCTTCCTACACTTTTCCCTGGACCGAGGGCATCTTCCGCGACTGCCTGCGTGTCAACTACGTGTGCCGTGTGGCCGAAGTCGACGGCGCGGTGGCCGGCTACGGCATTCTGAGCGTGGGCGCCGGGGAGGCCCACGTGCTCAATCTCTGCATCGCCGCCGAGCATCGCTGCCGCGGCGTCGGGCGGCGGCTGCTGATGCATCTGCTGCAGGTGTCCGCGCACCTGGGGGCGCGCGACGTGCTGCTGGAGACGCGCCCGTCCAACGCCGCGGCCCTGCGTCTGTATCGCTCCCTGGGGTTCACGCCCATTGGCACGCGTCGCGGCTACTACCAGGCCGTGGGCGGACGCGAAGATGCGGTGGTGCTCAGACGCGATATCTGAGGCGCCTTCCTGGGGTACCATTCGGACCCTTTTGCTTCGTGATGGGCGGGAATGGCTGACCTCAATGCCGAGATAAGCAAAAGGCGCACTTTTGCCATCATCTCCCACCCTGACGCCGGCAAGACCACCCTGACCGAGAAGCTGCTGCTGTTCGGCGGAGCCATCAGCATGGCCGGCACGGTGAAGGGGCGCAAGGCCGCACGTCATGCGACCTCCGACTGGATGCGCCTGGAGCAGCAGCGCGGTATTTCCGTGACCAGCTCGGTGATGCAGTTTCCCTACGGCGAGGCGGTCGTGAATCTGCTCGACACGCCGGGACACGAGGATTTCTCCGAGGACACCTACCGTACGCTGACGGCCGTGGATTCCGCGCTCATGGTCATCGACTGCGCCAAGGGTGTGGAGGAGCGCACCATCAAGCTCATGGAGGTGTGCCGCCTGCGCGATACACCCATCATGACCTTCATCAACAAGCTCGATCGCGACGGTCGCGCGCCGCTCGAGCTGCTCGATGAGATCGAGCGCGTGCTGAAGATCCAGACCACCCCGGTCACCTGGCCGATCGGGATGGGCCGAGAGCTCAAGGGTATCTACCATCTGCTCGAGGACCGTATCTATGTCTACGAGGCCGGTGAACGCGGCCGCGTCGGCGGCAACCGCGTCATCGAGCGACTCGCCTCGGCGCAGGCGCAGCAGCTGCTCGCCGAGCAGGCCGGCACCTTCATGGAGGAGATCGAGCTGGTGCGCGGGGCGAGTCCCGCCTTCGATCTCGCGGCCTACCGCGCCGCGCGCCAGACGCCGGTGTTCTTCGGCTCGGCCATCAGCAACTTCGGCGTCGAGGAGCTGCTGCGCGCCTTCGTGCGCTATGCGCCGCCGCCGCTGCCGCGCGCCTGCCGGGAGCGCACCGTCATGGCCGGGGAGGCGCGCCTGTCGGGCTTTGTGTTCAAGATCCAGGCGAACATGGATCCCGGACACCGCGATCGCATCGCCTTCCTGCGCCTGTGTTCGGGACGCTATCAACGTGGGATGCGCCTGCTGCATGTGCGCGACGGTCGCGAGATGAAGGTGGCCGATGCGCTGACCTTCATGGCCGCCGAGCGCGAGCACGCCGAGCAGGCCTACGCCGGCGACATCATCGGATTGCACAACCACGGCACCATCAACATCGGCGACAGCTTCAGCGAGGGCGAGCTGCTGCATTTCACCGGTGTGCCGAACTTCGCCCCCGAGATCTTTCGCCGTGCCGTGCTGAAGGATCCGCTGCGCGCCAAGGCGCTCTCCAAGGGACTCGACCAGCTGTGCGAGGAGGGCGCGACGCAGCTGTTCCGGCCACTGCGCAACAATGACATGATTCTCGGCGCCGTCGGACAGCTGCAGTTCGAGGTGGTGACCTTCCGCCTGCAGGATGAGTACGGCGTGCAATGCACGTTCGAGCCCATCGGCATTTACACCGCGCGCTGGATCGGCGGCACCGATGCGCGCAAGCTCGAGGAGTTCCGTACGCGCGCCTATGATCACCTGGCCGTCGATCACGGCGGTGCGCTGGTGTACCTGGCACCCTCGCGTGTGAATCTGTCACTGACGCAGGAGCGCTGGCCGGACGTGCAGTTTCATGAGACCCGCGAGCAGATGAACGGCTGAGCTGAGCGTAGCGCAGGGCAGGGCAGGGAAGAGACGCGTGGACCCGAGACGCCGAGCGCAGTGGGCCTGGGGACTGACATCCTGGGCCAATCATTCCTTCCTCACGACCGTCGTCGTGGGACTGTTCCCCATCTTCTTCGACAACTACTGGGCCAAGGGCGTGCCGGGAACCACCTCGACGTTCCTGCTGGGACTGACCAACAGCAGCTCGGCGGCGACGGTCATGGTACTCGCGCCGCTGCTCGGTGCGATCGCCGATCGGCGCGCCCAGAAGCGGCGCTGGTTCTCGGTATTCACGCTGCTCGGCGTGGTCAGCACCGTACTGCTCGCGCTCACCGGCCGCAGTCAGGCGGGACTTGCGCTCGGGCTGTTCGGTCTCGGCTCCCTCGGGTTCTGGGTCGGCTACTCCTTCCAGGACGCGTTGCTGACACAGGTGGCAGAACCGGCCGAGATGAACCGCGTATCGTCCTTTGGCTTTGCGCTGGGCTACCTGGGCGGCGGCCTGTTGTTCCTGCTCAATGCACAGCTCGTGCGCAGTCCGCACACCTTCGGGCTTGCCGATGCCGTGACCGCCATGCGCGTCGCCTTCCTTGGAGTGGCTGCCTGGTGGCTGGTGTTCTCGCTGCCGTTGCTGTGCTACGTGCGCGAATCGGCACCCACGGCCGAGCACAGCAGCTGGCGCGAGCTCGCAGCCACCGTGCGGCGCGTGCTGGGCAATCGGGCAGTACGCAGCTTCCTCATTGCCTACTGGCTCTACATCGACGGTATCAACACGCTGCAGTTCATGGCCATCGATTTCGGCACCAAGCTCGGCTTTCCGCCCGGCTCGCTGATCGAGGCGCTGCTGCTGGTGCAGTTCGTCTCGTTTCCGTTTGCACTCGGATTCGGGCGCCTGGGCGACTGGATCGGCGCCCGCGCCGCCATCTACCTCGGCCTTGCAGTGTTGAGTGCGGTCACGGCGTATGGCTTCTACATGCACACCGTGCGGCAGTTCTTCGTCCTGGCTGTCGTGTTCGGCACGGTGCAGGGCGGCGTGCAGGCACTGTCGCGCGCCTATTTCACGCGCCTGATCCCGCGCGAGCGCTCGGGGGAATACTTCGGTTTCTACAACATGCTCGGCAAATTCGCCGCCGTGCTCGGTCCGGTCGCGATGGGTACCGTGGCCCTGCTGACCGGCAGTCAGCGTGACTCGATCCTGGTGCTGATTGCCTTTTTCATCGGCGGTGCCTTGCTGCTGCGACGCGCGGATGAGCCGTCGGGTCGCGCCGTCACGACTGCTTCGGCGAGGGGCCGCGGCGCCTGAGCAGCGGCAGCGCAGCCCCACCGCGCCAACGTCTCAGGCAGCGCATCGCTCGTTGTCGCGCTGACGCATGGCGCTGACCGAGGCGACCAGATCCAGCGGCGAGAGGCGACGGCCGCCGGGCCGATAGGGCAGCTGGCCCCGGCGTCGCAGCCGATCATCGATGATCAGCACGAAGCGCGAGTCCATCGAACTCAACTCGGCGCGCAGCTGACGGGCCGCCAGATCCGCGACCGCGCCCTCGAGCTGCACGAACCATTGATCGCCCGTCAGCATGCTGACCCAGCTCGCGTCGGGGCGGCCCGAGCGTGGCTGACAGCTCAAGGGCCGTACGCCGGCAGCGCGAAACTCCTGCGCGAGCACGACGAGCCAGCGGTCCTGCTCGAGCTCGAGCCCGCTCTCCTGGAAGTCCTCCGGGTGCGAGAAGATCAGTCCCCATTGCCCGCCGAGCCAGTCACGCAGCGTCGGTACCGGACGAACCGAGCCGAGCCAGCGGACGGCGCGGCGCGACATCGCCCCAGGGGGCAGGCCGATGGTCGCGGTCATGCTGGTGCGAAGGGCCCTGGTCCGGGAGTCTGTTGCCAACAGCGTCGCCATGGGAATCTCCTGCGCTGCTCTCTATTGGCGGCCAGTGTAGGTAGCCCGGGATGACAATGCAGTCGCCGGCGGGTAACAGAGCGGTGATGGCGTTGGGCGGTGCAAAAATTGCTTCCCCTGAGGGCAATTACCTGTGCCAGCATGACTGCATGCACGCGAGGAGGGCACAATGCTGAGGTCCTGGCAGACTCTGCCACCGCTGGTCTTTCTGGTCGTGGCCACGGTGCTCGAGGCCAGCGGCGACGCCATCGTGCGCAAGGCGCTCTACGGGTACGCCGGCGCAGCGCGCCTGGGGCTCTTCCTGGCCGGTGCGGGGCTGCTGCTGAGCTACGGAACCTTTCTGAATCTCGCACCGCTGGAATTCAGCCGCG
This sequence comes from Steroidobacteraceae bacterium, assembly GCA_035502275.1. Taxonomy (GTDB): domain Bacteria; phylum Pseudomonadota; class Gammaproteobacteria; order Steroidobacterales; family Steroidobacteraceae; genus FEN-1191. The sequence goes on from DATJUN010000022.1 coordinate 69,594, forward strand.
TCGTGGGCCTGTACCTCGCCACGCTGTTCGTGGTCTGGCAATTCATCAACTACATCGCCTTTCGCACGCTGCCGACGCTGCCGATCCTGGTGGGCGGCGCGCTGATCATCGCCGGTGGACTGATCCTGACCTACTGGCGGGCGGGCTGAGCGCAGCCCCGCGGGTCAGCCCGCGGGTCAGCTCAGTGCTACGGGTTGCCTGTCACGCCAGCGCACCTGCAGCGACTGGCCGCACCGTAGCAGGGCGTTGACGCCCTGCACGATCACGGTGTTCTGCCCGAACAGCACGCCGCGCAGCTCACGGTCGAAGCGATAGCTCTTGAGCGTGCGCAGCGGCTCCTCGCCGTCGGGCAGGCCGGTATCCTGATCGGTCGTCGTGATGCGGCAGCGGGTGCAGGGCTTGACGATGCGCAGGCGCACCCCGTCGCAGTACAGCTCGTCGATCCGGTCCTCCTCGTAGGGACCGATGCCATCGAGCACGATGTTGGGACGGAAGCGATTCATCGGCAACGGCACTGCGAGCCGCGAGTTCAGCTCATCGAGCGAGGCGCGACCGATCACGAGCAGGGGGAAGCCATCGGAGAAGCGATTTTCCGCCTCCAGATCTCCGGTCCAGCTGCGCGAGCTCAGACGCCGGTGCTGCGGGTCAAAGCGCACCAGACGGCAGTCGCGCTGCAGTACCTGCTGCAGCCACCGCGCCGCGTCATCTCCCTCATCGAGCGCCGGGCACTCATCCTTCCAGATCTGCACCGGCACGCGTTGCTGCGGCAGCTCGAGGGGCAGCCGCAGCGGCGGCAGGGCGGGGGCCACCAGGCTCAGCTCGCTGGCCGTGAGCGAGGGCCGCACCAGAGCGAGGCGCGGCAGCTCGCGTTGCGTCAGAAACCGGCCTTCGGGCGTGACCACCATCCAGCGACGATCTTGCGCGATGCCCGCGCGGGTCAGCTGTGCCTCGGACAGATCCACGCCACGGCCGGACTTGAGTGGATAGCAGTGCAGTGAGGCGATCGTGGCAGTCATGAGCGGTGCTGGCCGATCGGCGCACGGGTATGCGCCGATCGGCCGTTCGACGAGCCGCTTGCGGCTGTCAATTTGCCACCGGACCGGGGGCCAGGTCGCCATCGCCCAGCGAGGGCTCGAAGCGCCGGTGTGCCAGCTCCAGATCCCCGCGGATGGCGCTGCTGGCGGTGGGCTTGCGGCGGTAGAAGGCCAGCACCCAGACGACGCCGACGGCCAGGTAGGCGAGGAAGGCGTAGGGGAAGTACTTCACCGGTGCCGCGGGCACCGGGTAGACACTGCCCACGGCCGGCACGATCAGCAGCGCCACCGACAGGATGCAGCCGATGAGGTCCCTGCTGCGCAGCTCGCCGAGATTCTTCAGATACATCGGTGCGGCTATCGTGATGAGCAAGTATGCCACGACGAAGCCGAACGCCGCACAGGTGCCCACATCGCCGAACAGATCCAGCGTCGCCACGTGCCGCAGGGTGCAGATCGTGGGCACGGCGAAGGCTACCAGCGCCATGAGTGTGACCGCGACATGGGGCGTTTCATTCCGTGGATGCGACTGGGCGGTGGAGGCGTGGAAGATGCCGTGGCGGCCCATGGCGTAGATCACGCGCGCGCCCGCGTTCAGACAGGACAGGCACAGGGCGAAGAAGCTCACCATCGCACCGAGCGACAGCGGGATCTGCAGTGCCGGCACGTGCGCCAGCTGCGCCATCGTATTCAGCGGCGCATCGAGCTTGTCGAGCGTGGTGGAGTAGCCGTGTGTCGCCTGCACCATCACGTAGGTGACGAACATGAAGAAGATTCCGGAGATGATGAGGCTGGCATTGACGGCGCGCGGAATGGACTTGAGCGGATTCTTCGCCTCATCGCCGAAAGCCGTGGCGCATTCGAAGCCCACCAGACTGAACACCGCGACCACGACGCCCAGGCCGATGCTGGACCAGGGAAGCGTGTGGGTATCGAACTGTGCGGTATCGAGCACCAGATGGTGCTGGAACAGCACGATGAAGCACAGGATGCCGATCAGCGTCATCGACAGCCCCTCGAGCACCAGCATCAGCATGGCCGAGAGATTGACGTTCTTGTAGGCACAGAGCCAGCCGGCCCCGACACACACGGCGAACAGCAGGATCGGCGGCGCCGTGATGCCCGCCATCGCCAGCAGCTTGCCGGCGAAGATCGTAAAGCCGGTGACGCCGGCCATGGCGATTCCCAGGTACGACCAGATGAGCGCCCAGCCGCCCACGGCACCGGCCTTCAGGCCCAGGCCGCGGCAGATGTAGGCGTACATCGAGCCGGACATGGTGGAGCGGCGCGCGAATTGATTGAGATTGAAGGCAACGAACAGCAGCATCAGCGTACCGAGCGCATAGGAGAACCAGCTCCAGTTCCCGGTGTTGGAAAACATGACCGGAATGATCAGCGCCGCGGTCATGGTGGGGGAGATCAGCGCGACGGCCTGCGCCAACAGCTCCGGGTAATTGAGACAGTTGGGTTTCAATTGCGACATGGCGGGAGAGCTCCTTGCTGGATGGGTGGCCCCGGACGCTCTCGCCGTTGCAAGTCTTGGCCCAGCGGCCCCGGCCAGTTTCAGGAAACTGACTGGTCCAGCTGCCGGAGCGAAAATCCACGCAGAATCAGCGCGCCGGTGCGCTCGGCTGTGCGCCGCGGGGTGGCGCTGCGCACACGCGGGGCTGCACCGAGCCCCGCCTTGGTTCAGCGAAGCCTCAATTCGGCGCGGCGGTCTGCTCAGCGCAGCGAGCGCAGCGCCGAGCGCAGGCGCTGGACGGCCTGGCGCAGCTCGGACTCGTTCAGGCTGGCAAACCCCAGCCGCAGGCCCTGCACGTCGTGCCCGAAGAGGGAGTAGGCGCTGCCGGGCAGCAGCTGCAGGCGTTCGCGCCGCGCGCTCTCAACCAGCCGCAGCACGTCCAGCGGCGGCGCAAAGCGTGCCCAGACGGCCAGACCGCCATCGGGCAGGTCGAACTGCAGATGATCCGCCAGCTCTGCGCGCAGCAGCCGCGCGATCAGTGCGCGTCGCTCGGCGTAGATGCGCAGCACCTTGCGGGTGTGGCGCTGCACCTCGCCGCTGGCCATCAGCGCTGCGATGGCTGCCTCCATGGCCGGATCGCCCTGCCGGTCGATCAGCAGCAGCTCGCCGGCCGCGCGTTCGATCACCGCGGTCGGCGCAGCGAGATAGCCCAGACGCAGGCTCGGGGACAGCAGCTTCGAGAGCGAACCGATGTAGATGACGCGTCCTGCCGAGTCGGCGCTGGCCAGCGGCAACATCGGACGGTGCGAAAAATGAAACTCGTGGTCGTAGTCGTCTTCGACGATGGCGAAGCCGAACTGTGCGGCCAGTGCGAACAGGCGCAAGCGTCGGTCAGGCGGCAGCAGCACGGTGGTCGGAAACTGATGATGCGGCGTCAGATAGATCGCTCGCACGCGTCTGCGTCGGCACAGGCGCTCGAGCTCATCGACGCGCAGACCGTGCGCATCGAGGGCAACCGCGGCGATGTCGGCGCCGGCGGCGCGGAAGGCCTCGCGCGCCGGTGGATAGCAGAGCCGCTCCATGACCACGGTGTCCCCGTGGCTGACGAGCAGGCGCGCGGTCAGATAGATGGCCATCTGGCTGCCGCGCGTGAGGCAGATATTCTCGGGGGTCGTGGGCAGCCCGCGGTCCAGATTCAGCATCGCCGAGACCGCCGCGCGCAGCGAAAGACTGCCGCGCGGATCGGCGTAGCTGAGCGCATTGCGGCGCGAGAGCGCCGAGAGCGCATGCCGATAGGCGCGCGCCAGAGTGTTGACGGGCACCAGCCGGGTATCGGGTGCGCCGTCGTCGAAGCTGAGCACGCGCGGCTGCGGCAGCAGCAGCGGCATCGTGGCTGCGCCGGCGCGGAGGGGAAAATCCGGTCTCGCCGGCATGTGCGCCGGGGCGCGCGCGTGGCTCGCTACGACCGGCAACGTCGCGGACACGAAGGTGCCGCGCGTCAACTCGCTCTGCACCCAGCCCTGAGCCTGCAGCTCCGCGTAGGCCTGCATCACGGTCTTGCGATTGACCTGCAGACTCCCGGCCAGCTCTCGCGTGCCCGGCAGCGCAGTGCCCGAGCGCAGCCGCCCGCGCCGGATCTCATCGATCAGCGCATGAACGATCTGCAGGTAGACGGGAGTCTGCGAGCGGCGCCGGACCAGGATTTTGCAGGGCCAGGGCCGCAGCACACTCAGTGCGACATACCGGGCATGTTCTGCATGCCGGCAGCGGTGCCCGACTGCGCGGTCGGTGGCTTGACCTGCGCGCTGATATGCAGGGTGCCGCCATCGGCGAACTGCAGCGTCAGGGCCACCTGCTGTCCGGGCTTCACCGCCTGACGCGCCTGCATGAGCATGAGGTGATAGCCGAGCGAGGCGAAATTCAGGGTGCTGTGGGGCGGCACCGCGATGCCCGGGACGGCCACCATGCGGGCGGTACCGCCGCTGGTCAGCGTGCGATGAAGCGCGACGCTTGCGTAGGCGGGGCTCTGGACCGCCACCAGCGTCACCGTGCGCGCGCTCTCATTGTTCAGCGTGAGGTAGCCGCCGGCGGGCAGATTCGCAGGCAACCATCGGATCCAGGCCTGCTCGACGCGCACGCCCGCCTCGACGGGAGCGGCTGCCGCCTGCGCGCTCGTCGTCGCGGCGGGCGCAAGCGAGGGGGCGCTGCAGAGGGCCAGTACCGCCAGCAGCGTCCCGCGGAGGGTGGCGCGGGGCGGCGACTGTACAGCGCCGATCACAACGGCGCTGCGGCGCGGGCGGGAGTGGTCATGCCCGCAGTGTATCAGCGACGCGGCGTGCCGCGCGGCCGGCGCAGACGCGGGCGCCAGGCGCGCACGGCATTACGAAAATGCGCGAGCTCCGCGGCGTTGGCCGCCGGCCCGTAGCGCAGCCGCGCATAGCGGCGCGCCAGGGAGCGCAGGTTCGGACCGAGCTCGGGGCGCAGGCGGCCGACGCGCTCGGCGAAGGCGAGCGGGCCCTCATGCGGTGCGCGTGCGGCGACCGACAGCTCGAGCTTGCGCTCGAGGTCACGCCAGGCACGTCCCAGTGCATCGGTATTGCGGCCGGCGCGGGGGCGCTGCGCCCAGGCCATGAGCCCGAGCCACAGCGCGCCGGCCACACCCACCAGCCAGACCAGTGCCCGCCACTGCAGCGAGCCGAGATCAAGCTGCTCGAGCAGGCGCAGCTGGCGCGTAAAGTTGAATCCCACCACGCGGTCCTGCCACCAGGAGTTGGCGGCCTGCCAGGCCTGGGCAGCCGTGAGGATCCAGGTGGCATTGACCAGGTGCGAGCCGTCGCCGGGACCTCCCGGCAGCACACCCGCGAGCTGTTCGGAGAGGCTGCCCGGCGATACCACGGCGGTCGGATCGACGCGCACCCAGCCGCGCCCCTCGAGCCAGACCTCGTCCCAGGCATGCGCCGCGGACTGACGCACCAGCAGGTAATCACCGAAGCGGTTCCATTCACCGCCCAGATAGCCCGTCACGACGTGTGCCGGCACGCCGCCGGCACGCATCAGCATCGCGAAGGCCGATGCATAGTGGCCGCAGAATCCCTGTCGCGTGCCGAACAGCAAGTCATCGATCGAGTCCGGACCGAGCGGTGGCGGGTCGAGTGTGTAGCTGAAGCCGCCCTGGCGCAGGTAGTCGAGCACCGCGGCCACGTAGGCCGCATCGCTGCCGGCGCGCGCGCGCAGTTGCTGCGCCAGCTGCACACTGCGCGGATTGCGGCGGCCCTCGCGGCGCAGATCCAGATCCATCTCGCGCTCGGCGGCCGGGAGCGCGGCCGGACCGCGATGCTGCGCGTAGGAGGTCAGCTGATAGCTGACGGGATGCAGCAGCGGAGTGCGCGAGATGAGCTCGTAGTCATAGGTCCATACCGAGTCCAGTCCCTCGGGTCGCGCCGTGGGCACGTCCATGCCGATCAGCACCCGATGCTCGTTGGGCTCGAGGCTCACCTCATACTGGTAGCGCGTACCGCCATACTGCAGGGGTGCGGGGGGCGTGAGATTGGGTGGCCCGCGAAACCAGATGGAGCCGTCGAAATCGTGCAGCACCGGGCCGCGCCAGTAGCGCTCGGGCAGCGGGGGCAACGCGCCAGTGAAGCGTACCCGCAGCGCCGGATCGCTCGAGGCGGCCAGCTGCGTGATGCTGCCGGGGTCGAGCTCGTTGCCGAGCCCGGTGACCGCTGCGTTCGGATTGGGCACGGCCCAGAAGGCCCCGGGCAGACGCGGAAAGAACAGAAACAGCACCACCGCCAGCGGCAGGGCGGCGGCGAGGCTGCGCCCGGAGCTCAGCAGCAGCGTGCTGGGGGAGGGCGCGTCGCGCCCGGCGCCGAGCGCGTAGAGACCGCTGCACAGCAGCCACAGTTCCAGCGCATACAGTGGCATGCGCCAGAGTGATTGTGCATCCAGCACCGCGGCCAGCAGCAGAAACAGCGCCGCGCTCAGCACGACCAGCCAATCGCGACGGGTAGAGGTTTCCGAGAGCTTCAAGGCCGCGCCGACCACCAGCAGGCTCGCCGCGGCGCCCATGCTGCCGCCGGAATGAAAGTGCAGTGCCGCGGCGGCGGTCAGCACGATGACCGCGGCCGCGCGCAACGCCAGGCCAGGCAGCTTCGGGCGCGTGCGCCAGGTGCGGGCACGCCAGGCGGCCACCGCCAGCGCCAGCGGCGCGCACCAGATCGCGGTGTGGTGAAGATTGAGCGCGACCGCGCCCAGCAGTGCCGCGAGCACCAGGCCGACCGTCTGCGCCGGCGCACGCTCGCCCGTATCCATGGCATCGAGGGGCGCGGCGCTCATGGCGGATAGAGAGCCAGGGCTTCCAGGCAGGTGCGCCGCTGCGCCGCACCGACCCGCTGGGGCACTCTGCGTCCCGGCAGTACGAGCCGATAGCTGGCGCCGCGCTGCTCACAATCGAGCACCCACTGTGTCAGCTGCGAGAGGCGCTGCTCGAGCGAGAGGTCCTGCAGCGGCTCGAAGTCGAGCAGACGGTGCGCGCCGGAGGGGGTCTCATATTGCGACACCAGCAGCGGTCCACCGCGTGCATAGGCCTTCCAGGCGACACTGCGCGGTGGATCTCCCTCGCGAAACGGTCGCAGCCATGCCCAGTCCTCCTCGCCGCTCTGCCCGGCGCGCTGCCCGCCATCGCGACTCGGGCCACCCATGGGCGGCAGCGGGCGCTGACCCGCGGGCGCCGGATAGACCATCGCCTCCAGTGGCAGATGCAGCCAGCACCAGACGCGAAACAGGCCGAGTGGCGCATCGCTCGAGAGCTCCAGTCGTGGCAGGCGCACTCGACCGCGCGTGAGCCCCGGATAACACACCCGCACGACCTGCACGGCTGCCGGCGGCAGCGCAAAGCGTGTGATGGCGCAGGAGCCGCAGCGCACCGCCAGTCGCGCGCGCGTGCGCGAGTCGTCATTGGCGAACTGCAGCGTGAGCTCCCCGCCGCGACCGGCGAAGCTCGGTTCTACATGGCCGGCCTCGACCGCGAGGCCCACGAGCATGCGGTGGCACTCGTACATGCTGACGATGGCGACGCCACCGAGCATGAAACACAGCAGCAGCGCGAGGCTGTTGTTGTAGTTGAGGCCGGCCAGCAGCATGACGAACAGCAGCGCGCCGGCGGCCACGCCGCTGCGGGTGGGCAGGATGTACACGCGCCGTGGGCGCAGCCGCAGCGGCAGGGCGTCCTCGCCCTGGCGCCTGCGCGCCCAGGCGGCGAGAGCCCGCGCGCCGGCGGCGCGGGGCTCAGATAGGAACGGGAACCGCTTTGAGGAGCGCACCGGCGAACTCGCTGCCGCTCGTGGTCCCCTCGCCATCGCGCGGCTCGAGCCGATGGCCGGCCACCGAGGCGAATACCGCCTGCACGTGCTCGGGCAGCACCGACTGATCCTCGTGAATGAGCGCCCACGCCTGCGCCGCGTGCAGCAGACCCTGCGCGGCCCGCGGAGACAATCCGAGCGAGAGCTCCGCGCGTGTGCGCGCCACCAGCGCCTGCACGTAGTCGAGCAGCGAGTCGGCCACGAAGACCTGCCGCGCCTCGATCTGCAGCGCCTGTACATCGGCGCTCGAGAGCGCCGGGCGCGTCTCGTTCAGGATGTCGCGCCGCTCGCCCTGCATGAGCACGCGCCGCTCGGAGGTTGCATCCGGATAGCCCAGGCTCACGCGCATCAGGAAGCGATCGAGCTGCGACTCGGGCAGCCGATAGGTGCCGAGCTGCTCGTGCGGATTCTGCGTGGCAACCACGAAGAATGGCTCGGGCAGGCCGTAGCTCACGCCCTCGATGCTGACCTGACGCTCCTCCATCGCCTCGAGCAGCGCGCTCTGCGCCTTGGGGCTGGCGCGGTTGACCTCATCGGCGAGCAGCAGCTGAGTGAACACCGGACCGCGGCGAAACTGAAACTTCTGTGTGTGCCGATCGAAGATCGATACGCCCACGATGTCGGCGGGCAGCAGATCGCTGGTGAATTGCAGCCGTGTCCATTCCAGGCCCAGCACGCGCGCCAGCGCATGCGCGAGGGTGGTCTTGCCCACGCCTGGCACATCCTCGATCAACAGGTGTCCGCGTGCGAGCAAACAGGCCAGGCACAGCCGCACCTGGGTGGGCTTGCCGAGAATGACCCGCTCGATCGCCGCCAGCGCCCGCCGCAGGCTCATGGCGCGCCCTCCGCGGAAGCGCGCGTCGCGCCGGCAGCGCCGCCGCGGCGCTCACCGGGCTCGCTCTGCTGCGCCAGGACTCGCACCTGCTGTATCTGGCGCTCCAGGCCCACCTCGCGGCGCTCGAAATCAACCAGGCGCTCGCGCTCCTGTGTCACCACGTCGGCCGGTGCGTTATGGACGAATTCCTGATTGCCGAGCTTGGCGCGCGCGCGCGCGAGCTCCTGGCGGTTCTTCTGCACGAGTTTCTCCAGGCGCGCCAGCTCGCTGGCCGGCTCGATAAGACCTGCCATGGGCACCAGCAGCGTGAGCTCCCCGACCAGCGCCACGGCGGCCGGCGGGGCCGCCTCGTCCGGTGCGAGCACGCGGATCTCGCTGAGGGCTGCAAGATAGCTCAGCAGGGGACCGTGGCGTCGCAGCCGCTCGAGCTCGGCATGGCCGGCATGACCCAGCAGCAGCGGCACACGGCGCATCGCGATATCCATCTCTCCCTTGATCTGGCGCACGCCCTCCACGACGGCTCTGACCCAGCCGATCTCGGCGTCCGCCTCGGCATCGCGCGGGAAGTCAGCGGCGCGTGGCCAGGGCGCAAGCATGATGGTCCTGCCCGTCACCCCTACCAGCGGCGCGAGGCGCTGCCAGATCTCCTCGGTGATGAAGGGCATGAGCGGATGCAGCAGCCGCAGCAGCGTCTCGAACACGCTGCCGAGCGTGGCGCGGGCCGCGGCGCGGGCCTCTGCCTGTGCCTCGGGCCGCAGCGCGGGCTTGACGATCTCCACGTACCAGTCGCACAACTCGTTCCAGGTGAACTCATAGAGCGCACTGGCCGCAAGGTCGAAGCGGTACTCGGCCACCGCCTGATCCACCGCCTCGATGGTCGCGCCCAGGCGCGAGCGGATCCAGCGGTCGGCCGCCGAGAACATCGGGGGTGCCGTTGCAGTCGCAGTCGCCGCCGCGGCCGATGGCACCTCCTGCGCCACGCTCGCCAGCGTCCCGAGCGCGAAGCGGGCGACGTTCCAGAGCTTGTTGCAGAATTTTCGGTTGGCGTCCACGCGTGCCAGATCGAAGCGCAGGTCGCGGCTCTGCGTCGCCAGCTGCGCGAACGTGAAGCGCAGCGCATCGGTGCCGTGCGCGGCGATGCCGTTGGGAAACTGCCTGCGCGTGGCACGCTCGATGCTCGCGGCCAGATGCGGTTGCATCAGACCTGCCGTGCGCTTGGCAAGCAGCGCGGGCAGCTCGATGCCGTCGATGACGTCGATCGGATCGATCACGTTGCCCTTGGACTTGGACATCTTCTGGCCTTCCGCATCGCGGATCAGGCCGTGCACGTAGACTGCGCGAAACGGCACCTCGTCCATGAAGGCCAGTCCCATCATGATCATGCGGGCGACCCAGAAAAAGATGATGTCGAAGCCGGTCACCAGCACATCGGTCGGATAGAAGCTCGCCAGCTCGGGGGTCGCATCCGGCCAGCCGAGCGTGGAGAACGGCCACAGCCCCGAGGAGAACCAGGTGTCGAGCACGTCGGGGTCCTGGCGCAGCGGCACGTCGCGACCGTGGCGCGCATGCGCCTGGGCGCTGGCCTGCTCGGCACTGCGCGCGACGTAGATATTGCCGGCATCGTCGTACCACGCGGGAATGCGGTGGCCCCACCAGAGCTGGCGGCTGATGCACCAGTCCTGGATGTTGTGCATCCACTGAAAGTAAGTCTTCGACCAGTTCTCCGGCACGAAGCGCACGCGGCCGCTCTCCACCGCGGCGATCGCGGGGCCCGCGAGCGCCGCGATGCTCACATACCACTGGTCGGTCAGGTAGGGCTCGATGACCTCTCCGCTGCGATCGCCGCGCGGGATCATGAGCATGTGCGGCTCGATGCGTTCGATGAGTCCCTGCGCCGTGAGCTGCTCGATGATGCGCTCGCGTGCCGTGAAGCGCGGCAGGCCGCGCAGCGCTTCGGGTGCCGCATCGTTCAGTCGCGCATCGGGCGTGAACACGTTGATGAGCGGCAGGTCGTGACGCCGACCGATCGCATAATCGTTGAAGTCATGTGCCGGGGTGATCTTCACGCAGCCGCTGCCGAACGCCGGATCCACGTAGTCATCGGCGATGATGGGAATCTCGCGTCCGGTGAGGGGCAGGCGCACCCTGCGCCCGATCAGGGCGCGATAGCGCTCGTCATGCGGATTCACTGCCACGGCCGTATCCCCGAGCAGCGTCTCGGGCCGTGTGGTTGCGACCACGAGATAGCCGGGAGTCGCGCTGGTCGCGGCCGCGACCGGGCTCTCCGGGCTTCCGGTGCTCACGGCGCCGGCGTCCCCGGGCACGAGCGGATAGCGCAGGTGCCAGAGCGAGCCCTGTTCTTCGCTCGAGAGCACTTCCAGGTCAGAGAGTGCCGTGAGCAGCTTCGGATCCCAGTTCACCAGGCGCTTGCCACGGTAGATCAGACCGCGCTCGTGCAGGCGCACGAAGGCCTCGATGACCGCGCGCGACAGGTCCGCATCCATGGTGAAGCGCTCGCGCGACCAGTCCACCGAGGCGCCCAGCCGGCGCATCTGCCGGCCGATGGTGCCGCCGGATTGCTCCTTCCAGGCCCAGACGCGCTCGACGAAGGCCTCGCGCGACAGCTGGGTACGGCGGATGCCTTCGGCCTCGAGCTGACGCTCGACCACCATCTGCGTGGCGATGCCGGCGTGATCGGTCCCCGGCTGCCAGAGCGTGCGCTCCCCGCGCATGCGATGGGTGCGCGTGAGCGCATCCATGATGGTGTCCTGGAAGGCGTGTCCCATGTGCAGCGTGCCCGTCACATTGGGCGGGGGGATCACGATGCAGTAGTGAGCCTCCCCCTTGGCGCCCGGTGCACTTTGCGCATCCGGCGTACCTGGCGCCCCCGGGGCGAAGTAACCGGCGGCCTCCCAATGCGCATAGACACGCGGCTCGATCTCGCCGGGCGAGTAGGTTTTGGGCATCTCCGCGGGGGGCATAACGCCTTGATTATACGGATTTGACATGCCTGCACAGGCATCGTTAGCCGCTTTCGTCGGCGGCAATGTGATGGGTTTGGGGATTCACTCCACGCTCGCGATAGCGACGGTAGCGCTCGCGTGCGGCCTGCCGGCGCGCCGGCTCGGTATCCAGAATTTCGATGATGCGTGGCGCCTGCTCAAGGCTCGCGGCCGGCGCCTCACCGCCCAGATTGAGCAGCAGGTCATAGCCGGGTGCCGGGGCACTCTGGCAGCCCAGCAGCACCGGGCATTGCCCCCATGGGGGGACCTCCTGCGCGCCCGCGCCCTCGTGCGGCACGAAGCTGCGGTCGGAAAAGGTCCAGAGCAGCTCGTCGAAGGCAGCGAGCGCCGCGGCATCTTCCAGCCACACGAACACGCGCTGGCCGGCCAGGTACGCCTTCTCGACCAGCCGACAGGCCAGCAGCAGCCGCGCGCGCGGCTCGGCCGTGTCGAGCACGTAGAAGTCGACGCGCTGGCTGGCGGCGCTCCCGGGGCCGTCGTCGCTCACCGCGCCGCTCAGGAGGCGGCGCGGCGGCTCAGAAAATCGGCCACGAGCGACAGCGGCCGGCCGCTCGCGCCCTTTTCCTTGCCGCTGGTCCAGGCAGTACCGGCGATGTCCATATGCGCCCAGCGCATGCCGCTGGTGAATTTGCCGAGGAAGGCCGCAGCGGTGATGGCCCCGCCGTCACGCCCGGCGATGTTCGCCATGTCCGCGAAGTTACTGCGCAGCTGCTCGGCATAATCCTCCGTCAGCGGCAGCGGCCAGGCGTGATCATCGGTGCGATTGCCCGCTTCCACCAGCTCGCGCGCGAGCGGCTCGTCATTACCCATGACCGCGCTCTGGTGATGCCCCAGCGCGATGATGCAGGCGCCCGTCAGGGTCGCGAAATCCACGACGACTTCAGGCTCGTAGCGGCGCGCATAGTCGAGCGCGTCGCAGAGGATCAGGCGGCCTTCCGCATCGGTGTTGAGGATCTCGACGGTCTGTCCGGAAGCACTGGTGACGATGTCACCGGGCTTGATGGCGCGCCCGTCGGGCATGTTCTCACAGGCCGGCACCAGGCCGACCACATTCAGCGGCAGGCGGGCGCGTGCCACGTAGTCCATGGCGGCGAGCACCGTGGCTGCCCCGCACATGTCGTACTTCATCTCGTCCATGGCCTGCGGGTCCTTGAGCGAGATGCCACCGGTATCGAACGTCACGCCCTTGCCGACCAGCACGACCGGAGCGCGCCGCGCGCGGGTGCCGCGGTACTCGAGCACGATGAAGCGCGGCGGCTCCTCGCTGCCGCGCGTGACCGCCAGGAAACAGCCCATGCGCAGCCGCCGGATGCCCACCTCATCGAAGATGCGCACGCGCAGCCGTTGCCGGTAGCTGCGCTGCAGCTCGCGCGCCTGATTGGCCAGGTAGCGCGGTGTGCAGACATTGGCCGGCAGGTTCGCGAGGTCGCGCAGCAGCGAGCTGCTTTGCACGAGCGCCTCGCCCGCGGCGAGTCCACGGCGCACGGCCGCCAGGGCGTCGGCATCCACCGGGCCGACGCGCACGCGTGAGAGCGCGGGAGGACGCGCACGCCGGGCGCTCTTCAGATCGTTGACGCGGTAGAGGGCCGCCCCGACGATCTCGGCGCTGGCGCGACCGAAGTAATAGTCGTCCAGCTCGCGCGCGGCGGGTCGCTCCAGCGCCAGCGCCGCCGAGGCGATGCGCGTGCGCGCCAGCGCTGCGATTGCGCTCTGCAGGGCCCGCCGCCAGTGACGGCGGTTGTACTGGGCGCGGGCTCCCAGACCCACCAGCAGCAGCCGCGGGGCGGCCAAGCCGGCGATCTCCGGCAGCAGCAGCGTCTCCTGCGCGCGGCCGGAGAAATCCCCGCGCGACAGCAGTGACGCGATGCGGCCGCGCAGAGCGCTGTTGACGCCCGAGGCGATCGGGCCGAGCTCCCCGCGCTCGAAAGCGCCAATGACCAGACAGTCGGCACGCTGCTCGGCGGCCCGGCGGTTGAAAGCTTCGAATCGCATCTGCCAATCCTTGTCGCGGCCTTGCCTTGTGAGGCCGCAAACTGTTCGTATAACGTAGCAGTGGCAGTCGCGCGAGGCGCCCAGGGGCGACCGATTCGCCCGGATTCGGAGCTTGCGCGCGGCCCCCGGATATGGCGGTAAGTTTAGCCCAAGGCACGCAGGGATGAGGGACGATTGCGCATTCTGCAACGCTATCTGCTGAAAGAGATGACGATCAATTTCGTGGGCGTGACGGTCGTGGCCTCCGCCGTGATGATCGTCAACACCATCGGGGAGGTGCTGGCTCGTGCCGCGCAGCTGCAGTACCAGCGCACCTTCGTACTGAAGCTGATCGCCCTCGGGGCGGCACAGAACTTCTCGATGCTGCTGCCCGTGGGGCTGCTGCTCGGGGTGGTGCTGGCCTTCGGCCGTCTCTACCATGACAGTGAGATGGCGGCCGCCCAGGCCGCCGGTGTGGGCACCGCGCGCGTCAGCACCGCCGTGTGGCTCCTGGCACTGCCGGTCTGTGCACTGGTGGTGTGGCTGAACTTCTCGCTGGGGCCGCGCGCTGCGCGCGCCGAGGAGAGCCTGCGCAACCAGGCGCTGCGCGCGGGCATCCTCGCGCCCCTGGAGCCCGGACGCTTCCGCAGCTTTGGCGGTGGCCGGGTGGTGGTGTACGCGCGTTCGACCGAGCCCAATGGAGATCTGTCCGACGTCTTCGTGGATCGCAGCGCCGGGGACATGGTCGATACCACCACCGCGCGCCGTGCTCACTATTCGATCAGCGGTCAGGGCGAGACGATCACGCTGTATGACGGGGAGCGCGTGGAGGGCACCCCGGGCACGCGCCGCTATCGCATCATGCGCTTCGCCCAGCAGCTCATCCCCTTCAATGCCCCCGAGTCCAACGCACCGGACACGCGCGTGGATGAGATGAGCACCTCGCAGCTGGTCGGGACGCATGATCTGCGCCTGCAGGCCGAGCTGCAATGGCGTATCGGCCTGCCGGTCATGACGCTGGTGTTCGCGCTGCTGGGCATACCGCTCGGGCGGCTCAAGCCGCGCCAGGGCCGCTACTCGCACGTGTGGCTCGCCGTGGTGGCATTTGCCTTCTACGCGGTGCTGGCACAGGCCGGGCGCAGCTGGATCGAGCGCCGCCAGGTGCCCGCGGCCCTCGGATTGTGGTGGGTGCACGCGCTGTTTCTTGGCCTGGCGCTCTGGGGGCTCGCGCAACCGGCGATCGTGCGGGCGCTGCACGCGCGCCGCCGCCGATAGCGCGGGAGTGGATCGATGAACATGCTCGATCGCTACATGGCCCGCACCCTGCTCGGCGGGGTCGCCCTGGCCATGGGGGTACTGCTGACGCTCGGCCTGCTATTCATCTTCATCGGCGAGCAGGCCGATGTGGGTACCGGCCACTACAATCTCTGGGATGCGCTGAGCTACTCACTGATGACCCTGCCGCAGTTCGCGCTCGAGTCCTTTCCGGCCGGCGCTCTGATCGGCTCGATGCTGGGCATCGGTGTTCTGGCGAGAAGTCACGAGATCACGGTGATGCGTGTCTCGGGCATGTCGAAGCTGCGCCTGAGCGTCTCGGTGCTCTTCAGCGCCGCAATTCTGGTGGCCATCGCCGCGCTGATCGGCGAATTCATCGCACAGCCGCTGGCCGACATGGCCAGCCAGCAGAAGGCGTTCGCGCGCTATTCGGACGTGAGCTTCGCCGGAGCAGGGGGCGCCTGGATCCGCAGCGGCGATACCATCGTGGAGGTGCAGGGGCTGAGCAACGCGGCGGAATTTCGCGGCATGATGGTGTTCGAGCTCACGCCCGACAATCGCGTGGCCTCGGTGGCGCGCGCCTCGCATGCGACGCCGCTGGGACCGTCGGCCTGGCGGCTGCAGGACTACCGTGAGTCGAGCCTCGATCACGACAGCGTCCAGAGCCAGCAGCAGGCCGAGCGCGTGCTCGAGACCACGGCCGGCAGCGACCTGCTGCAATTCGCCGTGGCCGCGCCCGCGCAGCTCTCATTGCACACTCTCTATCGCGCGATCGTCTACCTGCGCAGCAATAATCTCGCCGCCGGCCCCTACCTGATCGCCTTCTGGTCGCGCATCGCGCGCCTGGCCGGGATTCTCGCCGCGCTGCTGTTCGCGCTGCCGTTCGGCTTCGGCTCGATGCGCTCGGCGACCCTCAGCAGTCGCACGACGCTCGGCCTGACCATCGGCGTCGTCTACTTCTTCCTGCAGCGCCTGGTGGAGAGCGGCGCACAGGTCTATCGGGTCGATCCGCTGATTCTCGCCTGGGTGCCGACGGCGCTGCTCACGCTGACGGCCATGGTGCTCATCTGGCGGATCCGCTAGTCACCGGCCCGAGATCGCGGCGGGGGGACCGGGCACCCGCCGGCACTGTGCTGCAGCTCATCGGACGCATCGGCGTCGGGGAGCGTCGCGCGGTGGCGCTCGCTTTCTGCTGCAATTTCCTGCTCTTCGGCAGCTACTACATTCTGCGCCCGGTACGCGACACGGGCGCCACTGTCTGGGGCGTCGGTCAGCTGCAACTGCTGTTCACCGCCACCTTCATCGGCACGCTGCTGGCGGCGCCGCTGTATGCGGCGCTCGCCTCGCACCTGCGCCTCTCGCGCCTGCTGCCGGCGCTGTTCTGGTTCTGGCTCGCGAACGTCGTGCTGTTTGCGCTGCTGTACCGCGTCGCCCCCGGCAGCCGGCTGCTCGCCGCGGTCTATTACGTCTGGTTCAGCGTCGTCAATCTCTACATGCTGTCGGTGTTCTGGAGCCTCATGGTGGATCTGTTCAGCGCCGCGCAATCCGTGCGCGTCTTTCCGCTGATCGCCGCCGGGGGGGAGCTCGGCGCGATCGCAGGTCCGCTGCTCACACGCCTGCTGGTGGGGCACATCGGACTGTCGGGCCTGCTGTGGCTCGCAGCCGCCGAGTTCGCCGTCGTCATCGCACTGGTATACCTGCTGATGTACGAGAAGCGCCGTCTGCACGCGTTCGGCGGGGAAGGGCAGTCCTCCAGCCTCGAGCACGGCCTCGGTGGCAATCCGCTGCAGGGCTTCAGCGAGCTGATCCGCAATCCCTATGCGGGGGCGCAGGCCCTGTACGTGCTGCTGATGACCTGGGTGAACACGGTGGCGTACTACTTTCAGACCGACCTGGTCGCCCATGCCTACCCGCAGCTGGCGGGCCGCGCCCAGGCGATCGCCGATATCGACCTGGCGGTCAACATCGGCAGCGCCGCCGTGCTGTTTTTCGGCCTGGCAAGCCTGCTGCGCCGCTTCGGCCTGACCACCGCGCTGCTGCTCAATCCGGTCGTCATGGTGGGCTCGCTGCTTGCCCTGATCGTCAGCCCCTCGCTGCTGATGATCCAGGTGGTACAGGTGGTGCGGCGGGTGGCGCAGTACGCGGTGGCGACCCCGAGCCGCCAGATATGCTTCACGGTCATGCCGCAGGCGAGTCGCTACAAGACCAAGAGCGTCATCGATACGGTGTTCTACCGCTTCGGCGATCTGTCATCCGCCTGGGTGCAGTCCGGACTGCTCGTGGCCGGTTTTGGGCTTGGCGCGGGAGCGGCGCTGGGGATTGGGGCCAGCGTGCTGTGGGGCGGTATCGGTGCCTGGGTTGGGGGCCGGTACGAAAAACTTCGCCGCGAACAGGCCGCGGAGGTATCGTGAGGCCCTAGTCGGGGGTGCACCCGAAGGGGGAGAGGCCTGATGGGTCCGACCAACGCCGCCGCAGCCAGTGCGCCGTCGCCGCTGGCGCGCTTCTTCAAGCTGCTCGCCGCCGTCGAGCCGCAAGAGGTTCGTGCGGTCGTGCTGAGCATGCTGTCCTTCTTCTTTCTGTTCGGCAGCTACTCGGTCGTCAAGCCGGTGCGCGACACCATGGGCACGGTCTATGGCGTAAGCCACCTGCAGGAGCTGTTCACCGCAACGCTGGTAGCGAGTCTCATCTTTGCGCCGCTGTATGCGGGCCTCGCCTCGCGCATGAAGCTCTCGACCTTCCTGCCCTGGGTCTATGGCTTCATAGCCCTGTCGCTGCTGGCGTTCTATGCGCTGTTCCAGAGCGGCCGCTACCAGGACCGCTGGATCGCCGCCGCCTTCTACGTGTGGGTCAGCACCTTCAACCTGCTGATCATCTCGGTGCTCTGGAGCTTCATGGCCGACACCTTCACGCGCACTCAGGCCAAGCGGCTGTTTGGCTTCGTCGCGGCCGGGGTGACGATCGGAGGCATCGTCGGACCTGCCGTCGCGACCCTGCTGGCCGAGCGCATCGGCAACAACAATCTGATGCTCATCGCCGCCATCGGCTTCTTCGTCACCACGGTACTGGTGCGGCTGCTGGCGCATGAGAAGCAGCGCATGCTCGAGCAGGGTGCGGAGAGTCAGCGCACGAGCCTCGAGCACAACCTGCGGCCGGGCAATCCATTTGCGGGCTTCACGCTGCTGCTGCGCTCGCCGTATCTGTTGCTGCTGTCCGCCTTCCTGCTGCTGATGACCTGGATCTCGACCATCGTCTACTTCCAGTTGAGCGATCTGATCCAGCACGCCTTCGTCAATCACGCCGCGCGCACGCGCGCCTACGGGCTCATCGACCTGTCGGTCAACAGCATCGCCGTGGTGATCCAGCTCTTCGGCACCGGTCGCATCATCAAGCGCTTCGGCGTGACCACGGGTTTGCTGCTCAACCCGGTCATCATGGTGATCGCCTTCCTGGCCGTCGCATTCTCCCCGGTGCTGCTGGTCCTGGGCGGCATCCAGATCGTGCGACGTGTGGCCGAGTACGCCATCGCCAAGCCCACGCGCGAGATGCTCTTCACCGTGGTGGACCAGGAGAGCAAGTACAAGGCGAAGAACGTCATCGATACGGTGGTATACCGCTTCGGCGACTTCAGCTCCGCCTGGGTCAGCTCGGCCATCCTGCCGCACGGCGTGGCGGGCCTTGCGATCTTCGGTGCACTGATGTCCGCGCTGTGGTTCCCTGTCGCCTGGATTCTGGGTCGCCGCTACGAGAGCGCCCGCAGCAGTGGCGAGGCAGGCGCGCCCAACGCGCCGGGCGTGCACGGCGCCGGGGCAACCGCGCGGGTGTAGCCGCCAGGGCCGACAGGGGCGCCAGCGGCCGACTAACGCCAGTCGCTGCCGCGTGCCTTGGCTTCGGCCTGCGCGTCCAGCGGCTGACCGCTGATGTGCTGGCGCACGGTCTGCAGCAACAGCGGGGAAAGATTCCAGGCGACACGCCGCGCGCCGTCGGCTGCGGGGGTGGAGCCGGGGCTGACGGCTTCGTGGCCCGGGAGCTGCGAGCCGACCACGGTCAGCACGCGCCAGTGATCCTGCTCGCGGCAGGCGAGACCTGCCAGCGCGGGATTGTCGGTCGCCGAAAAGGTGCGGCAGTAGTCGCCGCTCTTGGCGCGAAAGCTCATGCCGACGTGGAAGCGGCTGCCCGCAGCGCTGCTGTCCGCGAGCTGATTGTCCAGCGTATCGGCGAGCGCACCGCGCGCCACGAGCTCGCCGTTGTGAAATGCGGTGATCGAATCATTGCCCAGCAGCCGCTCGGCAATGCCACCGGCCAGCAGACCGGCGAGCAGGCTCGCGGCAATGGCGATGCGGTGAGGCTGCAGCAGCCGCCGGCGCTCGTTGCGACGTTTGCGTTCGGCGCGTACGCGCGCCAGATCGATGACCTGCGCGGTCGCCGGCCTCGAGGCTGATCGCGCCACCTGCAGCATCCGCTGCGGCATGGGCTCGTGCAGCGCGCTATCGAAGGAGCCGCGCAGACGCGCACGCATCGCGCGATAGTGAGCGACGCGCTGCGCGAGGCGTGCATCGTGTGCGATGGCCTGTTCCACTCGCGCACGCTCCGCGCCCTGCAGCTCTCCATCGACGTAGGCGGCTAAGAGCTCGTCCGGAATGTTCATGCGCCGTTTCCCCCGGCTAATTCCGCCGTGACCAGGGCAGGCCCTGGCAGGGGCGATGATCCGCGCGGCCTGCCCCGAGGGCAAGCCCTCCCTCTCCCAATGCTAGCATCGTTCGGCCGATCTGCACCGTGTGAGTGGTCACATCCGTGCCGGCAAGTCGGGAAGACAGGCGCTGACCGCTCGTTGACCGACAGGCTGAGGGGGTGAATTCTTGACAGAACGTGCGCAGATGCCGCGCAGGCGCAGGCGCTCGCGTGCGACACTGGCGGCAAAATCATGGCCGCCACGAGCGTCGATGCAGCAGGTTCCGGAACGCGGGCTTTGCAACGCGTGCTGCATCATTATGTTCGCAGCGCGCGCAAGCGGCTCGGACAGGCAACGCCCTCGGATGAGGCGGTGCACGAGGCACGCAAGGCGATCAAGAAATCCCGAACGGCACTCAGGCTGCTGCGCCCATGCCTCAGGAAGGCCTGCTACCAGAGGGCCAACGGCACGTTGCGCGATGCGGCTCATGTCCTGAATGCCTTGCGCGATGCGCGCGTGCTCATCCAGGCGCTGTCGGCTCTGCAGCGCAGGACGGCCGCGCTGCGCGCCAATCCCGCCGCGGCACGGCTCGCCGCCCGCCTGCGGCAGGAGCTTTCCGACGCCCGGCATCGACTCAACGCGCGCACCCTGCGCGACCAATGCCGTACCCTGCGACGCGTGGAGCGCGGCGCACGCGAGCTTCCGATCGGCCGACATGACTGGTCCGTACTCGGGCCGGCCATGCGCCATATCTATCGTCGGGGACGTTATCTGCTGCCCACTGCCTCGGGCCATCCCGCCGATGCAGCGCTGCATGCGTGGCGCAAGCACGTCAAATATCTGCGCTACGCGCTGAAGATGCTCGGGCCGATCCAGCCGGGGCTGCTCGGAGCCCTGGCGAAGCAGGCCGACGGGATCGGCGAGCGGCTCGGTGAGGCGCATGACCTGGCGCTGTTACATGCGCGCGCGCAATTGCTCGAGGGTCGCAGCGGCCCGGGCCGCCGCCATCTGCTGCAGGCCATCGAGCGCGAGCGCACACGACGCGCCTTCGCAGCCCTGGTCGCCGGTGAGCGGCTGTTTCAGCCCAGGCCGCGGGAATTCGAGCACACGCTCGAGCGAGCCTGGCACCGCTGGCATCGCCGGCGAGCATAGCGCCGTGCGTACGAATAAGAATTTCCCGACGTGCGTACGCTCAATTCCAGAGTCGCAGGGCCAGCCGCTCTGCGCCAGCATGGGGTATGCAGCCCAGGTCTTGTCATGCCGTTGATTGATTATTTCTGGCCCTTTGCCGGCTATCGCAATGCAGACGCCGGTTCCAAGCTCGAGCGCGCGGCCGCCTATCGCTACAACCGGCAGCTCGCGCGCGCACTGCCTGCCTACCTGAACCGCTGGCTCGCTGTGAGCTGTCTGCTGCTGACGGCCTCCTGCGTCAGCAGCGGCTGGCTGGTGCCCGTGACGGGCACCGCCTTCACGCTCGCGTTCTGCATGACACTGCACATTGCGCATGTCTGGCTGATGCTGCAGCGGCACGAATCCGCTTGAGGTCGTTGAGATGCCGCTGCCGCTGCAGCGCAGCGGCTTGCCGGCAGCTGCTCAGTGTGCAGCGGCCAGTGCCGCCCACCCATCGATAGGGATCCGACCGATGAGGGCCGCACCCCCGTGGCCGTCGGGACGCAGCACCAATGCGCCACCGTCGGCAAGTCCCTTAGCGTCCTGGGGAAAGGCCTCGGCAATGTTGGGCAGCTGGGTGACGATGAGGGTGTCGGTCCCGACGCGCGGCGGCGCGGCCACGCGGGATCGAAGCCACGCACCGCGCCTGCCGGTGGCGTCGGCCTGCATGCTGTGGCCGCCATCGCCCAGTTCGGCGGCAATTTGCGGCGCCCATCCGGCCAGGCGTAAGGTCTCGCGGGCGCGGTAAGTCGGACTGCAGAGCACCTCGCCGATCGGTATCTCAAGATGCCGTAGGGCATTGCCCAGTGCACGCGCCGCGGAGCGACCCGACGCATCGAGCTGGCGCTCGAGACGGGTATTGCCCGGCTCTGCCTGCCCGGCGAGCGGCGGGGTGGCGGGCGAGCTCGCATGGCGCATGAGGATCACGAAGCCGCCCGAGCGCAGCAGCCTCGCCAGATTCCCGTCGCGTACCGGGTCGGCGTGTGCCGCCGCCGCGCACAGCAGAAGCAGTGGCAGGATCAGCCAGCGCAGGGCTTGGGCCTCAACGTGGATCCGGGGTGCCATGTGGCACTTTACTGCGACAGCTCCTCTGCCGGCACCCAGGGCGCCTGATGCGGTCAATCCTCGCAGTTCACGCATTGGCCGCCCCAGGCTGTCCTGCCGAGGGCTTCGGGATCCTGCTCCTCGATGGCCAGCATGCGCTTTTCACTGGCCCGCTCGTGACGAACCGCCCCGCTGTTGGACGCAAACTCTCCAAGCAGCCAGCCCGCGTCAATGAGCTCGAGCATCGCCGTGAGAAATACACGCACCAGATCTGTTCCGGGCTCGAGCCGCCGCGCTTCGATCAGACCACCCCCGAACGTGCGCACCGTCAGCCAGCGCGGCTGCCCGGAGGGTTGAAGAGGCTCGTAGGCGGCGCGGCGGCGGATCATGGTGGAAACCGTATCGCCGCCAGAGCTGTATGTCTATACAGTTATCGTCCGGGTAGCTGCGGCCGCATGGCGCATCGCACAAACGGACCTGCCGGCTACGGGACGGTAATGCGACACCATTTATCGTTATCGTCGCAGTACCAGTTGGTAGTGTCCCGCAGGTCACCCGCCTCGTTATACCGATCCAATTGCAGTACGGGTTTACCACGCGTCAGCGGCATCTCGGCGATGAACAGCCAATGATGGCGCTCATCGGTCCAGCATCCCCAACTCTGCCCAACATGCGTGGCCATCTTCACGATGTGCCTCAACGGTGGCGGGAGCTTTTCCGACTCGCGCACCGGATATGCATCGCCCGGCAGTACGCCCAGTTCCATCACCAGCGAATACAGCAGCGTGTCCAGATAGGACGGCTGTTGCATGCTTCGCAGCGTGAGCGTTCTCATAGCTCCTGATGATAATGACGGATCGCGCTCTGGTGCAAAGCTGCCGCCGCAGGGTTTCACAATAATGGGAAGCGGTTGGAACCCGCGCTGCACAAGGCGGCAGCGCACGATGATTGGACCGAAGTAGCGCCCCTCGCTGACAGGCGGGGGCCCTCCCTACACTCCCGCTTGAGGCAGTGGCATCGCCTCGATGCAAGTCTGGTCAGCGGCGTGGAGACATCTCGATGGGCGCGATGCGGTGGCTAAAGTGTCACGAGCTCCGACACCGGGTCTGACCCAGACAGCGGTAGCGTTGCACTCGGACTTCGCGAGCGGTTGCCGTCACCATCGACGACACCGCGTTGAAGGGCGGCATATGCTGGAAGCACACGATCCGCGACCCCAGGAGCCCGGGCCGGCGCCCATCGGCGATCCGCCCGACTCCTTGCATCCAAAGCCAACACCGCAGCCTCAAAAGACTCCGCCGGAACAGGCCCTCGGGGATTTCGGCTAACGCGTCCTGTGGACTCTAGAGCTGGCCATGGCCAGCGGCATAGCGGGTCTGTTCGCGTAGATTTGACATGGACCGCTGGCGCTCAACCATGGCATGCGGAATATCGGGGTCCACGGTCTGGTAAGAATGCTCGGCAGGTGAGGCGAGAGCCACTGCCGCCATGACCCCCTCGCTCGGCAATGCCCATAGCCTGCCTTCCGCTTCGACCTTCGAGCTGGCCATTGCCCAGCGATTCATCGCGCAGCAAAGGGCATCGATCCAGTCGCTTTCCTCAGCCTCGTAACCTGCGCGTCTCATGCCGTCCTCCGGCTCTTCAGGCGGCAGCGTCCTCGATACTGGATGACGATACCGCCGAGCGCTTCACAGATTGCGACGACGATGCACCAGAGTCGCTGACGCCATGCGCTGAAGAAGGATGGCTAGCGCGTTTGCGAGACCTCCTGTGCCTTGGCATTGGCCTTGGTCGCGTCGTAGTCGGCGTCTGCCTGTCGTTTACAGCGGCTCTGCGCGTCTCCCGAGAATTGCTTGCAGCGCTGGAGGGCAACGTCATGCTCGCCGTCCGCTTTTGCCACCGCGACTTTGTACGCATCCTTGGCTGCGATGTCATCGCGATCGGCGACCTTTTCCTCGACGCGCTGCTGTGCCTTGCCCTCATCCTGGGAAGCATTTGCAAGCGCCCGCTGGGTCTTGGACTGCTCCTTCTGTTCAGCGGCGTGGACATCTTTCGCGACACTGGAAGGTGACTCGGCACGCTGGCAGCCCACGAGCACCAGCGCGAGCAGCGCGGCGAGCGGCAGGGACACCCTCGCATGGGGACCAAGGCAAGCACGTCCTGATTGCTTAGACATCCTTTGGCTCCAAAGCTTTATTGAGGTGACACGGTGCCGCCGCCCTGGTCTGCCCGGCATAGGAAACCGGCTTGCGCAGACGCAGAATCCGGCCCAATTGAGGCGCTTATGCACTGGAAGCTCTGCTGCCCGGCGTCTCCTACAGCGAAGCGGGCCAGGCGTATCCGCCGCATCATCTGCAGGTCGTCACACTACCGCCCGCAGCTGCCACTATCGATGCGCAGCAACGCTATGATGACTTCAACGAAGCGCTCGCCTATCTGCGCACGAGCCGAACGCAGATCTCGGCGTCGTCAATGCGAGCGATGGAACAGCTCGCGCACGAGTCCCGCCAGCGAAGTGAGCGTAGCGCCCATCCGAGAGGGTGGTTGCGACCGTAAGCGGACTTTCGGACGCGCGATTTGCCGAGGCCATGCCGAAGTCTTGGGTGCGAGGGATATGCGGCTGCGTACGTTCATGGTCGTCACTCCGCCTGGGACCAGCGGATCATGCCCTGTTTTATTATGTAAGTTTTGCCGTATCTTCTAAATCAAAACGATAAGCCAATATGAGCACCTATTTTCGAGGTGATCCGCTGCAACCCCTTGCGCCCGATTACATCACTACCGACCGGGCGATCACCGCAAGAGCCAGCAGCAATGCAGCCGCAGCTAGTGCCTGAGTGGCGATTTCTCGGAAAGTGTTCATCGCTGCCACGCTACTGCGTGCGGCTGTGCTCGACGATCAGACGCGATTGCGTCCAACTATCGGAACCCGTAGCACGTCGCAACTATGCGACGCGCCAAGGGACCGTCCTTCGATGATCCGTAACGTCATGCATGCGTGACGACCTGGCCGAGCGCATGCGGCTACTCGATCTATATCGCAGTGGTGCCCCGGCGGCTGTTTTCTCGCTGGTCAGGGTCCCACGCTCCAGGCATCCCGAGCCTGGAATAAACCACGGGCCCTGTCGGGCGTCAGGCCGGACGAGAAGTAAAACCCGGGACGTGGAAACAGTGTGGTCGGCTGATCCTTGTCCGTGACTTCGAATACCAGGTAAACCGCCCACGCGGTCCCTCTATCCGGAAATTGCGGCGGTTCGGGTGTGTACGACAGCGAAGTGAAGCCGGCCGCCCTCAGCTTCTCGTCGACCTTGGCGAGGTCGATGGGGGTGCCTGCACCGCTGCCTTTTCCTTTCGATCTGTAGACCGTAGCCATGGGGAAATTACCGCAGCAGTTTGTCCGTATAATTTCCGTATGAGGCTATTTAGGTGGAGCGAGTAATCTTCTAAGTATATGTTTTGATTGGCGCTCCCTACGGGATTCGAACCCGTGTTACCGCCTTGAGAGGGCGATGTCCTAGGCCTCTAGACGAAGGGAGCTGCGTGGGGCAGGGGCCGTCGAAAAGCGCGGTATTATAGGCCCCCATCCCCCATGCTCAAGCGGACCTTTCGACTCAAGGATTGGATTTGAATCAACGCATTCCGGCCGTTTCGGCCGCTGCGGTGCCGCGCATCATTCCGCGGGCCGAACACAACATCTCCCGCTCGGATATCTCCAGCAATGCATTGCGTGTGTTGTATCGCCTGAAGGACGCCGGTTTCCAGGCTTTCCTCGTCGGTGGCGGCGTGCGCGACGTGATGCTGGGCCGGCACCCCAAGGACTTCGATATCGCGACCAACGCGCTGCCGGATGAGGTGCGCCGACTGTTTCGCAATTGCCGGCTGGTGGGCCGGCGATTTCGTCTGGCGCATGTGATCTTCGGCCGCGAGGTCATCGAAGTCGCCACCTTCAGGGCGGCCAGCGCGCCTTCCCCGAATGAAGAGGCCCCGAGCGACGAGGAGGTCGAGCAGGAGGCCGCCGAAGTCGAAGGGGATGCCCCCGCAGTTGACCTGGAGATCGACAGCGATGCAGAGGCAGATGCCGATGCTGATGCTGATGCTGATGCTGATGCTGATGCCGATGCAGACGAGGACCCCGAGGAAACTCTCGAGGAGGATGAGTCGACGGTCCAGCTGGAGCAGCTCGAGGAGGTCGACGCGCCGGGCGTGAGCGTCACCCTGAGTCCAGCCGAAGGCATGCGACGTGGCGGCCCGGGCCTCGAAGGGGTGGACCACGAGCGCGTGCTGGACATGCACGGGCGGCTGCTGCGTGACAATGTCTACGGTTCGATCGAAGAGGACGTCTGGCGGCGCGATTTCACCGCCAATGCGCTCTACTACAACATCGCCGATTTCTCTCTGTGGGATTTCGTCGGCGGCGCGGCGGACATCGCCGCTCGTCGCCTGCGCCTGATCGGCGATCCGGAGACGCGCTACCGCGAGGATCCGGTGCGCATGCTGCGCGCCGCGCGCTTCGAGGCGAAGCTGGACTTTGCACTGGACAGCGATACCGCGGCCCCGATTCCCGAGCTCAAGGGACTGCTCGCGCAGGTGCCCCCGGCACGTCTGTTCGATGAGACACAGAAGATGTTTCTGACCGGTCACGGCGAGCGCAGCCTGGATGTTCTGCGCCGCCGGGAGCTGTTCGGGGTGTTGTTCCCGGCCGTGGAGCGCTATCTGGCGGCCCATCCGGGCAGTCTGGTGGAACAGCTGCTGCGCCATGGACTGCGCAACACCGATGAGCGGGTCGCCGCGGACAAGCCCGTCACCGCCTCGTTCCTGTTCGCGCTGCTGCTGTATGGGCCGATTGCCGCCACGATCGAGTCGCTGCCTCCGCAGCGCTGGCACGAGCTGGGCGCAATCGTGGCGGCCTGCGAGCGCTGCCTGCGCGAGGCGGCCGCACGCGTGACCATCCCGCGGCGCATCGCCCTCGGTGTGCGCGAGATGTACGCGCTGCAGCCGCGCCTGGAGCAACCGCGTGGCCGGCGGGCATTGCGTCTGCTCGAGCAGCCGCGCTTTCGCGCCGCGTTCGATCTGCTGGCGCTGCGGGCGCAGCTCGGGCTCGCGCCGGCGTCCATCGCGCACTGGTGGACCGAGCTGCAGACGTTAGCGCCCGAGCAGCGCGTGGAGAGAATCGACGCGCTCACGGCCGGGGCCGGACGCTCACCGCACGAAGGTTCCGATTCCGCCATGCCGACGCATCGTCCCCGTCGGCGCCGTCGCCGGCGCCGCTGAGCGGCCGTGCTGTGGCAAAGCGCCTATGTAGGCATCGGCAGCAATCTGGATGACCCGCCGCTGCAGGTACGCCGCGCTTTGCAGGCGCTCGCGCAGCTGCCGCAGACGCGGCTGGTGCGACAGTCGAGCCTGTACGGCTCACGGCCCTGGGGGCTCTCCGAGCAGCCGGACTTCGTCAATGCAGTGGCGGGTCTGCTGACGCAGCTGCCGGTACGGACCTTTTTCGACGCCCTGCAAGCGCTGCAGGTGCAGCTCGGGCGCGTGCCCTCGAGCGTGCGCTGGGGCCCGCGCCGCATCGATCTGGATCTGCTGCTGTTCGATCAGATGCGCCTGCAGACGCCCGAGCTGACGCTGCCGCATCCCGGAGTAGTGAGCCGCAGCTTCGTTCTGTATCCTCTGTACGAGGTGGCCCCCGGGCTGCGCGTGCCCGGTGGACTGCGCATCGCTGAGCTCCTGGAGCGCGCAGACGCTTCGGACCTGTGGCGTCTGGACACACAACCCATCACACATGGCGCCTGATCCGTTCCCGCATCGCTTCATCGTGATCGAAGGGCCCATTGGTGTGGGCAAGACGACACTGGCGAGCAAGCTGGCCAATACGCTCGCAGCCGAGCTCATCCTCGAGCATGCCGATGAGAATCCGTTCCTGGAGCGCTTCTATCGCAACCCGCGTGCCGGCGCGCTGCCGACGCAGCTGTACTTCCTGTTCCAGCGCGCACAGCAGATGAGCGCACTGAAGCAGCAGGATCTGTTTGCACCGCTGCGCATTGCCGACTACCTCATCGACAAGGATCGGCTGTTCGCCCGCACGACGCTGGAGGATGAAGAGTACCGGCTCTACGAGCAGGTGCAGGCGAAACTTGCCATCGACTCGCCGCGTCCCGACCTCGTGGTGTACCTGCAGGCGCCGGTGGACGTGCTGCTCGCGCGCATCGGGCGGCGCGGTATCCGCTACGAGCAGTTCATCGATCGCGCCTACCTGGAGCGGCTCAACGATGCCTATGCGCGCTTCTTCCACGAATTCGAGGCCGCCCCGCTATTGATCGTCAACGCTGCGGCCATCGATCCCATCGGCAGCGAGGCGGACTTCGAGGAGCTGGTCGCGGCAATCCGGCGCATGCGGCGCGGTCGGCTGTACTTCAATCCGCTGCGCCACGCGGCGCTCTGATCCCCGGTTACGCGGCGGTCAGATCCCCGACGCCGCTGCGGTACAGATCACCGCTGCCGTAGCGACAGCCGAGCTCGAGCAGCACATCGCGCTGCGCGGCGTCGTCTACGCCAGTCGCGATGGGGGTCAGCCCGAGCGCGGTGGCCATGGCCACGCCCGCACGGCATACCTTCAGGGCAACCGGATCGCTGCGCAGTGCGCTCACCCAGGCCCGATCGAGCTGCAGCCCCCAGAGCGGCGAGCGGGCGAGGCAGTCGAGCGAGCCCATTCCGCGTGCGACCTCGTCCACGACCAGCTGCACGCCGAGTTTGCTCAGCGTCCCGAGGGTCGCCGCATCGCAGCCGATGAAGGTCTTCTCCGCGATACGCAGCTCCAGCGAGCTCGCCGGCAGCACGCCCCCGGCCAGCAGGGCGCCGATGTCCTCGACGAAATCCCCATGCAGGATGTGAGAGCGCAGCGCTCCGAAGGAGATGCGCACCTTCTCGCCCCAGCGCCGGCGCAGTGCCGCACCGTCTTCGGCGAGGCACGCGAGCGCCGCGCGAGAGAGCGCCGTGGCGAGTCCGGTGGCCTCGGCCATGCGCAGCAATTCCACCGGCCGGATCTCTCCGCGCAGGGGATGCATCCAGCGCAGGTAACCCACCTGCGCGACCAGCGCACCGCTCGACAGGTCGTGACGCGGCATGTAACGCAGGCGGATGTCGTGGCTGCGGATGGCCTCCTGCAGCTCGCGGGCGATGTCGAACTGCGTCAGCGATTCGGGCGAACCGCTGTCACTGAAGAACAGCACCTGTGCAGCACCCGCGCGGCGCGCTTCGCCGGCGGCGCTGTGGGCGCGCGCCAGCAGTGTTTTGGCCGCAACGGCCGTATCCGTCATGACCGCGACGCCGGCGTAGGGCGTGAGGTGAAAGGCGCTGCCGCCGCTGGTGACGGGCTCACACAGATTCGCGCACACCTCGCGCACGCAGGCGTCGACCGTATCGCGATCCGCCGACTCCACCAGCAGCGACAGACACGTGTCGCTCAGCTGGCCCAGATGGCGCGCAGGCTCTGCGGTGTCGGCTGCGCCCGTGAGCGCGGCCAGCCGCAGGATCGCCGTGTTCATGACCTCCTCGGATATCTGCGCATCGATGAGCGCGCTGATGTCGGCGATTCCATCGACGTAGATGACCGCGACCGAGATGGGGCGCTCGCGCAGCATCGCGAGCGACACCGACTCGCGGAAGCGACGCAGGAAGCCGCGCCGATCCAGACGCGGTGCGCGCCGCTCATCGGTCAGATCGAGTGCTTCGGCCGCCGGGGCGGCCAGCATCTCGCGGATGACGCACACGGCGCGATCGGGTCCCTGGGCACTGACGCGTGCGTCGTAGTTGCGGCCGCTCTCCCGGAAGTGCGCCTCCACGGGTGCACGCTGCGCGATGGCCTTGCGCACCAGTTGACGCAGCAGCGTGGCCAGCGATTCCGGCCAGATCGCTTCCAGGGGCTTGCCGGCGCAGTCCCGGGCCGCCCCACGCGCGGGCGTCAAGGCCATTCCCTGGCCGGCGCTGAGACTGAGGATGTGGCCATCGCGGCGCAGGAGCACCACCAGCTCGGGCAGCGTCTCGATCAGCGCATCTGCGGCCATCGACTCTTTCACGGTGCGACGTCCTCGGGAAGACCAGCCGTGATGCTATCGATGGGCGGGCCTGGATTTCCTCGACGCAGGTCCGGTCCGGGCGCTTGCGCGGCAAGCGGCCAGCGTAATATCGGCAGTAAGCCTCGGTGGGACTGGAGCGCGGGCCGGCGGCACGGCAGTTGCCTGGCGGCAGGCGCTGCTTCATGCTGCCGTGGTGTATACCCATTTGCAGAACCGGGACTCAAACCGTCCGCCGGTCACCCTCAGTACGCTGGCGCAGATGAAGCAGCGCGGCGAAAAGATCGCCTGCCTGACGGCCTACGATGCTAGTCTCGCCGCCCTGGTCGATGCCGCCGGGGTGGACGTGGTGCTGGTCGGGGACTCCCTCGGCATGGTGATCCAGGGGCATGACACGACCGTGCCCGTGACGATGGATCACATGGTCTATCACTGCGCGGCGGTGGCCCGCGGGCTGATGCGCCCGCTGCTCATCGCGGATCTGCCCTTCATGAGCTATGCGACGCCCGAGCTGGCGCTGCGCAATGCCGTGCGTTTGCTGCAGGAGGGCGGTGCGAGCATGGTGAAGCTCGAGAGTGGACCGGGCCAGGTCGATACCGTGGCCTATCTTGCGCGCCATGACATCGCGGTGTGCGCGCATCTGGGATTGAAGCCGCAGTCCGTGCACAAAACCGGGGGCTTTCGCGTCCAGGGGCGAGGCGAGCAGGCCGCGCAGGCCATGATGCAGGATGCCAAATCACTCGAGGCCGCGGGGGCGGATCTGCTGCTGCTCGAATGCATCCCCAGCGAGCTTGGCCAGCGCATCAGCGCCGCTGCCGAGGTGCCGGTGATCGGTATCGGTGCCGGACCGCATACGGACGGACAGATCCTCGTCCTCTACGACATCCTCGATCTCACTCCGGGGCGCAAGCCTCGCTTCGCGCGCAATTTCATGGCCGGCAGTGAGTCGCCGCAGGCAGCCATCGCACGCTACGTGCAGGCGGTCAGAAGCGCGCAATACCCGGCGGCGGAACACAGCTTCTGACGCGGCCGATCCGATGGAGACGGTAGAGACGATCGACGCGCTGCGGGCGCGCGTACGCGGCTGGCAGGGCGAGGGTGTTGCGCTGGTGCCGACCATGGGCAATCTGCACGCCGGCCACCTGAGTCTGCTCTCGGCCGCGCAGGTGCGCGCCGCGCGCAGCATCGTCAGCGTGTTCGTCAATCCGCTGCAGTTCGGCCCGCACGAGGACTTCGCGCGCTACCCGCGCACGCTCGAGCGCGATACCCGGGCGCTGGCAGAGGCTGGCTGTGATCTGCTGTTCGTCCCGAGCGTCGCCGAGATGTATCCCCTGGGGCCCCCGGCGACGCGCGTGCAGGTGCAGGGACTCTCCGAGACGCTGGAAGGGCGCTTTCGTCCCGGACATTTCGACGGTGTGGCCACCGTGGTGGCGAAGCTGCTGACCCTGGCCGCACCGGATGTGGCCGTCTTCGGCGAGAAGGATTTTCAGCAGCTGCTGATCGTGCGGCGCCTGGTCGCCGACCTGGCGTTGCCGGTGCAGATCGTGGGCGCACCGATCGTGCGCGATGCCGATGGGCTCGCCCTGAGCTCGCGCAACCAGTATCTCAGCCCCGCCGAGCGCGCAGTGGCCCCGCGCCTGCATCGAGCGCTCGCGGACATCGCCGCGGCGCTGCGCGCTGGTCTGCCGGATGCGGCCGCATGCGCGGCCCTGGAGCAGCAGGCTGTGCGGTCACTGACCCAGGCGGGCTTTCGCGTCGATTACGTCGCCATCCGCGACGCCACCGATCTCACCGAGCCGCGCGCCGGCGCCCCGGCACTCGTCGTGCTCGGTGCGGCCTGGCTCGGTGGCACGCGGCTCATCGACAACGTGCGCGTCGGCGCCTGAGCCGCTCGTACGCGCTACATGCGCGTCGCGCAGTCCCAGTGCTCGTCGGCCTTGCCGTCCTTGATACGCCACATGTCGAACCACGTGGTCGTATAGCTCTTGGAAGGGTCGCTGGCGTCGCGCACGACGCGCGGTGTCGCCACGATGACCAGATCCCCCTGTGCCACCACCGAGACCACGGGAATGCCGAGCTTGGCGGGGATGGGCTTGGCCACGACCTTGCGCACATGCACGAAGTAGTTGACGACTCCTGCCAACCCGGAGGATGCATTGGGGTTGTGCTGCAGGTAGCGCTTCGTCAGGTAACGATCCGCCAGCTCCCAATGATTGGCTTCGAGCAGGTCCTTCTCGATGTGATAGGCCACCTGCATGTTGGCATTGAGCCTGGGGTTTGCACTGTGGAACAGCGCGTCCGCATCGGCAGCGCCGACCACCGGCTCCTGCGCGACGGCACTGTGCATCAGTCCGAGCGCGGCGCCACAGGCAAGGGCTGTCCCGGCCAGCCATGACAGTCTGGATGCACGTAATGCCGTTTTCATTGGGCTCCCCTCCGATGTTATTGAGACGCTTTGGATACCGAGTGTAGCGCTTCTGCGCTGCGGGCGCCGTGCCGCTGCAGGGCCCAGAGCACATGCTCGCGCACCAGCGGATCGTGCTGCTCGCGCTCGGCGGCGCGCAGCGCCTGGATCACGGCAGGGCTGGTGCGCGCGTTGCCCAGCGCCACGGCGACATTGCGCAGCCAGCGCGCATGCCCGATGCGATGGATGGCGGAGCCGCGCGTGCGCTCTTCGAACTGCGCGGCACTCCAGCCAAGCAGCTGCGTGAGCCGCGGCGCGTCCAGCCCATGACGCACACGGAAGTCCGGATGGGCCGCGTCGCGCGCGTACTTGTTCCAGGGGCACACGAGCTGACAGTCATCGCATCCATAGATGCGGTTGCCGATGGCCGGGCGCAGCGCCTCGGGTATCGGGCCATGCAGCTCGATCGTCAGATAGGAGATGCAGCGGCGCGCGTCGAGCTGATAGGGAGCGACGATGGCACCGGTCGGACAGGCGGGGATGCATGCGCTGCAGCTGCCACAGTGTGCGCCCGCGGGGGTGTCTGGCGGCAGCGGCAGATCGGTGTAGATCTCGCCAAGGAAGAACCAGGAGCCCGCCTCGCGTGACAGCAGATTGGTGTGCTTGCCGATCCAGCCGAGCCCGGCATTGCGCGCCAGCGCTTTTTCCAGCACCGGCGCGCTGTCGACGAATACGCGGTGCCCGTGCGGTCCGGCGAGGCGCGTGATGGCATCCCCCAGCCGCGCCAGCGCGCGGCGCATGAGACGGTGATAGTCGCGCCCGAGTGCGTAGCGCGATACGTAGCCGAGCTGATCGTCCGCGAGCACCTCGGCGCTGGGGCGTGCCCCCGCCGGCCGGTAGTTCATACGCACCGAGATGACGCGCAGCGTTCCGGGCTGCAGCTCGGCCGGCCGGCTGCGGCGCACGCCGTGGCGCTGCATGTACTGCATCTGCCCATGCCAGCCGCGCTCGAGCCAGCGCAGCAGATGACGCTCGTCCTCGGCGAGCTCGATACCGGCGATGCCGATGGCGTCGAAGCCCAGTGCCCGCGCTTCACCGTCGATCGCGCGGCGCAGCTCGCTTGCGGCGGCGGCGTCGATGCCCGGCGCGCTCGCTGCAGGCGATCGCTTCGGCTCGGCGGGTGAGGGGTTGGTGGGCGGCAATGAGCGCCTGCGGTAGGGCCTGTGAGGACCCCCAGTATAATCGGGCCATGACGTCCCCCCAGCTGCTCTACTCAGTGGATCAGGCGCGAGCACTGGATGCGCTGGCCATCGCCCAGGGCACGAGCGGCTACACGCTGATGCGCCGCGCCGGGGAGGCGGCGCTGCGCATCCTGCGCAGTCGCTGGCCGCGTGCGCTGCAGATCTGCGTCGTCACCGGTGGCGGCAACAATGGCGGCGACGGCTATGTGCTGGCGCGCTTCGCTCAGGCGGCGGGGCTCGGCGTGCGGGTGCTCGCGGTGGTCGCCGCCGATGCACTCACGGGCGATGCGCGCGTGGCCTGCGATGAATTTCGCGCCAGCGGCGGGCACATCGAGCCATTTACGCCGAGTGGGCTGGAGGCGGAGGTCATCGTCGATGCGCTGCTCGGTACGGGCCTGCGCTCCGCGGTACGCGCGCCGATGGCCGCCGCCATCGAGCAGATCAACCGCAGCGGACGCCCGGTCCTGTCACTGGACGTGCCGTCCGGACTCAACGCCGACAGCGGCGCAGTGATGGGCGCTGCCGTGACCGCCGATTGCACCATCAGCTTCGTGGCGCTGAAAACCGGACTGTTTCTGCAGGAGGGTCCGGAGCGTGCGGGGCGATTGCTGTTCGATGATCTGGGCGTCTCGGTGCCCGATGAGCCGCGATTTCGCCCGGTGCTCGAGCGGCTGGGCGAAGCTGACGTGCTGCGGGCCCTGCCGCCGCGCGAGCGCGATGCGAACAAGGGCGATTTCGGTCGCGTGCTGATCATCGGCGGTGGCCCGGGGATGCCCGGCGCGCTGCGGCTGGCGGGAGAAGCCTGCCTGCGTACGGGTGCCGGGCTCGTGACGGTCGCGACCTGGCCGGACAATCTGAACGCCATCGTGGCCGGCCGTCCCGAGCTCATCGTGCACGGCGTGCGCGATGTGGCCGAGCTCGAGCCGCTGCTGCAGACGGCCACGGTGCTCGCCGTCGGGCCTGGAATGACCCGCACGGGCTGGGCACGGGCGCTGCTGCAACGCTCGCTCGCCGCGCCGCTGCCGATGGTGCTGGATGCTGATGCCCTCAATCTCATGGCAGAGCAGGGGCTGCGCGCGCCCGCCGGTGCCGTGCTCACGCCGCACCCGGGCGAGGCCGGTCGGCTGCTCGGCATCAGCGCAGGCGAGGTGCAGGCCGACCGCATGGGCGCGCTCGAGCGTTTGTGCCAGGCACATCGGGGCGCCGTGATCGTGCTCAAGGGCGCCGGCACGCTCATCGGCCGGCATGTCGCCGGGCCGGCCGGGTCCTCATCGGCGCCAAGTCTGTGCGAGCGCGGCAATCCGGGCATGGCCGCGGCGGGCATGGGAGACGTGCTGACCGGCGCGATCGCCGGCATCCTCGCGCAATGTGGCGACCCCTGGCTGGCCGCGCGCGCCGGGGTCATGGCGCATGCGCTCTCGGGCGATGAGCTCGCACGCGAGCGCGAGCGCGGCATTCTCGCGCTCGAGTTGGCGCAGGGGCTGAGCCATTGGGTCAATCTCAAGCGTTGACCGTGAGCGAGCCTCTGACGCTGCACGATGAACCCGCGACGCGCCGGCTGGGCGCCGCGCTCGCGCGCCACTGTCCCTGGTCCATGCCCGGTGCGCGCTGCGTGTTTCTCTCCGGAGAGCTGGGCGCCGGCAAAACCACGCTGATCTCGGCGTTGCTGACCGCCTGCGGCGTGCGCGAGCCGGTGCGCAGCCCGACGTACTCGCTGATCGAAGTCTATGCATTCGATGCCTGCGTGGGCGTGCACCTGGATCTCTACCGCCTGCATGACGCCGGGGAGCTCGAGCAGCTGGGACTGCGCGACTACCTGCACGAGCGCGCGCTGCTGCTGGTGGAATGGCCCGAGCGTGCGCGGGCACAGCTGCCGCGGCCGGATCTGTGGTTACAGCTCTGGCCGCAGGAGCCGGGTCGGCGCTGCCTGCTCACCGCCCATAGCCCCGCCGGGGAACGCTGGCTTGCCGAGCTGCCGACAGAGCTGGCGCTGTCAGAACGGGCCTGAGCTTCAATCCGTATCTCCATCATTATGTTGAAATAAGGCGCGGCAACGCTTAGAGTCGGCGGGACCATTGGAAGAGGCGAGGCCGACGATGCCGCTCGAAGCGGGCCGGGTACGAAGAACCGTCGGGGGGAGGCTGGCACCGGTACTGTCGGTGCTGCTGATGCTGTCACCCCTGAGCTCCATCAGCGCAGCGTCGCTGCATCGGACCGCGACGCAGCCCGCCGCCCAGCGAGCCGACGCGCGTCTCGAACACCTCTCGCTGTCCGCGGGCGCACAGAGCGCGATGCTGACGCTCTCGCTCTCCGAGGCGGTGCGGGTGCGCTCACTGCGCTTGTCCGCGCCCGAGCGGGTGGTCATCGATCTGCCCCAAACGCGACGCCACGCGTCACTGCCAGCCATCAGCACCGATTCGCTGGTGCGTGCGCTGCGCTCGGGGCGGCCCAACAGTCACACGCTGCGGCTGGTGCTCGAGCTACGCGCCCCCGCGCGCGTACACCTGCGCTGGCAGGATGTGTCGGGCGCCGCGCAGCTGAGTGTCGAGCTGACACGGGTCCCGGTGCTCTCCGCGCGCACCGCCCCCGCCAAGGCGATCGTCCCGGCGGTCGCGACGCCTGCGGCCATGCCGCCCGCGGCTGCGCCGCCCGCGCCTCCGTCTGGATCGCTATTGCAGAGCGTGCATGCCGCGCACGCACCACAGGCCGCGCGCGACGTGATCATCGCCGTGGATGCCGGGCATGGTGGGGAGGATCCGGGGGCCACCGGGCCGGATGGCACGCACGAGAAGAATGTCACGCTCGCCATCGCGCGCGCGCTCGCTGCGCGCATCGATGGCGAACCTGGCATGCACGCGGTGCTCACGCGGGACGGCGACTACTTCGTGCCGCTGCGCGATCGGATGGAGCGTGCGCGCGCCGCACATGCGGATCTGTTCGTCTCGATCCATGCCGACTCGGTGCGTGACCGCTCGATCGAAGGATCGTCGGTCTACATTCTCTCCGAGCGGGGCGCCTCCAGCGAAGCGGCGCGGCGGCTGGCGGATCAGGAGAATGCGGCGGATCTGAAGGGTGGCATCTCGCTCGCGGCGCAGGCGCCCGAGCTGCGCTCGGTGCTGATGGACCTGTCCCAGAACGCCAGCATGGCGCAGAGCGGAGAGGCCGCACAGGACGTACTCGGCGCGCTCGATCGCGTGGGCGCCGTGCGCAAGCGCGAAGTGCAGCAGGCCGCATTCGTGGTGTTGAAGTCACCCGATGTGCCCTCGATGCTGGTGGAGACCGCCTACATCTCCAATCCATCCGAAGAGCGCCGCCTGCGCGATCCGCAGCAGCAGCAGCGGCTCGCCCAGGCGATCTTCAGCGGCATTGCCGATTACTTTCGGCAGTATCCGCCGCAGGGCAGCCTCTTCGCGCGCACGCGCCCCGATCGCGCCGAGACCAAGGGCAGCTCCTGAGCACTCGCTGCTGAGCACTCGCTGCTAAGATCCCCGGCGCTCACCCCTGCGAGCGCCGTTCCGATCCGACATGCCCATCCGAGTTCTGCCCTCACACCTGGTCGACCAGATCGCGGCCGGCGAGGTCATCGAGCGGCCGGCCTCCGTGGTCAAGGAGCTCATCGAGAATGCGCTCGACGCCGGTGCACGCCACATTCAGATCGACATCGAGCGCGCCGGCCTGGGTCTGATCCGGGTGCGCGACGATGGCCATGGCATTCCCGCCGAGGAACTGGCGCTGGCGGTGCTGCCGCATGCGACCAGCAAGATCGCCAGCGCCGAGGATCTGCTCGGCATTGCGAGCCTCGGCTTTCGCGGCGAGGCGCTGCCCTCCATCGGCTCGGTGGCGCGGCTGCGCCTGATATCACATGCCCGTGGCAGCAGCGAGGCTGCGGAGCTGTCGGTGGATGCGGGCGAGTGCTCGATGCTGCAGCCTGCGGCGCATCCGGTGGGCACGAGCGTCGAGGTGCGTGACCTGTTCTACAGCGTGCCGGCCCGGCGTCGCTTCATGCGCAGTGAAAGCACCGAGTTCGGTCATATCCTGCGCCAGGTCGAGCGCCTGGCATTGGCGGTGCCGGCGGTGGGCTTCCAGTTGCGTCACAACGAGCGGCTGATGCTCGAGCTGCCCCCCGCCGACACCCAGCAGCCGCAGGCGGCGCTCGCAGCACGCCTCGATCGTATTCTCGGGCCCGAGTTTCGTCGCCAGGCGCTCGCGCTCGAGCCGGCCGGCTCGGCACTGCGGCTGTGGGGCTGGCTCGGTCTGCCAACGGCGGCACGCGGTCAGCCCGATCAGCAGTATTGGTTCGTGAATGGCCGGGCAGTACGCGATCGATTGCTGGCGGGCGCTGCGCGACTCGGCTATCGCGATGTGCTCTACCACGGTCGGCATCCCGGATTCGTGCTGCACCTGACGCTCGATCCGCGCGAGGTGGATGTCAATGCACATCCCAGCAAGCTCGAGCTGCGCTTTCGCGACAGCCGCGGCGTGCACGACCTGGTGTTCCGCCAGATCGAGCGTGCGCTCGCCGCGACACGCCCGCGCACGCTGATGTCCCCGGCGGGCATGTTCGCACCGCCCGGCGTGGCGCTGCAGCCGCTGGGCGAGCGCGACGGGATGACGGGCGAGCGCGACGCGCTGGAGGCCGGGCGCTACGCGCTGGCGGCCGAGCTGCCACTGATGGGCTCGCCCGGCTCGATCGCTCAGACGCTGCAGGCACTGCAGGGACTGAGCACGGCCGAGCCTGCGCCCGGAGCACTCGAGCAGCCGCTCGGTATTGCGCTGGCGCAGCTGCACGGCCTCTACATCCTGGCGCAGAACCGCGAGGGGCTGATCATCGTCGATGCGCACGCCGCCCACGAGCGTGTGCTCTATGAACAGCTCAAGCGTGACTACGACAGCGCCGGTAGCGCGGCCTCGCAGGGACTGCTCGAGCCGCTGGTGCTGCAGGCGCCGGAGCACGAGATCGATGCGCTGCTGGGCGAGCAAGCCGAGCTCGAGCGGCTGGGTTTCAGTCTCGAGCGGCTGTCTCCTTCGAGCCTCGCGCTGCGCCGTGTGCCGGTGCTGCTCGCGCAGGTCGATGCCCGAGAGCTGCTGCAACAGCTCGCGCGCGAGCTGTGCGGCGAGCTTGGCGTGCATCATCTGGATGCCACGGCGCATCGGCTGCTCGGCAACCTCGCCTGTCGCGCCGCCATTCGCGGTCAACGCACGCTCAGTCCTGCGCAGATGGATGCGCTGCTGCGCCAGATGGAGCAGACCGAGCGATCCAGCCAGTGCAATCACGGAAGGCCCACGTGGATGCGCCTGACGCTGCGCGAGATCGATCAACTATTTCTGCGGGGGCGCTGATGCACGTCCTGCCGCTGCGCTGATGCCGCAGGGGCCGCCACTGCTGGTGGTGCTGACCGGCCCCACCGGTACCGGCAAGAGCGCCCTGGCGCTGCAGCTCGCCGCGAGCCTGCAGGACACGCTGGCGCTGGAGATCATCAGCGTAGACTCCGCGCAGGTCTATCGCGGCATGGACATCGGCACCGCCAAGCCCGATGCCGCGCAGCGCGCGCGCCTGCCGCATCACCTGATCGACATCCGCGACCCGGCCGAGAGCTACTCCGCCGGTGAGTTCGTGCGCGATGCGCTCGAGACGGTCGACGAGATTCATCGGCGCGGCCATCAGCCGCTGCTGGTGGGTGGCACGATGCTCTACCTGCATGCGCTCTATCATGGCTTGGCCGCGCTGCCGATGGCCGATGCAGCGGTGCGCCGCCAGATCGATGCCCTGGCCCTGCAGCACGGCTGGCCTGCGCTGCACGCCGAGCTCGCGCGCATCGATGCGCGTGCCGCCGCGCGGATTGCACCGACCGATGGCCAGCGTATCCAGCGCGCGCTGGAAGTCTGGCGCATCACCGGCGTGCCCATCAGCGAGTGGCAGCAGCGCACGCAGGGTGCGCGCGAGCGCTATCGCTGGCTGCGCTTCGCGCTGCTGCCCGAGGAGGGCCCGGCTGCTCGCGCCGCGCTGCGTGCGCGCCTGGCGGCGCGATTCTCGGGCATGCTCGAGGCCGGATTGCTGCGCGAGGTCGAGCGCCTGTACGCGCGCGGGGATCTGACCGAGCAGCACGCCTCGGTGCGCGCGGTGGGCTACCGGCAGCTCTGGCGCATCTTCAGCGCCGGTGCGGCGCCCGCGGAGGCGGAACAGGCGGCGCTGACGGCCACCGCGCAGCTGGCCAGGCGCCAGCTGACCTGGCTGCGCCGTGAAGCGGAATTGATCCGCCTCAATGCAGCCGGTGTGGGACTCGCGGAAGCGGTTGGCAGGCAGATTCTCGCGGCGGCCCGCGCATGACCGCCCTGCCGGCGGGTGCTAGAATCAGTCCAGCGCGAAGGCTTTCGACCTCGAAGCGACCCCCCGTGATGAGGCCAGATCCCGAGGCGACGACCCCCGCCTGTAAGAACTAGTTGAAAAATAAGGAGAAAACCATGGCCAAAGGCCAATCATTACAAGACCCCTTCCTCAATGCGCTTCGCAAGGAGCATGTGCCGGTCTCGATCTATCTGGTCAACGGCATCAAGCTGCAGGGACAGATCGATTCCTTCGATCAGTTCGTCGTTCTGCTGAAGAACACCGTCAGCCAGATGGTCTACAAGCATGCGATCTCCACGGTCGTGCCGGCGCGCGCGGTGCGCCTGACTCCCGAGGAGAGCGCCACGGCTGAATCGACCGCGGACTGACCTATCGACACCGGTCGTAGCATGTTCGAGCGACCGCGCGTCGGTGAGCGCGCGGTGCTGGTGCGTTTGGGTCTCGGCAGCTCGGTGCGGGCCGAGGACCTGGAGGAATTCCGCTCGCTGGCGCGCTCGGCCGGCCTCGAGCCGGTGGCCACTGTGCTCGGCAGGCGCGATCGGCCCGATTCGCGCTACTTCGTCGGCAGCGGCAAGGCCGAGGAGATCGCGGCCATCGCACGCACGAGCGACGCGCAGCTGATTCTCGTCGATCACCCGCTGTCGCCCAGCCAGGAGCGCAATCTCGAAAAGCTCATCGGCGCGCGCGTGCTCGACCGCAGCGGTCTGATTCTCGACATCTTCGCGCAGCGCGCGCGCAGCTTCGAAGGCAAGCTCGAGGTCGAGCTGGCGCAGCTCAAGCACATGTCGACCCGGCTGGTGCGCGGCTGGACGCACCTTGAGCGTCAGAAGGGTGGCATCGGTCTGCGGGGCGGTCCAGGCGAGACCCAGCTCGAGGTGGATCGGCGCCTGCTCTCCCAGCGCAT
Source organism: Steroidobacteraceae bacterium (assembly GCA_035502275.1). Lineage (GTDB taxonomy): Bacteria > Pseudomonadota > Gammaproteobacteria > Steroidobacterales > Steroidobacteraceae > FEN-1191. Next base: position 110,404 of record DATJUN010000022.1, read on the forward strand.
GCGCACGGTAACGCGTCGCCTGACGCACCTGAAGCAGCAGCGCGAAACCGGACGCAGCGCACGCGCGGAAATTCCCGTGCCCGCCGTGGCGCTGGTGGGCTACACCAATGCCGGCAAATCCACATTGTTTCGTGCGCTGACGGGCAGCGAGGTCTACATCGCCAATCAGCTCTTTGCCACGCTCGATCCGACCGTGCGTCGCCTGCAGCTTCCGGCCCAGGTGGTACTGGCCGATACCGTGGGTTTCATCCGCGAGCTGCCGCACGAGCTGGTGGCGGCGTTCCAATCCACGCTGCAGGAGGCGCGCGAGGCACATCTGCTGCTGCACGTCGTGGATGCCAGCGATGCGCAGCGTGACGAGCACATCGGGGAGGTGAACCGGGTGCTGCGCGAGATCGGCGCGGGAGCCATCCCGCAGCTGCGCGTGTACAACAAGATCGATCGGCTGGGGCTGGCGCCTCGCGCCGAGCGCGATGCGCACGGACAGCTGCAACAGGTATGGATTTCGGCCGCGCAGGGGCAGGGCCTGTCATTGCTGCGCGACGCGATCGCCGAGCGGCTCGACCTGTCGGTGCAGCGCCGCTGGCTGCGTCTGCCGCCCAGCGCCGGTGCCCTGCGTGCCAGCCTGCATGCTGCGGACGTGGTGCGCGAGGAGCGATCGCTCGAGGACGGCTCGCTCGAGCTGCAGGTGGAGCTGCCGGCCGCGGAGCTGGCTCGCTGGGCGGCCCAGCCGGGGGTGCGGCTGCTGCCGGCCCTGGCCGGCACCCCGGCGACGGCACCCGCGGGGGCGCTGGTCGACGCGGCCGCTTGTGCCTCGCCCGAGGGCTACCTAGAATCCGCAGCGCCGCCGCAGCCCCGCGCCGCCCATCACTGACACCTCCGACGCCCCGGTGCGTCGACTCTACCGCCATGGCATGGAATCAACCCGGCGATGACAAGCGACGGTCGAGCCGCAATGCGCCGGACGACGCGTCCCTCGATGACATGCTGCGCCGCTGGCAGGGGCGCGTGCAGCGTCTGTGGCGCCCCGGCAGCAGCCGCGGCAAGGCCGCCCTGACGCTGTTCGCCCTGGCGCTGCTCGTATGGCTCGCCAGCGGCTACTACCAGATCGCCAGCGGAGAGCGCGGCGTGGTGCAGACTTTCGGGCGCTATGTCGCCACCGAACCGCCCGGTAGTGGCTGGCGCTGGCCCTGGCCGATCCAGACCATGACGAAGGTCAGCGTCGCCGACGTCAACTCGTTCGACTCCAAGGACACGATCCTGACCGCGGACCAGAGCCTGGTGACACTGGCCTGGTCCCTGCAGTACCGCATTGCCGACCCATTGCAGTACCTCTTTCAGCTGCGCGATCCCCAGGCCACGCTGCAGCAGGTCGGCGAAGTGGTGGTGCGCCGGCTCGCCGCGCGCGCGGACCTTTCCTCGCTGGTCGCCGGGCAGGCGCGTGATCGCATCGACGTACAGGCGCGTGAGGGCATGCAGCAGCTGCTCGATCAGTATCACAGCGGCATCAGGCTCAGCGCCTTCGATCTGACTGACGTGCAGCTGCCCGACCCCGTTGTCGCCGCCGAGCACGACGCGGATCACGCGGCCGATGACCGCCAGCGACAGATCAGCGATGCGCAGAGCTATGCCAACGATCTGAAGCTCAAGGCCCAGGCGAGCGCCCAGCAGCAGATCGCCGATGCGCAGGTGTACGCCACGCAGACGCTTGCACAGGCCGAGGCTGATACGCAGCGCTTCGATGAGCTTGCGGCGAGCTACGCGCTGCAGCCGCAGGTACTGCGCGACCGGCTCTACATCCAGACGATCCAGGACATCCTGTCGCACTCGCGCAAGGTGTTCGTGGATGCGCGCGCGGGCAATGGCGCGGTGTTCTACGTGCCGCTCGACAAGCTCGCGCAGGCGACCGGCAACAGCGGGGATGCGGCCGCGGCGGCCGCCGCCGCAGCCGAGAGCGCCCCCGGGGCCGCACAGAGCGAGCGCGCCAGCGACGATGATCGCAGCCGCGCGCGCGGAGATCGCTGATGGCGCGCCGCCTGGGTTGGTGGGTGCTGGCGCTGCTGGTTGCGGCACTGCTGCTGGATGGCTCGCTGTTTCGCGTCGACCAGGGCGGCGGCGCGGTGTGTACGCGGCTCGGACAGCTGCTACCCGGCGCCTATGGCCCGGGACTGCACTGGAAGTGGCCACTTGACCAGGTGCATCGCTTCGATGAGCGGCTCACGACGCGCACCTATCCCGGCGAGAGTTTCCTCACCAGCGATCAGCGCACGCTCAGCGTGGACTTTCTGCTGCGCTACCGGCTCACGGACGTGAGCTCTTTCTATCGGGGCACCGGCGGTGACGAGGACGTTGCCGCGCGACGGCTGGCCGATCTGACGCGCGATCGGCTCAAGGCGACGGTGGCGCACGAGACGCTCGCCGCGATGCAAAGCCAGTCGCGCGGCGGCCTGTCCTCCGACGGATTTGCGATGCTGCGGGCAGCGGCTGACGCGCTGGGCCTCGAGCTGGTGGATCTGCAGCTGCAGCACATCGATCTGTCCGACCAGGCCACCAGCGCGGTCTACCAGCGCATGGAGCAGGTCTTCAGCGCGCGCACGCAGCAGCTCGACGCCAGCGGCACGCTGCAGTCCGATCAGATCCGCGCCGACGCCGAGCGCAAGCGTGCGGAGCTGCTGGCCGATGCCACAGGCCAGGCGCAGCGCATCCGCTCCGATGCGGACGCGCGCGCTGCTGCACTGTATGCGCATTCGTATGGCAAAAATCCCGAGCTGGCGGATTTCACGCAGAGCCTCGCGGCCTACAAGAGCTCGTTGGAGCACGAAGGGGACGTGCTGGTCATCACGCCCGAGGGCGATTTCTTCAAATATCTGCGCAGTCCGAGCGGGCGGGCGAGTGGCGCACCGCCCCTGCCGGCAGCGCATTAGGGGATAGACGTGGCGCAGTGGCTGGCAAAGTGCCTCCCGGGGCGCGGCTGATGGGCCGCTTCGTCGTGGTCATCGGCACCCAGTGGGGTGATGAGGGCAAGGGCAAGCTCGTCGACCTGCTGACCGAGCGCGCCCGCGCCGTGGCGCGCTTTCAGGGCGGCCATAATGCCGGGCACACGCTGGTGATAGGTGGGCAGAAGACCATTCTGTCGCTGATTCCTGCCGGCATCCTGCGCGAGGGTGTGCAGTCCCTGATCGGCAACGGCGTCGTGGTATCGCTCGAGGCGCTGTTCAGGGAGGCCGAGACGCTGCTGTCGCAGGGTGTGCCGGTGTTCGAGCGCCTGCGGCTGTCGCCCGCCTGCCCCCTGATCCTGCCCTCGCACGTGGCATTGGACCGCGCGCGCGAGAATGCACGCGGCGCCAATGCCATCGGCACCACCGGGCGGGGCATCGGACCGGCCTACGAGGACAAGGTCGCACGGCGCGCGGTGCGCGTCGCGGACCTGTTTCAGCGCGATCGCTTCGCCGCCAAGCTCGGTGAAGTGCTCGATTTCCACAACTTCGTTCTGCAGGGCTATTTCGGCCAGCCGCCCGTGGATTTCCAGCGCACGCTCGATGAGCAGCTGCAGTTCGCCGAGCGGCTGCGCCCGATGGTGCTGGACGTCACCGCGGTGCTGGCGCACCTCAAGCAGCAGGGTGCCAACGTGCTGTTCGAGGGCGCGCAGGGCGCGATGCTCGATGTGGATGTCGGCACCTATCCGTTCGTGACCTCATCGAACACCAGCGCTGGCGGGGCGGCGACCGGCACCGGGATCGGACCGCTGGCGTTTGACCAGGTGCTCGGCATCGTGAAGGCCTATGCCACCCGCGTGGGCGCCGGGCCCTTTCCGACCGAGCTGTTCGATGACTCCGGCGAGCATCTCTCGCGCGTGGGCCACGAGTTCGGCTCGGTCACCGGGCGTCGTCGCCGCTGCGGCTGGTTCGATGCGGTGGCGCTGCGCCGGGCGGTGCTGCATTCGAGCGTCTCGAGCCTGTGCATCACCAAGCTCGACGTGCTCGATGGGCTCGACACCATCCGCATCGCCTCGGGCTATCGGCTGGCAGGGCAGTTGCTCTCCGAGCCGCCGCTGTTTGCCGATGGCTACGCTGATGCTGAACCGGTCTATGAGGAGATGGCTGGCTGGAAGCAGTCCACCATCGGTGTAACCGATCTGGCAGCGCTGCCCGCCAATGCACAGCGCTATCTCGAGCGCATTGAGCAGCTGGTCGGGGTACCGGTGGATCTGATCTCCACCGGTCCCGATCGCGATCAGACCATCATCCGCCGTCACCCCTTCGAGGGCTGAGTGAGGTGCCCCGTAGGTAAACTGCGCCGCCGGGGCCGCGCGCTCACCCTCAGCCCTTCGGCTTGTCCTTGTCGTCGGCAGCCGGCTTCTTGGGTGCGTTCTTGGCCTTGTATGTCGCCACCGACTGATTGAAGCGGGTCACGACATCGTTGAGCTGATGGACCGCAGCGTTATGTTGCTTCGACTCGGCCTGGTCGATCTTGTCGGCATCGACGGAGGAGATGCCGGGACCTGCGGCCGCGATGGCATCGTCGTGCTCCTTCTTGATGCAGGCAAGGTAAGTCGTGGTGGAATTCTGGAATGAGACCACGCCCTGCTGGGCCTTCAGAATGTCATCGGCCGTCGCAGTATTGCCATCCGGAACATCGGGCGGATTGCCAGGCGATGTGCAGGCAGCATAGACCGGCGAGACGCCCAGCGCGGCCAGCGCCGCGATCGCGAAGAGTCCTTTCATGAGGTACACCCCCTTGCTAACAGCCTCGCTATGCTAAAGCGCCCGGTCGAGAGGCGCCAGCGGCACTGCGCCTGGAGGCTTTCAGAGCCGCACCCCCGCTGCGCCGGCCTGACGGGGCCGGGGGACAACTAGCGCACGCGCAGGCGCAGATCCGTCCCTTCCGACAGGTCGAGCGGATCGCTGAGCGTGCCCTGTACATCCGCGAAGCGCACGACCAGCAGCTGCAGCGAGCCGGCATTGTCGGGCGTCAGCTGCAGCACATGGCGCTCGGTCTGCAGGTCGCAGCCAGTATAGGTCTGTGTGTAGGTGATGTTGCCGTGCGCATCGCACTCGGCCATCTCCTGGAAGTGATACTCGCAGAAGCGATCGATCGGAGGAGAGGGTTGCGTGCGCACGGCGATCTGGAACACCGACTGTAATGCCTGCTCTGCATCGGCCGGAATGGTGCGGGTGCCCGGATCGCCGAACATCTGCGAGAGGATGGGCCCACGCACGGCATAGAGCGCGTGTGCAGCGTCCCAGGTCACGGACTCCTCGGCGCGGCCGCTGCCCGGCGGCAGTGTCGAATACGCCACGAAATGCACGTCGTGGCACAGCTGTGCCGCGGCGATATCGGCCGGTGAGGCGGGAAGATCGACAGTCACCGCTGGCGGGCTCGCCAGCGCGGCGCTCAGTACCAGGGCAGGCAGTGGCATCTAGATTGGTCCGTGTCCGTGGTTGTGGTTGCTGTCGCGACGGGGCGGCGTCGCGCGGCCCTCACTGACGTAGTGTCGCTCGCCGCTGGCCGGGTCGTAGTAGACCGTCAGAATCTCACCGCTGTGCGGATCCTCGAAACGCTCATCCGTGCGTTGCCAGCCGGTCGGCGCCTGGGTGCTGCTGGCACGGTAGCGCCAGCGCTCGAAGAAGATGGCGGCGAGAATCACGCTGCCCATCCCCAGCAGGTAGAAGCCCGCCGTCCGCAGGCCTTCCAGCACGAACCGCCCCCCTACCGCCATCTGTGCCAGTGCGATGAGAAGCACGATCGCGCGTACCACATTCATGGGCCTGCCCCGTTCATGTGGCGGGCTCGATGATCACGGCGGTGCCGTAGGCGACGATCTCGCTCATCGTCTGGCCGATCTCGGAGGAATCGAAGCGCATCATCACGATCGCGTTGGCCTGCATGAGCGTCGCGTTCTTCACCATGCGATCCACGGCGTGACGGCGCGCTTCCTCGAGCAGCTGCGTGTACTCGGATATCTCTCCGCCGGCCAGCGAGCGCAGGCCGGCCATGATGTTGCCGCCGAGGCCGCGACTGCGCACGACCACTCCAAATACCTGTCCGCGGGTCTCGCGGATGCGATGTCCCGCGATGGTTTCCGTGGTCACGACCAGCATGCTGCCTCCCTGTGCGTATCTGCCGGGCGCGCTCGAGCTCAGAAGCTCTCGAAGCGCAGCTCGATGCCATAGGACTGCACCTGCAGATAGTACATCGCCAGATCGCTCATGTAGCCCCGTTGCGCCCAGAGGGCCAGTGGCAGTGACAGCACCTGGAAGCCGAATTCGGCGCGCACGGTACCGTAACGAAACGGCTGCGATTCGCCGGTCGCATAGCGCACCGTGATGTTGGGGCGGCTGAAAATGCTGGCGGTGTTGAGCGCACTACGTACCGACTCGCTCGGATATTCCACCTGCAGGGACAGTCCGTCCACCGCGCGCCTGGGCTTGCCCTGCGGATTGTCCTCCCACGGATGGTATTCATCGGGTGGACCCTGCAGCAGCCCGTGGGGCAGGAAGTATTTGCCTTCGAAGAGCGTCGCGACGTCGCCCGGATAAAGCTGGTGCCAGTTGAGCTGCGCGTAGTCCCAGCCGCGATGAATGAAGTTGTCCGCATACTGCGCGTTCTGCAGCGTCGCCAGCTCGTTCTGATACTGCTGCGGGGTGTGTACCAGCTGTCCATTGGACTCGTGTGCATAGCCGAGATCCAGATAATCCGCAAAGCGGCTGTCCGGACTGCTGCTGCCGGCCGATGGGCCGTCCGGATGGGTCAGGAAGCGCCAGAACAGCTCGGGATGGTAATCCTTGCCCACCACCGGGGAGCCGCTGCGCGTGCCCCAGTAGAAGCCGAAGCGCGTGGACATTGCCAGAAACACCCGGTTGCGCCTGCCGGTCCAGTCGAGCGGCAGCAGTCGCACTTTCGCCGACAGCGTGACATCTATATACGGCACATCGTCGTTGTCGTGCGTATAGCCGGCAGTGATCGGCTCGTTAGGCTGCAGAATGAGCTCGTTGGGGCTGGCGGCAGCGTCCGCTGGCGGCGCGGCGAGCAGCAGCTGCGGAAAGAGCAGAGCCGCAGGGCTCAGGGTCAGGAGCAGCCGCGCGATCACGTCAGGGCAGGGGCCTGCGCCATGGGGGTGTCTGCAGATGCTCCATTGAGGGCCATGCTAGCGGAAGTCGCGCGAGCTTCTCTGTAGGCTGCCAAGCCAGTTTGAGCGGTTGTGCAGCCGCCGTGCGACCACGTGCGCCACGCGGTCACGCCGCTGCAGCGTGCCGTCGATGACCAGCAGCGAGGACTCGAGCGCCTCGCGGCGCTGGGCTGCGAACACCTTGGGCCAGAGAATGATGTTGAGAATGCCGCTCTCATCCTCGAGGGAGGCAAACACGACGCCTGAAGCGGTGGCAGGCTGCTGCATGTGAGTCACCAGGCCGCCGACGCGCACGCGGCGGCCATCGTCGAGCTGCTGCAGATCGGCGCTGCTGCTGAAGCCCAGATGCCTCAGCCGCGATCGCAGCAGCGCCAGCGGATGCCGGCCGGTCGTCAGTCCCAGATGACGATAGTCGGCCAGGATCTGCTCGCCTTCGCCCGGTGCCGCAAGCTGCACCGGTGGCTCCTCGGCCGACAGTCCCTGCAGCAGGCCCGGCAGCCGCTCCACACCGAGTGCCCGCCAGCTCGCCGCATGGCGGTGCGAGCTCAGGCAAGCCAGTGCGCCGGCGGCCGCCAGATTCTGCAGGGCGCGCTGAGACAGCGCCGCCCGCAGCGCCAGATCATCGATGCTGTGGAAGGCCTGCGCAGCGCGCGCCTGCACGATCTGCGCGCCCTGTGCCTCGGAGAGCCCACGCACCAGGCGCAGACCCAGTCGCAGGGCGGGCTGGCTCGAGCCCGCAGGGGCGGTTGCGGTCTCGAGCGTGCAGTCCCAGTCGCTCACGCTTACATCCACCGGCAGGACGGTCACGCCGCTGCGGCGCGCATCCTGTGTCAGCTGCGCGGGCGCGTAGAACCCCATGGGCTGGCTGTTGATGAGCGCGGCGGCGAAGGCGGCCGGCTCGTGACACTTGAGCCACGAGGAGACATAGGTGAGCAGCGCGAAGGAGGCACTGTGACTTTCGGGGAAGCCGTATTCGCCGAAGCCGAGGATCTGTTTGTAGATCTGCTCGGCGAATTCGCGCGCGTAGCCCTTCGCGGCCATGCCGGCGAGCAGGCGTTCGCGATAAGGTTCCAGCCCGCCGCGGCGCTTCCAGGCGGCCATGGCACGGCGCAGGCCATCGGCCTCGCCGGGGGTGAAGCCGGCGGCGACGACCGCGATCTGCATGACCTGTTCCTGGAAGATCGGCACGCCGAGGGTTCTCTGCAGCACGCCTTTCAGTTCTTCGCTCGGATAGCGCACAGCCTCGGGATTCTCGCGATGGCGCAGGTACGGATGCACCATGTCGCCCTGAATGGGCCCGGGACGCACGATCGCGACCTCGATGACCAGGTCGTAGAAGCTGCGCGGCTGCAGCCGCGGCAGCATGCTCATCTGGGCACGTGACTCGATCTGAAAGACCCCCACGGTCTCGCCGCGGCAGATCATGTCGAAGGTGGCGCTGTCCTTCGGGGGAATGCTGGCGGGCGTCAGCCGGCGGCCGCTGTAGCCTGCCACCAGATCGAAGCAGCGGCGCAGCGCCGTGAGCATGCCGAGCGCGAGCACGTCGACCTTCAGCAGGCCGAGGGATTCCAGGTCGTCCTTGTCCCACTGGATCACCGTGCGATCGGCCATGGCGGCGTTCTCGATCGGCACCAGGCAGCTCAGCGGCTCACCCGAGATGACGAAGCCTCCGACGTGCTGCGAGAGGTGACGCGGAAAGCCGACGAGCTCGCGCACCAGGCGCATCAGCAGTGCCACGCGCGCGGCGGGAAGCGAAAGCTCACGCGCGGCCATCTGGTGACGCACCTCTCCGGGCTGATCCCACCACATGTGCAGGCGTGTCAGCCGCTGGATGTCGCGGTCGGCGGCGCCGAGCGCACGCGCCACATCGCGGATGGCGCTGCGCGTGCGATAGCAGATCACGGTGGCCGCAAGCGCCGCGCGCTCGCGCCCGTATTTGCGATAGATGTACTGCATGACCTCTTCGCGCCGTTCGTGCTCGAAGTCCACATCGATGTCCGGCGGCTCGTTGCGCTCGCGGCTGATGAAACGCTCGAACAGCAGGCTCATGCGTGCCGGGTCGACGTCGGTGATCCCGAGCGCGAAACAGACCGCGGAGTTGGCGGCCGAGCCACGGCCCTGACAGAGGATCCGGTGCTCGCGCGCATAGCGCACCACGTCCTCGACGGTCAGGAAGAAGTGCTCGTAGCCCAGCTCGGCGATCAGCGCGAGCTCGCGCCCGAGCAGCTCGCGCACCGCCGAGGGGATGCCGCCGGGCCAGCGGCGGGCAGCGCCGGTTTCGGTAAGGGCGCGCAGATGCTCGCTGGCAGTGAGGCCGGGCGGTACGAGCTCGGCGGGGTATTCGTAGCGCAGCTGCGCCAGTGAGAAGCTGCAGCGCTCGGCGATGGCCACACTCTCGGAAAGCAGCCCCGGAGGATAGAGCTGCGCCAGCTCCGTGAGCGCGCGCAGATGCCGCTCGCCATTGGGATGCAGCCGCCAGCCGACCGTATCGATGGTACAGCCATGACGGATCGCCGTGAGCACGTCCTGCAGCGCGCGACGCTCGCGCACATGCATATGCACGTCGCCTGCGGCCACCAGCGGCAGCTCCAGCGCCTGCCCCAGCGCCTGCGCGCGCACCAGACGCTCGGCATCATGTGCGCCGCGATGCAGCTCCACGGCGAGCCAGCCGCGGCCGGGAAAAAAGTCCCGCAGCCAGCGGGCCTGCTGCATCTCGGTCTCGATCGCGCCGGGCTGGCCGGGCTGGTCGGGCAGTGCCCAGAGCGCCAGACACTCGCAGAGGCCGCTCTCGAAGTCCGCGCGCATCAGGCGATACTCTCCCTTGGGCGAGCGGCGCCGGCCGAGCGTGATGAGCTGACAGATCTGGGCGTAGGCACGCTGCGAGGGCGCCAGCAGCACCAGCGTCATTCCGCAGCTGGTGCGAAACTGCGCGCCGATGATCAGCCGCAAGCGCTGGCGCTCAGCCTCGGGCAGATCCTGCAGCGCCTCGTGTGCGCGCACCACGCCGGCCAGCGAGCACTCATCGGTCAGTGCCAGCGCCCGATAGCCGAGCGTGCTGGCCTGCTGCACGAGCTCGGCCGGATGCGAAGCGCCGCGCAGGAAGCTGAAGTTGCTGAGCGCATGCAGCTCCGCGTAGCCACGCACGGCTGCAGCGCGTACAGCGCGACTCATATCCACAGCCCCTGCAGATACCAGCTGTTCTCGCGCAGATCGTGAAACACCCACTGCCGCGAGCCATCCGCTGCCCGTGCGACGTAATAATCGCGCACCACATCGTCGCCGTCCCACCAGCCGCTGGCGATGCGCTCGGGCCCCGTCAGCAGCGTCGTGGGCGCCTCGATGTGCTGCGCAGGAGCCAGCAGCGCGCCCGGACGCGCAGCGTTCGTGGGCGAGGCGGTGATCGCTGCTGTGATCGACCCCGTGTGCGCATCCACTCGCCTCGTCATCGCCGTCGCAGAGGGCGAGCTTCCAAAGGCGCGCTCGGGCCGGTGATCGGCATACAGCAGCAGCTCCTGTACCGCCTCCACGCCCAGTCGTGCACGCAATCGATCCAGCAGATGCGTCAGCTCGCCGAGCTGCTGTGTTTCGCTGCCGAACAGATCCGCCTGCACGACTGCCGGAGCGGTGAAAGCATCGGCGGCCAGGGTCAGTGCACTGACCGGAGCACTCAGCGCAAGATTCTGCAGCCGCTCGCGCACCAGCGTCAGGAAGCGTGCCGCCTCACGCGCAGGGGTGGACAGGCCGATCGTAAGTGTGGAGCTGGAATGCTCGCGACTGCCCGAGGCGCGCCGTACGTGCTCGAGCTCGAGGCGAAAGTTCAGCACCGCACGATCGCGGGCGCGCAGATATCCCTGGAATTCCTGCAGCAGCCGCTGCAGCGGAAAGAGCAGTCCCTGTGTATCCTGCAGGTCGTAATCGAATACGCAGCGTGCCCGATAAACCGCAGGCAGCCGAAAGCTCGGCTGCGGATCGTCAACCTCACCCAGAAGCCGCGCGAGGTAGTGAGTACAGTCGGGTCCGAAACGGCGCGCCAGCGCCGCGCGCGGCATGGCCAGCACCTCCCCGATGCACGCAAGTCCCGCCGATCGCAGGGCATCGCGCGTTTCCAGCGGCAGCGCAAGCAAGCGTAGCGGCAGGGAGGCGAGCTGTTCGCCAAGTGCAACGTGCGTGAGCAGACAGCGCGACACGCCATCGCGCGCAGAGCTGTGTGTCAGCAGTGCCGCGGCCGCGGGGGTGGGGGCGATGGCGCAGACATGGCTGTAGCCCATGTCGCGCAGCTCGCGCTCGATGCGCGCCAGCAGCGCCGCCGGCTCACCGAACAGCGCACGACTGGCAGCGAGCTCCAGCCACAGCAGCGGCGGGCGCATCTCATCACCGCGCCGGGAGCAGACCCGGCTGCTCCACTGATAGGCCCAGGCGCACAGGCGCTCGAGCGCCTCGCCCTCATCGGCCGCGAGCGCCTCATGCCGCAGTGCTGGCAGACGGATGCATAGCCAGAGCATCAGAGCTCGCGAAGAAGAGGGTTGAGGTTGCCGGCGACGCCAGCGCCGGCGCCGGTGCCGGCGGCGCCGCTGGAAGCGCAGGTGACAGCCGCAGCGATAGGCGCAGGTGTATGCCCGCGCGTGCGCCGCGGGCTTTTCTGATCTCTACGCCCAGATCCTCGCCCAGCGGTTGCAGCTGAAGGCGCAACGCGGCCGGGGAGGGCTCGCCGGCAGCGGCAGCCGGACGATGCAGAATGCCGAAAGTATCGCCGCTCTCGGCGGCCAGTTGCAGGCGGCGCAGGCTTCGATCCACGATGTATTCCGACCAGGCCAGCACCGCGCCGACTGCCGGACAGCGCAGTGCCTGCTCCGCCGCCCACAGTGCTGCCTGAGGCCGCTCGGTGCGAATCCACAGCAGCCGCTCCAGCGCGAGCCCGCGTTGCAGCAGCGCTGGCGCATAGGGGACATACGGCGGAGCGATCCAGACGAGGCAGCGCCCGCGGCGGGCCAGGTTCTGCAGCGCGGGCAGCAGCAGTTCGAGCTCGCCGATGCCGCACTGATCGCTGAGCAGCTCCGTCAGTGCCCCGAGCGGCCAGCCGCCGCCCGGCAGCAACGCATCGAGCGCCGCATGGCCGGAGCACAGCGCGGGCGCGCCTCCCGCGTCAGACAGCCGTCTCCGCCGCGCCATCTGCTCGAGGCGCACACGCAGCTCGGACGTTGTGCGGGCGGGATTCGAAAGCATGCGCGAAAGCCGTCCAATGGAGAGCTGGAGTGAGCCGCTGCGGCGCCGCAGGGCAGAGGGCAAAGGCCTGCCCGCCGTAGCTGTGTTTTTATACAGTAATCGCGGGGCCCTGTAAATCCTGGCGGGCCGACCCGACGCATCAGCGCGGGCCAGGATGAGCTCTATCTATATCGCCGGACGGAAGGCGGCCCAGGTTGAAGGCGCGGAGCATTGCGCTCCAATTCCATCGTCATATCATAAAGATTGGTCTCGATCTCTTCGGCCTGCATGGCCAACATTGCGTCCTGCGACTCGGCCGATAGCTGCAGCGCCAGGGCCGCTTGTGCCGACTGACGTTCTCGCGCCCAGGCCGGGCCGAACATGGCATCTATGAGGTAATCATCGGGCGGACTCTTCAGCGACGCATCCGTTTGCGTTCGCAGTAGGTTCTGGTCTTCCAGCTCGTGCTTCTGCGCCTCCAGTCCTGCTTTCGGCAGAAGACCGGCGACTCGCGAAGCGTCAACACCGCCTTGTGGCGTGATATTTCCGCCTGCGGAAATCCGCGCCATCCGCTGCAAAACGTGAGAGGGCGGGATGGCGATCAATATCCCCAGCACCGCGACCATCAGTGTCAAAGCAGCCCAGGTGAGCGGACGGGGCCAGCGGCTTGGCACGCTCCCAGCGGCGGCACGCAACAATGCATGGTCGCGCGCGCCATAAGGCGGGTCTTTGATGCTCGAGCGATACGCTGCGTAAAGCTTTTCGGCGACCTGATCGTCCAAATCGCAATTTGGCCTGCTCATGTCCAGTCTCGCAGCTGTACGCGCAAGTGCGCTATCGCATAGCGCAGGCGGCTCTTGGCGGTCTCGGGTTTCGCACCGGTTGCGGCAGCGATTTCCTCGAGGCTCATGTCTGTTTCGGCTTTCAGGATGAATACCTCCCGCTGGGCTGGAGGCAGCGCATCGATGGCTGCAAGGAGTGCCTGACGCAATTGGATGTTATGGATCCAGGTGTCGGGAAGTGTGGCCTTGTCGTCGATCAGATCCTCTGGCGAAGGCCGTGGTGCCGACTCATCTGATGACCCTACCGTCCGGCCAAACCGACGCTGCCGATCCTGCAGGCGACGGTGCGCAATCGAAAACAAGTAGGTTGAGAATTTCGCAAGGGGGCGGTAGGACCGACGCCCGCGAATGACGGCCGTCCAGACCTCCTGAACGATTTCGTCCGCTTCGTTGGAATGGCCGGGTGATCTGGTGACGAAGCGGCGCAACGGACCGCGGTAGCGTCCATAGAGTATATGGAATGCCGTTTGGTCGCCGGCACAGTAACGCTGCATGAGGCTCGCATCGGAGTCGGGTTCACCCCGGATCTTCCGCTGTCCCATCGCATCGCCTGACCCGGAAGGATCGGCTCTTTCCCTCTCCTTTGTCGCGGTTGTCTCCTTGTGTACCGGCAAAGGAGTAAATCCCGGATCGAGAGCCGGATAGGTAACGGTGCTCATGGGGCCTCGGTTTGGCTACCCCTACATAGGTTAATCGCGGCAATACGGCTTCCGGGTTAACCGCTTCCGAATATACATCTGGCGCAGCTGCCGGTGGGGAAGGTCAGCGGCAACCGGCCATCTGGGCCCGAGTTCCCTTGACGTGGAAATAACCCCTTAACCCGTGAGGCAGACAACGGCGATTAACGTATATCAATGTCGATGGGGACGAGATATGAACCCGACCGCATCTCGATCATATGTTGCGCGCTATACGCTCACCTGTGGGGTTGCTCTGCTGTGGGCATTCGCCCGGGTCCATGCGGGACAGCCAGAAGCCCCCCAGGTCAGCCGCTTCCTTGCACGGGATCTGAAGGCGGCTCAGGACGATCTGAACGATCAGAACTACCCGAAGGCTCTGACGCTGCTCCAGCACGCACAGGCCGCGAGGGGTCAGCGGACAGCGTGGGACGAATACGTAATTGATGTGTTGTCCTTCAAGGCCTACGCTGGGGAGCACGATATGCAGGACGCGGCCCCCATGCTGCTCGCCGCCGCGCACTCGCAATATGCCAGCGCTGGAGAACAGAAGTCCTGGCTGCGCGCAATCATTGGAACGTATCAGTCAGAGAAGCAGCATCAGAAAGTCATCAGCATTGGCCAGGACTATCTAACCCGCAGCGGATTCGATACGGATATCGCGACCATGGTCGCTGTCTCACAGCAGGCTGTTGGCAGGGACAGGGACGCGGCCGAGACGGTGCAGACCATCATAAATCGTGAGGCGATACCGCAAGAGAGATATCTTCTCTTCCAGTGGCAACTGTACACGAAGCTTGATGATCATCCACATACGACCAGGGTGATCGATGAGCTGGTGCAGTACTACCCGAAGCCCGATTACTGGCTAAACGTGCTCCAGCCGCTGCTGCGCGCGCAGATAAGCGATGCGCATCTACAGTTGGATGTCTACCGGTTGATGCACGAGGTAGGCGCATTAACGATGCCTGGGGATTATGCAGAGCTGGCCGAGCTGGCGTATGACGCTGGCTATCCGGCTGAAACCGTGGCGGTGCTACGGCAAGCATTCGCCCAGCACGTTTTTGCCGATCAGCGTGACGCCCTCCGGTATCAGCACCTTTTGATCGGGGCACAGCGCAAGGCTCAGGCCGACCGGGCTTCGTTGCCAGCGCAAGAGATCAAGGCGGCAGCAAGTTCCACCGGTGATCAGCTCGTGGCCGTGGGCGCTGCCTACCTCAGTTACGGTGAGGCGGACAAAGGCGCTCAGCTCATCCAGCAGGGAATCGTCAAGGGGAACCTGCGCAATCCAGAGCAGGCCAGCCTGCTGCTGGGCGTTGCGCTATTGCGCTCGCACCAGCCCTTGGAGGCTCGAAAGAGCTTTGAAAGCGTGGCGAAATCTCCCAACGACGGCTACGCCCAGCTGGGCCATCTCTGGATATTGCACTCAGAGGCCCGCGGCGCCGTTTGAGCTGCCGCGGGCTGAAGCGTTGTGCCGCAGTCTGGCTCGCTTACACATCAATGCGCTGAGTGCTCGCTGCCGCTGCGGGCGCAGTGAAAGCTCGCCGGATCTTCGGTGTTGCCACTGCCGTTGTAGTAGGCGATGAGCGGATACTGGCACACCAGGCGCTTGCCGACCGCCATGCCGTCACGGTAATGCGTGACGATGAGCTCATCGGGCGCCACGCCCTCCTCGCGCCAGCGCGTCAGCAGCGCGAGCGCATCGAAGTCGAAATTTTCCGGTCCGCGAGTTCCCGGACCGTGCTGCGCGCCCGGTATCATGAAGAAGCGCATCGACTGCTGCACCTTGTGGCGTCCCAGCCTGGCGAGCACCGCGCGATAGTAGTTCACGGCGACTTTCGGGGGCACCTGATTGTCGTTCCAGCCGCCGATCAGCAGCAGCTTTCCGCCGTGCTCGAAGAAGGCGTTCAGATCCGGATCGACCGCATTCACCGGCGCATTGCGCGCGGTGTCGGACAGCGCGACGTCGCTGTCGAAGTTGATGGGTCGCGTGTGATAGTCCCACTTCGGGTCGCGGAATACGTAGTAGCGGAAGAAGTCCACCGGAATGCCGAGCGGCTTGTCACCTCCTGCGAGCAGGCCCCAGCCGAGCTCACTGCCTGGATACATCGGCGAGTAGATCTCGGCGTGCGTGCGCGGATTGTGTGGGCCGCGGTAGATTTTGCGGGCCGCCGCGACCTGCGCTGCGCTCAGACAGTCCGGTGCGTTCGGACCCTTGCACTGCGTGACGCTGGGATCGAAGTGGCAATGCTCCGGATCACCGATGATGCCATCCATAAGTCCATCGGCCGCATCGCAGGCATTCAGTGCCGCCTGATGCAGCACGGCCAGCTTTGCTTCCGGCAGCAGACTTCCCGCCGTGGCATGCATGGCCATCCACATCCACATCTGGCCGAATACATGATGCGTGAGATAGGACGCCATGCCGGTCGCGGCAATGGCGTCGTAGTCGGTCGGATAGCGCTGCGCCTCGCTCAGTGCGGCAATCGTGCCGCCACCGTCCTCGGCCATGTATGAGAGGGTCGGAGCACGGCCGTAGTATGCCTGGATGAGCGCCTTGGCCGTCAGGGTCATCTCATGCGCAGAGCGATAACCGAAATCCTTGATCTGCTCGGGGTGGTCGACCGCGTAGCTCGAGTCGCCCTGATGGCCGGTGTTGGTACCAGTGGTGGCGTAGCCCAGGCTCATGGCCTGCGCCAGCGCGCGCGGACTGGCGCCGGTGCCACCGCCGAGACCGCCATTGCCGGTGCCGCGCAGCTTGCCATTCCAGGCCGATGCCACCGGCAACCACACTTCGATGCGGATGTCCGAGTCGCTGCTCGGCCGGGCGCTTGCCTGCACGCGGCAGAAGGCTGGCAGATGGCTGTAATCGACCGGGGCGAATCCGGGTGGCAGGCGCTGCGCGCTTGCGGGGGGCTGGAAGGCGCCGGCCGCGACGCTCTCGACCGAGAGTATCTTCGTGTGCGGCAGCGATAGCGACGAGAGACTCTGGCAGCTCGCGGCATGCGCGAGCGGCGAGAGCAGCGCGAGCATCGACAGCGCCAGCAGCCGTGCAGCCCAGGTCTTCATGAAGTCATCCCCCTGCTGTTGAAAGTCGTGATGAGGCAATCGTGATGTTGCGATGGTACGACAGCGCGCTCAGGGCTGCATACGGATGAGCTCCTGCATCGGCAGCATGTTGTGGTTGAGATGATTCATGACCCAGACCGAACCGAATATCAGCAGGCCCGCCATGAGCACACCGAAGGCCAGCGCGAGGGTGTTGTTGATGTTGTCCGGCGCGCTGGTCAGATGCAGAAAGAACACGAGATGAACCCCCATCTGCGCCACGGCCAGTACGACAATGGCCATCATGATGCCGGGGCCGTAGATCAGGTGGGTATGCAGCGCCCAGAAAGCGGCGCCGGTGAGCAGCAGCGCCAGCGCAAGCCCGAGCAGGTAGCTGCGCAGCTCCGATGCGAGCACTCCGGGACCCGCCTCCGCGGGCTCACCGGGCAGGCGATCGGCTCCAACGCTCGAGCCCACGTCCGAGCGCGGATCGGAGGTGGCGTCCAGGCCGTGCGGGGAGCTCATGGCAGTACCTCGCCGATCAGGTAGACCAGACTGAAGATGCCAACCCAGATGATGTCGAGCGCATGCCAGAAGAGGGTGAAGCACAGAAACCGATGACGGATGTTCTGGCGGAAACCCTTGGCCCAGAACTGCGCCATCATCGTGCCGAGCCACAGCAGGCCCGCGGTCACGTGCAGGCCGTGGCAGCCGACCAGCGTAAAGAAAGCCGAGAGGAAGGCACTATGCGTCGGACCGGCGCCGCGGGAGACCATGCGTGCGAATTCACCGCTCTCCAGTACCAGGAAGCCCGCTCCGAGCAGTCCGGTGATGAGCAGCGTCACTTGCGTCCACAACAGGTTGCGTCGCGCGACCGCCAGACTCGCCATGCCGCAGGCAAAGCTTGAGAACAGCAGCAGCACTGTCTCCTCGGCGGTATTGCGCAGGTCGAACAGCGCATGCGGTCCGGGTCCACCGGCGCGGTTACCGGCAAGTACCGCATAGGTGGCAAACAACGTGGCGAACAGGATGACGTCCGAGAGAATGAAGATCCAGAATCCATAGCCCACCACGATGCGCTTGGGCGCCGGACCGCCGGCACCTGCGCCGGTGTATTCGCGCTCTGCCGCCGTGGCATCATTGCGATGTCCGAGGTGCGAGGGATCCACGGGCCGCCCGCCCTGGGGCAGGGCTCCGGGCGGCAGCGCGTCGGTCGAGGTGCTCATGGTGTCGGCACGCGCTCGGCAAGCACAGCCAGGGCCTGGCTGCGGGCCGCGCGGTTGGCCCGCTCCAGACGCGCGACCTCATCGGCCGGGATGACCTGTTCCTCCACGTCGCGCCAGGCAAACCGGACGAAGGTCGCATAGGCACCGACCAGGCCCAGGGCGACCAGCCACCAGATGCGCCAGATGAGCGCAAAGCCGGTGACCACGGCGAAGAATGCGCAGACGAAACCCGTGGCGGAGTTGCGCGGCATCTCGATCGGACCGTAGGCAGGCTCAGGAGTCTGCAGATGCCCGGCCTCGAGGGCGCGCTGCTTCATGTCCCAGTAGGGCTCCTGGTTTTCCACATGAGGCAGCACTGCATAGTTGAACGGCGGTGGCGGGGAGGCGATCGACCATTCGAGGTTGCGTCCATTCCACGGATCCCCGGTCAGATCGCGTCGGCTTGCGCGCGTGCGGATCGAAACCACGAGCTGTGCGACCTGCACGATGATGGCGGCGAGGATGATGAGCACGCCCACTGCCGCCACCAGCAGCCATGGCCGCCAGGCCGCCACATCGTAGTGCTGCAGGCGCCGTGTCATGCCCTCCAGGCCCAGCACGTAGCCCGGCGCCCAGGCGACCCAGAAACCGATGAACCACAGCCAGAAGGCCCACTTGCCAAGCCGCTCGTCGAGCACGAATCCAAACGCCTTGGGGAACCAGTAGCTGTAGCCGGCGAACGCGCCGAACAGCACGCCGGTGATGATCACATTGTGAAAGTGCGCCACCAGAAACAGGCTGTTGTGCAGCTCGAAGTCGGCGGTGGGCTCGGCCAGCATCACACCGGTCATGCCGCCGATGACGAAGCTCACCATGAAGCCGAGCGACCAGAGCATCGCGGCGCTGAAGCGCACGCGCCCGCCATACATGGTGAACAGCCAGTTGAAGATCTTCACGCCGGTCGGCACCGCGATGATCATGCTGGCAATGCCGAAGAAGGCGTTCACGTCGGCGCCCGCGCCCATCGTGAAGAAGTGGTGCAGCCAGACCATGAAGGAGATCAGGCAGATGGCCATGGTTGCAATCACCATGGAGCGATAGCCGAACAGCGGCTTGCCCGAGAAGGTCGAGACCACTTCCGAGTACACGCCGAATGCCGGCAGGATCAGGATATAGACCTCCGGATGACCCCACGCCCAGATGAGGTTCATGAACATCATGGCGTTGCCGCCGCCCAGATTGGTGAAGAAGTGAAAGCCGGCGTAGCGATCCAGCAGCAGCAGCGCCAGCGACACGGTCAGGATCGGAAAGGCGGCGACGATGAGCAGGTTCGAGGCCAGCGCCGTCCAGCAGAACATGGGCATGCGCGTGTAATGCATGCCGGGGGCCCGCAGCTTCAGGATCGTGGTCACGAAGTTGATGCCGGTGATGAGTGTGCCGATGCCGGAGATCTCGATCGCCCAGCAGTAGTAGTCCACGCCCACATCGGGTGAATAGGTGAGCTCGGAGAGCGGCGGGTAGGGTAGCCAGCCGGTGCGGGAGAAGCTGCCGATGACCAGCGAGAGGTTGACCAGCAGGGCACCGGCCGCGGTGAGCCAGAAGCTCACCGAATTGAGCGTCGGGAAGGCCACGTCGCGCACCCCGAGCTGCAGCGGCACCACCAGATTCATCAGTCCGATCATGAATGGCATCGCCATGAAGAAGATCATGATGGTGCCGTGTGCGGAGAAGATCTGATCGAAATGCGAGGCAGGCAGATACCCCGCGGCGTGGAAGGCCATCGCCTGCTGGGTCCGCATCATGATGGCGTCGATGAAGCCGCGCAGCAGCATCACCAGCGCCAACGCGCAGTACATGACCCCGATACGCTTGTGGTCGACGCTCGTGATCCATTCGCGCCACAGGTAGGGGACGTAGCCCTTCAGCCACACCCACAGCAGTACCGCCACGACGCACAGCAGGACGACCCCGCCGGCGATCATCGGCAGCGGCTCGTCGAACGGGATGGCCTGCCAGCTCAGTTGTCCGAGTAGGTGCATGAGAGTGAGTGCGCGGTGGTCAGGGTTTGGATGCGCCCCCCGGTCCCGGGGGCAACCGCTGCAGCACGATGGCGTCGAACAGGTGCGGCATCACCGAGCGATAGCTATAAGGTGAGACCTCGCTGCTCGGCTTGAGCAGTGCGCGATAGGCAGGCTCATCGAGTGCCGGTCCCGCAGCGCGCGCGCTGACGCTCCAGGCCTGGAACTGCGCATCGCTCAGCGCCTGGGTGTCGAAGTGCATGGTGGCAAAGCCATCGCCGCTGATCATCGCGGACAGGCCGTGATAGACCCCGGGCCGATCCGCCTGCAGGTACAGAGTGCCGGCCATGCCATACATGCAGTAGAGCATGCTGCCGAGCTTTGGTATCCAGAATGCATTCCACACCGTCGCCGAGGTCAGGCGAAAGCGCAGCGGCACGCCGGCCGGCACGACGAGGCGATTGACGCTCGCCACGCCTTGCTGTGGATAGATGAACAGCCACTTCCAGTCGAGCGCCACCACGTCGATCTCGAGCGGCGCGCGTTTGCTGGCCAGCGAACGGCCCGGGTCGAGATCATGCGCGCTGATCCAGGCGATCCCGCCCAGAAATAAGACCACCAGCGCCGGGATCGACCAGATCACCAGCTCGATGCGCCCCGAGAAACTCCAGTGCGGCAGATGCCGGGCACGCTCATTGGACGCCCGGAACCACCAGGCGAAGCCGATGATCGCGATGATCACCGGTACGACGATCAGCAGCATGATCGCCAGCGTATCGAGAAAGATGATGCGCTCTGCGCTGCTGATCGGGCCGGCCGGCCGCTCGATCCAGCTGTCGCAGCCGCTCAGCGCGAGCGCGGCCAGCGCAAGCATCGGGCGCAGGCAGTGCAGCGGGCGCGTGAAGTTGAGCTCGGCCGCGGTTGCCATGAGCACTCCGTTGTCGGAGGGCTGGCAGCATAGCCGATATCGGGCTGCGCTAGATGGCGCGTACGCTCGGGATGGGCAGCTCGACGGTGCTGGCCGTGTCGGGTACCTGGGTCGGGCCGGCCGCGAAGGCGCAGTTGAGGAACCACTGATCCACGTTCGCGGGCGCCATGGGCTTGCCGAACAGATATCCCTGAAACAGCGTCGCGCCGAGCGCCGAGAGCTGGCGGCGCGCCAGTTCGGTCTCCACCCCTTCGATGACCACGTTCATGCCGAAGCTGCGCCCGATCGACAACGCCGCGGAGATGATGGTCTCACCGCCCTCGCCGAGCGCGGTCACGAAGGAGCGATCCACCTTGATGACGTCGGCCGGGAAGCGCTGCAGGTAGGCGAGCGAGGAGTAGCCGGTGCCGAAGTCATCGATTGCCACGGAAACACCGCGTCTGCGCAGCTCCTTGACGAGGGCGAGGGAGCGCTCCGCGTCGCTGGCGAGCACCGACTCGGTCAGCTCGATCTCCAGCTCCTGCGGATGCAGTCGTGCCAGACGCAGTGCTTCGTCGAGCTGGGTGAGAAAACCCTGGTGCAGGAGCTGATGCATCGAGACGTTCACGGCGACGCGCGAGCAGTAGCGTCCCGCAAGCTGACGTGCGTCGCAGCACACGCGCCGCAGGATCCATGAACCCAGACGCGGCATCTCGCCGCTCTCCTCGGCGAGGCTGATGAATTGTGCCGGGGCAATCGGCCCGAGCTCGGGGTGCGTCCAGCGTGCCAGCGCCTCGAGCGTACGTACGCTCCCGTGCTTGAGATCGACGATGGGCTGGTAGTTCACGTGCAACGCGTCGCTGTCGAGCGCCTCGCGCAGCGCCCCGAGCAGCTGCTGGCGATAGGCGACGCGGTCGGCCCAATCGGAGCGGAACAGACAGGCGGTGGCACCGCCCTGCGATTTGGCCTGCCGGGCTGCGATATCCGCAAAGCGCAGCGCCGTGCGTGCGTCGCCGGTGTGCAGCGGTACTCCCGCGATGCCGATGCAGGCGCGCACGCGCAGCGCCGATTTCTGCAGTGGGATCGGCAGCATGAACTGACCGATGAGCGCGCTGGCGGTGGCCAGAACGCCGCTCTCATCGTGCAGATCGGCCGGCAGCAGCACGGCAAAGTCTTCATCGCTCCAGCGCGCCAGACACAGGGCTGCCGAGCACTGGTCGCGCAGGCGGCGTGCCAGCACCTGCATCACCTGATCGCCGGCCGAGAGGTTCTGCGCATCGCTGATGTCACGCAGGTTCTCGATGCTGATCATCATGACCGCGAAGCTGCTGCTGCGATCCTTGCCGTCGGCGTCGGCGCAGACCGTTTCCAGCAGATCCAGAAAGCGGCGGCGGCTCGCAAGCCCGGTGATGGGGTCCTGGCTGGTGATCTGCGCGGTGATCACGCGCATCAGCCCGGTGTTCTCGATGCTCGAGTGCCGGTGGTGCTCGAGCGCAGCCTCCACCGCGGCATGCAACTCGGCGCGCTGAAAGGGTTTGCTCAAAAAGCGCAGGATCTGCGCCTCGTTGACCGCGGCGATGGCGCTGGCGAGATCCGCATGATCGGTCAGCAGGATGCGGCCGGCCGCGGGCGCGAGCGTGCGCGTGCGCGCCAGGAAGCTCGCTCCGTCCATTCCGGGCATGCGCGTGTCGGAGATGATGGCCGCGACGGCGTTCTGGGCCGCGAGCAGGCGCAGTCCCTCGGCTGCATTGAGCGCGGTCAGGACCTCATACTGGCCTGATAGCTCGCGATGCAGCTCATCGAGCAGCCGCCGGTCGTCCTCGACGCACAGGATGGTGGGCCGCGGGATGCGCTTGGCTGTCATGGCTTCAGAAGGCCTGCAGCCGCCGCACGAGGCGAGTATCTGCGCCCACGTCGATATGCCACTCGCTCAGTTGTCGCGCGATGTCCGGGCGCTGGATGAAGGCTGCGTCGAGTCGCTCGGTCAATCGCAGCGCGCTGCCGGCAGTGGTGGCGTCCACGGCAGCGTCGGCGACATGAATGGCAGCCAGCACGCGCGTCTGCGGATGGGCGATGGCGCTGGGGCGATGATGATGCGCAACGGCCTCGATGAGCTCGAGCGGCAGTCCCCACAGCGCCAGCAGGCAGGCGCCCACCTCCGGATGTGCGGCACCGAAGTACTTGCCCTCCACCTCCTGCCAGGGCAGGCCGCGATCACGCGCCTCGCCGATCATCGCCTCGAAGCGCTCGGGCGAGCCGAGCGCGAGCACCGCCTGACCGACATCCAGCAGCAGCGCCACGGTGAAGGCTTCATCGGCACCATGCTCGCCATCGAGCAGGCTGTGGGCGAAGCGGGCTTTGCGCAGCGAGCGGTCCTGCAGGTCCGAGAGCAGACGGTGGATGTGCGGGGAGCCCTCGAGGGCCGTGAAGACGCAGGCCGAGAGCGCCAGGGATTTGAGCATCTCCAGCCCGACGTAGGTGATGGCGGCTGGAATCGAGGTGATCGGCGAGCTGCGACGGAACAGCGCTGAGTTCACGATCTGCAGCGTCTTGACGCACAGCGCCCGATCATTGCTCACGATCTCGCTGATGTCGTGAGTATGAGAGGTCGGACGAGCAATGGCGGCCGAGAGCTGCTGGTAGGTATCGGGCGTGGCCGGCAGCGTATCGAGCCGACTGACCAGCTGGCGGATCGCCGGGTCGTGCAGGATCGCGGCCAGTGAGCAGGCGCGCTCGATGACCTCGCGGACCGTTTCGGGGTTGCAGGGCTTGCGCAGAAACTGATGCGTCACGGGCACCGCGCGCAGGAAGCTCTCATCGTCGTCGGCCTCGCCCATGCAGAGCCGGATCACCTCCGGGTGGCGCTCGCGCACGGCCGCCAGCAGCTGCGCAGCGTCCATCTGCGGCATGCAGATGTCACTGACGATGGCGTCGAAATGCTGCTGTGCCAGCTCGGCCAGAGCCTGCTCCCCGGAGCTGACGAACACCGTCTCGAGCGGTTCGTGCTGGTCACCGAAGGCACGGCGCAGCGAGGCCACCCGGGTGGTGTCCTCATCGACGAAGAGCACGCGTTTCACGTCCCCCGTCCCGGCGCGCAGTGGCTGCGATCCTTGCATCTCGGTGGTACTTGGGCTGTATGCGTTACCGGGACCGCGCCCTGGGTCCCTCCAGCGCACGGGCCCATGTCCCGGGTTGAAACTTGCATTAAGATGGCGTCTGCATCCGATTATGGCTCGGCGTGGTAGGCTAAAAGCGTGGACTGCTTCAGGATTTCACCCTAAATGCCGGCATATGCTCCCCCCAGGAAGATGAACGTGGTCACGAACCGCCCCACGGCGCCCGCGCGCCTCTCTTCAGCCGCGCGCCACCGGGTGGCACTGCTGCTCGCGCTGTGTGCGCTGGGCTCAGTTTCCCTGGTTTTGCCGCTCGCGCCTGCGCAGGCTGCAACCTATGAGCTCACCGGACCGGAGCAGAGCATCGTCGGTGAGGACCAGGTCATCACGACCGTCTACGAGGACACGCTCTACGATCTGGCGCGCAAGTACAGCGTCGACTCGCAGGAGCTGATCCGCGTCAATCCCGGCATCGATCCGTGGCTGCCGGGTGCGGGCAAGAAGGTCATCATTCCGGGCCGCTTCATCCTGCCGCCCGGGCTGCGCGACGGCATCGTCGTCAACGTGCCGGAGCACCGTCTCTACTATTTCCCCAGGCGACATCGCGGTAAGCCACAGATCGTCATCACTTATCCGGTCAGCGTCGGCAAGCTCGACTGGAATACGCCCATCGGGCTCACGCACGTCACCCAGAAGCTGAAGAATCCCACTTGGCACCCGCCGGCCGGTGTCCGCAAGGAACACCTCGAGGAAGGCGATCCGCTGCCCGCCTTCGTGCCGCCCGGACCGGACAATCCCCTGGGCCAGTACGCTCTGCGGCTGGCGGCCGGGGGTGGGACCTACCTGATTCATGGCACCAACAATCCCGTCGCCGTCGGGATGCCGGTGACGCACGGATGCGTGCGGCTGTACCCGGACGATGTCGCGGCATTGTTCCCGCTGGTGCCGGTGGGCACGGCCGTGCATATCATCAACGAGCCCATCAAGGTCGCCTGGGTGGACGGACAGTTGCTGCTGGAGGCGCACCCGCCGATCAACGACGACGGTGACAGCGTCGAGCCCAATGTCGATGCATTCGCCGCGTTGCTGCAGAAAGCAGTGGGCGACAGCACCGTAGCCATCAACTGGGACTATGCGCGCGAGGTACTCGCCAAGTCCGACGGCCAGCTGGCCACGGTGGGCATACAGGCGGACGCCTCCGCGCTCAATCCGACCAGCGCCGACTCTGCGACGCCCACAACACCGGCCCTCTCCGGCAGCGGGTCGTCTCCGGCGGCGCAAGCCGCGCCCGCGGCGGCTCCCGCCACGGCACCTGCTCCGAGCGGCACGCCAGCCGCTCCGGCCGTACCCACCGCCGCGATCGCACCGACGGGCGGTACGCTGGGCATTCCGACTGCCACCAAGACAGTCGCGAAGGTGGATGCCCGCGCCGGGCATTGAGCCGGCCTTGGCGCGCGCCCCCGCGGCGGCGCCGCTGATCACCCTGACGACCGATTACGGTCTGCAGGATCCCTACGTCGGGATCCTCAAAAGCCGCGTCGTGCAGCGTGCGCCAGCCATCCCGCTCATCGATCTGACCCATGAGATCCGCCGCTTCCAACCCGAGGAGGCCGGCTACTGGCTTTACTGCTGCTATCCCCAGCTGCCTGCCGGCACGGTACACGTGGCAGTGGTGGACCCGGGGGTCGGAAGCGCACGCGAGATCCTGGTGCTCAGCGCCGCCTCGCAACTGTTCGTCGCGCCGGACAATGGTCTGCTGGGGCTGATTGCCCAGCATCTGCCCGAGGCCCTCGCCTGGCGCGTAGAGACGCGCGCGCTCGCGGCGCTGGGCCTGTCGGCCGAGAGCGCGACGTTCCATGGCCGCGACATAATGGCTCCGCTGGGCGCGGAGCTGGCGATGCGGCGCGTGAGTCCCGAAGAGCTGGGCCCGCGGCAGGCGCCGCTGCCCGGCTCGCTGACCCCGCCCCGGGAGCTGCCCGATGGGTCGCTCGAGGGATGCGTCGCGGTCATCGATCACTATGGCAACGTCCTCACGACGGTCCCCGCCCGTCAGATGGCAGGGCGGCGGCAGGTGCGTCTGGCCCCCTGGGCCCCGGCGCTGCCCTGGATAGGAACCTATGAGGAGGGGACGGCCGGCCAGTGCGCCGTACTGATCAACTCCGCTGGCATGCTCGAGGTGGCCGTCCGGCAGGCGAGCGCTGCCGCAGCATTGAACGTTGCCCCGGGCCAGCGGGTCTATGTCTCTGAGCGGTGACGATTAATAGGGGTAGGGTAAGTGTGATTGGCCGCACAAATCGGCTATAGTTCGCAGCTCGTGGCGCTTATGCTGGCGCTAATCATCTGATTCTATTAGGTTTTTAAGAGATGTCTGAACGCGATAACGAGCGCTTCGACCTGGACGAGGAGTACCTGGTCGAGTCCGAGGACAGCACCGATTACGATGGCCTGCTCGCGCGGGTCGACAAACGTGTGCGAGCGCAGGGTAAGCGTGGCAAGGCGGCCTGGAGCCGCCTGGAAGAAGTGCTTGCCGAGCGCAGGCTGGAAAAGGAACTGCGCGACATCTTCGAAGAGGACGTCTGAGGGGCGCCGCGCCCGCGGCCGGTCTTACGTCCAATGCAGCGTTCGTGTGACGCTGCGCTCACCACGCTGCCATCACCACGGTTAGGTCATGTCTTCACGCCAGCAGCCCTGGGTCGTGCTCAAGTTCGGTGGCACGAGCGTCTCTTCCTCAGCCAACTGGTCGAACATCGTTGCGGTCGTGCAGGCGCGCCTGGCCACCGGCGCGCGCGTGCTGGTGGTGCATTCGGCCATCAGCGGGATTACCGATCGGCTGGAGAAACTGCTGGTGGCAGCGCTCGCCGGCGCCCACGAGCCGTTGCTTGCGCTCATCGAGCAGCGGCATCGACAGCTCGCCGATGAGCTCGGCGTCGGCAGCAGCGCAGAACTGGAGCGCTACTTCTCGGTGCTGCGGCAGATGACCAGCGGCATCGCGCTGATGAACGAGGTCTCGGATCGCACCCGCGCACGACTGCTCGCCACGGGCGAGCTCATGGCCACCGAGATCGGCGCGCGCTATCTGCAGTCGCGCGGCATCGCTGCGCACTGGTGGGATGCGCGCACGGGTCTCGTCGCCGAGCAACGCACGGAAGCGTCCGGGCACGCCAACTTCCTCTCCGCCACCTGTGATTTCGGTATCGACAGTGCGCTGCAGGCGCAGCTCGCCGCCATACCCGGCCTGATCATCACGCAGGGATTTATCGCCAGCGCCGCCAACGGCGACACCGTGCTGCTTGGCCGGGGCGGCTCGGACACTTCAGCGGCCTACTTCGCGGCGAAGCTCTCGGCCCAGCAGCTGGAGATCTGGACCGACGTGCCCGGCATGTTCAGCGCCAATCCGCGCGCCACGCCGCAGGCGCGGCTGCTGCGCTCGCTGCACTATGACGAGGCGCAGGAGGTGGCCAGCAGCGGCGCCAAGGTGCTGCACCCGCGCTGCATCCTGCCGGCCAAGTCGCAGCAGATCCCGATCGTGGTATACGCCACGCAGCGGCCCGAGCTGCCCGGAACGCATATCAGCGCCGATGGTGGCGATGGCACCGCGCAGGTGAAGGCGGTGTGCATCAAGAAGGGCATCACGCTGGTGTCGCTCGACAGCCCGGGCATGTGGCATGAAGCGGGCTTTCTGGCCGACGCCTTTCAGATCTTCAAGCGTCACGGCATGTCGGTGGATCTCGTGTCCACCTCCGAGACCAACGTCACCGTGTCCCTCGACCCCGCCGCCAATGCGCTCGATGCGGTGCTGGTGGAGCGCCTGGTCGCGGAGCTGGCGGGGCTGTGTCGCACCCAGGTCATCGGTCCGTGCGCGTCGGTGAGTCTCGTGGGCCGCAACATCCGCGCCATCCTGCACCGGCTTGGCGAGGCCTTCGAGCTGTTCGCCGATCAGCGCATCTATCTCGTCAGCCAGGCGGCCAATGATCTGAACTTCACCTTCGTCGTGGATGAGGACCAGGGCGATCGGCTCGTCGAGGAGCTGCACGAGCGGCTGATTCAACCGGTGCGCGGTGATGCAGTGCTCGGCCCGACCTGGCAGCAGCTGTTCGAGCCACCGGCGCCCTCGCAGGCGCTGCCTGCGCCCTGGTGGCGGGCGCGGCGGGCCGAGCTGGTGAGGCTCGGCGAGCAGCACGGCTGTGCCTTCGTCTATGACGGCGCGGTGATCCGCGCGGCAGCGGCGGCGCTGCGCACGGTGAAGTCGGTCGATCGGTTGTTCTATGCGATGAAGGCCAATCCGCATGCCGGTGTCCTGCGGCTCCTGGCTGCCGAGGGCCTGGGATTCGACTGCGTTTCGCGCGGGGAGATCGAGCATCTGCTCGAAAGCGTCCCGGGGCTGTCACGCGATCGCATTCTGTTTACGCCGAACTTCGCCGCGCGCGAGGAATACGCCTGGGCGCTCGAGCAGGGCATCACCCTCACCATCGACAATCTGTACGTGCTCTGCGAATGGGGTGCGCTGTTTCGCGACAGGGCTGTCTTCATCCGAATCGACACCGGCACGGGCAGAGGACATCACCATCACGTACGCACCGCGGGCGCACATGCCAAGTTCGGCGTGCCGCTCGAGCAAGCCGACGAGCTCGTGCGACTGGTCGAGCGCACCGGTACGCGCGTCATCGGCCTGCATGCACACGCGGGAAGCGGCGTGTTCGACGTGGACAACTGGTCGGATGTAGCGACGCGCCTGCTGGCGCTCGCGCAGCGCTTTCCTGCGCTGCAGGTCATCGATGTCGGCGGTGGTCTTGGGGTGCCCGATGGTTCCGGTCAGGCGCAGCTCGATCTCACCGAACTCGACACTGTGCTGTCAGCGGCGCGTCAGGGCGCGGGGCGCAAACGTGCCGGTATTCAGCTGTGGCTCGAGCCCGGTCGCTACCTGGTCGCGGCTGCAGGTGTGCTGCTGGCGCGCGTCACGCAGCTCAAGTCCAAGGACGATGTGCATTACGTCGGACTCGTGACCGGCATGAACTCGCTGATCCGCCCGGCGTTGTACGGCGCCTGGCACGAGATCGTGAACCTCTCGCGCCTGGATGAGCCGGCCGTGCTGACGACCAATGTTGTCGGACCCATCTGCGAGAGCGCCGATTTCCTCGGGCACGACCGCCTGCTGCCACCTACGCGCGCCGGAGACGTGCTGCTGATCGCCAATGCCGGTGCCTACGGTCATGCCATGAGTTCGCGTTATAACCTTCGCGAACCTGCCGGAGAAATCCTGCTGGATTGAGCGTTCCTGCGGTGTGCGTGTGGGACAACGCCGCGACGCATCGCCGCAGGTGGCGGGAACGGGAACCCCCGGCAGGCGCGCCCATCTATTGGCGCGTACGGGCGCGTCGCGCTCATTGGAGGAATCCGCAATGAATACCGCGTATGTGGAGACCAGGCCCTCAGCCGCCGCGACGGCCTATGGTGGGGTCATTGATGCCATCGGCGGCATCGCTGCGGCCGTCGTCGCCATCGTGGGCCTGACCGGTTTTCACCCCGAGCTGATGGCCGCTGTCGCCGTGATCGTGTTTGGCGCAGCGCTGCTGATCCAGGGCGGAACGCTGCTGTCCGAATATGCCGTGATGATGCCGGTTGCGCCGGCGGCGGCCCAGGGTGGGGACGGGGGACTGTCAGTCATGTTTCTCGCCGGCATCGGCGGCATCGTGCTCGGCGTGCTCGCGCTGCTCGGCATCCAGATGGCGACGCTGACTTCCGTGTCCGTGATTGCCTTCGGCGCCGCACTCGTGCTCAGCAGCAGCTCCGTGCGGCATCTGTTCGTGCTGCAGTCCACGGTACGACGGCTCGGAACCCGCTCGGCCACCGAGATGCTCGCCGGCGAGATGGCGTCGGGTTCGGCTGGCATGCAGTTGCTGACGGGGTTGGCGGCGATCGTGCTCGGTATCCTGGCGGTGTCGGGGGCGCGTGCGGCAGAGCTGACCCTGGTGGCGCTGCTGGTTCTGGGCATCACGCTGATCATGACCGGCAGCACCCTGAGCGGCCTGGTGATGAGCTTCATGCGTCAGGGGCACGCCGCGCCCTGAGCAGCACCGGTTGCCCCGCCTGAGCTGAATCTTTGCGATGCCGGACGGCCTGCGGTCCACAGGTCGCCCGGCGCAACTCCCTGCCACGGGACCCGAGCAGTCACCACCTCTCCGGCGATAGACGGGCTTTGGCGTTTCCTGGGAAAGATTTCGGCTCAGAACTTTCCACAGAAAGAAAAAATCGGCTCTTGGCGCCGGACACCCCGTCGCGGCGGGCGCCCAGGCTCCGCTGGCAGGCTGCGTCCCCAGCCGCTGCGCCCCCATGCCGCGACGCGCTAGGCCGACTGGTCAGGCGCCGCGGCGCGTGCCGTGTGACGCTGCTGCAGCTCTGCGACCACCCTCTCCAGGCTCAGCGAGCGTGCTCGCAGCAGCACCAGCAGGTGAAACAGCAGATCCGCGCTCTCGCCGATGAGCTCGGCGTCGCTGGTGCCGAGCGCAGCCAGCGCGACCTCCACGCCTTCTTCGCCCACCTTTTGCGCCATGCGGCGCACGCCGGCGGCATGGAGACGGGCGGTATAACTGGACGGAGCCGAAACGGTGGCGGCCGTCGGGGCTGTCGGGGCGCCGATGCGCTGTTCGATAATCTGCTGCAACGTGACGAGAAATGACAGTTGCTCGGCGGCCGCCAAGGGTGCATCGCCGAAGCAGCTGGCCGTGCCGTTGTGGCAGACCGGCCCGTTCGGCAAGGCGCTGATCAGCAGCGTATCGGCGTCGCAATCGGTGCGTATGGCCTGGACCGTCAGGGTATGTCCGGAGGTCTCGCCCTTTTCCCACAGACGCTTGCGTGTGCGGCTGTAGAACACGGCCCGGCCGCGCTCGAGGGTGGCGGCTAGCGCCTCGCGGTTCATGTAGCCGAGCATCAGCACCGAACCGGTGAGGGCGTGCTGCACGATGGCGGGCAGCAAACCCCCACCCTTGTCCCAATCGAGCCGCGCGGCAAGCTGCGCGTCGTGCTCGATGCGGGTGGAGCCGCTCACGTGCGCACCGCGATGCCCGCCTCGGCGAGCG
This sequence comes from Steroidobacteraceae bacterium, assembly GCA_035502275.1. GTDB lineage: Bacteria > Pseudomonadota > Gammaproteobacteria > Steroidobacterales > Steroidobacteraceae > FEN-1191. The sequence continues at coordinate 141,621 of DATJUN010000022.1, forward strand.
AGCGTTTGAGAGAGGCAATGCCGATTGCACCGCTGTGAAACACACTGGCCGCGAGCGCGGCATCGACCTGCGCCTCCTGAAATGCGGCCGTGAAGTGCGCCACGCTGCCGGCACCGCCGGAGGCCACCAGCGGCACCTCGCACAGCGCGCGTACGCGCCGCAGCTGCTCGAGGTCGTAGCCGTGACGCGTGCCGTCGGCGGCCATGCAGTTGAGCACGATCTCGCCCGCGCCGCGCTGTTGCACCTCGCGTACCCAGGCGAGAGTCTCGCGCTGGCTGTCGCGGCTGCGACTCGGATCGCCGGTGTATTGATAGACGCGATAACCCTCCGGTGTGGACTGGCTGTCGATACCGACGACGGTGCATTGGTTGCCGAAGCGCTCGGCGAGCCGATCGATGAGCTCCGGATCGGCGAGCGCCGGAGAGTTCACCGAGATCTTCTCGGCGCCTTCATTGAGCACGGACTCTGCGTCCTGCACCGAGCGGATGCCGCCGGCAACGCAGAATGGGATATCGAGGATGCGCGCCACACGGCGCACCCAGCTGCGATCCACGGAGCGCTGCTCGGGACTTGCCGTGATGTCATAGAACACCAGCTCATCGGCGCCCTCGTCGCGGTAGCGGGCCGCGAGATCCAGAATGTCGCCGACTATGCGGTGATCGCGAAACCGCACGCCCTTGACGACCTGACCGTCGCGTACGTCCAGGCAGGGAATTATGCGTTTGGCAAGAATGGGCGTAGCTCCTGCAGCGGGATGCGCTCTTCCAGCAGTGCCTTGCCGCTGATGGCGGCCGGCACACCGATCGCAGCGAGGGCGGCCAGATCCGCGCCGCTGGCGACGCCACCGGAGGCCTGCCACAGAAGCTGCGGAAATCGCGTCAGACCCTCACGATACAGCGCGAGATTCGGACCGGCCATCGCGCCATCGCGCGCGATGTCGGTACAGAGCACGTGCCTGAGTCCAGCTGCACACAGGGGCGGCAGCGCGTCCCAGAGCGAGAGCGCGCTGTCGTGCTGCCAGCCGCGTGTGCGAATGCGCGGCACGCCGCCCGCATCGTGGCGCACGTCGAGCGCAATGCACAGCCGCTCGGCGCCGAAGCGCGCCAGCCACGCCGCCACCTCCGCGCTGTGCTCCACCGCGGCGCTGCCGACCACCACGCGCGCGACGCCGTGGGCGAGGAGCTCCTCGACCGAGGCGGCATCGCGCACACCGCCGCCCACCTGCAGTCGCACGCCAGACTGCGAGGCGAGGCGGTGGATGAGGGTGCGGTTGATGAGAGTGCCGTCGCGTGCGGCGTCCAGATCCACGATATGCAGCCAGCTGGCTCCGAGCTGCCGGTAGCGGCCGAGCAGCTCGTAGGGATCGAGCTCATAGCGCGTCTCGGCGGCGAAGTTGCCCTGCAACAGGCGCACACAGCGACCGTCGCGCAGATCGATGGAGGGAATGAGCAGCATGGCGGCGCGCCGTTCAGAGCGACAGAAAGTTCCGCAGGATACGGGCACCGAGCGCCGCGGAGCGTTCGGGATGAAACTGTACGCCGCAGAAGTTGCCACGGCGCACGACCGCCGCGAGCGGACGACCGTAGTCAACCGAGGCGAGGGTTTCGCCTCCGACGGCCGCGGCGTAGCTGTGCACGAAATACGCATAGGCGGGCGGTTCGAGTCCTGTGAGCAGTGGATCGGCGCTGCGGGTCTGAAGCGTATTCCATCCCATGTGCGGCACCGGCATGCCGGGGGCAGCCATGAGCCGCTCGATGCGTCCGGGCAGCACCCCGAGGCAGGGTGTATCGCCTTCCGCGGAGTGCTCGAACAGCAGCTGCATGCCCAGGCAGATGCCCAGCAGCGGACACGTGAGCTGCGGGATGAGGCGGTCGAGCCCGGTCTCGCGCAGCCGTCGCATGGCATCGGCGGCCGCGCCGACGCCCGGCAGCAGCACGCGCGGGGCCGCGGCAATCGCCGCGGGATCGCGACTGACGTGCACGCGCGCGCCCAGTCGCTCCAGTGCGAACTGCAGCGACGCCAGGTTGGCCCCGCCGCTGTCCACGACTGCCACGTCAACGGGCTGGCTCATCAGAGCACACCCTTGGTACTCGGCAGGTCGAGGCCCTGACTGGCCAGCGCCGGCCGCAGGGCACGCCCCACGCCCTTGAAGCATGCCTCGATCATGTGGTGCGTGTTCTCACCGCGCACATTCACATGCAAAGCGGCGCCGAGGCTCTCGGCCAGCGAGCGGAAGAAATGCGACACGAGCTCGGTCGGCAGCCCGCCGACCTGCTCGCGTCCGAACTGGCCCTCGAACAGAAAGTAGCCACGGCCGGACAGATCCAGGGTGACCTGCGCCTCGCTTTCGTCCATCGGCAGCAGAAAGCCGTAGCGGCCAATGCCGGCCTTGTCGCCAAGCGCGCGGCGCAGCGCCTGCCCGAGCGCCAACGCGCAATCCTCCACCGTGTGATGCTCGTCGATGTGCAGATCCCCGCGGCACTCGAGCGTCAGGTGAAAGCCCCCATGCTTGGCGAGCTGCTCGAGCATGTGGTCGAAAAACCCGATGCCGGTGCTGATGTGACTGGGCTCGCTGCTGTCGAGCTCGACGCGACCGCTGATCTGTGTCTCGCGTGTGCGCCGCTCGATCGGCGCGCCGCGTGCGAGCACAAGCCGCACCACGCCCGCCCAGTCGTCCACGGTGTCGGCACGCGCCGTGGTGTCGGCACGCGCCGTCGCAGCGCTGGGCGCGTCAGTGTCCGCCGCGAGCCGGATGCCGCGCACGCCCAGGTTCGCAGCGAACTGCAGATCGGTGAGCCGATCGCCGACCATGGCACTGCGCGCAAGATCGAGTGGATGCGCGCGCAGATCCTCGGTCAGTAGTCCCGTCAGCGGTTTGCGGCACGCGCATCCCTCATGGGCGAAGTGCGGGCAGATGAACACCGCATCGAAGCGCACGCCCTGTGAGGCGAACAGCTCGAGCAGAAAATACTGCACCTGCTCGAAACGCTCCCGTGGGTAGCCCACGCTGCCCAGTCCGTCCTGATTGCTCACCATGACGAGCCGATAGCCCGCTCGCTGGATCTGCGCCAGCGCAGCGATCACGCCCGGCAGCAGCTTTATTTTCTCGAGCCGATCGACCTGCTGATCGGGCGGCTCCTCGATCAGGGTACCGTCACGGTCCACCAGCAGAGTGGGGCGCGCCGCTGCCACAGCGCCGCTCACGTGCGCCCCGAAAGGCTTGCGAGCAGCCGATCGTTCTGCTCGGGACTGCCGACACTGATGCGCAGCGCCTCGCCGAGCACGCGCGCGCCCCGCAGGTCGCGCACCAGTAGCTGCGCCTGATGCGCGCGCTCGAGCGCCACGCCGGCATCGTCGAATTCCACCAGCAGAAAATTCGCCTCGCTCGGCCACACCCGCCGCACGCCCTCGGTGGCGCTGAGCGCTGCAGAGAGCCGCGCGCGCTCGGCGCGCAGTGTGGCGATGCGCTCGGCGGTGCGGCCCTGCGCCTCGGGAGTGAGCGCCGCCTGGACCGCCTCGATCGTCAGCTGCGTGATCGCATAGGGCTGGATGACCTTGCGCAGCAGATCGATCACTTCTTCCTGCGCGATGGCGACGCCACAGCGCGCGCCGGCCAGTCCATGCGCCTTGGAGAGCGTGCGCAGCACCACCAGCCCCGGCGTGTCCGCAACATGGGCGATCAGCGAGGGGGCGTGCGCGAATTCGACATAGGCCTCATCGACGATGAGCAGGGCGCGGCCCTCGAGTGCGCGCGCCAGCGTCAGGATCTCAGCACCGTCGAGGCGATTGCCGGTCGGATTGTTGGGCGAGCACAGGAAGATCAGTCGCAGCTCGCGCGAGGCGAGCGCCAGCGAGCGCAGCGCCGCGGCGTCGAGCCCCCACTGCGCCTCGCGACGCAGCGGCTGTTCCATGACACGCGCACCCTGGATGCGCGCTGCCACGGCGTACATGCCGAAGGTCGGCGGGCAGATCAGCACAGCGTCCTCGCCCGCGCGACAGTAACTGCGGATCAGCAGATCAATCGCTTCATCGCTGCCGCGGCCCACGAGTACGCGCGCGGCCGGTACACCATAGAAGTCCGCGAGCGCTGCGGTCAGCGCGTGCGGATGCGGCTCGGGATAGCGGTTCAGGCCCTCCTGCGAGGCATCGCCCGGTGCGCGCCAGGGCAGCTCATTGGCATGCAGCCGTGTCAGACCCGGTTCCCAGGCGGCGTGCTCGTAGGCGCGCAGCGCGCGGATCTCCGGACGCGCGAGCTCCGACAGCCAGCTCATGGCGCGGACGCCTTCAGTGCCGCGAGGCGCACGTCCACCGCAGCGGCATGTGCATCGAGTCCCTCCAGCCGTGCCAGGCGACTCGCCGCGGGGCCGAGCTCGGCCAGTCCGGCGCTGGAGAGTTCCTGCACGCTCATGCGTCGCGTGAAATCCAGCACCGACAGCCCGCTGTAGGCACGCGCGTAGCCATAGGTTGGCAGCACGTGGTTGGGACCGGCGCAGTAGTCGCCCGTGGTCTCGGGCGACCAGGGGCCGAGAAACACGGAGCCCGCGCTGTGCACACCCGCGAGCAGCTCGCGCGGCGCCCGCGTCTGCAGGATGAGGTGCTCGGGCGCATAGCTCTCGCAGATCGCCACGGCCGTGGCGAGGTCCGGCACCAGCAGGATGCGCGAGCTGCCGAGCGAGCGCTCCAGAATCCCCCGCCGCGACAGTGCCTCGCTCTGTCGCCGGACCGCGGCCGCCACGGCCTCACCGAGCGGGCGGCTGTCCGTGACCAGAATCGACTGCGAGTTGGGATCATGCTCGGCCTGTGCCAGCAGGTCCGCGGCAACGAACTCGGCGTGCGCCTCGCCGTCGGCGATCACCATGACTTCCGAGGGACCGGCCGGCATGTCCAGCGCCGCGCCGTGCGGATCGGCCGCCACCAGTTGTTTGGCGGCCGTCACCCAGGCATTGCCCGGGCCGAAGAGCTTGGCAACCTTGGGCACACTGGCGGTGCCATAGGCCATCGCGGCGACAGCCTGCGCGCCGCCGATCTTGAATACCTGCGTAAGACCACAGAGCTGCGCGGCCACCAGCACCGCTGAGTTGGCGCGCCCGTCGCGCTGGGGCGGCGTGCACAGCACCCGCTCGGGACAGCCGGCGATGCCTGCCGGCACCGCGAGCATCACCACCGTGGAGGGCAGCGGGGCCGAGCCCGCCGGTACGTACAGGCCCACCGAGCGGATCGGGCGCACCAGCCGCTCGCAGTGCACGCCTGGCTGCACCTCGATCGAGAGCGCCTGAGGCATCCCCGCGCGATGGAAGCGCTCGACGTTGCGGATCGAGATCTCGAGCGCTGCTGCATCCTCGCGCGCGAGTGCTGCGTGGGCCGCGGCGAACTCCGCCTCCGTGACGGCGAAGCTTTCGAGCTCGACGCCGTCGAGCTCGTGCGTCAGGCGCGCGAGCGCCGCATCACCTTCGGCGCGCACGGCGTCGATGATGGCTTGCGCCTGCGACAGCGTGCGCGACTGCTGGGCGATGGCCGGCCGAGCCAGCGCGGCGCGCCGGCCGCTCTCATCCAGGCTTTGCCAGGTGAGGATACGCATCGTCACGCCAGCATCTTTTCCACGGGCAGCACCAGCACAGCGCTCGCCCCGGCCTTCTTGAGCTGCTCGAGAGTCTCCCAGAAGACGTTCTCGCGGCATACCGCGTGTACCGCGACCCGGTCGGGCGAGCCTTCCAGTGGAATGACCGTGGGCGCTTCGCTGCCGGGCAGCAGCGCGCGGATCGCCGCAAGCGCCGAGCGCGGTGCATGCAGCATGATGTACTTGCTTTCCTTCACCTGCTCGACGCCCTCGATCCGCAGCAGCAGCCGCTCGACCCACTCGCGCTTGTCCGCCGGCAACGCGATGGGAGTGCGGATCAGCACTGCGTGGCTCTCGAGCACCGTTTCGACCTCGCGCAGGTGATTCGCCTGCAGCGTGGAGCCGGTGGAGACCAGATCGCAGATCAGGTCGGCGCGCCCGAGGCGTGGAGCGATCTCCACGGCGCCCGAGAGCGTGACGATCTCGGCGCGGACGTCATGACGCTGCAGATAGCGGCCGAGCAGGAAGGGGTAGGTCGTGGCGACGCGCTTGCCCTGCAGCGATTGCACCCCGCCCCAGCTGTGTTCCGCGGGTACGGCGAGCGACAGACGGCAGTGACCGAAGTCGAGCGTGCGTACCGCTTCGAAGCGCGCCTGCGCGCCGCGTGCGGCGAGCTCCAGGCGCTTCTCTTCGATGACGTTCAGGCCTACGAGCCCCAGGTCGCACACGTCCTCCTGCACCAGGTCGGGGATGTCATCATCGCGCACGAACAGCACATCGAGCGGCATGTTCTCGCCGAAACCGAGCAGCTGGTCCTTGCCGCGCGAGAGCTTCAGCCCGCAGCGCGCGAGCAGATCGAGCGAGGGGTCCGTCAGGCGACCGGACTTCTGCACCGCCAGTTTCAGGCGGCTGGCGCCGCGTGCGGCACTATCCATGCGAACCTCCATCCATGCGCGCGGCGGCGAGCTGATAGCCGCCATTACCCTGGGCGAGATAGCGGGCAACGCGCCCGATGGTCGTCAGACTGACACCGGTCTGCTGATGTACCTCGCGGTAGGGCAGGCCCCGGCGCAGACAGTCCACCACCGCCCAGCGATCGGCCATCGCCTGCAGCTCCGCCGGCGTGCACAGATCGCGCAGGAAGGCACGACATTCCTCCACGCTTCGGAGCGTAAGAATGGCGGCGATCAGGTTGCGCTCGGCGAGCGCCTCCTGGCGCGCCGACAGCACTCGATGTGGTTTCATACAGCTCGCCCCGCCGTTGTCGCGGGTGTTCCATTGTATTAGCGTATTAGTACGATAGCAGCAGCACCGTTGCCCCGCAACTCGCCACCGCGGCGGGCGCTGCCCGCGCCGGTGCTCCCGGCGGCCACTCCCCGGCGGCCGCTCCGGCTACGGCTACGGCGAGGCTTGACCCCTCGTAGCCGCCTCTCTAGACTTTCCAGCCACTCATCGAGACCGGCTGAGGGAAAGGCCCTTCGACGCCGGGGCAACCGTCGGATGTTCCGACATGGTGCCAACTCCTGCGGCCAGCACTGGCCGGTAGATGAGGGCCGACAGACCCGCGCTGCAGCCCTTGGATGATGGACTCGTCGGCGCGCAAGGGTAGCCGCCGGCCGGTCCGCAGGAGTGCTCGGGAAGGGCGCGGCGGAGCGGCGATTGGATCAGGTCCGATATCCCGATATTCGCGACGATGTGCTGCGCTGGCAGCGGCCCTTGGCCCTGCATCACGGCGGCACGATCGCGCGCGCGCAGCTCGCCTGGCGCCTCGCCGGCGCAGAGGATGCCCCGGTGGTCGTGGCGCTGGGCGGCATCTCGGCGCATCGGCGCGTCTACGATGCGCAGGATGCGCGCGCCGGCTGGTGGAACGAAGTCGCCGGTCCCGGCCGGGCGCTCGACAGCGAGCGGCTGCGGATCCTCGGCATCGACTACCTGGGCGGCAGTGGCGATTCGAGCGGACCTGAGGCCGGGGAGCTCTTCCCGAGCCTCTCCAGCTACGATCAGGCCGAGGCGCTGCGCGAGCTGCTCGATTCCCTCGGCATCGAGCAGGTGCGCGGTTTCGTCGGCGCCTCCTACGGTGGCATGGTTGCGCTCGCCTTCGCCGAGCGCTATCCCGCACGTGTGGAGCAGCTCGTGGTCATCAGCGCCGCCGATCGCACGCATCCACTGTCCACCGCCTGGCGCAGCGTGCAGCGTCACATCGTGCGCTTCGCGCTCGCGCAGAATCTGGGCAGCGAGGGCTTGCAGCTTGCTCGGGCGCTGGCGATGGCGACCTACCGCAGTCCGGAAGAATTCGCAGCGCGCTTTGCGCAGCCGCCGCGCCGCGTGGGTGATCAATTCGTCTTTCCGATCGAGGACTACCTCTTTGCACGCGGTCGCGACTATGCGGCGCGTTACCGCGCCGAGGCGTTTCTGTGCCTGTCCGAATCGATCGATCTGCACGCGGTGGATGCCACGCGCATCCCCGTGCCCGCCACGCTCGTGGCGGTGCGCGAGGATCAGCTGGTACCGCTTGCGGATATGCGCGCGCTGGCATTCAAGCTGCCGCAGGCGCGTCTGCAGGAGCTGTCCTCGCTGCACGGACACGACGCCTTCCTGAAGGAGGCGAGCGCGTTGCAGGCCATTTTTCAGCCGCTGTATGGAGAGGGATGAGTGGGCGACAAGAGCGATGCGGTAACCCGCGCGGTACGTGCCGGGCTCGAGACCGATGAGGTGACCGGGGCCGTCGTGCCGCCGATCCATCTGAGCGCAACGTATGCGTTTCGCGGCTATGGCGACAAGCGTGCCTATGACTATTCGCGCTCGGGCAACCCCACGCGCGATCTGCTGGCAGCGGCGCTGACAGACCTGGAGGGTGGTGCCGGTGCGGTCATCACCGGCTCGGGCATGGCGGCGGTGGCGCTGTGTCCGCAGATCCTGCCGGCGCGCGCCCGCATCGTGGCGCCCCACGACTGCTATGGCGGTACCTACCGCCTGCTCGATGCGCTGCGCCGCCGTGGCGATCTGTCGATCGACTGGGTCAACTTCGGCGACGATGCGGCGCTGCGCTCGGCACTGTCGCGACCGGCCGCGATGCTCTGGGTGGAGACGCCCAGCAACCCACTGCTGCGGCTGACGGATATTGCGGCGGTGTCGCTGCTGGCGAAGGCGGCCGGCGCGCTGGTGGTGGTCGACAACACCTTCCTGTCCCCCGGCTGGCAGCAGCCGCTGCGTTTCGGGGCCGATATCGTCGTGCATTCGACCACCAAGTACATCAACGGTCACAGTGACGTGGTCGGCGGGGCGGTCATCAGCGCCGACCCCGAGGTGCACGCACAGCTCGCCTGGTGGGCCAACTGCCTCGGCTCCACCGGTTCGGCCTTCGACAGCTTTCTGACTTTGCGCGGACTGCGCAGCCTGCACGCGCGGCTGGCCGTGCACGGGCGCAATGCGCTGGAGCTTGCCACCTGGCTGTCGCGTCAGCCCCAGGTACGCCGGGTTTATTTCCCGGGGCTGCCGAACCATCCGGGCCACGAGATCGCTCTGCGACAGCAGTCGGGCTTCGGCGCGATCGTGACCTTTGAGCTCGCCGGGGGCATCCCGGCGGTCAAGGCCTTCGTCAGCGACCTGCGTTTCTTCTCACTGGCCGAGTCCCTGGGGGGCGTAGAGAGCCTGATCGCCCACCCCGCTTCGATGACACACGCGGCCATGGATGAGTCGGCGCGGCGCGCCGCGGGCCTGACCGATGGGCTGCTGCGTCTGTCGGTGGGTATCGAGGCGCTCGAGGATTTGCGCGCCGACCTGGCCGCGGCCCTCGGCCGCTGTCAGACAGTGGCGGCCGCCTGAATAGGAGCCGCTGCGGGAGAACCGTTGGGGTCCGGCGCAGTCGAAGGGGTAAACCCGGCGCTGGCACATGCGTTGCGGGTGTCGTGGGTTGGCCTTCGGTTAGGAGTGGCGGGAGGTTTCCATGCGTATCAACAAACCGTTTTCACGCGTTGCAGGGTCATCGGTCGCGAGGGCGCTCGGCGCGGGCAGCGCACTGGCGGCCGTTGCGCTGGCGCTGGCGGGTCCTGTCGCAGTGGCGCAGGACGGGCCGGTTCCGGCCACCTGGCAGCAGCATCGCAAGACCTTCAACTACATCGGTATCTCTCCGACCTATTCCTGTGTGGGGCTGCAGGATGCGCTGACGTATCTGCTGCAGCACTCGGGTGCGAAGCTCAATCGCCCCGTGACCGCCTATCCCTGCATCGGAGGGGGCGGACCCTCGACCCTGCCGTCGGCCAATCTGGATTTTTCGACGCTGCAGGCGGCGCAGGGCGGCGGCGGCTCGGGTAATGTCGATGGAGTCTGGCGGCACGTGGAATTCTCCATGACCCGCTCCAATCCGCAGCTGCATGGCTCGGACTGCGAGCTGGTTCAGGAATTCAAGGACAATGTGCTGCCGATGTTCACCACCAGGAATGTCACCTCCAACCTGCACTGCATTCCGCACCAGACCATCGGCAACCAGTTCGATCTGAGCTTCGATGTGCTGGCCCCGGCGAAGCAAGGCCACCACGGCGGCGAAGACTGAGCTGACGGAACGGTCCGGGGCGGTGCGCGGCTCGCTCAGAGCAGTTGCTGCCACAGCCGCCAGAACTGCTCGTCGATGCGGCGGGACAGCGGACGATCGCGCCAGGCGCTCGGGCTGACCGCATGAGCATGCTGCAGGTCCTGCTGAAAATATTGCTCGAGTTGTGATCCGGTGCGATCCCCGATCACCACCGCGTCGACCTCATCGTTGAACAGGACGCTGCGGTGATCGAAGTTCGAAGAGCCTACGATCGACCAGACGCCGTCCATGACGGCCGTCTTGGAGTGCAGAAAGCCATCATCACGCTCGTAGATCTTGACCCCGGCGCGCAGTAAGCGGCCGTAGTAGGACTGCTGCACGGCCAGTGCGGCTTTCGAGTCGCTGTGCGACGGCACCAGCACGCGCACGTCCACCCCGGCGCGTGCCGCGCGTACCAGCGCCTGGCGTTCCTGGAAAGTCGGGACGAAGTAGGCCGCCTCGATCCAGATGCGACGCCGCGCCGTGCGGATGGCCGACAGCAGCGTGGCGTAATAGCGCGGCAGCAGCTGTCCGCCCTGACTGCCGATGATGCGCACCACCTGATCGCCCTGTGCTGTGGGTGCAACCGGATCCTGAGCCAGCTGGTCCGCGTCGCCCCCCTCCTGGCGCCAGTGCTGCTCGAACAGCAGTTTCAGCTCACTGACGGCCGGACCGTCGATCTGCAGATCGGTGTCATGCCACTGGTCTTGCGGCTTGGGGGCGGCCGGCTCGGGCGATGCAGCTGGGGGTGGGGGGGCAGGCGCGGGGGTCGGCGCGGGGGCGGACCCCGGGTCGGACGATTTGGCGCGTCTGGAACCGGGCGAGCCGCTCAGGCCATGGCCGCTGGTCGGGGTGCTCTCGTAGTCGGTGCTCAGATTGACGCCGCCGATGATACCGGTGGTGCCATCGGCAATGAGGATCTTGCGGTGATCGCGGTCGTTGATGTGGAACAGCGCGCGCGTGATCGGGTTGAACTGCCGGATGCGCACGCCGGCGGCCTGCAGGCGCTGGAAGAACTGTCCAGGCGTCGAGAGCGACCCGATACTGTCGTAGATGATGTCGATCGCCACGCCCTGCGCGCGGCGCTCGAGCAGCAGGTCGCTGAGCTTCTGTCCGTCGTAGCTGACGTCCTCGAGAATGTAATACTCGAGATACAGGTAGTGATGAGCCTGCCGGATCGCGGCGAACATCGCCGCAAAGGTCTGAGGCCCGTCGCGCAGGATGGTGACGCGATTGCCGGTATACAGCGGGCTGCCGGCCACGTATTGCTCGATGGCCAGGTGTCGGTCGAAGTCATCGGGGTCGCGCACCTGCGCATTGAGCCGCTGCAGGATGATGCCGGTTTCGCGACGCGACAGGGTGCCGCGCGGGCCGCGGATGCGGATCGGCTGGATGGCAACGGCGCTGTGCAGTGCCGGGGGCTCGACAGTCGGGACGGTGGCGCAGCCGGCCAGCAGCGCCGCGCAGCCGAGCAGCCAGGCGGCACCGGCACCGGCACCGGCACCGCGCCGGCACGGCACCAGCGCCTGCCCCGCCAGCCTCGGGGCGGCGGTCCCTGCACGCTGAATTTCAGCCAATTTCAGGATCCCTGAGGTTCTTGTAGGAGAAGACTGATACCGCCAAATTTGCGAACATTTACAGGACGCGCTTCACAGGTCATCATCCTACTCAATTCCGACGCAAGGGTAGGGATGGAGGCACGCACAATGGAACCGCTGGCCGCGTCTGATGCGACAGGAGCGGCGATCTCCGAAGGTGCGCTGGCGATCGTCGTGGGCGAGAACAATCCGGATCTCGCAACGACGCTGTGTCTGCTGCTCGAGACGGAACCGGATATGCGCTGCGTCGCGGCCGTTGCTTCCAATACTGCGGTGCTTCAGGCGGCCGAAGAGCACGCCCCCAATGCGTTCGTGCTCGATCTGTCGCTCGATGACGGTTCGAGCCTGCCGTTGATCTCCAAATTGCGCGAGCGACTGCCGCGCGCCGGCATCGTGGTGTTCACCGGCTACAAGAATCCTGCCCTCAATGAGCAGTGCGTGCGCGCCGGGGCCAACGCCGTGGTGGTCAAGACCGGCGAGATCGACGAGCTGACCGGTGCGCTGCGCCGCGCGGTGCGCGATGCGGGCGCGCAGCGGCCTGACGCCTGAGCCGAAAGGCCTCCGGGCCGCGCCGCGACCGTCGCATTTTGACTGCCGATCGCCCGCGGCAATCGCAGGCGGTTGAATCTACAGAGGCTATCGCACTAGAATCCGCACGCCGGTGGAGGGGGCTGGCTTTGGGCCGGCTTCCTGTAAAGCCGCGGGTTTCGCGGCCAAGTGCTTGATTAATAAGCCCCACATGGGGCTTTTCTTTTTTGCGGGACTGGAGTTTCAGGCACTCACGATGGCGTTGCCCCTGCGCGAGCAATTGATGGCGCTGGCCGAGCCGCTGCTGGACCAGCTGGGCTACGAGCTGATCGACCTGGAGTACGTGCCGGGGCGGTCGCGCTCGCAGTTGCGTTTGTTCATCGATAAGCCCGGCGGCGTGGGCATCGACGATTGCGAGCGCGTCAGCCACGAGCTGTCCGCGCTGCTGGATGTCGAGGATCCGATTCCCACGGCGTACACACTCGAGGTGTCCTCGCCGGGGCTGGATCGGGTGTTGCGTACACCGGCGCATTTCGCGCGCTTCATCGGAGATCGCATCTGGATGGAGCTGAAGGTCGCGCGCGATGGCCGGCGCCGCTACACCGGCCAGCTGTTGGCCAGCGATGGCGAGGCCGTTGAATTGGACGTGGATGGCGCCATGGTGAGGGTACCGTTTGATGAGATCAGCCGTGCGCGCCTGGCGCCGCAGTAAGCGCGACAGTGAGGAACGTGAGCGATGAATAAAGAGATTCTGATGGTCGTCGATGCCGTCTCCAACGAGAAGGGCGTCGATAAGGAGATCATCTTCGAGGCGCTGGAAGCAGCGCTCGCCTCGGCTACGCGCAAAAAGCACGGCGAGGATTGGGACGTGCGCGTCTCGATCAATCGCAAGACCGGCGACTACGAGACCTTCCGGCGCTGGAAGGTGTTTGCCGATGACTCCAAGGAGCTCGAGAACCCGTCCGCGGAGCTGCGCCTGGAGGACGGGCGTGACCTGGACGCGGCGGTCGAGCCGGGCGGCTACGTCGAGCAGCCGATGGAATCGGTGGCGTTCGGACGCATCGCGGCACAGCAGGCCAAGCAGGTCATCGTGCAGAAGGTGCGCGAAGCCGAGCGCGCGCAGGTCGTCGAAGCCTACAAGGACCGCATCAACACGCTGGTGAGCGGTGTCATCAAGCGCATCGACCGCAATGGCATCTACGTGGATCTCGGTGGCAACGCCGAAGGGTTCGTGTCGCGCAGCGACATGATTCCGCGCGAGCAGCTGAAGCCCCAGGACCGCGTCAAGGCGTATCTGCGCGAGGTACGCGCCGAGCAGCGCGGGCCGCAGCTGTTTCTGACCCGCACCGCCCCGGAATTTCTCATCGAGCTCTTCAAGCTCGAGGTACCCGAGGTCGGCCAGGGACTCATCCATATCCTCGGCGCCGCGCGAGATCCGGGCGTGCGCGCCAAGATCGCCGTGCGCAGCCAGGATCCACGCATCGATCCGGTCGGTGCCTGCGTGGGCATGCGCGGCTCGCGCGTGCAGGCGGTCTCCAATGAGATTGCCGGAGAGCGCGTGGACATCATTCCGCACGATGAGAATCCGGCGCAGTTCGTCATCAACGCCATGTCGCCCGCCGAGGTGCAGTCGATCGTGGTCGATGAGGATGCGCACAGCATGGACATCGCGGTCGCCGAGGAGAAGCTCTCGCAGGCCATCGGTCGTGGCGGCCAGAACATCCGCCTGGCGAGCCAGCTGACCGGCTGGGAGCTCAACGTCATGACCGAGTCGGACGCGGAGGCCAAGAGCGAATCGGAAACGCGCGCGCTGGTGGAGCTGTTCATGAAGCAGCTGGACGTCGATGAGAACGTGGCCAGCATCCTGGTGTCCGAGGGCTTCTCGACGGTCGAGGAGGTCGCCTACGTGCCGGCCGGCGAGCTCGCTGCCATCGAGGAATTCGATGAGGACATCGTCAAGGAGCTGCGCAACCGCGCCCGCGACGTGCTGCTCACGCAGGCGATCGTCAGCGAGGAGTCGCTCGACCAGTCCATGCCCTCCGAGGATCTGCTGACACTCGAGGGGATGCGTCCGGATCTGGCGCTGGCGCTGGCGCGCCGCGGGGTGCGCACGCGAGACGATCTGGCCGAGCAGGCCATAGACGATATCAGTGACATCGACGGCCTCTCGGCCGACGAGGCCGGGAGCCTGATCATGAAGGCACGTGCCCACTGGTTCGAGGCGCAGCATTGAGCGAGACGCATGCGACAGGGACACGGATGCGCGCCAGGGCGCGTATTCCTGCCAAGGTGAGAAAGAATGGCTGAAGTAACCATTGCCCAGTTTGCCGACGTGCTGAAGGTGCCGGTCGACCGGCTGATCGCCCAACTGGATCAGGCGGGCATCAGCGTGACCGGGCCGCAGGACCGCATCAGCGAGGAGGCGAAGCTCGAGCTGCTGACGCATCTGCGCCGCAGCCACGGCCATGAATCGGGCTCTGCCCCGAGCCGCATCACGCTCAAGCGCAAGACCCAGCAGGAGCTCAAGCTCTCCAGCAATCAGGGTCGTGCACGCACCGTCAATGTCGAGGTGCGCCGCCAGCGCACCTACATCAAGCGCGACGTGCTCGAGGGCCAGGCGCGCGCGCAGCAGGAGCAGATCGATGTGCAGCGGCGCGAGGCCGAGGAGGCCCAGCGCGCCCAGACCGAGAAGGCCGAGGCCGAACGGCGCGAGCGCGAGCGCATCGAGGCGGAGAATCGCCGGCGCATCGAGGAAGAGCAGGCCAAGAAGAAGGCGCAGGAGGAGGCGCGACGGGCCGCCGAACAGCGCGCGGCCGAAGAGGCTGCCGAGCGCGAGCGTCAGCGACGGGCCGCCGAGACCACGCGCGAGGCGGCTCCGCATGCGCCCCCCGTGGCTCGCGAGGAACACGCCGACAAGCAGCGCACGCGCTATGGTCGCGAGGAGCTGCACATCGCCGGCGATGTCAGTGCGCGCCACAAGAAGAAGAAAAAGCTGCGTGCACGCACCATGCCGGTCGGCGCCGAGGCCAAGCATGGCTTCGAGATGCCCACCGCGCCCGTCAAGCGCGAGGTTGCCCTCGGTGAGACCATCACCGTGGCCGAGCTTGCCCAGCGCATGGCGGTCAAGGCCACCGAGGTCATCACCGTGCTGATGAATCTGGGCGTCATGGCGACGATCAATCAGCCGATCGAGCGCGATACCGCGATGCTGGTGATCGAGGAGATGGGACATACCGCCAAGGTCCTGAAGGAAAACCAGATCGAAGAAGGCCTGCAGGGCGAGGAGGCCGCCGCCGAGCAGCTGGAGATGCGCCCGCCGGTGGTCACCGTCATGGGTCACGTGGATCACGGCAAGACCTCGCTGCTCGACTACATCCGGCGCACCAAGGTCGCCGCCGGCGAGGCAGGAGGCATCACGCAGCACATTGGTGCCTATCACGTCGAGGTGCCGCGCGGCGCGGTTACGTTCCTCGACACGCCGGGCCACGCGGCCTTCACGGCGATGCGGGCGCGCGGCGCCAAGGCCACCGACGTGGTGGTGCTGGTGGTGGCCGCCGACGACGGGGTCATGCCCCAGACCATCGAGGCGATTCAGCATGCGCGCGCGGCGAACGTGCCGATCGTCGTGGCGGTCAACAAGATCGACAAATCCGATGCCGATCCGGACCGCGTGCGCACGGAGCTGTCCAAGTACGACGTCATTCCAGAGGCGTGGGGCGGCCAGAACATGTTCGTGAACGTCTCGGCGCGCACCGGTGAGGGCATTGATCAGCTGATCGAAGCCATTCTGCTGCAGGCCGAGGTACTCGAGCTCAAGGCGGCGCGAGGCGGCCTGGCGACCGGCGTGGTCATCGAGGCGAGCATGGAAAAGGGGCGTGGCGCGGTGATCACCGCGCTGGTCAAGCGCGGCACCCTCAGGGTCGGCGATGCCCTCCTCGCGGGCTCGGAGTTCGGACGCGTGCGTGCCATGTTCGATGAAGCCGGCAGGCCGGTCACCGAGGCACCGCCCTCCATTCCGGTGGTGGTGCTGGGCCTGTCCGGCACGCCCAACGCCGGCGATGAGCTCTTGGCCGTGGAAAGCGAGCGCAAGGCACGCGAGGTCGCGCTCCACCGGCAGGGCCGCTTCCGCGACGTGAAGCTGGCACGTGCCAGCACGCGCGCCGAGGACGTATTCGCGCAGATGGGTGTGGCGCGCGCCGGTATCGTGGCGGTACTTCTGAAGGCGGACGTGCAGGGCAGCGCCGAGGCGCTCACCGATGCGCTCAACAAGCTCTCCACCGAGGAAGTGCAGGTCAACGTGATCGCCAGTGGCGTCGGCGGCATCACCGCCTCGGACATCCAGCTGGCCGCGGCCTCCAAGGCATTCGTCATCGGCTTCAACGTGCGCGCCGACGCCGCTGCCCGCGACGCCATGAAGGACACCGGCGTGGAAGTGCGCTACTACAGCGTGATCTACGAGGCCATCGACGACGTCAAGCAGAAGCTCAGCGGGCTGCTGGCGCCGGAGATCAAGGAGCAGATCATGGGCACCGCGCAGGTGCGCGAGGTGTTCCGCTCGAGCAAGTTCGGAGTGGTGGCGGGTTGCCTCGTCACCGAGGGCGTGGTCAAGCGCAACAACCCGATCCGCGTGCTGCGCGACAACGTGGTGATCTTCGAAGGCGCCCTCGAATCGCTGCGGCGCTTCAAGGACGACGTCGGCGAAGTGCGAGCCGGGACCGAGTGCGGTATCGGCGTGAAGAACTACCAGGACGTGCGCGTGAACGACCAGATCGAGTGCTTCTCGCGCGTCGAGGTGACGCGCACCATCCAATGACCGGCAACCCGGCGCGGCAGGCCCGCATCGCCTCACAGATACAGCGGGCGCTCGTGCCGCTGCTGCGCCGGGGCGTAAAGGATCCGCGCGTGGGCAACGTGACCGTCACCGCGGTCACGCTCGCCGCCGATCTCAGCAGCGCCACGGTCTTCGTGCTGCCGTTCGCCGATCGCGGCACCGATGCCCCCGCCATGCTGGCCGGTCTGGACAGCGCCTCCGGCTACCTGCGCGGCCAGCTCTCGCGTGAGCTCAAGCTGCGTCACGTCCCGCGCCTGCAGTTTCGACTCGACGAGCAGCTCGAGCACGCGCACCAGCTGACGCGGCTGATCGACCACGCAGTCGCCGACGATGCCGCACGTGCCCAGGAGCACCAGGCGGATGGGCTGGAACCTGGGACGCGGACGCCACCCGGAAAGTGATTGGGACGCACGCAAAATATTTGTTCAGAACAAATATTTTGCATGTGTCCCAATCGCTCTCAGATAGCGACCACGCTCATGGTTCCTGACCTCCCTCCTGCTGCCTCGGCATCCGTAGCGCGCGTCGGCGTGCTGCTGCTGGATAAGCCTTTGGGGCTGTCCTCCAATGCCGCGCTGCAGGTCGTGCGCCGGCTGGCCGGGGGGATCAAGGCGGGGCATGGCGGCAGTCTCGATCCGCTGGCGAGCGGCATGCTGCCGATCTGCCTCGGGGAGGCGACGCGCCTGGCGGGGGAGCTGCTGCACGGACACAAGTCGTATCGCTTTGGGCTCAAGCTCGGGGAGCGCTCGGCGACGGGGGACGCGGAAGGGGAGATCGTCGAGCGCTCTGCCGTGCCGACGCTCGCGCAGGCGCAGATCGAGGGCGTCCTGCACAGCTTCCTGGGTACGCACGAGCAGATCCCGCCGATGTATTCGGCGCTCAAGCGCGATGGTCAGCCGCTCTATCGGCTTGCGCGCCGCGGCCTCACCGTGGAGCGCGCCGCCCGCAGCGTGCACATCGAGCGGCTGCAGCTGCTCGAGCAGCTGCCCGATGAGCTGCAGCTCGAGGTGGTCTGCTCCAGCGGCACCTACGTGCGCGTGCTCGGCGAGGACATTGCGCGCGCGCTCGGAAGCTGTGGGCGGCTGACGAGCCTGCGACGGCTGTACGTGCAGCCCTTTGAGACCCACGCCATGGTGCAGCTGGAGCAGCTGCGCTCGCTGACGCAGTCGGGCCTGCCCTGGCCGCTGCTGCCCGCGGACCGGGCCGTCTCACACCTGCCGGCGCTGGCGCTGACTGCCCCGCAGGCGCAGGCGCTGCTGCAGGGACGCGTGGTGCAGCTGCCGGGGCCATCTGCGCCGACGGCGCCGACGGCGCCGTTGGCGGCGCACTCGGGGCTGTGGCGGCTGTACGACGCCGACGGGCGCTTCCTTGGGCTCGGCGCGATCGACGCCACGGGAGATCTTCGTTCGCGCAGACTTTTCCCCTCGCCACTGGCCGTTACGTAAGCCCCTGTTTCGGCTTGAGGGAAGCGGGGGGTGCGCGTAGAATGCGCGGCCTTCAAAACGACCCAGCAGAACGGTTCAGCACAGAGGTTTTCCAACCCAATGTCCCTGTCCACAGAACAGAAGAGCGGTGTGGTTGCGCAGTACCGCCGCGATACCCGCGATACGGGCTCGCCCGAAGTCCAGATTGCGCTGCTCTCCGAGCGCATCAATGGCCTCGGCACGCATTTCGGCACGCACAAGCGCGATCATTCCTCGCGCCGCGGGCTCGTCAAGCTCGTCAATCAGCGCCGCAAACTCCTCGATTATCTGAAGGCAACGCGGCCGGCAAAATACCAGGAGCTCGTCGAGCGCCTGGGTCTGCGCCGCTGATTTCCGCCGCCGCGTTCCGCCCGCAGCGGCGCGGCATCCTGCCCGACTCATCGAGGATCGAAGCGTGACTGTCGTCAAGAAAAGCTTTTCCTACGGCCCGCATACCGTCACTCTGGAGACCGGCGAGCTCGCCCGTCAGGCGGACGGCGCGGTGTTGGTTTCCATGGCCGATACCGTCGTGCTGGTGACGGCGGTCGCGCAGAAGAGTGCGATCGCCGGACGCGATTTCTTTCCTCTGACGGTCAACTACGTCGAGAAGACCTACGCTGCCGGGCGTATTCCGGGCGGCTTCTTCAAGCGCGAGGGACGCCCAACCGAGCGCGAGACGCTCACCTCGCGTCTGATCGACCGACCGATACGCCCGCTGTTCCCCGATGGCTTCAAGAACGAGGTGCAGGTCGTTGCGACCGTGGTGTCGCTGAATCCCGATGTGGATGCCGATATTCCCGCGATGCTCGGCGCCTCGGCGGCGCTGGCCATCGCCGGTGTGCCGTTCAACGGACCCATTGGTGCCGCACGCGTCGGCTATCGCGATGGCAAGTATCTGCTCAATCCTCCCCGCAGCGAGCAGGCCAGCTCGCAGCTCGAGCTGGTGGTCGCCGGCACCCAGGACGCGGTGCTCATGGTCGAGTCACAGGCGCAGTGCCTGTCCGAGGAGGTCATGCTCGGCGCCGTGGTGTTTGGTCACGAGCAGATGCAGATCGCGATTCGTCATATCCGCGAGCTCGCCTCGGAAGCGGGCAAGCCGCGCTGGGACTGGAAGCCCGCGCCGGCCGACACCGCGCTCGAGCAGGCCGTCAAGGCGCGCGCCGGGCAGGCGCTCTCGGATGCCTATCGCATCATCGAGAAACAGCAACGCTACACGCGCATCGCCGAGATCAAAAAGGAAGTCGCCGCAGCACTGTCTGCCGGGGAGACTCCGCAGTGGACCGCCGACGCGCTCAAGAACGAGCTGTTCAAGCTCGAGAGCCAGATCGTGCGCGAGCGCATTCTCAATGGCGAGCCGCGCATCGACGGACGCGACACGCGCACCGTACGCCCGATCTCGATCCGCGTCGGCGTGCTGCCGCGCGCCCACGGCTCGGCGCTGTTTACGCGCGGTGAGACGCAGGCGCTGGTGGCCACGACACTCGGGACTTCACGCGATTCGCAGATCATCGATGCACTCGAAGGCGAGCGGCGCGAGCCCTTCATGCTTCATTACAACTTCCCACCGTTCTCGGTCGGAGAGACCGGCATGATGGGATCGCCCAAGCGTCGCGAGATCGGCCATGGGAATCTGGCGCGTCGTGGCATCAGCGCGGTGATGCCGGACATGACGACCTTTCCGTACGTGATCCGCATCGTCTCGGAGATTCTCGAGTCCAATGGCTCGAGCTCGATGGCGAGCGTGTGCGGCTCGAGCCTCTCGCTGATGGATGCCGGTGTGCCGATCAAGGCGCCGGTGGCCGGCGTTGCCATGGGCCTGGTGCTGGAGGGCTCGCGCTTTCAGGTGCTGACCGACATCCTCGGCGACGAGGATCATCTCGGCGACATGGACTTCAAGGTCGCCGGCACGCGCGATGGTGTCAGCGCGCTGCAGATGGACATCAAAGTTGAAGGCATCACCCCGGAGATCATGCGTGTGGCGCTCAGCCAGGCACGCGCGGGGCGGCTGCACATCCTCGACGAGATGGACAAGGTGATCCGCCAGTCGCGCGAGAGCATGTCCGAGTGGGCGCCTTCGATCATCACGTTGAAGATCGATCCGGAGAAGATCCGCGACGTCATCGGCAAGGGCGGGGCGGTGATCCGTCAGATCACCGAAGAGACTGGTACCACCATCGACATCGAGAACGATGGCACGGTGAAGATCGCCTCGGTGAGCGGTGCGGCCGGGCGCGAGGCCCAGGAGCGCATCCGCCTGATCACGGCGGACGTGGAAGTGGGCCGCATCTACGAGGGCAGGGTCGTCAAACTCATGGATTTCGGCGCCTTCGTGACCATCCTGCCCGGGCGCGACGGCCTGGTGCACATCTCGCAGATCTCCGATGAGCGCGTGGAGCGTGTCTCCGACAAGCTCAAGGAAGGCGATGAGGTGCGCGTGAAAGTGCTCGAAGTGGACCGGCAGGGCCGCATTCGCCTGTCGATGCGCAATCTCGACGCTGCCTGAGCCGGCAGCCCACCGCGCCACGACACCGCCCGCGCTAACGCTGCGCGGGCACGTCTGACTACGAGGAGGTCACCGGCGTCGTGGTGCCCGCGGCCTTCATCAGCGTGCGGAAAATCTCGTCCTGCGCGCTGTGCCAGCGCTGATAGTTCTGATGCGCCAGATGGCTTGCCGCTGCGGCCGGATCGCCGGCGGGGGGCTTGCTGCTCAGGAACAGCCGCAAGCTCTGCTCCAGGTAGCTCGACAGCACGCCTTCGAGACCGACCTGTCGATCGTGGCTGCGGATCAGCTCGGCCAGGAAATCCTGGCTGAGCACGGTATCGTTCTTCTGCTCCAGATCGGCGATGACCTGCAGCAACACCGGCCGCGTGATGTCCTGCTGGCTGCGCTTGTCGATCACGCTGAAATCCACGCGTTCCATGACGAGTCGCCGCACGTCATCCAGAGTGATATAGCGACTCTCCACCGTGTCATAGAGGCGCCGGTTGGGGTACTTCTTGATGATGCGTAACTCGCTCATGCTGAAGTCCTCATGTGCCCAGGTCCGCCCTTCAGCGGAACCGCGATTCCCATACCATAGTACAAGCGCCCGCGGAACCCAAATCGGCCTGCACCGACATCGCAGCGTTCCGGCAGGTGCGAAGACCGGCAGTTGTGACCGCCGGATGGTGCTAGCGTGGGCCCTGGCGCCCGATTAGGCGAGAGCCGGGGGACGGGAGAGCGCGTCGGCGGGAGATGACGCGGCGTCGGCGCGGCTGCGTGCTGCCCGAGATCCGGTACCGGGCGCCGGGGTGCGCCCCGAGCCTCCGGCCCACGGCCGCCCGTGACGCAGTTCAGCGCAGTTTCAGCGATAGCGATCGTCGCGATCGCCGTACTGGCGCTCGCGGCGTTCACGGCGCTCCTGGGCCTCGATGGAGAGGGTGGCGACCGGGCGCGCCTCCAGGCGCTTGATGCCGATCTCCTCGCCGGTCTCCAGGCAATAGCCGTAGGTGCCGTCCTCGATACGCTTGAGCGCCTCTTCGATCTTTCGAATCAGCTTGCGCTCGCGATCGCGCGTGCGCAGCTCCAGGCTGAATTCCTCTTCCTGCGTGGCGCGATCGTTCGGGTCAGGAAAATTTGCGGCCTCATCCTTCATATGCGAGACCGTGCGATCGACCTCCTCCATGAGATCGCGCTTCCAGTTGAGCAGGATCTGCTGGAAATGCGCCAGCTGCTCCTTGCTCATGTACTGCTCGCCGCGCTTGGCGACGTAAGGTTTGACGTTGCGGGGGCCGGCCAGCAGGCTTCCGGGCTCGACGCTGTCGGTCTCGTCGTTGTCCGTCAGGGGCAGCGCGCGGCTGGCCGGGGAGCTGCGCGGCTCATCGGCGGCAGCGCTGGTCGGGGGCGCCGGCCGCGGCGGGGGCGGATAGGCCGGCACCGGATGCGGAATCGAGTGGCCTGCGGCGGGGGTGCGTGCGGAGTCAGTGCTGGAATCGCTCGAGCGCTCGGTGCTCTTGGCGCTGCGCGCCGCGGGCTTGGCGGAGGAGGCGGCAACCGCGGCCCGGCTCGGGCCCGGGACCTTTCGAGGAGGCGGAGAAGGGGCCCGGCGCGCCGCCGGCCTGGCGACCACGGGTCGCTTGGTTTTGCTCGACTTTGCTGCGGTCTTCTTGCCCGCCATTACAACGCTCCTGAGTGCTGCCAGCGCTTGAGAACGCGCGATTATACCGGCGCGCCCCGGGCTGTACAGAGTCGAAAAAATCCTGACGCTTCCGCGCTCTACGCGCCCGATCGCGATGTTGGGCAACCCCCGGCGCCGGCGCCGAGGAGTTACTGCAGGGCATGCAGCTTGCAACGAGGCGCCCGGGGTGAGACTTTGATCCCGGTCGGCACCTGAAGGGATAACGCATGCAGCAGACGGACAAGATCGTAGCCGGGCCCCGGCCTGAGCGTGCGGCCGGCCCCGAGGTCATGGCTGCCTCGGCATTGGCACACGATGTGGTGGTCGATGCGGCCGGGGAGCCAGTGGGGCGGGTGCGCGAGATCATGCTGGATGTGCCGCGCGGACGCATCGCCTACGTCGTGCTGGCATTCGAGGATCCGGCGGAAGAAGCCGACCCAGCCGATCCAGTGCAGGATGGCCCGGTGCGCAAGCTGTTCGCCGTGCCCTGGGAGGCGCTGCGCCTGGACGCGCAGCGCCAGCGCCTGGTGATCGACACCCAGCGCGAGCGCCTGCGCAACGCCCCCGGCTTCGATCCGGCGCACTGGCCGAGCATGGCCCAGCCCACCTGGACCAGCGCCCTGTACGAGTACTACGGCGTAGAGCCGTATCGCGAAGACTGATCGAGCGGCCCACCGGGGCGCCGCGCGCGGCCGGCAGCCGCGAACTCAGGCGGCGCTCAGCAGGATCACCGCGAACCAGCCACGCTCGTCGGTGAAGCGCGCCTGGACCCTCCAGCCGGCTTCGGCTGCAAGGATCGAAAACGCCTCCGGCGTGTACTTGTGGCAGCACTCGGTGCGGATGAACTCCCCGCGCAGCAGACGGATCACCGCGGCGCCCATGCGGATGGTCTGGCTGGCGGTGCTGACCAGATGCATCTCGATGCGCTGCTGGGATTCGACCCAGAGCGCCCGATGCCGGAAGTGGCTGATATCGAAACCGATGCCGAGCCGTCGGTTCACGTGGCGCAGGGCATTGAGATTGAACTCCGCCGTGACACCACGCTCATCGTCATACGCGCGCTCGAGCACGGAGCGGTCCTTGACCAGGTCGATGCCGATGAGCGCCGAGCCGTCCGCGCCCGCGAGCGAGCGCATGCAGGACAGCAGCCGCACCGCTTCCAGCCGCTCGTAGTTGCCGAGCGTGGAGCCCGGGAAGTACAGCAGCCGTCGCGTGCCGTCGGCGGCATGCAGCGGCAGCTCGAGCCGCCGCGTGAAGTCCGCGCACAGCGGCATGACGTTCAGCGCGGGATAGTCGCGCCGCATGGCGCGCGCGGTGCGCGCAAGGCTCGAGGCCGCGATGTCGATCGGCACGTAGTTGCGCAGGTGCGGTAGCGCATCGAGCAGCGGCCGGATCTTCTGACTGTTGCCGCTGCCGTATTCGATGATCGAGAGCTCGTTGCCGAGCAGCGCCGCCATCTCGGCGGCGTGCGCCTGCATGATCTGCGTTTCCAGGCGTGTCACGTAGTACTCGGGGACCTCGCAGATCTTCTCGAACAGCCGGCTGCCGCGCTCGTCGTACAGCCAGGTGTGCGAGAGCTGCCGCGGTATGTAGAGCAGTCCGCGCAGCACATCGGCGAGTCCCTGGTCGTACTGCCCATCGATGAAGCGCTCGGCAAGCGCGGCGGTGTTGGTCGATGCCATGATGGTAGGGATCCTTGCTCAGAGGTCTCTTGCCAGGCGCAGACCCGCGAATTGCCAGCGCGTCTGCGGGTAGAAGAAATTGCGATAACTCGCCCGCATGTGCGAGCGGGGCGTGGCGCAGGAGCCGCCTCGCAGGACGAACTGGTTGGCCATGAATTTGCCGTTGTATTCACCCAGCGCGCCCGACCAGGGTCGAAAGCCCGGATAGGGCAGGTAGGCGGAGGCAGTCCACTGCCAGACGTCGCCGAACAGCGAGGCCGAGCCGCTCGGGGAGGGGGCGCGCGGATGCAGGCGCGCCGTGTCCATGAAATTGCCCACGATGGGGACGCCGCTGGCGGCCCGCTCCCATTCACCCTCCGTCGGCAGGCGCGCCCCGGCCCAACGCGCAAAGGCGTCGGCCTCGTAGTAGCTCAGATGGCAGACCGGGGCGTGCGGATCGAGCTCCTGCATGCCCTCCAGGGTGAACTCGGCATCGAGCGCCTCGCTCCAGTAGAGCGGACGCTGCCACTGCTGGGCCAGCGGCCAGCCGTCCGAGAGCCACAGCGCCGGTCGCCCATAGCCCGCATCGAGGATGAATTCGTGATACTCGGCGTTGCTCACGAGCCGATCGGCCAGGGCGAAGGCGCCCCCGTACTGGCGGTGCCGTGGCGTCTCATTGTCGAAGCAAAAGGCCTCGGCGCCGTCGATCCCCATCTCGTAGACACCGCTGGGCCAGGCAGTGAAGGTCAGGGGCCGCCGCGGTGCCTTCGACGCGGCCGGCGCCGCGGATGAGCTGCCCGATGCGCCGCGCGTGCGATAGGCCGGCCGCAGCGGATTGGTGAACAGCAGATGCTTCAGATCCGTCAGCAGCAGCTCCTGGTGCTGCTGCTCGTGGTGAATGCCGAGCTGCACCAGACGCGCTAGCGATGGGCTGGGGCTCGACTGCAGTACCTCGGCGAGGTGCTCATCGATGTGGCGGCGATAGCGATAGACTTCTGCGACGCTCGGCCGCGTCAGCAGCCCACGCGCCGGACGCGGTGCCTGCGGTCCGACGCTCTGGTAATAGGAGTTGAACAGGTAGTCGTAGCTGCTGTGAAAGCAGCGATAGCCCGCGTGCTCGGCCTGCAGGATGAAGCGCTCGAAGAACCAGCTGGTGTGCGCCAGGTGCCATTTCGCCGGGCTGGCGTCGGGCATGCTCTGGGGCACGTAGTCTTCGATTGCGAGCGGCTCGCAGAGCGCTTCGGTCTGGGCGCGTACGATGAGGTATTCCTGCAGCAGCGAGCAGGGCTCGCTGTACAGTGATCGAATGCCCTGGGCGCTGCGCATGCCACTCCAGGGTGCAAGAGACGGGCCGCAAACAGGGCGCCACCCGCCCCGCAAAGAAAAGGATGCAGCGCGCAGGCGATGTCGCCCGGGGCCGCTTGCCCTCGCTCGCGGTTTGTGATCACGGGCCGATCGATCTGCTCTGCAGCATGACGACACCGTAAGCCCGCCCGGCGGGCGCGCACGCTGGGGCACCGAGACGGCACGCGCGCCGGCGGTGCCGGAAAAAATTGCAATGCGCCGGGTAGTTCGTGCAAGCGGCGCCGTGGGCGTGGAGCGGGGAAGGCTAGGGCAGGATCACCGGTTCGGCAGCTCGCCAACCGCTCGCGCGACGCTCGGCGATGACGCTGGTATAGATCCCCCCGCGCACGTTGAACCGGGCCGTGAGGCGCATGAAGCGCGGGGCGAGGCGGCTGGCCAGATGGTCGATGATCTCGTTGGTCACGGCTTCATGGAAGGCGCCTCGGTCCCGAAAGGACCACAGATACAGCTTGAGCGCCTTGAGCTCCACGCACAGATGGTCCGGGACGTACTGCAGCTGCAGCGTTGCGAAGTCCGGCTGTCCGGTGCGCGGGCACAGGCAGGTGAACTCCGGGATGCGCATGCGAATCGTGTAATCGTGCCCCGGCGCCGGGTTGGGGAAAACTTCGATGTCGGTGGAGGGCTGACTCGGCATGCGGGCCTGTGAGTGCATCGAAAGAGCGCGAAGGATACTTTACACTACGCCGCGAACATGCCCTACCGCGCCGCTGGCGCCTCAGGACAGGAGAGATGCGGCTAAACAGGATCAAGATCGCCGGTTTCAAATCCTTCGTCGATCCCACCTCGGTCCATCTGCCCGGCAACCTGACCGGCGTCGTCGGCCCCAACGGGTGCGGCAAATCCAACATCATCGATGCGGTTCGCTGGGTCATGGGCGAGCTTTCGGCGCGCTATCTGCGCGGCGACTCCATGGCGGATGTGATCTTCAATGGCTCGGGCTCGCGCAAGCCGGTCGGCACCGCCTCGGTGGAGCTGATATTCGACAACGCCGATGGTCGCGTCGGCGGCGCCTACGCCAGCTATGCGGAGATCTCGCTCAAGCGCACGGTCGAGCGCGACGGCACCTCCTCGTACTTCATCAATGGCGGACGCTGCCGCCGCCGCGATATTACGCAACTGTTCCTCGGCACCGGCCTGGGCTCACGCAGCTACGCCATCATCGAGCAGGGCACGATCTCGCGCGTCGTCGAGGCCCGCCCCGAGGACATGCGTGCCTTCATCGAGGAAGCCGCAGGCATCTCCCTGTACAAGGAGCGGCGGCGCGAGACCGAGAACCGCATCGCCGATACGCGCGAGAACCTGGCTCGCGTCAGCGATCTGCGCGACGAGGTCGACAAGCAGATCCGCCACCTGCAGCGTCAGGCCAATGTGGCGCGCCGCTACCAGGACCTGAAGAACCAGGAGCGCTCGCTGACGGCCGAGTCGCTGGCCCTCAGGCTGCGCGAGATCGACGCGACTGCTGCCCAGCAGGCTGAGAGCATGCGCGAGCGCGAGCTCGCCATGCAGCAGTCGCTGGCGGAACAGCGCGCCAGCGAGGCGGCCATCGAGAAGCAGCGCGAGTTCCACGCCGAGCTCAGCGCCGCGCTCTCGCAGGTGCAGGCCCGCTACTACGAGATGGGCGCCGCCGTCACCCGCACCGAGCAGAGCCTCAGTCATGCGCGCCAGATGCATGAGCGCGCGCTGCAGGAGCGCGCGCAGCTCGGCTCGCAACTCAGCGGCATTGCCGAGCAGGCGGTGCGTGACGAGCAGCAGCTCTCGGCGCTGCGCGCCGAGCTCGCCGCGCTCGCCCCCGAAGTGGATGCGCGGCGCGAGCAGGATCGGATTGCCACCCAGACCCAATCGGCCCAGGAAGCACAGCTCGCGGCCTGGCAGGAGCGCTGGGAAGCCTTCAATCGCGAGCTGGGCGCGGCCGCGCAGAGCGGGGAGGTCGAGGCGGCGCGCATCGAGCAGCTGGAAAATCAGCGCCTGCGCCTGCAGGCGCACGCGGACCGTCTGAGTGTCGAGGCGGACACGCTGGCCACCCAGGCGGCCGATCCGGCGCTCGATGGCCTGCAGCAGCGCGAGGCCAGCGGCCGAGAAATCGCCGAGCAGCTCGCGGGAGAGCTCGCTGGCGCCCTGGCCCAGGTGCAGCAGCTGCGCGTCGCGCAGCAGGGCGCGGAGGCAGGACTCGAGCGACTGCGACGTGAGCGCGAGCAGGCCCGCTCGGAGCTGGTGTCACTCGAGGCGTTGCAGAAGGCGGCGCTGCGCGAAAAGAACCCGCAGACGGCCAGCTGGCTCGCCTCCCTCTGCCAGGTCAGCGGGCGGCGCCTGGCGGAGATCCTGGAGGTCAGCGCCGGCTGGGGGCGCGCCGTCGAGACGGTGCTGGGCGACTACCTCGAGGCGGTCGATGTCGCGGCGCTCGAGCCGCTGCAGAGCGAGCTGCCGCGCCTGAGGATCGGCCAGCTGACGTTCATCGAGCACGGCGGCGCCTCGGAGCACCACGGGGTGTCTGAGCGCGGCGAGGCCGCGACGCTCGACGCAGGCGCAGGGGGTCTGCTCGCGGCGCAGGTGCACGGTCCGGATTCGGCGCTGCAACTGCTCGCGCGGGTGTACACGGCCGCAACGCTCGCCGAAGCGCTGCAGCGGCGTGCACAGCTCGCCCCGGGCGAGTCGATCGTCACGGCCAGCGGTGAGTGGCTTGGCCGCGGCTGGCTGCGCGTCAATCGCGGCGGCGACGTGCATGCCGGCGTCATCGAGCGCGAACATCGGCTGAAGGAGCTGCGCGAGCGCTGCGCGCTGGCCGACCGGCAGGTCTCGCAGCTGGAGCAGCAGCTCGTCAGCCTGCGCTCGCAGGTCGCGGCGGCCGAGCAGGATCGGGAGCGCACGCAGCAGCGCATCCAGCAGGCACAGCGCGATCATGCCGAGCTGCGCGCGCGGCTCGAGGCGCTGCGCGCGCGTCTGGAACAGGCAGCCCAGCGCCGCGCGCGCATCGAGGCGGAACAGGCGGAGGTGTCCGCCGACGCAATGCGCACGGCCGAAAGCCTCGCGCGTGCCCAGGCCGCCTACGAGGAGGCGAGCAGCTCGCTTGCGCGCCTGGACGAGCGGCGGCGCGAGCTCGAGGAGGAGCGCGAGCTGCGCCGCGCAGACACGGCCGCGGCGCGCCAGCGCGCGCAGGCTGCGCAGCTGGAGCTGCGCGATGCCATGGTACGCCTGGAGAGCCGCCGCTCCTCGGAAGGCTCGATGTCCACCGCCCTGCAGCGCCTGCAGCAGCAGCGCGCGGAGCTGCTCGCGCAGCGCGAACAGGTCGAGGCGACGCTGCGCGATAGCGCGGCGCCCATTGGCGAGCTCGAGCAGCAGCTGCAGGAACATCTGGCGCACCGCCTGGACGCAGAGAGCGAGCTGGCCGGGGCGCGACGGGCACTCGAGGATTGCGATCAGCAGCTGCGCACCCTGGAGCAGCGGCGCATCGGCGCGGAACAGCGCGTGGAGCAGGCGCGCGCCGGCACCGAGCAGGCGCGACTGGCGTTGCAGGAATCGCGGCTGCGCCGTGAGGCGCTGCTCGAGCAGTTTGCCGCGACCCACTGTGAGCTGCCCGCGGTGCTGGCGAATCTGGATGCGCAGGCGGAGCTCACCGTCTGGGAGCAGCGCCTGGCCGCACTGCGCGCCGATATCGAGCGGCTCGGGCAGGTCAATCTCGCGGCCATTGGCGAGCTCGCCGAGCAGAGCGAACGCAAATCCTATCTGGACCGGCAGTTCGCCGACGTCAGCGAGGCGCTGGAGACGCTCGAGACAGCGATGCGCAAGATCGATCGCGAGACGCGCACGCGCTTTGAGGACACCTTCAATCGGATCAACGCCGGACTGAAGGAGAAGTTCCCGACGCTCTTCGGCGGCGGCCACGCGTACCTGGAGCTGGTGGGTGAGGACCCGCTGGCCGCAGGGGTCGCCGTCATGGCGCGTCCGCCGGGCAAGCGCAACAGCACGATCGCGCAGCTGTCGGGGGGGGAGAAGGCTCTGACGGCCGTGGCGCTGGTGTTTGCCATCTTCGATCTGAACCCCGCCCCCTTCTGCCTGCTCGATGAGGTCGACGCACCGCTGGACGAGCACAACGTCGGACGTTTCTGCGACATCGTGCGCGCCATGTCGAGCCGCATCCAGTTCATTTTCATTACCCACAACAAGGTCACGATGGAGCTTGCCTCCCAGCTGGTCGGCGTCACCATGAGCGAGGCGGGGGTTTCGCGATTGGTCACGGTGGATATCGACGAGGCCGTCAAGCTGGCGGCTGTTTAGGGCGGAGAGCCACATGAGCGAGCTGCGCTGGATCCTGCTGTTGGTCGGGGTGCTGTTCCTGATCGGCCTGACGGCCTGGGAGTCGCGCCGTTCGCGCCTGGCGCGCGCGGCGGCACGCGAGCGCGCGCGCGCGCTCGCCGAGACCATTCCGTTCGGGCAGCCGGGCCCCGGCGCGCAAGCGGCGGGGCGCCCGGGCGCTGAGGCCATACCCGCATGGCTCGAGCAGCCGGCAGGGCGCTCGGGGCCGGCATTGGGCGAGCTGCCGGCTGCGGCGGTGAGTGATTTTCCGCTCGAAGCGGGCGAAGCCGGCGCAGCGGGCGAAGCCGGCGCAGCGGGCGAGCAGCCGATCCGGGCCGAGCGACGCGGCGGTGCCATTGGCGCGGAGCTGCCAAGCATGCCGCTGCCAGCGCGCAACGCGGCCGTCTCGACTGCCGGATTCGAGCTGCACACCTCGGCGCCATCGTACGAGGCAGAGCCCGGAGCGCAGACTGGGTCGGCTGAGGTGCAGGCAGAGGCGGATGGCGAAGCTCAGGCGCACAGCGAGGCCGAGGCTGAGGATGACGCCGAGGCCGACGCAGACATCGAGGCTGATCGCGCGGCACAGATCGGCGCGGAGGCCGAACGAGATGACAGGGATGCGACGGACGAGTCCCCCGATATGGACCGTGCGGCAGTCGCGCAGCCGCTGGCGGATTCAGCCGCACAGGGTGTGACCGTCGAGTGGCCGCCCGAGGAGCAGCGACGCATCGTCTCGGTGCGCATCGTCGCTACCCGCGAGCAGCGATTGTCGGGACGCGCGACGCGTCAGGCGCTGGCGGCGTGCGGATTCGTGCACGGGCGCTACCGGATCTTTCATCAGCCCGACGCCGAGGGCCATGCGCTGCTGTCGTGTGCAAGCCTGAACAAGCCGGGTGTCTTCGACCCGAGCTCGATGGACTATCAGCGCTACACCGGATTGAGCCTGTTCACGGTGCTGCCCGGCCCGCTGGCGCCGCCCGAGGCGGTGGACCGCCTGCTGCTGACGGCGCTGGATCTGTCCGAGCGTCTGCATGCGCGGCTGCAGGATGATGCCGGCCAGACCCTCGATGAGGCACGCATCGCCGAGCTGCGCACGCGGTATCGGGAACTCGACGCCATGGCAGGACCTCCCGCGTGAGCGCTGACGCGCGGCATCGCATCGGCGAGCTGCGTGATCTGATTCGACAACACGACTACCGCTATTACGTGCTCGATGATCCGAGCGTCCCGGATGCGGAGTACGACCGGCTCATGCTCGAGCTGCGCGCGCTCGAGACGCAGCACCCCGAGCTGATCAGCGCCGATTCTCCGACGCAGCGTGTGAGCGGTCAGCCGGCCGCGGGCTTCGCAGCCGTACGGCACCGCATACCGATGCTCTCGCTGGACAATGCCTTCAGCGAGGAGGACATCCGCGACTTCGACCGGCGCGTGCGCACCCGCCTGGGACGCGAGCAGGACACCATCGTTTACTGCGCGGAGCCCAAGCTCGACGGTCTTGCGGTGTCGCTGACCTATCGGCACGGCACTCTGGCGCTGGCGGCGACGCGTGGCGATGGCACGACCGGTGAGGACGTCACGGCCAATGCGCGCACGATTCGCGCGGTACCGCTACGGCTGCACGGCAGCTATCCGGATGAGATCGAGATACGCGGCGAGATATTCATGCCCATCGCAGGCCTGGCCAGGCTCAATGCGGCGGCGGCCGCCGCCGGCGAGAAGCTCTACGCCAATCCGCGCAACGCCGCTGCGGGCAGCCTGCGACAGCTTGATCCGCGCATCACCGGCAAGCGCACCCTGGAGGCGTTCTTTTACGGCTACGGGTACTGGACGGATCCGCCGGCCAGCCAGACCGCCATGCTGCAGCAGCTGGCGCGCTGGGGACTGCGTACCAATCCGCTGGTGCGCGCGGTGCATGGAGTCGAGGGCTGCCTCCAGTTCTTTCGCGACATCGGCGCACGCCGAGCGGGCCTGACCTATCAGATCGACGGAGTGGTCTACAAAGTCGATGCGCGCGCCGACCAGGAAGCGCTCGGCTACGTGGCGCGCGCGCCGCGCTGGGCGATCGCGCACAAGTTCCCCGCCGAGGAGGCCCTCACGCAGGTACGTGACATCGAGTTTCAGGTCGGGCGCACGGGCGTGCTGACACCGGTCGCGCGGCTGGTGCCGGTGCAGGTCGGCGGCGTGACGGTCAGCAATGCGACCCTGCACAACTTCGATGAGCTCTCGCGCAAGGACGTGCAGATCGGCGACACCGTTTCAGTGCGGCGTGCGGGTGACGTGATCCCCGAGATCGTGCGCGTGCTGCCCGAGCGGCGCACGGCCGAGGTGCATCCGGTCGTGCTGCCCACGCACTGCCCCGTCTGCGGCGCAGCCGTGGTGCGCGTGGCGGGGGAGGCGGCCGCCCGCTGCAGCGGCGCCTTCAGCTGTCCCGCCCAGCGCATGGAGGCGCTGCGGCACTTTGCCAGCCGGCGGGCGCTGGACATCGAGGGGCTGGGAGACAAGCTCATCGAGCAGCTGGTGGACGAAGGACTGGTGCACGAGCCCAGTGAGCTCTATCAGCTCGATGCCACGCGGCTGATCGAGCTTGCGCGCATGGGTGAGAAATCAGTCGCCAAGCTGCTCGCGGCCATCGAGCGCAGCAAGCAGACCACGCTGCCACGGCTGCTGTACGCGCTCGGGATTCCCGGGATCGGGGAGACCACGGCACGCGCACTGGCCGACCACTTCGGCACGCTGGAGGCAATCCAGCACGCGGACCTGGAGCACATACTGGAAGTGCCCGACGTCGGTCCAACCATCGGCGCAAGCGTGCACAGCTTCTTCGCCGACGAGCGACATCGTCGACAGCTCACGCAGCTGCGCAGGCTGGGTGTGCACTTTGCGGAGGGTCCGCCGGCGCGCCGGGCAGAGCAGGCAGCCCTGCCCCTGCACGGCGTGACCGTCGTGCTGACCGGCACGCTGACGGGGCTCACGCGCGAGGAGGCCGCCGAGCGACTCACGGCGCTGGGCGCCAAGGTCAGCAGTTCGGTCTCCAGGCGCACCCGCTATGTCGTGGCCGGCGCCGACCCGGGCAGCAAGCTCTCGCGCGCCGAGGCGCTCGGCGTGAGCGTTCTGGATGAGGCCGGGCTGATGCGGCTGCTGGAGACGGGGGCTGCGCAAGACGCAGACGCGGACACAGACGGATAGCGGATCGCTCCGGAGTCAGTCATCCGGACGCGCTCATCCGGAGCGATCCATCCATCAGGCGCAGCGTTCGCTCAGAGATTCTTCTGGATCTGAGCGCCCTTGAGCAGCTGGTCCTCGTAGGCGTGAAACTTCTTGGTCTCCACGAGCTGGCTGACGCGATCCTTGACCTGATCCAGTGGCGGCACCGGTGTCTCGCGGGTGTCGAGCAACTGAATGACATGCCAGCCGTACTGCGTCTGCACGGGTGCCGGCGTGATCTCGCCCTTCTTCAGCGTCTCGACCGCATCGGCGAAGGGCTTGACCATGCTCGTGGGCGAGAACCAGCCGAGATCTCCGCCCTGATCCTTGGAAGAATCGATCGAGTCCTTCTTGGCGAGATCCTCGAACTTCGCGCCGTGCTTGAGCTGCGCAATGATCTTCTGCGCCTCCTCCTGCGAGTTCACCAGGATGTGACGCGCGTGGTACTGCGTCTTCGGGATCGCGGCGACCTGCAGGTTGTACTCGCTCTGCAGCTCCGCGTCCGTCGGCTTCTTGTCCGCCAGGTAGTGCTCGGCGCCCGCCTGCTCGAGGATCTCCAGGTGCGAGAGCTGCAGTTCCGAGGCCACGTCCGCCGACTTCTGCAGGCCGTCCTTTTCCGCCTGCTGGGCCACCAGCTCGCCGCGGATGAGGTTGTCGAGCGCCTCATTCCGCTGATCCGCGGTCAGCTCGGCCGATGGCTTGTTCGCGGTGCTCTTGACGAAGTACTCGAACATGTCGCGCGTGATCGGGGTGCCATTGACCACGGCCACCGGCTTTTCCGCCGGGTTGGCTGCCGCAGCGTTGCCCGCGCTCGCGGTGGTCTGCGCCGTAGTGCCAGTCTTGGCGCAGGCGGCCAGCGCGCAGGCGGCCACGAGCGGAAGCAGTTTCTCGATTTTCATTAGATCTCTCAGGAAGTTGAAGGATTTATCTCGTCAATTCGTTTAACGTCAGGGCGCTGATGGACAGCGCGTGCAGGTCGCTCTCCCAGAGGCCCGCGAGCGCCTGATTCACCAGTCGATGGCGCTGCAGGACGGAGAGGCCCGCAAAGCGCTCTGACACGACTCGCACGCGAAAGTGCCCCTTGCCGCTGGCCGCCCCGGCGTGGCCCGCGTGCGCGGCGCTGTCATCGTGCACCTGCAGCTCGGAGGGCTGCAGTGCCTCGCGCAGGCATTGCTCGATGCGCGCCACGCGCTCGCTGGGGATGCTGCCCGTCTGCCGCGCAGCGGATGCGGGTGCGCTCATGGAGTCTCGGCGCTGGGCGCGAGCGACTCGGTCCGCACGGCCAGCCAGGCGCCCTGGGCCATCGCAAATACCACGAAGGCCGCGCTCAAACCAAACACCTTGAAGTACACCCAGGTGCGCTCGCTGGCGACATCGGCCACCAGCAGATTCGCCGCGCCGAGCAGCAGATAGAAAGCGGCCCACAACCAGTTGAGCATCAGCCAGGCGCGGCGGGGCAGTTGCTCGCTCCTGGCGACCAAGGGCTGCAGCAGACGCTGAGCGAGTGGTCGGGGTCCCATCCAGACGCTGCCCACGGCCGCGAGCGCGACGAGCCAGAGGAAGATGGTTGGCTTCCACTTGAGGAAGCGCACGTCACGCAGCAGCAGGGTGGCTCCCCCCAGCAGCAGCACGAGGCCTGCGCTGAGCAGGTGCATGGGCGGCAGGCGGCGCAGGCGCAGCCAGTCGACCAGCAGCAATGCGACCATCGCCACCATGAGCACCGCGGTGGCGACATAGATGCCGCGCAGCCAGTACGCGAGCAGGAAGGCTGCCAGCGGCGCGAGGTCAAACAGCGGTTGCATTGCAGCGGTTCACGTGTGGCAAGCCCGCTATGATAGCGAATCTGCCCTCCGGGCGGAAAATCGCGGTCTTTTACGCGTGAGCCAATACTTCGAGCTACACCCCCAGACGCCGCAGCTGCGGCTGATCCGCCGCGCCGCGCAGATCGTGCGCGAGGGGGGGCTCATCGCCTATCCGACCGACTCCTGCTATGCGCTAGGCTGTCATATCGGGGATGCGGCGGCCCTGGAGCGGGTGCGGCGCATCCGCGGCGCCGACCGTCAGCATCACTTCACTCTGGTGTGCCGCGACCTCAAGGAGATCGGGCGCTATGCGCGGGTGGACACCTGGCAGTTCCGCCTGCTGAAGGCGGCCACGCCCGGACCGTTCACCTTCCTGCTGCCTGCCACGCGCGAAGTACCGCGTCGGCTGCAGCACCCCAAGCGCCGTACGATCGGCATCCGCGTACCCGATCACGTCGTGCCCCGCCTGCTGCTCCAGGAACTCGGCGAACCGCTGATGAGCTCGACGCTGCTGCTGCCGGGGGACGAGCTGCCCCTGACCGACGGGGCGCAGATCCGCGAGCGCCTGGAACACCAGCTCGATGCCATTCTGGATGGCGGTCACTGCGGCATCACGCCCACCACGGTCGTGGATCTGGCGAGCTCGCCACCGGTGGTGGTGCGCGCGGGGCTTGGGCGCCTGCCGGGCGTCGAGTGGGAAGCCACCCTAAACCCCGTATAATCCGCCGCTCCACGGCCACAGCCCCTGCCTGATGCGCGGGGGAAAGCAGCGAGACAGGATGAGTGTCGTCCCCCAAGGCAAGCGCGTGCTGTCGGGCATGCGCCCGACCGGAGCGCTGCACCTGGGCAACTATCATGGTGCCCTGCGCAACTGGGTCGAGCTGCAATACCAGTATGAGTGCTTCTTCTTCGTGGCCGACTGGCATGCGCTGACCACCGCCTATGAGGACACCAGCGGCATCCCTCAGGCGATCCACGAGGTCACGGTCGACTGGCTCGCCGCCGGACTGAACCCGGGGGTGGCGACGCTGTTCGTGCAGTCGCACGTGCCCGAGCATGCGGAGCTGCATCTGCTGCTCTCGATGATCACCCCGCTCGGGTGGCTCGAGCGGGTGCCGAGCTTCAAGGATCAACAGGAGCAGCTGCGCGACAAGGATCTGGCGACCTACGGCTTTCTCGGCTACCCGCTGCTGCAGAGCGCCGACATCCTGCTCTACCGTCCCGCCTTCGTACCGGTCGGCGAGGATCAGGTGGCGCATGTGGAGGTCACGCGTGAGCTGGCGCGTCGCTTCAATCATCTGTTCGGGCGCGAGGCGGACTTCGAGCAGAAGGCCGAGCGCGCCATCAAGGAGCTGGGCGGACGCAATATCACGCTCTACCGGCAGCTGCGCCGCCGCTTCCAGGAGGCCGGCGACCAGGCCGCGCTCGAGCGCGCGCGCGCGCTGGTGGAGAGCAATCCCCGCATCACCGTGGCCGATCGCGAGCGCCTGCTCGGCTATCTGGAGGGCAGCTCGGTGAGCATCCTGCCCGAGCCGCAGGCGCTGCTGACGGCTGCCCCGCGCGTGCCAGGCCTGGATGGCCGCAAGATGTCCAAGTCCTATGGCAATACCATCGGATTGCGTGAGGAGCCGGACGCGGTCGCGCAGAAGCTGCGGACCATGCAGACTGATCCGGCGCGCGTGCGACGTACCGATCCGGGCGATCCGGACAAGTGCCCGGTGTTCGATCTGCACCGCATCTACTCGGATGAGGCGACGCAGACCTGGGCGGCGCAGGGCTGCCGTTCTGCCGGCATCGGCTGCCTGGACTGCAAGAAGCCGCTGATCGACCGCATCGTTGAGGAGGTCGGCGGCATGCGCAAGCGCGCGCAGGAATTCCAGGACACCCCTGAAATCGTGAACAACCTGCTGACCGAGGGCGCAGAAAAGGCGCGCGAAGCCGCACGCGCCACGCTCGACGAGGTGCGTCGCGCGATGCATCTGCGCCCGCAGTGAGCCGCGCCGCTCGCCACGCGCAGCCAGTACCGGAGGGGCCGCGATGAAACCGGACCTGAAGATCGTCGTTTCAAATCCGTCACCGGAAACGCACCTCGCCGAGGCGGTGCCCGAGCAGGTGGAGATGCCCTTTGCCGTCCTCAACGGCGAGCCCATCACCGCCATGCCGCGCGATCTGTACATTCCGCCGCAGGCGCTGGAGATCTTCCTGGAGGCCTTCGAAGGCCCGCTCGATCTGCTGCTCTATTTGATCCGGCGCCAGAACGTCAACATCCTCGACATCCCCATCGCCGAGATCACGCGCCAGTACATGCAGTACATCGAGCTGATGCAGGAGCTGCAGCTCGAGCTCGCCGGCGAATACCTGCTCATGGCCGCGACGCTCGCGGAGATCAAGTCGCGCATGCTGCTGCCGCGACCGGCCAGTGCCGACAGCAGCGAGGAAGATCCGCGCGCCGAGCTGGTACGGCGGCTGCAGGAGTACGAGCGCTTCAAGCGTGCCGCGGCGGATCTGGACCGGCTGCCGCGGCTGGAGCGCGACGTCTGGCTGGCGAGCGCCGAGCTGCTCGAGCGGCCTGCGCCGCGCGCGTTGCCGCAGGTCACGCTGCAGGAGATGCTGATCGCCTTCAAGGAAGTGGCGGTGCGCGCGGCGCTGTTTGCGCATCACCACGTGCAGCGCGAGGCGCTGTCGGTGCGCGAACGCATGAGCGATATCCTCTCTGCGTTGCATCAGGAAGCATTCGTGCCGTTCGTGCAGCTGTTTCGTCCGGAGGAGGGCCGCGCAGGCATTACCGTGACCTTTATCGCCATCCTCGAGCTGGTGCGCGAAGGCATGATCGACGTGCTGCAGACGCAAGCGTACGCGCCGCTGCACGTGCGGGCGGCCGGCACACCCCGTACACTGCCGGCAGTCGCGCAGCTGCCTGGACCGGAGGACGGAGCGGGAGGATGAGCGAACAGATGCAGAAAGAGGCGGTCGCAGACGCGGTCGCAGACGCGCGCGCAGAGCCGGATGCGCAGCTGCAGGAGCAGATTCGCAATATCGTTGAAGCGGCGCTGCTGGCCGCGGGCCGGCCGTTGTCGCTGGCCGATCTGGCGCAGCTGTTCGAGGAGGGCGAGCGTCCGGATGCGCCGGCGCTGCGTGCCGCGCTGTCACAGCTCGAGCAGCTTTATGCGACGCGTGCGCTGGAGGTCAAGCAGACCGCCGCGGGCTATCGATTGCAGGTACGCAGCCGTTACAGCGCCGTCATCGGCCGTCTCTGGCCGGAGCGACCGCAGCGTTACTCGCGTGCACTGCTCGAGACGCTCGCCCTGATCGCTTATCGGCAGCCCATCACGCGCGCCGAGATCGAGGCGGTGCGCGGCGTGGTCGTCAATCCGAACATCATCAAGACGCTGCTCGAGCGCAGCTGGATCCGCGTGGTTGGCCATCGCGAGCTGCCCGGCCGCCCGGAGCTGCTGGGCACCACGCGTGAGTTTCTCGATTACTTTGGGCTACGCGGTCTGGATGAGCTGCCGCCGCTCTCGGAGCTGCGCTCGCTCGGGGAGCTGGACCCGCAGTTCTCGGAGTTGCCGCAGCTGCCGGTGGCCCACGCGATGCCGGCGGATGAATCCGACGCGCCGCCGCAGGCTCCCGAGCCGGCAGGCGAGGACGTTGAGAGCGGCGGCCCGAGCGCACCGCAAGCCGAGGAACGATCGAAGCTCGAGCGTGCCGCAGACCTGGACGAGGGATCGGCCATGGTGGCCGCCTCACGCGGCACGGAGGCTTGAAGCGTCAGGGGGCCGCGCGGGCCGCACGCGCCGGGGGCGAGGCGCCCGCGGGCGCGGAACGCCTGCAGAAAGTCATCGCGCAGCTGGGGCTGGGCTCGCGCCGCGAGGTGGAGACCTGGATCCGCGCCGGTCGTCTGAGTGTCAACGGCCGCCCCGCCGTGCTGGGTATGCGGGTGTCCGCGGAGGACCGGCTGCGGCTTGACGGACGGCTGATACGCCAACGCGCCGCCCCGCGCGCCGTTGCCACCGTACTGCTCTGTCATCGCTCCCCTGGCCAGCCGCTGCTGCCGCCACGCCGAGGGGCACCTATACCCGACGCGCCGGCCCACGACGCTGCATCCGCCGAGCCGCCGCTGCCGCTCTCCGCGGCGCCATCGGGTCCCACGCACGCACGGCACGCAGAGTACGCGGGCCGTGCGGGCCATGCGGGCCATGCGGGTCGTGCCGGCCCTGCGCAGAGTTTTGCCGAGCAGCTGCCGCGACGTGCCGGGCGACGCTTCATCAGCATCAGTCCGCTGGCCACCGTCGACGGCGGGCTCGAGCTGCTGACCGCCGATGGCACACTGGCGGCGCGCCTGCAGCGTGCGGTGGGCTCGCTGCCGATGGAATTCAGTCTGCGGGTGCGCGGTGAGCTCAGCCAGATACAGCAGCAGGGCATCGAGGCCGGAGAGCTCGACAGCGGCGAGCGCGTGCGCGTGCAGACGCTCGAGCCGGCCGGCGGTGAGGGCAGCAATCGCTGGTACCGGCTGGTGACGGTCGGCGCCAGCGGCGCGCAGGTGCGCCAGCTCATCGAGAGGCAGGCGGTGACACTGACGCGTGCGCTGCGCACGCGGCTGGGCGCTCTGGCGTTGCCGCCCACGCTCTCCCGCGGGCGCTGGCGCGAGCTCTCGGCCGAGGAGCTCAGCGCGCTGCTTGACAGTCCAGCGCCTGGCCCGTGACGCCGCGGCTCGCGCTGCTGAGCAGCCACAGATACGGCGCGACGATCTGCCCTGGCTCGGGCAGCGTCTCGGGGTTTTCGGCCGGAAACGCCTGCATGCGCATGCGTGTGCGCACCGGGCCTGGATTGAGGGTGTTGACGCGTACGGCGGTGCTGGACTCGAGCTCCGCGGCGAGCAGCTGTGCCAGGGTTTCGGTGCCGGCCTTGGACACCGCGTAAGCGCCCCAGTAGGCACGCGCGCGCCGGCCAACGCCGCTGCTGGTGAAGATGATCGAGGCATCGCTCGAGGCGCGCAGTGCCGGCAGCAGCACCTGGGTGAGGGCAAACGCAGCCGTCAGATTCACGTGCAGGACGCGATACCAGGTCGGCACGTCATAGTGCTCGATGGGGGCAAGGCTGCCGAGGATTGCGGCGACGTGCAACAGTCCATCGAGCCTCCCGTAGCGCTGCAGCAGCGCATCGGCGAGCTGGTCGTAGTCGCGTGCCACGGCCTTCTCCAGATCCAGCGGTGCAATGCTGGCCTCGGCGCGGCCGAGAGCCGTGATGCGCGCGTGCACATCCTCGAGCTTGCGAACCGTGCGCCCAATCAGCACCACACGTGCGCCGCAACCGGCGGTGGCGAGCGCCACGGCGCGGCCGATGCCATCGCCGGCGCCGGTCACCGCGATGATGCGGCCGGCCAGCGTCTCCGGGCCAGCCTGGAAGTCGCGCGGCGCGCCCGGTGTCGCGGGCTGCTCGACGCTGGTGTCGCTCATCCGATGTCTATCCTGAAACGGCTGCGCAGGGCGCGGCGCGCATAGCGCCACGCGAGGAAGTTGTCGGCCAGGCCGTCGAATCGACCGGGCTCTATGGGAGGCGTCATTGTCGCCGATTTGTCAGCCGGCTGCCGTGCGGATGCGCTACGGCGGCGCTGCGAGCGCTGCCACCGATGCACACCGAGCGCAAGCCACAGCAACAGCGGCGCGAGCGCGGGCTGCCAGGGTGGCGCGATCAGCGGCGCCCGGCGCTGTCGCTGCTCGAGACCCTGAAGGACCTCAGGCACCTGCGCCGATGCCCAGGACTGACCGGCCGCGCATGCCTCGAAGGTGCCCACCGCCCGTCCAATCGAATCGAGTTCGTCCGCCGGTGGCACGGGCACACCGAGCAGCTGCGCCGCGCTGACGAACAACGCTCCATACAGCTGCAGCTCCTGACGGGCGGCGAGCCGCTGGGTGGCCAGGTCGATCGTTGCCGCCTGTGCGAGCGGCCGCAGATCCACCGGATCGTTCAGCTCGCGCAGCCAGCCGATCAACCAGGGGTGGCGCGGCGTGCGCTGCTGAAAGCGCAGCAGCTCATCCTCCCACCACTGCAGGCGCAGATGTGCAACGCCGTGATCCAGCCCACGGTTGAGGCCCGCGGCGAGCTCATCGGCGATGGCCAGCAGTGCTGCGAGCGCCATGCGGCGCGGCGCCGGGGTGTACAGCAGCACGAAGAAGCGCGCCGTGCCCGCGGGCGGGGCAGGTGGGAGGCTGGTGGCGGTGGCCGGCGCGGCGGCGTCGGAGGCTCCCGGACCGCTAGCGGAAGGAGGGCTGGCCATGCAATGTCCCGGCCGGCAATGCCACCCAGTCGAGCAGTTGCCGCGGCGTTTCGATCCAGCCATCCACCGGCCAGCTCGAGACGTCCTCGTCGGGGCCGATGTAGCCGTAGCGTGCACCGATCGCCAGCATGCCCGCCGCGCGTGCCGCCTGCACATCGCGCAATGCATCGCCGAGGTACAGCGCCTGCGCGGGCGGGCAGCCGAGCTGCTGCGCCCCGGTCAGCAACGGCAGGGGATCGGGTTTGCGCACTGGCAGCGTATCGCCGCTGATCAGGCAACCCGCGCGCGACGCGAGTCCCATTGCCTGCATCAAGGGTGCGCTGAGCCAGCCGGGCTTGTTGGTCACGATGCCCCAGCGCACACCCTCGCTATCGAGGCGCTCGAGCACCGCCGCGAAGCCCTCGAACAGGCGCGTATCGACCGCGAGCGTGTCGCGATAGAGCTGCAGAAAGCGCTCGCGCAGGCGCGCGAATTCATCCGGGGCCGCCTCGGGAAAGCCGGCGCGCACCACGGCGTTGGAGCCGTGGGAGACGTGCGGGCGAATCTCGGCGAGTGCCAGTGCGGGCAGTGCCTGCTCGGCGCGCAGCGCATTCACGGCGTGCGCCATGTCCGGGGCGGTATCGAGCAGTGTGCCGTCCAGATCCAGCAGCACACCCTGCGCTCTGGTCACGCCGGGGCGTCCCCGAACTGGAAATGCGCCAGATAGTTGATGCTGACGTCGCGATCGAGCCGCGCGCTGCGCAGAAGCGGGTTGTACTGCACGCCGGAGAGATCGCACAGCTCGAATCCCTGCGCGCGCGCCATGGCATCGAGCTCCGAGGGTCGCAGCAGCCGCGCGTACTCATGCGTGCCCCGCGGCAGCAGGCGCAGCACATACTCGGCGCCGACGATGGCAAACAGGAAGGAGCGCAGGTTGCGATTCACGGTCGAGACGAACAGCGCACCGCCCGGTCGCAGCAGGCGGGCAAAGGCGGCAAAGACGCGCGCGGGATCCGGGACGTGCTCGATGAGCTCCATGCAGGTGATCACGTCAAATGGCGGCTCGAGCGCATGCGCTGCGGCGTACTGCTCGGCGCTCGAGAGCTGATAGTCGATGTTCAGAACACTCTCGTGGGCGTGCAGGCGCGCAACCTCGATCATG
This sequence comes from Steroidobacteraceae bacterium, assembly GCA_035502275.1. Taxonomy (GTDB): domain Bacteria; phylum Pseudomonadota; class Gammaproteobacteria; order Steroidobacterales; family Steroidobacteraceae; genus FEN-1191. The sequence continues at coordinate 184,065 of DATJUN010000022.1, forward strand.
GCTGGTGCCATGTCGATGCCGGTGACCGTCGCGCCGGTGCGTGTCAGCGCCTCGCAGAGCAGCCCGCCCCCACAGCCCACGTCGAGAACACGCCTGCCGGCGAGCATGGCGCGGCCGCTGATATAGGCGAGTCGCACCGGATTCAGCGCATGCAGGGTATGGAACGCACCGCGCGGATCCCAGAATTCGTGCGCGAGGACGTCGAATTTTTCGACTTCGCGCGGATCCGCCCAGGCGTGGCTGGCTTCGAGGCTCATGGAGGCGAGTATAGTCGAGGCGGGGATATCGACATGAATGTCACAGCCGATCGGGGCGCAGACACACAGGGCGCAGACACACGGCGTGCACGGCGCACCTGGCGCGGCAGGGGTGGCGGCAGACGCGGCGGCACGCGTGGCACCCTGTCCGTCGTCGGACGCGCTGTGCTGGTGGCCCTGATCTGGCCGGTGGTGCGCGTGCTGGACCTGTTTGGGCAGTGGCCGAGGGCGCTGGGGCGGCTCATGAACCGGGCCATGAGCCGCTTTGGTCCCTACCAGCCGGGCGCACACGACGTGCTGGTCTGTTCCTACTTCAAGAGCGGCACCAATTGGACGATGCAGATCGCCGTGCAGATCGCCCATCGCGCAGCGGCGCGCTTCGAGCATATCCATGATCTGGTGGCGTGGCCGGAGGCGCGCAGAGGCGCTCGTGGCATTGGCGTGCCCATCGAGGACGAGAGCACCTGGCGCGACTCGCCCACGGCGCTGCGCGTCATCAAGACGCATCTGCGCGCCGGGCAGGTGCCCTACAGCCCCGCGGCGCGCTACATCTGTGTGGTGCGTGACCCGAAGGATGTGTTCGTCTCAAGCTACCACTTCGTGCGCGACGGGATGCTCGGGGTGCTCATGCCGCCCAAGCACAAGTGGCTGCGCATGTTCCTGTCGCCCGACGCCATCAGCGGCTCATGGGCCGAGCACGTCGCGGGCTGGTGGGCACTGCGAGAGCGCGACAACGTGCTGTTCCTGACCTACGAGGAGATGAAAGCCGATCTGCCGGGCAGCGTACGGCGTATCGCTTCCCTCATGGGCGTGGCGCTGTCGGAAGCCGAGCTCGACAGCGTGGTGCAGCAGGCGGGCTTCGAGCACATGAAGAGCATCGAGGATCGCTTCAATCTGGGCGGACGCTTTCGCGGGCACCGGGCCGCGAGTCGCATGATCCGTCGCGGGCAGTCCGGTGGCTCAGCCGAGATGCTCTCCACCGAGGAGCAGCAGCGTATCGACGCCTGGTGCCGCACCGAGCTCGTGCGTCTGGATTGTGATTTCCCCTACGGCCGGGTATTCGCCACGCCTGTGCTATAATTTTCGGCTTAAATCAAGGCCTTCTGGCCTAGCCGGACCGGAAAACAAGTGATCCCCACGTGAGCGATATCGCCCGAGAAATCATCCCCGTCAGCCTCGAAGAGGAGATGCGGCAATCCTATCTCGATTACGCGATGAGCGTGATCGTGGGGCGCGCGCTGCCCGATGTGCGCGATGGCTTGAAGCCCGTGCACCGCCGCGTGCTGCATGCCATGCGCGAGCTCGGCAACGACTACAACCGCGCCTATAAGAAGTCTGCCCGCGTGGTGGGCGATGTCATCGGCAAGTACCACCCACATGGCGATGTGGCGGTGTACGACACCATCGTGCGCATGGCGCAGCCCTTCTCGATGCGCTACCTGCTGGTGGATGGGCAGGGCAATTTCGGCTCGGTGGACGGGGATGCTCCGGCGGCCATGCGCTACACCGAGGTACGCATGTCGCGCCTCGCGCACGAGCTGCTGGCGGACATCGACCAGGAAACCGTCGATTTCGTTCCGAACTACGACGAGTCGGAGCAGGAGCCCTCGGTCCTGCCCACGCGCATCCCGAACCTGCTGGTCAACGGCTCTTCCGGCATTGCCGTGGGCATGGCGACCAACATCCCGCCGCACAACCTCACCGAGATCTGCAACGCCTGCCTCGCGATGATCGACGATCCGTCGATCTCGCTGGCGGGACTCATGCAGCACGTGCCGGGACCGGATTTTCCCACCGCCGGCATCATCAACGGCGCGCAGGAGATCGTCAGTGCCTACAAGGGCGGTCGCGGGCGGCTCTCGATCCGCGCGCGCGCAGGCTTCGAGGATCTGCCCGGCGGCCGGCAGGCCATCGTGGTCACCGAGCTGCCCTATCAGGTCAACAAGGCACGTCTGCTCGAGCGCATTGCCGAACTGGTGCGCAACAAGGATCTCGAGGGCATCTCGGAGCTGCGCGATGAGTCGGACAAGGACGGCATGCGCGTGGTCATCGAGCTCAAGCGCGGCGAAGTCGCGGACATCGTGCTGAATAACCTCTACGCGCAGACGCCGATGGAGACGGTGTTCGGCATGAATATGGTCGCGCTCGCCGATGGGCAGCCGCGCCTCATGTCTCTGCGCGACATGCTCGAGGCGTTTCTGCGCCACCGGCGCGAAGTGGTCACGCGGCGCACGATCTTCCAGCTGCGCAAGGCGCGCGAGCGCGCGCACCTGCTGGAAGGGCTTACCGTCGCACTGGCCAACATCGATGAGATCATCGCGCTCATCAAGGCCTCGCCCAGCTCGGCCGAGGCGCGCGCGGGGCTGCTGGCGCGCAGCTGGGGCGCCGGTGCGGTGGCGCAGCTGCTCGAGCGCACCGGGGATGTCTCGACGCGCCCCGAGGGGCTCGCGGCCGAGCTCGGTCTCACGGCGGAGAACACCTACCGGCTCAGCGAGGCGCAGGCGCAGGCGATCCTGGACCTGCGGCTGCATCGCCTCACGGGGCTGGAGCAAAGCAAGATCAGCGAGGAGTATCAGCAGCTGCTCGGCGAGATCGTGGATCTGTCGGACATTCTCGCGCGCCCGGCGCGCCTCACCGAGGTGGTGCGTGCCGAGATCATCGAGATCCGCGACACCTATGGCGATGCACGGCGTACCGAGATCAATCGCGATCAGTTGAACCTGTCAACCGAGGACCTGATCGAGCCGCAGGATGTGGTGGTCACGCTCTCTCATGCCGGCTACGCCAAGGCACAGCCGGTGTCCGACTATCAGGCGCAGCGTCGCGGGGGTCGCGGCCGCTCGGCCACTGCGGTGAAGGATGAGGATTTCGTCGAGCGCTTCTTCGTCGCGCACACGCACGATACGGTGCTGTGCTTCTCCAACCGTGGCAAGGTCTACTGGCTGCGGGTGTTCGAGCTGCCTCAGGCCGGGCGCGGCTCGCGCGGCAAGCCGATCGTAAACCTGCTGCCGCTGGAGGAAGGCGAGAAGATCAGTGCCATGCTGCCGGTCAAGCAGTTCGACGAGCAGCACTTCGTGTTCATGGCCACCAGCAGCGGCACGGTCAAGAAGACCCCGCTGGCGGCGTTCTCGCGGCCGCGCACCAGCGGCATCATTGCGGTGGACCTGCGAGGCGAGGATCACCTGGTGGGCGTCGCGCTCACCGACGGCAGCCGTCAGATCCTGCTCTGTACCAGCGGGGGCAAGGCCATTCGTTTCCACGAGGATGAGGTGCGGCCGATGGGGCGCGAGGCCGCCGGCGTGCGCGGCGTGCGCCTGGCCGAGGGACAGCGGGTCATTGCGCTGCTGGTGCTGGGCGAGGGACACGTGCTCACGGCGTCCGAGTTCGGCTATGGCAAGCTCACCCCGCTCGATGAGTTCCCGGGCCATGGTCGGGGCGGCCAGGGCGTCATTGCACTGCAGACGACCGAGCGCAACGGCGCGGCGGTGGCCGCGCTGCAGGTGCAGGCGCAGGATGAGCTGATGCTGATCAGCTCGACCGGTACGCTGGTTCGCACCCCGGTGGCCGATATCTCGGTGGTGGGCCGCAATACCCAGGGCGTGCGCCTGATCCGGCTGGCAGAGGGTGAGAGGCTCACGGGCGTGGAGCGTGTCGCGGCGCTGGACACGGCGGCCGAGGTGACGGCGGCTGCGGAAGCGGCCGGCGACAGCGCTGCCGGTGGCGGCATCGACACTGCGCTCGTGCCGCCCACGGGCAGCGAGGCCGATGAGACCGATGCCGGTGGGGGCGATGCGGATCGCGGCGAGCCCGGCTGAGCTTTACGGCAGGCTCTGACCGGCGGCGCTCAGCTCAGGTTGACGCTGCTACAATCCCGGTTTCTTTAGTCCTTCACATCCGGCCCTCGGGCCGACTGGGTCCTCGCGTGCGCGTATTCAATTTTGCCCCCGGCCCGGCGACGCTGCCGCTGCCGGTGCTCGAACAGGCTCAGGCCGAGCTCATCGACTGGCGTGGCAGTGGCATGTCGGTCATGGAAGTCAGCCACCGCGGCAAGGCCTTCCTGGCGCTGGCCGCGGAGGCCGAGGCGGATCTGCGCGAGCTGCTCTCGATTCCCGCCAACTACAAGGTGCTGTTCCTGCAGGGCGGCGCCGCTGGTCAGTTTGCCGCGATCCCGATGAATCTCACCACGCCCGACAGCGTGGTGGACTACGTCAATACCGGCTCGTGGTCGAAGAAGGCGCTCGGTGAGGCGCGTCATTACTGCCACGTCAACGTTGCAGCCGATGCGCAGGCGAGCCGCTATACCACCGTGCCGGCGCAGAGCGAGTGGCGCGTGACGAGCGGGGCGGCCTACCTGCACTACACGCCCAACGAGACCATCGGCGGCGTCGAATATCCGTTCATTCCGACCAGCGATGTGCCGCTGGTCGCCGACATGTCCTCCACCATCCTGTCGCGGCCGCTGGACGTGTCGCGTTTCGGGCTGATCTATGCCGGCGCCCAGAAGAATATCGGCCCTTCCGGCCTCGTCATCGTCATCGTGCGCGAGGATCTGCTCGGCCGCGCGCGCCCGGACACGCCGCTGGTGTGGAACTACACCGGCATGGCCGCAGAAGGCTCGATGAGCAATACCCCGCCGACCTTTGCCTGGTACGTGGCGGGCCTGACCTTCAAGTGGCTCAAGCGCGAAGGGGGCCTGACGGCCATGGCCGAGCGCAACCGCGCCAAGGCGCAGCTGCTGTATCGGACCATCGATGAGTCCGGTTTCTACCGCAACCCGGTCGACAAGCCCTGCCGCTCCTGGATGAACGTGCCCTTCATCCTGCCCAACGAGCAGCTGGATAAGCTGTTCCTGTCCGAATCGGCCGCTGCTGGGCTTGCCAATCTCGCCGGTCATCGCTCGGTCGGCGGCATGCGCGCGAGTATCTACAACGCGATGCCGCTGGAAGGGGTGCAGGCGCTGGTCGACTTCATGGGCGATTTCGCCCGTCGGCACGGCTAGACGGCGCGCCACGACGGCACCCGTGCCCTACAGGATTCTCACGCTCAATCGCATCTCCGAGCGCGGCCTGGCGCGCTTCGCGGGCGCGCCCTATGAGGTCGGTGATCAGGTGCAGGCGCCTGACGCCATCCTGGTGCGCTCGGCGGACATGCACGCGATGACGTTGCCCGCGACGCTCAAGGCGGTGGCGCGCGCGGGCGCGGGCACCAACAACATCCCGGTCGAGGCGCTCAGCCGCCGCGGTGTGCCGGTGTTCAATACGCCCGGGGCCAACGCCAATGCGGTCAAGGAGCTGGTGCTGGCCGGATTGCTGCTCGCCGCGCGCAACATCTGCCAGGCCTGGGAGTTCGTGCGCGGCCTTGACGGCGACGATCAGGCGATCGAGCTCGCTGCCGAGCGTGGCAAGCAGCATTTCGTCGGTTTCGAGCTGCCGGGACGCACGCTCGGGGTCATTGGCCTCGGGGCCGTGGGCGTGCGCGTGGCCAATGCCGCCGAGGCGCTCGGCATGCAGGTGCTCGGCTATGACCCGCAGCTCACCGTGCAGCGCGCCTGGCAGCTCTCGGCCAGCGTGCAGCAGGCCGCCTCGCTCGAGGATCTGTGCGCGCGCTCCGATGCGGTCACGATCCACGTGCCGCTCACGTCCGAGACGCGCCACCTGTTCGACCGTACACGCATTGCACACATGCGCCGCGGCGCGCTGCTGCTGAATTTTGCGCGCGCCCCGATCGTCGACACCGCAGCGCTGCTCGATGCGCTGCAGGCCGGGCAGCTGCATGCCTACGTGTGTGACTTTCCCAGCGCGGCGCTGCGCGGTCATCCGCGCGTCATCGCACTCCCGCATCTGGGCGCCAGCACCCTGGAGGCGGAGGACAACTGCGCCGTGGCGGCCGCCGAGTCGCTGCGCGAGTTTCTCGAGCTCGGCCACGTACGCAACAGCGTGAACTTCCCCGACGCCGTGCTGGCGCGCCAGAGCGGCTCGATCCGCATCGCCATCGCCAACGACAACGTTCCCAACATGGTCGGGCAGATATCCACCTGCCTCGCCGAGGCACGGCTGAACATTGCGGAGCTGCTGAACCGCTCGCGCGGCGATTACGCCTATACGCTCATCGACGCGGAGGGTAATGCCGATGAGCGACTGCTGCAGCGTCTGGCCGCGATCCAGGGCGTGCGCTCGGTACGCCTGGTGACGCCGTAGAGTGGCGCGCCTTGTCGGGCAACGATGCAGGGAAGCCGTCGGAGCTGCTGGCGCTGCGCGCGCGCATCGACGCCATCGACGAGCAGCTGCATGCGCTCATCAATCAGCGTGCCGAGCTCGCGCGCCTTGCCGGTAAGTCCAAGCAGCGCGCCGCGGGCGCCGCCGCCATGTATCGCCCTGAACGCGAGGCCCAGGTGCTGCGGCGCGCCCTCGAGCGCAACCGCGGACCGCTCACGAACGAGGAGATCCTGCGGCTGTTTCGCGAGATCATGTCGACCTGCCTGGCGCAGGAGGAACCTTTGAAAGTTGCGTTTCTCGGCCCCGAAGGCACCTTCACCCAGACGGCGGTGCTGAAACATTTCGGTCATTCGGTGCGCGCGCTGGCGTTGCCGACCGTGGATGAGGTGTTCCAGGAGGTCGAGGCCGGCAATGCCGACTTCGGTGTCGTGGCCATCGAGAATTCGAGCGAAGGGACCCTGACCAATACGCTGGATCGCTTCCTGACCAGCCCGCTGCACATCTGCGGGGAGGTGGAGCTGCGCATCCACCACTGCCTGATGGGCCGCATGCCCGCGCTGGCCGACATCGTGCGCGTCTGTTCGCACAGCCAGGCGCTCGGGCAGTGCCGCGGCTGGCTGGCCGAGCACCTGCCCACTGTCGAGCGCATCGCCGTCGCCAGCAACGCCGAGGGGGCGCGGCGCGCCCGCGACGAGCAGGGTACGGCAGCGATCGCCGGAGAGACCGCTGCAGACGTCTATGGACTGCAGCTGCTCGCGCGCGAGATCGAGGATCATGAGGACAATGCGACGCGTTTTCTGGTCGTGGGGCGCAAGCTCCTCTCCGCCAGCGGCGCCGATCGCACGACGCTGCTGGTGTCGGCGCAGGATACGCAGGCCCCGGGGGCGCTCTACCGTCTGCTCGAGCCGCTCGCCCAGCACGGCATCAGCATGAGCCGCATCGAGTCGCGTCCCTCGCGCCGCCGCCGCTGGGATTACGTGTTTTTCATCGACGTCGAGGGTCACGCCGAGGACGAGCCGATGCGCACGGCGCTCGAGGCGCTCAGGCAGCGTGCGTCCCTGTTTCGCGTGCTCGGCTCCTATCCGCGCGCGGTGGCCGGATGAGCGGCGGCGGCAGCAGCGGCAGCGCCCACCCCGGGGAGCTTGCGGTCGGCGCGGTGCGCGCGCTGTCACCGTACGTGCCCGGCAAGCCGCTGTCTGAGCTCGAGCGCGAGCTGGGCATCGAAGACAGCATCAAGCTCGCCTCGAACGAAAACCCGCACGGGCCAAGTCCCGCAGTGCTCGAGGCCATGCGTGCGGCCCTGCCGGAGGTCTGGCTCTATCCGGACGGCAGCTGTCATGCACTCAAGGGCGCGCTGTCACAGAGGCTGGGCGTACCCACGTCCATGCTGACGATCGGCAACGGCTCGAACGATCTGCTGGTGCTGCTGGGCGAGGCGTTCCTGGCACCCGCGAGCAGTGCCGTGTATTCGCAGTACGGGTTTGCGGTCTACCCGCTCGTGATCGGCGCCACGGGTGCGCAGGCAATCGAGGTGCCGGCGCTGCCGCCAGGCGCAGCGATGGCCCGCGGTCACGACCTCGCCGCCATGCGTGCGGCCATCCGCCCCGATACGCGTCTGGTCTTCATCGCCAATCCCAACAATCCCACCGGCACCTGGCTCGAGGCGGCCGAGCTCGAGGCCTTCGTGCAGGGGCTGCCCGCGACGACTCTCGTGGTGCTGGACGCGGCCTATCACGAATATGCGCAGGCGCGGGGTCTGCCCGACACGCTCGACTGGGCGCATCGCCATGCGAACCTGGTGCAGGTGCGCACCTTCTCCAAGGCATATGGGCTGGCCGGTGCGCGGGTCGGCTATGCCATCTCCCACCCGGAGGTCGCCGAGGCGCTCAACCGCGTGCGGGCGCCGTTCAATGTGAATTCCCTGGCACAGGCGGGAGCGCTCGCGGCGCTCGATGACGCTGCGCACATGCAGCGCTGCGTGCAGGCGACGATGCGCGAGCTCACGCGTGTCACGCAGGCGATCCGTGCGCTGGGTCTGCCGGTCGGCCCATCCGCCGCCAACTTCGTGCTGGTGGAGGTCGGTGCACAGGCACAGCAGATCTACCAGGCGTTGCTCGAGCGCGGGCTCATCGTGCGTCCGCTGGCCAACTACGCTCTGCCGGCGCATCTGCGCATCACCATTGGTCTGCCCGCGCACAATGACCGGCTGCTCGCCGCGCTGGCCGAGCTCACCGCGCTGACCGGCGTGGCCCCGGCCGAGGGCCTGCGCAGGGCGAACCGATGACGGCGGGCGCACACACACCGGCGGCGCCCGCGACGGGGCAGCGCCGCTGGCGTGCAGCTCCCGCCGAACGCGTGCAGGGGGAGATCCAGGTGCCCGGGGACAAGTCGGTCTCGCACCGCAGCCTCATGCTCGGGGGCATCGCCGAGGGCGAGACCTGCGTCAGCGGCTTTCTGGCCAGTGAGGATTGTCTCTCAACGCTCAAGGCACTGCTGGCGATGGGTGTGCGCATCGAGCGGCCAGCCGAGGCCGAGGTGCGCATCCAGGGCGTCGGGCTTGCCGGTCTGGCGGCAGCGGGGGCGCCGCTGGATCTGGGCAACGCCGGCACGGCGATGCGGCTGATGATGGGTCTGCTTGCCGGTCAGAGCTTCGACAGCACTCTAGTGGGGGACAGCTCGCTGATGCGCCGACCGATGGAGCGCGTGGCACAGCCGCTGCGCGCCATGGGTGCACACATCGACACGCTCGAGGGGCGACCACCCGTGCGCATCCGTGGGGGCGCGACGCTGGCAGGCATCGACTATGCACTGCCGGTTGCGAGCGCGCAGGTGAAGTCCGCGCTGCTGCTCGCCGCCCTGTACGCACGTGGCAGCACGCGCATCCGCGAGCCGGTGGCCACGCGCGATCACACCGAGCGCATGCTGCAGAGCTTCGGCGTGCATCTGACACGCGAGGGCACGCAGATGGCGCTCGCTGGAGGGCAACAGCCGCGCGGCTGCCGCCTGCAGGTACCCGGGGACTTTTCCTCGGCGGCGTTCTTCTTGGTCGCCGGCTGCCTTGCGGCCCACGAGGAGGCGCTGACGCTGCGGCGCGTTGGCTGCAATCCCACGCGTACCGGCCTGCTGCAGATGCTCGCTCTGATGGGTGCGCGTATCGAGGTGCGCCCCTGCGACCCCGGCAGCGCAGGGGCGCCTTCCGCCGGAGCCGAGCCGATCGCCGACCTGGTCGTGCACGCCGCTGCGCTGCGCGGCATCCGCGTGCCCGAGTCGCTGGTGGCGCTGGCGATCGATGAATTTCCGGCGTTCTTTATCGCGGCAGCGGCGGCCGAGGGCGAGACCCTGGTCACCGGTGCTGCGGAGCTGCGCGTGAAGGAGAGCGACCGGCTCGCGGTCATGGCCGAGGGTCTGCGCACGCTCGGGGTGGCCTGCGAGCTGCTGCCCGATGGCATGCGTATCCAGGGCTGCGGCGGCACGCGCGCCTGCTTTCAGGGTGGCTCCATCGACAGCCACGGGGATCACCGCATTGCCATGGCCTTTGCCATCGCGAGCCTGCGCGCCCGCGAAGAGCTGATCATCGACGATGTGGCCAATGTTGCCACGTCGTTTCCGGGATTCGTGCAATTGGCGCGTAGCGTGGGGCTGTCGCTGCAGGACTGAAGGGGCAAGCCATGAGTGTGCCGGGCGTTGCGGGCGTGCCGGTCGTGACCATCGATGGGCCGAGCGGTTCGGGCAAGGGCACCGTAAGCCGCCTGCTGGCGGCGCGGCTGGGCTGGCACCTGCTCGACAGCGGGGCGCTGTACCGCCTGGTGGCGCTGGCCGGCTTGCGCGCGGGGCTGGATGCCCAGGACATCGAAGGCCATGTGCGCCTGGCGCAGGGTATGCAGGTGAGCTTCCAGGCCGGTCCGGGCGGAGAGGAGCGCATCCTGCTGCAGGGTGAGGACGTCAGCCGGGCGCTGCGCGAGGAGGCCGCCGGCGCCGGGGCCTCCCGCGTCGCGGTCTGGCCGGCGGTGCGCTCGGTGCTGCTTTCCCGTCAGCACGCCGCGGCGCGGCCTCCGGGCCTGATCGCCGATGGACGCGACATGGGCACCGTGGTCTTCCCCCAGGCCCCCCTGAAGGTGTTCCTGACCGCGAGCAGCGAGGAGCGCGCCCAAAGGCGCTATAAGCAGTTGAAAGAAAAGGACTCCAGTGTTAGCCTTGCCGCCCTTTCGCGCGAGATCGCGGAACGCGACCGACGTGATGCGACGCGGCCGGTGGCGCCGCTCTTGCCGGCTCCCGACGCGATCGTTCTCGACTCCACGGCTCTGGACGCCCAGGCGGTGACCGAGCAGCTTTGGAGTTTGGGGTGCTCACGCGGCCTGTGGGGCGAATCGGATCGACAGCGAACTTAAGTCAGGTGCCGCAGGAAGCGGCATCAGTTATGGCAACCCGTAGCGCCGGAGGCGCGGCGGCCCGACAGACAGCACGGTGACGTGCGAGAGAGTGTATGAACGAGAGTTTGAACGAGATTTCGGGCGAGAGTTTCAGCGCGCTGTTCGAGCAGAGCCTGGCGAACCAGCGCATCCGTCCCGGCATGATTCTGACCGGCCTGGTAGTCGATGTCGGTCCCGACGTGGTCATCGTGAACGTGGGACTGAAGTCCGAGGCCGTCATCCCGCTCGAGCAGTTCAAGAACGAGCGCGGTGAGATCGAGGTGCATTCGGGTGATCAGGTCGAGGTTGCGCTCGACTCGGTCGAGGATGGCACCGGCGAGACGCGCCTGTCGCGCGAGAAGGCCAAGCGCGCCCGTACCTGGACGCGACTCGAGACCGCATTCAACAACGGCGAGATCGTCACCGGCGTGATCTCCGGTCGCGTCAAGGGCGGTTTCACCGTGGAGATCGATCACGTGCGGGCATTTCTGCCCGGCTCGCTGGTGGATGTGCGCCCGGTGCGCGACACCGGCTATCTCGAGGGCAAGCCGCTCGAGTTCAAGGTCATCAAGCTCGACCAGAAGCGCAACAACGTCGTGGTGTCGCGCCGTGCCGTGGTCGAGCAGGAATTCTCCGCCGAGCGCAGCGCGCTCATGGACAACCTGCAGGAAGGCGCCGTGGTGCGCGGTACGGTCAAGAACCTCACCGACTACGGTGCATTCGTCGACCTCGGCGGCATCGACGGCCTGCTGCACATCACCGACATGGCCTGGCGCCGTGTCAAACATCCCTCCGAAGTCGTCAAGGTCGGCGATGAGATCGATGTCCGCATCCTGAAGTTCGATCGCGAGCGCTCGCGCGTCTCGCTGGGCCTGAAGCAGCTCGGCGCCGATCCCTGGGAGAACATCGCACGGCGCTATCCGCCCAACACCCGCGTGTTCGGCAAGGTCACGAACATCGCCGACTACGGCGCGTTCGTCGAGATCGAGGATGGCGTCGAGGGTCTGGTGCACGTCTCGGAGATGGACTGGACCAACAAGAACGTCAATCCCGCCAAGGTCGTGCACACCGGCCAGGAAGTGGAGGTCATGGTGCTCGACGTGGACGAGGAGCGCCGTCGCATCTCCCTGGGCCTCAAGCAGTGCAAGGCCAACCCCTGGAAGGAATTCGCCGAGAATCACAACCGCGGCGACAAGGTCGCGGGACAGATCAAATCGATCACCGATTTCGGCATCTTCATCGGTCTGCCGGGCAACATCGACGGTCTGGTGCACCTCTCCGACATCTCCTGGGATCTGCCGGGAGAGGAGGCGGTGCGCAATTACCAGAAGGGCCAGCAGCTCGAAGCCATGGTGCTGTCGATCGATCCGGAGCGCGAGCGCATCTCCCTCGGCATCAAGCAGCTCGCCAAGGATCCGTTCTCGGCGTTCGTCGCCGAGTTCCCCAAGGGCAGCATCGTGCGCGGCACCGTCAAGGACGTGGACGCGCGCGGTGCCACCATCGACCTGGGCAACGGCATCGAAGGCCAGCTGCGTGCCAGCGAGCTCGGCCGCGAGCGTGTCGAGGATGCACGCACGGTGCTGCGCGTGGGCGATGAGATCGAGTCCAAGTTCATCGGACTGGATCGCAAGACCCGCACCATCTCGCTGTCGGTCAAGGCCAAGGAAGTGCACGAGGAGGCCGAGGCGGTGCAGAGCTACCGCTCCGAGCAGCCCTCCACGGGCACGAGCCTCGGCGATCTGCTCAAGGAGCAGATCCGCGGCGGTTGAGCCCGGGAGCGCTCGGGAAGCTTATGACGAAGTCGGAACTGATCGAGCTGATCACGGCCAAGCAGAAGCATCTGCCGGCCAAGGACGTGGAGCTCGCGCTCAAGCAGATGCTCGAGATCATGAGCGACTCGCTGGCGCAGGGCGATCGCATCGAGATTCGCGGCTTCGGCAGCTTCTCGCTGCACTTTCGCCCGCCACGCCAGGGACGCAATCCCAAGACCGGCGAGGCGGTCGCGCTCGCCGGCAAGTACGTGCCCCATTTCAAGCCCGGCAAGGATCTGCGCGAGCGCGTCAACAGCGGCGCAGACCGTCCCATCCGCGACTGACACACGCATGAGCGCTGCACTGACAGCAGCAATCCGGGCGCAGCTCACCATCTACGCTTAGGTGTAGTCACGTATCGCGACCTCGCGGGGAAGCGACTACCATCGACTCATCGCGAGCTGCTCGCGCGACAGAACAAGGCTCCTTCCTCCATGGCTGCATCCGTCCGTATCCGTACCGCGGTTTTTCCGGTCGCCGGCCGCGGCACCCGCTTTCTGCCTGCCACCAAGGCCTCTCCAAAGGAGATGCTGCCCGTGGTCGACAAGCCACTCATCCAGTACGCGGTCGATGAGGCGCTGGCCGCCGGGGCCGAGCGCCTGGTGTTCGTCACCGGCGCCTCCAAGCGGGCGATCGAGGACCACTTCGATGCGGACGAAGAGCTCGAGAATCTGCTCGAGTCGCAGGGCAAGAAGGAGCTGGCCGCACAGGTGCGCGGCGTGCTGCCGAGCTATGCAACCTGCATCTATATCCGTCAGTCCGCGCCGCTGGGGCTGGGACATGCGGTGCTGTGTGCACGTCCCGCGATCAACAACGAGCCCTTCTTCGTGCATCTGCCCGACGACCTGATCGCCGCCGAGGTACCGTGTCTGAAGCAGATGGCGGGCACCTTCGAGAAGCATGGCAGCAGCGTGCTCGGGGTGGAACAGGTCGCGCGCCGCGACACCGACAAGTACGGCATCGTCGAGACCGAGGGCGAGGGCGGCGGGGCCGTCAGCCGCATCACCGGTATCGTCGAGAAGCCCAAGCCCGCCGAGGCGCGCTCGACCCTCGGGGTGGTGGGACGCTACGTCCTGACGCCGGCCGTATTCGATGAGCTCGAGCACATCGGCAAAGGCAGCGGCGGGGAGATCCAGCTCACCGACGGCATCGCCGCCCTGATGCGCCGGGAGAGCGTCTACGCCCACCGTTTCGAGGGGCGCCGCTACGACTGCGGTAACAAGCTCGGCTATCTGCAGGCCACCGTGGAGATGTCGCTCGCGCATCCCTCCCTCGGCAAGGATTTTCGCGAATACCTGAAGAGCATCAGCGCGCGCCTGAACTGAGAGGCGCGTCACACTCCGGCGCATCGCGCCGGCTGCCCGCGGATACGCCGAACGTGCGGCGTTCGCTATAGAAACCACATCCCCGGCCGATAGACTTTCCGAGCCTGTTCGGTCTGCGGGATACGCGCGCTCTTGTTCACCATCATCGGCCTGATTCTCGTGCTGGGTTGCGTCTTTGGCGCCTTCGTCATGGACGGCGGCAAGATCCTGGCGCTATGGCAACCCGGGGAATACATCACGATTCTCGGCGCGGCGCTGGGCGCATTCGTCGTCAGCAATCCGATGAAGGTGGTCAAGAGCGCGTTCGGCTCGACCCTGAGTCTGCTCAAGGGGCCACGCTACAAGCGTGAGGACTATGTCGATCTGCTGAAGCTGCTGTACGACATCCTGGTCAAGATCCGCAAATCCGGCATGCTGGCCATCGAAGCGGACATCGAGTCGCCGGAGAAGAGCAAGCTCTTCACCGATTATCCGCGCATCATGGCCGATCACCATATGGTCGAGTTCATCACCGACTGTCTGCGCCTGATCGTCGGTGGCAATCTGGATCCACACGAGCTCGAGAGCCTGCTCGAGTATGAGCTCGAGACGCATCACAAGGAGGCCGGCGAGCCGGGCCACGCCGTGCAGCGTGTGGCCGACGCACTGCCGGGCTTCGGCATCGTCGCGGCGGTGCTGGGCATCGTCAATACCATGGCGGCCATTGACGGTGCCGATACCGGCACGATAGGTCGCAAGGTCGCCTCGGCGCTGGTGGGGACTTTTCTCGGCATCCTGGTGTCCTATGGCTTCGTTGGCCCCATCGCCGCCGCCGTCGAGCACCGCGCGCACGAGGAAGGCAAGGCGTTCGAGGTCGTGAAGATGGCGCTGGTTGCCAGCGTGCGCGGCTACGCGCCGCCGGTCGCCGTGGAGTTCGCCCGCAAGCTCTTATGGTCGGATGTGCGACCGAGCTTCTCGGACCTCGAGAACCACCTGAAGGGTAAGCGCAAGGACGCCGCGCCGGCCAAGGAAGCGGCTTGAGCGCCAAGACCGATCGTCCGATCGTCATCGTCCGCCGCGTGAAGAAGGTCGTTGGCGGCCATCACGGGGGCGCCTGGAAGGTGGCCTATGCCGACTTCGTGACGGCCATGATGGCCTTCTTTCTGGTCATGTGGCTCATCGCTTCGGTATCGAAGGATCAGCGCGCGGCGATCTTCGAGTACTTCAAGAATCCGAGCATGGAGCAGGGCAAGTCCGTCAAGCCCGCCCCCGGACAGATGGGGCCTGGGGGTGCCAGCACCAGCGTGATCAATCTGGGCGGCGCACTGGATGCCCGCCGCTCCAGCAGTCCGCTATCCACGGGACTGGGCACGCCGGTGAATGCCATCCACTCCGAGGCACATGCGCAGAACAGCAATCCGCCGCCGACGACGGAGGAGCAGGCGCGCCAGGTCATGGAAGCCGCCGAGCACAAGCGGCTCGAGACGCTGATGCAGGAGCTGCGTCAGGCGATCGACAAGAGTCAGGCGCTCAAGCCCTTCAAGGACCAGTTGCTGCTCGATATCACGCCCGAGGGACTTCGCATCCAGATCGTGGACGCGCAGAACCGTCCCATGTTTGACCTGGGCAGCGCCAAGCTGAAGGATTACACCGCCGAGATTCTGCGCGAGCTGGCTCCCTACCTGAACACGGTGCCCAACCGGCTGAGCCTGTCGGGCCACACGGATACCACGCCCTACGGGGCGGCCGGCTACAACAATTGGGATCTGTCGGCCGATCGTGCCAATGCCGCGCGCCGCGCACTGGAGAAGGGCGGCCTCGCTCCCGACAAGGTGGCGCAGGTCGTGGGACTCTCCTCGGCGGTGCTCTTCGACCAGGCCAATCCGCGTGCGCCCATCAACCGGCGCATCAGCATCATCGTCATGACCAAGCGGGCCGAGGAGGCGGTGCTGAAAACCGACAGCAGCGCCCCCGTGACCTCGGCGGCCGCCGCGGCGAGCGCTGCCGCGACGGTGGCTGCTCCCCCGAGCGCGCCCGCCAACACGGCACCGGGCACGCCAGGCCCGGCAGCGGCAACCGCGGCGACTCCGGCGGCCGCCTCCCCCGCGACCGCCTCGGCTCCCGGCATCCCCGCAGCCGCGGCAAGCACCCCGACGCCCGCGCCCACTGCGCCCACTGCAGCCGCCCCGGCCGCGTCGGCGCCTGCCGCTGGCCGGTAAGCCTGCAGCCCGACAGCCGCTCGGGAAGCGGTGGTAGGGTGCACGCTAGGGGTCGCAGTGCGTTAATCGCTAGCATCGCAGGTCACGCTCTGTAGTCTGCGACCGGAGTCAGTCATGTCATCTCAACTCACGCGCCTGCCGCGCGCATCGGCGTTGATCCTCCTGGCCACCCTGCTCGCCGGCGGTTGCGCCACCGCTTCGCGCGACACGCTCGCGTCCGGCCCGAACCCGGCTGACCTCGCGGCGCTGCCGGGCAAGCCGGGCTGCTTCTGGCTGCGCAATTTCGACGGCTCGTGGACGGCGCTCAATCAGCGTCAGCTGCTGGTGTATGCGCCGCTGACCAGCCCACCCTACCTGGTGCAATTGTTCGAGCCGGTGCCCACCCTGAAGTTTGCCGAACGGCTGGGATTCGAGGATGTGGAGCGCACCGGCATGATCTGCAACAACGCCGCGGACTATGCCATCGTCCCCAACTGGCACCCGCACCGCATCGTGATCACGGCCGTGCATCAGGTGACCGCCGAGCAGGCGCGGCAGCTGCTGCTCGCCAATGGGCTGAAAGCGCCGCGGCAGAAGGCACGCAGTTGAACGGCGTGCGCTCGGTCGTCGATCTGATCGGCCATACGCCGCTGGTCGAGCTGACCAAGTTCGACTGCGGCGTGTGCCGCCTGTTCGTCAAGCTCGAAAACCAGAACCCGACCGGCTCGATCAAGGACCGCGTCGGCCTGTCGATGATCGAGGCGGCCGAGCGCGCCGGCAAGCTGCGGCCCAATGCCGATCCGCCCGACACGCTGGTGGAAGCCACGGCGGGCAACACCGGGCTGGGTCTGGCGCTGGTGGCCGCACAGAAAGGCTATCGCCTGGTACTGGTGATTCCCGACAAGATGGCGCAGGAGAAGATCCTGCATCTGCGTGCACTGGGAGCGCAGATACACCTCACGCGCAGCGACGTGCCGCGCGGTCACCCCGAGCACTACCAGAGCATCGCGGCGCGGCTCGCGGGCGAGATGCACGCCTTCCACGTCGATCAGTTCGCCAATCCCGCCAATCCTCTGGCGCATGAGGCGAGCACCGGTCCGGAGATCTGGGCGCAGAGCGGGCAGATGCTCGATGCCGTCGTGGTCGGCGTCGGCAGCGGCGGCACGCTCACGGGACTGTCGCGCTACTTCGAGCGCGTGGCCCCGCACGTGGAGATGGTGCTCGCCGACCCCATGGGGTCGATCCTCGCCGACGTGGTGCGCACCGGGTCGATTCAGCAGCCCGCCGGCAGCTGGCTCATCGAAGGCATCGGCGAGGATTTCGTGCCGCCCGCCTGCGATCTGTCGCGCGTGCGCAAGGTCTACCAGATCAGCGACGCGGAGAGTTTTCGCACGGCACGCGAGCTGCTCGCGCGCGAGGGCATTCTCGGGGGCTCGAGCACCGGTACGCTGCTGGCCGCAGCGCTGCATTACTGCCGCGAGCAGCGCTCTCCCAAGCGCGTCGCGACGCTGGTGCCCGACAGCGGCAACAAATACCTCAACAAGATGTACAACGATTACTGGCTTTTCGATCAGGGCCTGATCGAGCGACCGCGCCAGGGCAACCTGCTCGATCTGATCGTGCGCCGCTACCAGGAGGGCGGCGCGGTCACGGTCTCGCCGCAGGATTCGCTGCTGCTGGCCTATCGGCGCATGCGCCTGTTCGATGTCTCGCAGATCCCGGTCATGGAGGGTGAGCGGATCGTGGGCATCGTCGATGAGTCGGATCTGCTGATGCATCTGCACGCGGATCCCAAGCGCCTGACGGATCCGGTTGCCACCGCGATGAGCAGGCAGCTCGAGACCATCGCCCCAGACTCACCCATCACCGACCTGCTGCCGGTGTTTCAGCGCGGACACGTCGCCATCGTGGCCGATCAGGGGCGGCTCGTCGGGCTCATCACACGCGTCGATCTGATCAGCTACCTGCGCAAGCAGCTATCCTAGTCCCATGGGCTCCCTGGGCATGCTGGTGCAGGCCTGGATCCGCGTGGGGGCGACCGCGGCCCGCGGCGCCAAAGTGAGCGCACTCGCCGAGGCGCTCGCCGCAGTTCCCGCCGCAGAGCTGCCGCTGGCCGTGCACTACCTCGCCGGTGAGCTGCCGCAGGGGCGTCTCGGTGTCAGCTACGCCATGCTGCAGGAGGCGAGCGGCGCAGCGCCAGCGGCCAGCGCGAGCCTCACGCTCTCGGAGCTCGATCAGCGCTTCAGCGAGCTCATCGAGATTCGCGGCGCCGGCTCGGCGCGCCGGCGCTCGCAGCTGCTGAGCGAAGTGCTTGCCGCAGCCGATTCGCGCGAGCAGCAATTCATCGTGCGCCTCATCGTCGGGGAACTGCGCGCGGGCGCCCTCGAAGGACTGATGCTCGAGGCCATCGCCGCAGCCTCCGGCCGGGCGCCCGCGGCCGTGCGCCGCGCCGCGATGTTCGCCCCGAGCCTCGGTGCTCTGGCGCAGGCGGCCCTCTCGGGCGATGCCGGGGCACTGCAGGGGTTTCAGCTGCGCCCGCTGCATGCGCTCGAGCCGATGCTCGCGCAGAGCGCGAGCGACGTCGCGGCCGCCTATGGCCGTCTCGGCGGCGCGCTGGCCATGGAGTACAAGCTCGATGGCGCACGCATTCAGCTGCACAAGCAGGGTGGCGAGGTGCGTATCTACACGCGCCGGCTCAACGACGTGGCCGCCTCGCTGCCGGAGATCGTCGAGCTGGCCCGGGGTCTGCCCGCGCAGGAGCTGGTGCTCGACGGCGAGACGATCGCACTGGATGCCATCGGCCGGCCACGCCCCTTTCAGCAGACCATGCGCCGCTTCGGCCGCAAGCTCGACGTGGCCGCCATGCGCACGCGACTGCCGCTGCATGCCTATTTCTTCGATTGCCTGCGTCTGGAGGGTGAGACGCTGGTGGAGCGCCCGGCGCGCGAGCGTCTCGCAGCGCTGGAACGCGCGGTGCCCGCCGCCAACCGGGTGCCGCGCCTGATCGCTCCGGAGCTCGCGGCCGCCGAGCGCTTCTATCTGGATGCGATTGCCGCCGGACATGAGGGCGTCATGGCCAAGGCACTCGATGCGCCCTACGAAGCCGGCAACCGCGGCGCGAGCTGGCTGAAGATCAAACGTGCCCACACCCTGGATCTGGTGGTGCTCGCCGCAGAGTGGGGCCATGGACGTCGGCACGGCTGGCTGTCGAACCTGCATCTCGGGGCGCGCGCGAGCGCGGACGCGGCAGAGGCCGCGGACGTCGCAGACGCCGCGGACGCAGACACTGCGGTGCGGGCCGCGCAGCCGGCCCCTGCCGCGGGCTTCGTGATGCTCGGCAAGACCTTCAAGGGGCTGACCGATGCGCTGCTGCAGTGGCAGACCCGCGAGCTGCTGGCGCGCGAGGTCGCGCGCGATGCGCTGGCAGTCTATGTGCGGCCGGAGCTCGTGGTGGAAGTGGCCTTCAACGACATCCAGGACAGTCCGCAGTACCCCGGTGGGCTGGCGCTGCGATTCGCACGTGTCAAGCGCTATCGCGACGACAAGACTGCCGGCGAGGCCGATACGATCCAGAGCGTACGGCTGCTGTACGAGGCGCAATCGGGCGCCCTATGATGCCCGGCAGATGCCCTGCACCCGCCGGGCAATCCACGATTGGGTGATCATGAGGGATGATGAGAGCCGGCGCGCCTTCGATACGCGCGTCATCCACGCAGGGCAGGCGCCCGATCCAAGCACCGGGGCGGTCATGCCGCCGATCTACGCGACCTCGACTTACGCCCAGAGCAGTCCTGGCGTGCATCAGGGCTTCGAGTACTCGCGCAGTCAGAATCCCACGCGCTTCGCGTACGAGCGCTGCGTTGCGGATCTGGAGGGCGGGGTGCAGGGCTATGCATTCGCGTCAGGCCTTGCGGCCATCTCCACATTGCTCGAGCTGCTCAAGCCCGGCGATCACATCGTTGCAGGTGAGGACCTCTACGGCGGTAGCCGACGGCTGTTCACGCAGGTGCGTGGCGTGTCGGCCGGTGTCACCTGTACCTATGTGGACCTGCGCGATGCCGCCGCAGTGCAAGCCGCCATACGCCCCGAGACGCGACTGCTGTGGGTGGAGACGCCGAGCAATCCGATGCTGCGTCTGTCCGATCTGCCGGCGCTGGCACGCATTGCGCATCGTCACGGGGTCATCGCCGCGGCGGACAATACGTTCGCGACGCCGTATCTGCAGCGCCCGCTCGAGCTCGGCTTCGACGTGGTGATGCACTCGGGCACCAAGTACCTCAACGGTCACTCGGATGTCGTCAATGGCATGTTGGTCGTGGGCGCCGATGCCGCGCTCGCCGAGCGGCTGACGTTCCTGCAGAACGCGGTCGGTGCGGTCGCGAGTCCCTTCGATGCCTTTCTGGCGCTGCGCGGTGTGAAGACCCTCGGGGTGCGCATGCAGCGCCACTGCGAGAGCGCGCTGCAGCTGGCGCAGTTCCTCGAGCGTCATCCGGCCGTAGCGCGCGTGCACTACCCGGGGCTGCCGGCGCACCCGCAGCATGCGCTGGCGCGCGCGCAGATGCGTGACCCGCATGGGCAGAGCGCCTTTGGCGGCATGATCACCATCGAGCTCAAGGGGGGATTGGCGCAGGCCCGTCACTTCCTGGAGCGTTGTGAGGTATTTGCGCTGGCCGAGTCGCTCGGCGGGGTGGAGAGCCTCATCGAGCATCCGGCGAGCATGACCCATTCGAGCGTGCCGGATGCCGAGCGCGTCGCCCTTGGCATCAGCGATGCGCTGTGCCGCCTGTCGGTCGGTATCGAGGATGTCCGCGATCTGCAGGCCGATCTGACGGCGGCGCTGAAGGGCCTGTAGCGGCGAGCAGCGAGCGGCGAGCGAGCGCGCGGTCGTCGTGCGCGGTGCCTTCAGGCGTGCGCGGGCAGGGCCCCCGCGCCCGTGTGGTCGCTGCTCGCGCTGCCGCCACCGGCGGCCAGCGACGGGGTTCCCGGCTGCTGGCGCGGCAGGACGATCTCGACCTGCAGGCCACCGGCGGGGAGGTTGCGCGCCCGCACGCTGCCGGCGTGCAGGCTGACCACGCGTGAGGTGATGGCGAGCCCGATCCCGTAGCCGCCGGAGGCGCGGTCGCGCGCCTTGCCGACGCGGAAGAAGGGCTCGAAGATGCGCTCGAGCAGATCCGCCGGCACGCCGGGCCCCTGGTCGCTCACGCGGACGATCACCCGGTCGTCCTGGGCACGCGCCGACAGCTCCACCGTGGAGCCGTTCGGGGCGTGACTGAGGGCGTTACGCACCACGTTCTCCAGCGCCCGGAACAGCAGCTCGCGATCGCCCGCCACCGTCAGTGCGCTGGGCACTGCCAGGTCGACGCGCACGAAGCGCGGCTCGGCCTCCACGCGCGCGTTGTCGGCCAGCGCCTCGAGCAGCTCCTCGAGGTTGACGGGCTCGGTCTGCAGCTCGCGCGAGGGATCCTCCAGGCGTGAGAGGCTCAGAATCTCGCCGATCAGCTCATCGAGGCGCTGCGCCTCCTGCTCGATGCGGTCGAATTCCTGCTCCAGATTGGCATTGGGACGGCGCGCGAGCCCCAGTGCGATCTGCAGGCGCGCCAGCGGGGAGCGCAGCTCGTGCGAGACATCGCGCAGCAGCTGGCGCTGGGATTCGATCAGGTTGCGCAGCCGCTCGGCCATGGCATCGAAGTCGAACGCCAGCAGCGCCAGCTCATCGCGCCGGCGGCCGATGAGGCTCGAGACCCGCACGCGCAGGTCCCCGGCGGCGATCGAGCGCGTGGCGGCGCGCAGATGGCGCACCGGGTCGGACAGATAGCGCGCCAGCAGAAAGCAGACGAAGGTGTTGGCCAGCAGCGTGGCCAGCAGCGCCACGATGGGGGTCTCGGTGGAACCGAACACCCCGAAGAAGAGATTCCAGCGGTGCAGCAGCGAGAGCGCATAGGTCTGATTGGTCGGGGAGACCAGTTGCGAGAGCAGCCGCAGGTCCCGGAACGCTCGCGAGGGCTGCGGCACCCCGGCCTGCGGGCGGTGGCCGACCTGTGCCTGCAGGAAGTCGGGCACCGGCCGGCCAAGAATATCCACGCCGTGCTGATCGATGACGTAGAGACGGTCCTGCGAGGGCTGCAGGGGAATCTCCTGCTGCAACCAACCGCGCAGTCCCGCGACGCCATGCGAGGCGAGCACCAGGGAGGCCTGGCGCGCGAGCTCGTCCTGGCGACCCTGCAGGCGCTGCATGCGCTCACCGGTCAGCCACAGGGTGACGGCGACCGTCAGGGTGAGCACCAGCACCATGGCGATCCAGAAGCTCAGGAAGATGCGTACGTAGAGATTGCGCATGGCGATGCCGCGGCGAGTAGTGTCGGCCATGCGCTCAGCTCGGGCGAGCCGAGGCGGCTGGCTCGGCGACCGTGAAGACATAGCCGGAGCGGCGAACGTTGACGATGGAGACCTCATCGGTCACCGCCGCCAGCTTGCGCCGGATGTTGCTGATGTGGGTGTCGATACTGCGATCGTAGGGAGTCAGCCGCCGGCCGAGCACCTGGCGCGTGAGCTGCTCGCGCGAAACCACCACGCCGATCTGCTGGATGAGCACCTCGAGCACCCGGAACTCCACGCCGGTCAGCGCAAAGGGCTGCCCATGCGCGCTCGCCGTGCGACTGGCGAAGTGCAGGCTGATGGGGCCGGCATCGAGCCGGTCGCGCCGACCGGGCTGCGCCTCGGGCAGGAGGCTGCGGCGCAGGATGGCGCGCATGCGCGCCACCAGCTCGCGCGGATTGAAGGGCTTGGGCAGATAGTCGTCGGCGCCGAGCTCGAGCCCGACGACACGATCGACCTCCTCGCCGCGGGCCGTGAGCATGAGCACCGGCGTGGAGAGCTTCTGGCGCAGCAGTCGCAGCACGTCCAGGCCGCCGACGCGCGGCAGCATGACATCCAGTACGATCAGATCGAAATGATGGCGGCCGAGTGCATAGAGCGCCTCATCGCCATCGTGCACGATGCTGAGTTTGAAGCCTTCGGGGGTCAGGTACTCCGCCAGCATGCGGCAGAGCTCGCGGTCATCGTCGACCAGCAGCACCGACATCGGTGCGCTTTCGTCGGCACCTTCCCCGGCGTCCGTGTTCACAGGCGATAGCATAGGGACTCATTTGCGGGATTCCATTGTCGCGCAAAGGGGTTGGCAGCGGCCGCACCCTTTACAATTCTTCGCAGCGCTTGGCTTCACGGCGCCGCTGCAAGCGCCGCAGGCATACTATCCGGATGCCCGCGCTGCGCTCACGCATCCTGCTGATTCCCCTTGCCTTGGGAGCGCTGCTGGCGGCCTTGCCGGTCCGGGTCGCCCGGGCCGCCGACCCCCAGCGCTATAGCGTGCATTTCGTATCCACCGGCGACGGGGCGCTCAATACCCTGCTGAAGGCGAGCTCGCAGCTGCAGTCACTGCGCAAATCGGCCCCCGTCAGCCCCTTTGCGCTGGTGGATCGGGCCCAGCAGGACATCGGACGCCTGCAGGCCGCCCTGCAGAGCTTCGGCTATTACGAGTCGCGCGCCCTCATCACCATCGAAGGCCGTACCCTCAACGACCCGGCGCTGCCGGGGCTGCTGGCGGCGATGCCCAAAAGGAGCTCGGCCAGGGTGGTGGTGAACTTCGAGCTCGGCCCGCGCTACCACCTGGGCCATATCAGCGTTCAGGGCCCCGTCAGCCCCGAAGCGGTTGCCGCGTTAAAGCTCAAGAGCGGCGATCCGGCCGTTTCGCAGGATGTCCTGGAGGCGGTTCAGCGCCTTCTGAGCGCCCTGGAGGAGGAAGGGCACGCCTATGCCAAGGTCGACGATCCGCCTTTGGCCGTCCTGCAGGAGCGCACGCACACGCTGGATGTAACCTTCAAGGCCGATCCCGGCCCGTTCTACCGGCTCGGCAGCATCAGCTTCGAGGGATTGAAGCTCGTGAAGGCGTCGTTCCTGCGCAGCCAGCTGACGATCCGCCCCGGGCAGCCCTACCGCAGCAGTGACATCGAGCAGGCGCGCCAGGCGCTGCTCAATCTCGGCATCTTTTCGGCCATCAGCGTGCGGCTGCCGCCACGCCAGCAGGTCACGGGCGATGAGGTGCCGATTACTTTCGTGGTCACCGAGCGCAAACGTCACGCGGTCAGCCTGGACGGGGAATACTCCAGCGATCTCGGCATCATCGCCGGGGCAACCTGGACCGACCGCAATCTCTTCGGCCGCGCCGATCAGCTGGCGCTCGGTGCCAACGTCTTCGGTCTGGGTGGCAACGGCACCGCCACCAACGGCGTCAGCTACGACCTGACTGCGCAGCTGACCCTGCCGGATTTCCTCAAGCCCACGCAGTCGCTGCAGTTCGAGCTGCAGGCCCTGAAGCCCGAGCTCACCGCGTATTCGCAGACGGCGGTCATTGGCGGGGTGACCCTGGCGCGCAAGCTCTCCTCGGTGTGGAATGTGTCGGCGGGCGTGGCGGTGGAGGAGGAGAAGACTCAACAGAATGAGATCCTCGGCTGCAGCAGCGTCATCAGCCTGCAGCAGTCCACGGCGATCGTTGCGGGGACTCTGCAATCTCCGGTGTACGAGCCGTGCCATGACACGTTACTGTCGCTGCCGCTGACCGCCCGTTATGACAGCACCGACCTGGTCAACCCGCTGCTCGATCCGGTTCACGGGATGCGCGCCCAGATTCTGGTGACCCCTACCGAGACATTGTTCGGCCATCATGGGACCTTCACGATCGTGCAGGCCAATGTCTCGACGTACTTTGACTTCCATCAGCTGAACTGGTCGGATCCGGGCGCCAGTGTGCTGGCGCTGCGCGCGCTGGCGGGTCAGGCGATTGGTGTGGGCAAGTTCTACGACCTGCCCCCGGACCTGCGCTTCTATGCCGGCGGCAGCGCGACGGTACGCGGCTATGCCTACCAGGCGTTCGGTCCGACCTTCCCGCCGCCCGATGCCCCCGGGGACTATCCCGAAGGGGGCACAGGGATCGCCTCGGGCACCATCGAGTTTCGTCAGCGCGTCTGGGGCAACTTTGGCCTGGCAGTGTTCGTGGATGCCGGCGCTGTCACTGCGCCCGGCGCCGTGACAGCCGCCGGCACCATCGGCTCCGGCCGGTATGGCTTCGGCTATGGAGGCGGACCGCGCTACTACACTCCCATCGGACCCATCCGTGTGGATGTGGCGTTTCCCCTCAACCCGCCGCCGCGCAGCGATGCGTTCGAGGCCTACATCGGCCTGGGGCAGGCGTTCTGATGCTCAGCCGCCACCTGTCACGGCTGCTGCGTGCGCTGGCCTGGGTGTGTGGCGGCGCGCTTGCGCTGGTGTTGCTGGTCGGTGCAGCACTGATGCTCATCGGCAATACCCGCGCCGGCCAGCGACTGCTGGCCCATGCGACCGCCTC
The DNA here is from genome assembly GCA_035502275.1 of Steroidobacteraceae bacterium. Classification (GTDB taxonomy): domain Bacteria; phylum Pseudomonadota; class Gammaproteobacteria; order Steroidobacterales; family Steroidobacteraceae; genus FEN-1191. Next base: position 209,659 of record DATJUN010000022.1, read on the forward strand.
GCTGACCGGCGGCCAGGTACAGATGCAGGGCATCTCGGGTCGCTTTCCCGACAACCTGCGTGTCGAGCAGCTGTTGCTGTCCGATCCACAGGGGCCGTGGCTGCGCGCGAGCAGCGTGCACCTGGACTGGTCGCCGCTCGGGCTGTTACAGGACCGCATCCGAATCCGCGTGGTCGATGCCGATACGGCAGCCGTGCTGCGCCGGCCGGCCTATGGCCGCGGCTCGCCGACGGCCCCCAGGCGTGGCGGCGGCTTTTCCCTGCCGCTGGCACTGCAGATCGATCAGCTGCGCCTGCCGCGCCTGATGCTCGGCGCGAACCTCGCCGGCAGCGACGTGACGCTGCGTCTGCAGGCGGCCGTCAGCTATCGTTCGCTGGAGCGCGCCGCGTTGCAGCTCTCGGTCCAGCGCCTGGACGCGGTGCCGGCGACCTATCTGATCACCGCCGATCTGACTCCGCGCCGGGTGAGCCTGCAGGTGGACCTGGAGGAACAGGCCGACGGCCCGCTGGCGAATGTCATGCAGCTTCCGGGGCTCGGTGCCCTGTCCGTACACCTGCTGATGGAAGGAGCGCGCACGGCTCTGAAGACGCGTCTCGATGCGCGCGCGGGCCCCCTGACTGCCAGCGCCAGCGGCACCCTGGATCTGCCCGGCCGCGCGGCCGAGTTGACCGCCTCCGTGCAGGCCGATGCAATGAGTCCGCGTCCCGGGCTGGCATGGAGCGCGCTGTCGCTGCAGGCGCAGGCGCATGGGGCGCTGACTGCCCCGACCACCAGCGCCCGCCTGGTACTGTCCGGCTTGCGGTATGGGGCGCTCGGGTTCGATACGCTGACGGCCGAGCTGCAGGGCGTGGGTCAGGGACTGTCGCTGCAGGCGCAGCTCGCAGGACTCGCGTTGCCCGCGCCCGTGGGCAAGCTCCTGGCCCGCTCGCCGCTGACGCTGCGGGGGCAATTTCGCCTGGCGAGCGCCTCGCAGCTCGCCATGGATCTGACGCTGTCGCATCCGCTGCTGCAGGGTCAGGCGCACGATGTGTTCGACCTGTCCGGCCGCGGGGCGTCGAACACCCCGGCGAGCTTCAGCGCGACGCTGCCCGATCTGTCGCCCTGGGCGTCGCTGGCGAGGCTACCGACGCTGCAGGGACGCGGCACGCTGCAGGGTCAGCTGCGGCAGTTCCCCTCTCAGCTGCAGCTCTCGCTCAACGCAGCGCTGGCGATCAGCGGCGGCGCCAAACCCTGGGGCACGCTGCTGGCGGGCCGCTCGAGTCTTGCGATGCAGATGAGCTTCGAGCCGGGCGTGCAGCACTTCACGCGCCTGGCGCTCAATGCGCCACATCTGGCGCTCACGGCCAGCGGCGATGATCGCAGCGGAGTGCTCGATATCGACTGGCATCTCACCCGCGCTGATCTGGCGGCGCTCGACGCATCGGCATCCGGCGCATTGCGTGCCGAGGGGCGCGTGCAGGGGAGCCTGCCGCGGCTGGCGCTGTCGGGCAGCGCCGATGCGCAGCTGCGCATGCATCAGGCCAGCGGGGCCCTGCATGCGACACTGCAGGTAAAGAATCTGCCACAGCGCGCGAGCGGGCAGCTGCGCCTCGCCGGCACGCTCGACGGTGCGCCGGTGGCGCTGCAGGCGAGCCTGCTGACTATGCCCGATGGCGCTCTGTCACTGCAGGTCGGCCAGGGCAGCTGGAAGAGCGCGCACATCAGCGGCGCGCTGCGCCTTGACGGCGACATCCGCACCCCCCAGGCGCATCTGACGCTCTCGGTGCCCCGACTGGCTGATGTGGATCCCATGCTGGGCGCGCCGCTCCGCGGGCGCCTCACGGCGCAGCTTGACCTCTCGGGCAATGGCGCGCGTCACCGGGCGCAGCTGAGCGTGGACGGGCAGGACATCGGACTCGGCAGCGTGCAGCTGCAAACCCTGACGGCGCGCGGCACGATCGAGCAGCCGCTGCGCGCCCCGCAGCTCGCCGTGCAGCTTTCCGGGCAGGGGACTCTCGGCGGCATCGCGTCCACGCTGGCGCTGAGCGCGAGCGGCGATCCGGCGCGACTGATGCTCACGGGGCAGGCCGCCATCGGCGGCGGGGAGCAGACGGCGACGTTGCTGACCGCTCAGGCAGTCTGGCTGCAGGCACGACGGCAGCTGCAGCTCACGAGCCTGGATGCGCATTACCGCGATCAGAGGCTGCGCCTGCTGTCCCCCGCGCTGCTCTCGTTCAACGGCGGGGTATCGGTCAACCGTCTGCGATTGGGTGTGCCGCCGGCCATCGTGCAGGTGAGCGGACAGATCACGCCGCGACTGGCACTGCGGGCGACGGTGCGGCGCCTCACGCCCGCGACGCTCGGCATCTTCCTGCCCGAGTTTCGCGGGCTGCAGCCACGTGGGGAGGCGCGCGCCGATGTGGTGTTGCAGGGCAGTCTTGCGGATCCCAGCGGCACGCTGAGCTTCGCGGCGAACGGACTGCATTCGGCCAGCGAGGGCGTGCACGGCCTGCCCGACGCCTCCCTGACGCTCGACGCCAGCATCGCGGCGCGCAGCGCGACTGTACAGCTGGCGCTCGCAGCCGGCTCGCAGATGCAGCTGCGCGCCGAGGGCCGCCTGCCACTGGATCGCAATCGGCCCCTGGCGATGCAGTTGAACGGCAATGTTGACCTGGCCTTCGCCAACGCCGTGCTCGAGGCCAGCGGTCAGCGTGCGCTCGGCAAGCTCAATGTGCAGGCACAGCTCGGCGGTACCTGGGCCTCCCCGCAGATGCGCGGACAGCTGATCCTGAGCAAGGGCGAGCTGCAGGATTTTTCGCGTGGCCTGCGCCTCACGGGCATCGAGGCGACGCTGCTGGCCAATGGGTCTGAGCTCACGCTCACGCATCTGACGGCACAGGCGGGCACGGGCAGCATCTCTGCCAGCGGCAGGATCGACGTGGGGGCGCATGGCATGCCCGTGGATCTCACGGTCAACGCGCGACATGCCCAGGCATTGCGCAGCGATCTGCTGACCGCCGATGTCGATCTGGCGCTGAGGCTCAGTGGCGATCTGGTCGGCCAGCGGCTGAGCGCAACGGGCACCGTGCGCGTCAATAAAGCCACGATCAATATTCCCAATGCGATGCCGCCTGCGGTCGCCGTGCTGCACGTCGTGCGTCCGGGTCAGCGGCAGGCGCCGCCGGCACCGCCCAAGCCACTGCTGGCGATGCTGGATCTGACGGTCAACGCACCCACCGGCATCTTCATTCGCGGCCGCGGCCTCACGGCGCAGGTGGGTGGTACGCTGCACGTGGTAGGCGACAGCTCCAAGCCCACCGTGACGGGCGGGTTCGATCTGCTCAATGGCACCTTCGATGTGGCCGGTACGACGCTGAATTTCACCAGTGGCCGGGTGACTTTCACCGGCAGTGGACTGCGTAACCGCATCGACCCGACTCTCGATCTGGTCGCCGCCAGCTACAGCGGCTCCTATCAGGTGACACTGTCCATCACCGGATTCGCCGACGCGCCGATGTTCAACCTGAGCAGCTCACCGCCACTGCCGCAGGATGAGATCCTCGCGCGGCTGCTGTTCGGCGAGAGCGTGGCCCAGCTCAATCCGCTGCAGATCGCCGGTATCGGTGCCGCGCTCGTGACGCTCTCGGGCGCCGGGGCGGGCGGGGGCTTCAATCCGCTGAACACCGTGCAGCAGGCGCTCGGACTGAATCGCCTGGTGATCAGCAGCGCCAGCAGCACGGGCGGTACGAACTCGGCCGGCGGCACGGCGGGGCAGAACAATACCGGCGCGATCATCGAGGCGGGCCGCTACATTTCCAACCGTGTATACGTGGGGGCGCGCCAGAGCACGACCGGCACCACGCAGGCGCAGGTGCAGATCGACCTGACGCGCAACTGGAAGCTGCAGACGACCATCAGCACCGGCGGCGGCCCGGTACAGGGGGCGGTGACACCGCAGAATGATCCGGGCAGCAGCGTCGGCATGCGCTATCAGTTCGAATACTGACGCGCCGTCCGACGCGAGCCTGCCGACACGAGCCTTCCTCCCTGCATGGCCCCGGTACGTGGCAGACGCAGCGCCGGCATCCTCGCCTACCGCCTGGGGAGCGCGCAGCAGGCGGGCAGGGGGCTGGAGGTCTTCCTGGTGCATCCGGGCGGTCCGTTCTGGGCCCGGCGCGACGCGGGCGCCTGGTCGATTCCCAAGGGCGAATACACGGCCGAGGAGCCGGCGCTGCAGGCGGCGCTGCGCGAGTTCTTCGAGGAGACCGGACAGAGTGTTCAGGGCCCGTTCATCGAGCTCACGCCATTACGTCAACCGGGCGGAAAGCTGATCAGCGCATTTGCCGTGGAGGCTGCCTCACTTGATCCTGCAAAGCTACACAGTAATCTCTTCCGCCTGGAGTGGCCGCCACGCAGCGGCGCTTATCGCGACTTCCCCGAAGTCGACCGGGCCGCCTGGTTCGCGCTGCCCGAGGCGCGCACGCACCTCGCGGCCGGCCAGCGTGGCCTGCTGGATGAGCTCGCGGCGCGCCTGGGCCTGGTTGGATAAACGGCGGGCATGCGCTGAGCGATTGCGATGATTCATCTGCTGTATCGGCTCTACGAGCGACGGCTCGAGCGTGAAGTGCTGCACAGCGGCCCCGGTCCGCAGCACATTGCGCTGATCCTCGATGGCAATCGCCGCCACGGCGAGCGCGCCGGCCTGCGCGATCCCAGCGAGATCTACGCGCTGGGCGCCCGCAAGCTCGATGAGGTGCTCGATTGGTGCGCCGCCCTGAGCGTGCCCGCCGTCACCCTGTGGGTGTTGTCAACCGACAACCTGGGCCGCCCTATCGAGCAGCTGTCGGGGATCCTGGCCGCGGTCGGCGACAAGCTCGCGGCGCTGGCGGTGGACCCGCAAATCCACCGTCAGCGCGTGCGCATCCAGGCGATCGGGCAACTCGAGCTGCTGCCCGAGCGCACCCTGGCAGCGATCCGGGCAGCCCAGGAGGCTACGGCCGGCTATAACGGCATGGTGCTGACGGTGGCGGTGGCTTACGGTGGCCGTGCCGAAATCGTCGACGCGGTGCGCGCACTGCTCACCACGCAGCGCGACCGGGGCGCCACGCTCGCCGAGACCATCGAGCAGATCGATGCGGATGCGATCAGCCGCCATCTGTACATGGCCGGGATGCCGGACCCGGATCTGATCATCCGCACCAGCGGCGAGGTGCGCCTGTCCGGCTTTCTGCTGTGGCAGAGTGCCTACTCGGAGTTCTACTTCTCCGACGTCTATTGGCCCGCCTTCCGCCGCATCGACCTGCTGCGCGCCATCCGCGCCTACCAGCAGCGTCGGCGACGCTTCGGCAGCTAGCGCGCCGCGGCGGCCGGCGCTGTTGCAAGCTCTGCATCCAGCGCCTCATTGAGCGCGGCGGCAAGCGCTGCGTAGTCAGCCTCGGCGAGGCGCAGCGCCGGCTCGGATGCCGCGTCCGAGCGCCAGATGGGTTTGGTCCACTGGCCGTCATCGCGATAGCGCGGAATGAGGTGCCAGTGCAGATGCGGCACCTCGTTGCCCAGGCTCGCAAGATTGATGTGCTCACAGCGCACGGTGCGCACGAGCGCACGCTGCGCGTGCCACAGATCCTCCGCGAGCTGCAGCCACTCGCGAGCGCTGAGCTCATCGATCCGATTGACGTGGCGCGGGTCGTAGATGGCCCGGCAGCAGCCGCGATAGCGCTGATCGCGTGCCAGGTACAGCGTGCAGCTCGAGAGCTGCCGGACCCGATAGACACTGTCGTCGAAGTCGGCGCGGGGAGCGCACAGAGGGCAGTCGATGCCGCGGCGGCGGCGTTCCCACGCATCCTGGCTGGCATCCATCGAGCCCATTGTAGGAGTGGAACGTGCACCAATGCACGCCGTGGAGGAAGCAAGGCGCGACGCTGAGCGGATGGTCGTGCCGGGGCCGCTGCCGTAGAATTCACCTGTGCTGGTGAAAGGAGGCGGCCTTATGTCTGCCATGTATCGCATCCGCGCGGCTCGCATCCGCGTGCCGGCACTGCTCGGCGGGGCGCTGGCTCTGCTGCTGTCGGTCACCGCGCTCGTGCAGGCCGCGACACGCGCCGGCGACGAGGCGGGCGACTCCGCCGTCGTGCGAGCGCAAGCGCTGCTGCAGGCGGGCAATGCGTACTGGACACGCGAGTTCGTGACGCTCAAGGCGGTCTATCAGCCGGCGCAGCTGAGCCTCTACGCGCACGCGCTCAGCAATGCCTGTGGTGTGAACGGCATGCTCGTCGGGCCGTTCTACTGTCCGGAGGACAGCCACGTCTACCTGCCACGCGACTATCTGCGGCAGATCGCGGACAAGGCGGGCACATCCGCCGATCTGGCCCTGGCCTACGTGGTCGGCCATGAGCTTGGCACCCACATTCAGGACCTCATCGGCACCACCGAGCAGGTGGAGCAGGCGCGTGCGCGCAGCACGCCGCAGCTCTCGGCGCGCACCTGGGCGGTCGCGGAACTGCAGGCAGACTGCTATGCGGGACTGGCCGTGCGTGCCGGACTGGCGCAGCGCCAGATCGCTGCGGGCGATGCATCCGCGGCCCTGCAGGCCGTGGCGAGTGTGACGCAGGCGCTCCAGGCCCATCTGAAGAGTGGCGAGGTGATGCCCGATCCAGTGCAGACCTATCTGACGCCGGCACAGAGGCTCGAATGGTTTCAGCGCGGGCTCGGCAGCGGTAACTTCGCCGACTGCGATACCTTCAGCGCAGAGGCAGCCGGAAAGCTTTAGACTTTCGGCAATGAGCGCAGCGCAGGAACACGAGCGCGTCGTACAGGCCCAGTTTGGACCGCGCGCGCAGGCGTACGTCGAGAGCGCCGTGCACGCGGGCGGCGCGGATCTGGATCGGCTCGAGGCGCTGGCGCAGGCCGCCACACCGCGTCGTGCGCTGGACCTGGGCTGCGGCGGCGGTCACGTCGCCTATCGGCTGGCGCGCCATGCGGCGGCTGTCACGGCCTGTGACCTGTCGGCCGACATGCTGGCCGCGGTCGCTGCCACGGCGCGGGCGCGCGGGCTCATTCCCATCGAAACCGTGCAGGCGCCTGCCGGGCGGCTGCCATTCGAGGATGCGCACTTTGACTTCCTGGGCTGCCGGTTTTCCGCGCACCACTGGGGCGATCTGGATGCCGGCCTGCGCGAAGCGCATCGAGTGCTGCAGCCGGGAGCCACGGCAGTGTTCATCGACGCGGTCTCCCCCGGCACGGCCATGCTCGATACGCATCTGCAGGGGGTCGAGCTGCTGCGCGATCCCTCGCACGTGCGCGATTACACGGCGGGGGAGTGGTGCGCGGCGCTCGCGCGCGCGGGCTTCAGCCTGCGCGCGAGCCAGAGCTGGCGGCTGCGTTTGGAATTCGCCACCTGGATCGCGCGCATGCGCACCGCGAGCGCGCACGTAGAGGCGATCCGCTCGCTGCAGCGCGCCGCATCGCATGAGACGCGGGCGTATTTCGCCATCGAGGCGGATGGCTCCTTCATGCTCGACGCGCTGCTGCTCGAGACCAGCGCCGCAGCAGATTAGAAGCGCTCCTGCTCGCTCTTGGGCGAGAGCGGATTGACGGGCGCTTCGATTCCATTGATGGTCGTGCCGCTGCTGGAGAAGCCCGCTGCGCGCTTGAGGAAATCGAACGGGAAGTTCAGCTGCGGAGTGGACAGCGCATCGAGCTTTGCGATCTGTTCGCCCGTCAGCTGCAGCTGCAGCGCGGCCAGGTTGTCCTCGAGCTGCTCGAGCGTGCGCGCACCAATGATGGTGGAGGCAACGCCCGGTCGCTGCTGCACCCAGGCCAGTGCCACGCGTGCCGGGGTCGAGTCGGCCTCGCGCGCGATGTTCAGCAGGGCATCGATGATCGTGTAGGCCTTGTCGTTCAGCGCCGAGGTTGCCCACTCGCCGCGCCCGCCCTGCACCTTGCCGGCATTGGCTCGCGTGTACTTGCCGCTGAGCGCGCCGGACTTCAGCGGCGACCAGGGCGTGATGCCGAGGCCATGCTCGAGTGCCAGCGGCACGAGCTCTCCCTCGATGGTGCGCTCGAGCAGGGAGTATTCGAGCTGCAGGGCAATCAGCGGCGACCAGCCGCGAAAGCGCGCGGTCATCTGCGCCTGCATCACCTTCCATGCAGGGGTGTCCGAGAAGCCGATGTAGCGCACCTTGCCGGCGCTCACCAGATCGTCCAGGGCGCGCATGGTCTCCTCGATCGGCGTGTGCACGTCCCAGCAGTGCATCCAGTACAGATCGATGTAATCGGTCCGCAGACGGCGCAGTGAGTGCTCACAGGCGGCCATGAGCGCCTTGCGTCCGGCACCGCCGGAATTCGGATCCCCGTTGAGCATGGTGCCGAAGAATTTCGTCGCAATCACGGTGCGCGCGCGCTTGGACGGCGCATCGCCAAAGTGCTCGCCGAGAATCTGCTCGGAGTGACCCCTGGTATAGACATTGGCCGTGTCGATGAAATTGCCGCCAAGCTCGAGAAAGCGATCCACGATACGGCGCGAGTCCTGGGCGCTTGCGCCCCAGCCCCACTCGGGGCCGAAAGTCATGGCGCCCAGACAGAAGGGACTGACTCGCAGGCCCGAACGACCGAGGGTCACGTAGTGATTCAGCGGCATGGAGGATTCCTCGAAATGCGATGTGGACCCGCGCCGTCCAGGATGGCCCGGGCAGGATGATCCGTGTCGGGAGTGGCCCGCATGGTAGCAAAAGGTACACTCAGGCTGTGACGCAAATCGGACTCGACGTGGCAGATCGCTGCCCGCGCTGTGGCGAGCGCAACGATTGCGCCGTGGCGGCGGGCGCCGCGCGCTGCTGGTGCTTTACGCTGCCGCCTGCCACCGGCGGCTCTGCATCGCCTGTCGCCGGGCGGGGTGCGGCCGCGGCGGCCGGGGCCTGCCTGTGCCGCCGCTGTCTGACAAGCGTCTGCGATCCGCCCCCGGTTGCGATGACGCGCGGCGACCCCGAGCAAGAACCTTCAGCAGGTTGATGCAGCTGGAGCAGCGCACCGGTGGTTTGGTTGCCGCGGTGCTGAGCTGCGCGCCGTGCACAGGTTGCGCTGTCGGTGACAGGTGTGCTCGGTCCCGATGCGGCTGAGGATGGCAACCCCGCCGCGACTGCGCCTGCCGTCCTATATGGCCGGTCGCAGCGCATGGAGTAACATCCGGCCCCCGGCAAAGAGCCGCGCCTGCGCACGCTTCAGCCGCGCGCCTCACCTGCTGGAGGTGGACCATGCGAACGCTCAAGCTTGTCGGCCTTGGCATCGCCACTCTCGCGGCGCTCCTGATCGTGCTGGTGATTGCGGTGGCGCTGTTGATCCATCCCAACGCCTACCGCGGGCGCATCGAGCGCACGGTACAGCAGTCCACGGGTCGTTCACTGCAGCTCAGCGGCGATCTGCACCTTGCGCTCCTGCCTTCGATCGCGCTGCGCTTCGGGCCGGCGAGTCTGGGCAATCCGCCGGGTTTCCCGCCTACGCCCTTCGTAACGCTGCGTCAGGCCTCGCTGCACGTGAAGCTGCTGCCGCTGCTGCATGGACAGCTGCAGATCGGTCACATCGACATCGATGGTCTGGATGCGCGGCTGCTGCGCAATGCGCAGGGGCGGGGTAACTGGGAAGGCTTCGGCTCGAGCTCGAGCGCCCCGACGCCCGGCTCGGCAGCGGCCGGCAGCCCCGCGGCCCACCCAGCACCCGTGAGCTCACCGCCGAGCGTGCCGGAGGTCGCCGGGCTGACGCTGCGTAACGCGCGTATCAGCTACGGGGACATGGTGCTCGAGCCGCTGAACCTGACGCTCGGCCGCGTGGCCGAGGGCGTCGCAGTGCCCGTGTCCCTGCAGCTGCAGATGCGCCGCTCCGCGGGCGCACCGATCGCCCTGTCCGGCTCACTCGCAGTGACCTATGAACCCGACGCGCTGCGCGTCAGCGCCATCGACCTGCATCTGGATCAGTCGCATCTGAGCGGCGAGCTGGCGCTGGCCGGACCGGGCACTCAGGCGGTGAGCTACAACCTGCAGATCGACCAGCTCGATCTGGACCGATACCGCAGCACTGCTGCTCCGAGGGCAAGTGCGCCGGCCGCGACCCAGGCATCGACGCCCCTGGAGCTGCCGGTCGCCATGCTCAAGTCACTGCAGATGCAGGGGTCGCTGCGCGTGGGCACGCTCAGGCTCTCCGGTCTCACGCTGACGCAATTGCAGCTGCAGGCGCTCGCGCGCAACGGCGTGACGCATCTGTCTCCCCTCGCCGCGCAGCTGTACGGCGGGACATACCAGGGCGACGTCACGCTCGATGACCGCGGCGCGCAGCCTCTTCTGAGCACTCAGCAAACGCTCGCGGGTGTGGATCTGGCGCGCCTGCTGCAGGACTTCGATGGCACGCAACGACTCTCGGGCAGTGCCACGGTGAGCGCCAGGCTGCAGGGTCAGGGGGCGGACAGCGATGCGCTGCTGCGCTCGCTGGATGGCCAGGTGGCACTGGACGTGAAGCGCGGCGCGATCGAGGGCGTCGATCTGCCATTCGAGGTCCAGCAGGCGACGGCGCTGCTGAAGCATCAGGCACCCTCCACCGGTCGCGGCAGCGGGCGCACCAGCTTCGAGAGCTTTCACGCTTCCGCCCTGGTTCACGATGGCGTCGCCGAGACTCACGATCTCGACATCGCCACGCCGCTGCTGGCCGTGCGGGGTCAGGGCACGCTCAATCTCGTCAGCGACGCCGTGAACTCGCAACTGCAGATTGCGGTGCTCAAGGCCCCGGCGGCCGCAGGCGCGACTGCCGCGACGCTGGCGCAGGTGCCGCTGAACGTCACCGGAACGCTCGCGAGCCTGCAGGTGAGGCCGGACCTGCAGCAGCTCGCGCGCTCCCAGATCGAGCAGCAGCTCAAAAAGCACGGTATCCAGGTACCGCAGCAGGTGCAGGGCGCTCTGCGCGGGCTGTTCGGCGGCGGGCGGGCGCGATGAGCGTGCCGGCAGGGGGTCGCGCGCCGTCGAGGAGGGTCGCAGTGGTGCTCGTGCTCGGGATGCTCGGCGTCCCGCTGCTCGTAAGCGCGGCGGATGCGCCTGCGCCAGGTGAGCCGGTGGCGAAGCAAGACGAGGCCGGGCCGATCCAGGTGCTGCAGATGCGCCCGGATCTATACATGCTCACCATCGAGGGTGTGAACAGCGCGGTGCAGGTGGGGCCGGAAGGGATCGTCGTCGTGGATACCGGCCCGGCCCGGGATGCGCACGCAGTCCTGGCTCAGATCGGCAAGCTCTCGAGCGCGCCCATCCGTTACGTCATCGATACCAGTGCCGATCCGGAGTTCACCGGCGGCAATGCGCTGCTCTCGGATGCGGGAGAGAGCCTCGAGGTTGGATGGGCGCCGCTGCTGCAGGCGGCCAATCACATCCAGGACATCCGCGCGCTGGCGAGCCGTCGTGCCCCGATCGTCGCGCGGCTGGGCGTCATCGAGCAGATGGTTCAGCAGGCGCAGGGCAGCCAGAGCAGCCAGAGCAGCACGTTTGGCGATTCGCTGCCGACGGATACCTTCACGCGGCCGGAATTCAACTTTCGTGTCAACGATCAGGCCGTGCAGGTGGTCTCCATGCCGCCGGCGCATTCCAGCTCCGATACCGTGGTGCTGTTCCGCCGCTCGGACGTCGTGGCCACCGGCGCCATCTTCGACGACACGCGCTTTCCCGTGATCGATGTCGCGCAGGGGGGCAGTATCAACGGCGAGATCGACGCGGTGAATCAGGTGCTCAACACACTCGTCGTGGGCGCGATGCCCGTCGTCACCAACGCGGGCGGGACCTGGATCATCCCTGAGCGCGGTCCGGTGTGCGATCAGGTCGACCTGCTCACTTACCGCGACATGCTGTTCGCCATCCGCAATCGCGTGCAGTCGCTCGTCGATCAAGGCAGGAGCCTCGCACAGGTCCAGGCCGCAGACCCTGCGCAGGGCTATCGAACGCGCTATGGCGCGCAGAGTGGCCCCTGGACCACGCGCGATTTCGTCGACGCGGTCTATCGCAGTCTCGAAGCCCGGAAGCACTCGCATGCGCAGCCCAAGGGGTGAGGACATGAGCAATCCGCCAGCGGGCACGCTCCTGGCCACTCTGACGCTGCTGGCCGCGAGCTGTGCCTGGGGACAGGCGCCGGGCGCTGCGGCCGACGCGGCTGCGATGAGTGCGCGCGACTCTGCACCCGTGGACATGACGGGCTACTTCGTATCGATCATCACGCAGGATTGGCTCTACCGGATGGTCGTACCGCAACGCGGACAATATGCCGGCATCCCGATCACACTGCGCGCGCGCCAGTTCGCCGATGCCTGGAATCGTTCGGCCGACGAGGCGGCAGGCAAGCAGTGCGAAGCGTACGGCGCCGCGGCCATCATGCGCATCCCCACTCATCTGCACATCAGCTGGCAGGATGATGAGACGCTGAAGGTGCAGACCGATGCCGGCATGCAGGTCCGATTGCTGCTGTTCAAGCCGACTGCGGGGCAGATGCGTGCCCCGCCGAGCTGGCAGGGCATCTCGGTGGCGCAGTGGATGCCGTACCTGGAGGGGCCGGGCTTCGTCGGCGCCGCCCCACGTCGTGGCGTGCGCGCGCATGCCGGCTGGCTGCAGGTGAGCACCACCGACATGCTGGCCGGTCTGCTGCGCAAGAACGGCGTGCCCTACAGCGCACAGACGCACATGAGCGAGAACTGGGTCCTCAATGGCGAGCAACAGCAGGCGCAATGGCTGACCGTCACGACCACTCTGAATGATCCCGAATACCTGCAGGTGCCCTATGTTCTCAATTCGATATTCCAGCGGCAGGCCGATGCTGCCCAGTGGGATCCGGCCCCCTGCTCGCTGAGTCACTGAGGGCGGCCCGCGAAGGCGCCAATGCCCATCGCCACGCGTGTAACCGCCATAGGAGTCGTCCATGAGAGCGCTGCGTTCCAGCTTGGCTGCGATCACCGGGTTTGCGCTGCTCACGTTCGCATCCAGCGCGCTGGCGCAGGTCGATCTGTCGGGCAACTGGCGGCCCATCGATAGTCCCGATCAGCTCAATCAGGCCGAGGGCCCGGCTCCGGTCTCCTACGTGGGGATTCCGCTCAACCAGCAGGGTCGGCAGATGGCGGCGACCGCCGATCCCTCGGCCGAGCAGGAGGAGCTGTACCGGCAGTGCGTGACGTGGCAGGTAAACTACTTCGTCGAGGGACCGTTCAATATCCAGATCTCCCCGGTGGGCGATCCATTGGATTCCAACGATGTGCAGGCCTGGACCCTGAGCGGCACGCCCGATCGGCAACGCGAAGTGATCTGGGTCAACGGCCATCCGCAGCCACCGCCGACGGCGCTGCATACCTATGCCGGCTTTGCCAGCGGCCACTGGGACGGCGATACGCTGTCCGTGCACATCACGCACCTGAAGGACAACTGGCTGCTGCGCAACGATGCGCCCGAGAGCAATCAGGCGACGGTAGACATGTTCCTCAATCGCGAAGCGGATCTGCTCACGATGCTCTTCATCGTGCATGACCCGGTCTATCTGGGTGCGCCCTATCCGCGGGCGCGCACGTTCCGGCTCGTCGCGGGCAGCCCGACCTACAGCATTCCGAGCGCCAACGATTGCATGCCGGCCGAGGTGATCGAGGGACTTTCCGACGGCTATCACGCGGCGCGCTATCTGCCCGGAAAGAATCCGGATCTGCACTACATGGGCCGCTACAACATCGCGCCCGACGTTGCTCTGGGTGCTACGCAGGAGATCTATCCGGCCTTCCAGAAGGTGCTGGACAAGCAGTACACGATTCCGCAGGGCTACTGCCAGGCCGATTGCTGCGCGGCCGAGGGCCTGCGTGGGACGCAGTGTCCGGGCTCGGCACCCGCGGGTGAGGGCCCACGCGCCGCCAGCGGCCCAGCCCGCGCCGGCTCACGCCAGAAGGGTGGTCAGTAGACGAGCGCGCAGCAGGTGCCGATGACGCCGGTGAGTGGCCTGCGCCATGCCGGCTCATCTCACCAGGCCGAGCTCCCGCGCCCGCAGTACCGCCCGGGTACGCCGGCTGACGCCGAGCTTGCGGTAGAGATGGTAGAGGTACCATTTGACCGAGCCTTCGGTCATGGCCAGCCGCTCGGCGACCTCACGATTCATGAGGCCGGCGGCCACCAATCTGAGCATCTCTATCTCCCGGGGCGTCAGACCCGCCGCCGGCAGTCCTGGCTCGGCTGGCTTGTAGGGCGACCCGGCCGTGCAGTAGCCGCGTGGACTGCTCGCAGTGTGAATTGACGACGTGCCCTCGTGGCACACTTCCTGTTCGAACGCGGCGATCAGCGTCCTGCCGAATTCGCCCATGGGCTGGGGCAGGTCGGCGGCCAGCTGCGGGTGATCGAGCAGCAGTCGTCCGATGCCGGGACCCTCATCGAGGATGGAGCGCAGATACCCTCCGGGCGCGGCCGCAATGATCGCCTGGCGCAGCGTCCGCTGTGCCGCGCGCTGCTGATCGCTCGCGAGCAGCACCGAAGCGCTCAGTGCTCCCCAGCGCACGACGCTGCGAGCCGCTCCGGTGCCCTTCAGAAACGCCCGCCAGCGCGTACAAACGCGCAAGGCATCGCCGAAACGCTCCCGGGCCAGCGCCAAGCGGACGAAGGCGCTGGCCTGCGCTTCCCTGCCGGCGTCGGCACTGCCCCGGTCGGGCATCATATGCGCGAGCGGGCCGAGGGCGCCGCTCTCGCTGCCGGTGCGCACCGCCTCGGCCACGTTCCCCTCCTGCAGCAGCACGCGGATGCGGTCGGCCGCAAGAAAATTGCGCAGACGCTTCAATCCGCCCTCGGGAGCCCAGCAGCGCTTGATCTGCAGGGCCTCGAGGCTCGCGGCGCTGTCCCCTGCGAGCCGCAGCAGCCGTGAGCGCACCTGGCGGCCCGACAACCAGAGATCGAGAAAGCCGAAGTTTGGAATCGGGGCGAGGTGTCGATCAAGCAACTCTGCGGCCCGGGCAGTCTCGTTGCGCTCGTAATGCATTTCGGCCAGTGGCACCGCGACCATGCTCGCCGCCGCCGGCGCCCCGGACCAGCTGCTGCCCAGAGCATGGTGCAGCTCGCGTGTCAGCTCCTCGATGCTGTCCTGGTCCAGGCTGCTGATGAGCCGCATCCGGCCAATGGCCGCCGCCAGCGGGATGAGGGGCAATGGATGGTCCGAGCGATCGAGGAGCTTGCGGGCACGCGCTGCCAGGGCCTCACTGTCACGCAGACGGTACTGCTCGGTATTTGCCTGGATCAGCGAGATCAGCAGGCTCGCCTTGATCCAGGGGGAAGCCGAGACGTATTCCTGAATCAATCGCTCACACAGCTGCTGCACCCGCGGCATGTCGTTCTCGAAGAACGCGAGCATCATCTGTTGATGCAGGTAGCGATGCTCGAATTCGGCCAACAGGGGCGCGGGTAATTCCGATCTTTGCCCGAGCTGATCCAGGACAGCGCGGCAGGTGCGCAGCAACTCGTACGCCCGATCGAACTCCCAGGAAAAGATGGCCTGCCAGGTCGTGGCCAGCAGCGTGCGCGGATGGCGCTCGAGCAGCGATGGCGGCAGCCGTGCCGTGAGCGCGAGCAGCTTGGGGCCGAGGATCCCGCACCTTGTGTCGCCGCAGGCCTCCAGAATACCGGCCGCACGCTCCGGTTCATTCGCCGCGATGGCCTGCTCGAACGCCTCTTCGAATCTGCCCTGATGCCGCAGCCGCTCGCTGGCGCGCCCATGCAGGCGCTGCTGCTCGCTCAGGGGGAGTTTGCGAAATTCGGCGCGCAGGTACTCGGAGAACAGACGGTGTCGGTAGAACTCGTTGGTCCGCTCCGGCAGGCGATGCACGAACAGAGCGTATCGCTCGCAGGCGTCCAGCAACTGGCTGGCATGGGTGTTTCCGGTCACCGCCTCGCACAGCGTCGCGTCCAGCTGCTGCAGCGGCGCAGTCCGCAGCAGGAAATCACATATCTGCGCGGGGACTTCGGCCAGCACGTACTCGGCAAAATAGGCCGCGATCCGACGCCATGCCGCAGCCAGCGCAACCCCGATATCCGTGCGCGCGGGCAGCTCACGCAGCGAATCGCCGAGCAGCCGCAGGCCGGCCGGCCACCCCTCGGTGAGCTCGCTGATCTGTTCGAGCGCGCCCGCATCCGGTATCGCCACGCCCGTATCGGCCAGGTAGCTGCCAATCTCGGCGCGCGTGAAGCGCAGCTGCTGCACACCGATCTCCTGAACGACCCCGCGCGCGTAAAGCCGCCCGAGGGGTAGCGCGGGAAGTGTGCGCCCCGCCACAACCAGGTGCACGGGCTGGTCCGCATCCGCAATCAGCGCCTGTCCAATCAGCGCCTGCAAGCCCGCGCCTTCATCGGCGAGCTTCTCCAGGCCATCGAGCAACACCAGACTGCCCTGCGGTGTGGCACTCGCCAGATCGGACAACAGGCGCTGCGGTTCCGAGTGGTGCGGCTGAAGGTTCAGCCGTGCGACTCGCCGCCCGCATGCCTGGGCGTTCCTATGCCATTGATCCAGCAAGGCAGATTTGCCATAGCCGGCGGGGGCGTGCACGACCGTGAGCCTGGGGGCGCGAGATATCCGTAGCGCCAGACGAGGGCGCAGGACGCACGCTGTCGGATGTTCCACTGTTGCCTCTGGCCGGTGGCGCCACAGCTGCGGGCCGCCTGCCTTTCCGTCCCCTTCGGGCATCCCATCCCGACTGTCAGTGCCTCGAGCCGGATTCTAGCGCGACTAACTTTCGACAGGTGACGCTCCCTGATGCGGGCCGGCAACATGACTTCAGAAGCCGCTATCTGAAGGGGGAGAAGTCATGGACCGGTACCGAGGCGGACTGCTTCGTCAGCTTTTCGATCGACGCGTCATGGTGAGCGTGCTGCTCGGCTGCGCCGCCATGGCGGGCGTGGCATCGGCACAGGACCAGAACGGTGCCGCCGCGCCCGCGGCGGACGCGGACCAGGCGCAGGCCGGGCAGCCGGCCGACACCGGCCAGCTGCAGGAAGTGGTCGTCACCGCCGAGCGCCGCGCGACGGACGTGCAGACCACGGCGATCGCGGTGACGGCCATCACCGGTGACCAGCTCAAGGCGAACAACGTCACCAGCATCAACGATCTGGCAACCGTCGCGCCCACGCTCTCGGTGGCCAATGAAGGCGGCTATCAGCTGGTGGTGATGCGTGGCGTCGGCAATACCCTGGGCGAGGATCCCGTGACGACCGGTGTGCCGGTCATCCTCGACAGCATGGTCAACCCGCGCGGCACGGGGCTGAACTGGGCCTGGTTCGACATCGGTGATGTCGAGACCCTGCGCGGGCCGCAGGGCACGCTGGTGGGCGCCAACTCCACCGGCGGGGCCATCCTGGTCAACTCGGCCAATCCGAACTTCCGCGGCGTGAACGGCTACGCGACGGTGCAGGCGGGAAACTTCCATGACACGCTCGAGGAGGGCGCCATCAATCTGCCCATCAGCGACACGTTCGCGATGCGGCTGGCCATGCATCACGAGGGCGAGAACAGCTTCTATCACGATGTTGGCTTCAGCGGTGAGCAGTTGCCGAATGCCTCGGACTCCTCGCTCGATCCTGGCAATACCGATATGGACGATGCGCGTCTGAGTGCGCTGTGGAAGCCAACGGATAATTTCCAGCTGCTGCTCAAAGTGCAGTACGACGAGAACAACACCGACGGCACGCCCTACAACGTGAGTCCCAACACCTTCTCGGCGCTGCCCGGACTGGGCTGCCCCTACAGCACCCTGGCAAACGGGCAGTGCACCACGCAGTACTACCCTTATTATTCCGGCAACCCATGGGTGCTCAATTACAGCACCTTCACCAAGTTCACCTACTGGGACCGCATCTACAGCGGCGACGTCCGCTACACCTTCGGCAATGGCACGGTTTTCCACTTCTATGCCGGGGCGGAGAGCAGCGTCAGCGACGAGATCGACGCCAATTGCGAGTGCTCCGCCAATGACGGCTATTCGATCGGCGGCAACAGCGGCATTACCGCCGAGCCCGCCACCAATGACTATGTGCAGGTCGAGCTGATCTCCCCGAGCGCGGGCCGATTCAACTGGATCGTCGGCGCTGCCGACATCTACAGCGCGAGCCCCTTCACCAGCTATTCATACACGACGGGCGGGCCCCCGGGCACCTCGGTCACGACGCCACAGATCGGCTGGTTTCCGCTGAATGAGGTCACCCGCGAGGTCGGTGTCTACGGCAACATCAACTGGCAGTTCACCAGCACACTGCAGCTGATGGCGGGCCTGCGCGGCAACTGGGACAACAACTTCGGTACCGGCACGTTCAATATCGGTACGATCGCGTGCCCGGCCGGCGATGCGCCCTGCAATCCCTCACCCGCGAGCCTGCCTGCGGTGCTCGACAACAGCGGCGCCTACACCTCCAATCACCAGACCGGCAAGATCGGTCTGAACTGGACGCCGATCCCGGGTCAGTTCTTCTATCTGTTCTATGCGCGCGGCTACAAGCCGGGACTGAGTCAGTTCCACGCGTTCAACACGGGGGAGATCCCGGCCCCGGCCGAGACATTGAACGACTATGAGCTCGGCTGGAAGGGCACGTTCCTGAACCACCGGCTGACGAATCAGCTGGGCCTCTATTACGACGACTACTACGACATGCAGCAGAACGTCTTCAACTACAACATCCCCAACAATGGTGGCATCGCGCCGGTGCCGCACGCGCTGATCGAGGGTATCGAGGAGAGCATGCAGGCGCAGCTGGGACACTTCGGCGCCAACCTGTCCCTTGCCTACACACACTCCTCGCTCTCGCCCATCGACGACGTGCCGACGTATGAGTTTCCGGCCGGCACCGGCCAGGTGCTCGGTACACGTCTGCCGCAGTGTGCGACGGGAGTGGTCAGCCCGACGTGCTTCAACTACCTGCCGTACGTCATCAATCTGAGGGGGGTGCAGAACCCGTACGCACCCCAGGTGACCGCGAACCTCACCCTGCAGTATGGCTTCCAGTTCGGTGAGGCGACGTTGCAGCCGCGCGTCAACTACTCGTACACATCCAAGCAGTACTCGAACATCCTGCAGAACAACGACTACTACGAGATGGTGCCGCGCAAGCTGTGGAACGCCTACCTGGACTATATGAACGGGCGCTGGACCACGACGCTGTACGGTACCAACCTGAGCAATCAGACCTACGAGACGAACCAGACGGGCACCACCGTTTTGTACGGCGCACCGCGCCAGTACGGCATCAAGACGACATTTACGTTCTGATTGTGGCATTCTGTCGGCGCGCCGGGGGATCGCGATGCCGACGAGGAGAGCTGAGCCGGCGGCGGGCAGAGCGCAGGGGGGGCAGATGACTATTCGTGCAATGAGCGCGGCAGCGCTCGTGCTGTCGCTGGCATGGGGCGGCGCCAATGTGTGCCGCGCGGCGGACGAGACGTCCGATGCAGCGGCCGCTGCACGGCCTGCGCCGCTGTACGGATCGGTGCAGCCAGCGCAGCAGACCATGCTTCCGTCGCCGACCCGCATCGGGCCGGTGGCGGTGCTGCCGGTAGCCCCCGGGATCGAGATGTTGACCGTCAATGGCGTCAATATCGCGGTACAAAGCGGCGCGGACGGCACTTTGGTGGTGGATCCGGGTCCGGCGCAGAGCGCACCGGCGGTTCTGGCGGCCATCACGCGGATCAGCGCCGAGCCGATCCACTATCTGATCGATACCAATGCCGATCCGGAGGTCGTCGGTGGCAATGCGGCCGTGGCGGCCGCCGGCCACAGCGTTGCCGTACAGGATCTGTTCATTGCCGGGCAGCGGCGCGGATTCACCAATCTGATCGCGGTGCCCGGGGCGAACGGCGGTGGCGGCGCGCCGATCATCGCCCGGCAGAATGTGCTGACCGAGATGGCCGCCCAGACGCAGGCCAACTATTCCGGGGCGGCGTTTCCCACCGACACCTTTACGCGGCCGGCATTCAATCTGTTCATCAATGAGCCGATAGCCGTCGTACGACTGCCCGGCGGGCACAGCGATGCCGACGCGGCGGTGCGTTTCGAGCGCTCGAACGTGGTGGTCGCGGGCGAGATCTTCGATCAGACGCGCTTCCCCATCATTGACCTGCAGCACGGCGGCAGCGCTCAGGGTGAGATCGATGCGTTGAATGTGCTGATCAACATGCTGACGTTTGCGCATACGCCGGTGCTGACCGACGACCCGGGAACGCTGGTGATTCCGGTGCATGGACCCCTGGGGACGCTGGATGATCTCGTGAGCTACCGGGACATGGTCGCGACCGTGATGATGCGGGTGCAGTACTACATCGATCATGGCAGAAACTATCAGCAGATCGTGAGCGCCGATCCGGCGCAGGGCTTTCACACCCGCTACGGCGCCGACAGCCACTGGACGACGGCCGACTTCGTACAGGCGGTGTACAAAAGCGTGATGGCCGCACGGCGCGTGCGCCATCGACAGGGGGATTAGCGGCATGAGCAGCTCCACCAGAAGGGTCCTGCCTGCGATGCTCGGCGCGCTCGCTGCTGCAGGGATGCTCTGGGCGGCGACGTCTCTGTGGACGCGGGCCGCAGCGCAGGCGCCTGCAGCCCCCGCCGCGGCTCCGATGAGTGCCGAGCAGGCGGCGCCCATCGATCTCAAGGGCTATTGGGTGTCACTGATCACGCAGAACTGGCGCTTTCGCATGCTGGTCCCCGGACCGGGCGAGTACGCCGACATTCCGATCAACGAGAAAGCCAAGCAATTTGCCGACGCCTGGAAAGCGGGACCGGACGAGGCCGCGGGCAAACAGTGTGAGGCCTATGGGGCTGCAGTGCTGATGCGAAACCCGGAGCATCTGCACATTGCATGGCAGGATCCGCAGACGCTGCGTGTGGATACGGACGCCGGGATGCAGACGCGTTTGCTGCAGTTCAAGCCGCCGGCCCGGGCGGCTCAGGCGCAGGCGAGCCTGCAGGGCCAGTCGCGTGCCAGGTGGGTGACGCCCGGCACAGGTTTCCGCGCGGCCGCCCCTGCGGCCACCGACTCGCATCATGGGTCACTGCACGTCGACACCGATCACCTCTCGGCCGGCCTGCTGCGAAAAAATGGCGTGCCGTATGGGACCGACACCACGCTGACCGAATGGTGGGACCTGCACACCGAGCCTGAGGGCGATGAGTGGCTCTCGATCAGCACGACGGTGCACGACCCCGAATACCTGGACGGGCCGTACATCTACGATTCGGTATTCCAGAAGGAGCACGATGGCTCCGAGTGGGACCCCGAGCCCTGTTCCCTGAGCTTCTGAGGTGCCGGCCATGAAACCACGCTCGGTCGCATTCACGCTCGTCAGTTGCCTGGCAGTGATGCTGTACGCCGGCGCTGTGTGTGCGCAGATTGATCTTTCCGGTAACTGGGTGGTGGAGAGCACACAGGACGGACGTGAGCACGCCTCCGGCCCCTTTCCCGGCAACTTTGCCGGCATTCCGCTCAATCAGCAGGGACGCGAGGCTGGCTGGGCGTACTCGGGGGATCAGCACGAGGAGTTGTACCGGCAGTGCGAGGCCTGGTCGATGCCGTACCTGGTGACCGGACCCTGGGGTGGGACATTTACCGCGGTGCGTGACCACTACGGCAACGTCATTGCCTGGCATCTGAGCGCGCCGCTCTACGATCGTCTGCCCAATACCATCTGGATGGATGGACGGCAGGCGCCCCCGCCGCAGGCAGTGCATACGAACGCGGGCTTCACGACTGGGCACTGGGAGGGGGATACGCTGGTGGCGTACACCACCCATCTGAGCGACTCCATTCTGGAGCGCAATGGTCCACCGTTGAGCAATCAGGGGACGCTGCGACTGTTCATCACCCGCCATGGGGATGAGCTGATGATGCTCGGCGTGATCCGCGATCCGGTCTATCTGGAGGCCCCGTGGGTGAAGGGACAGGACTTTCGGCTCGTACTGGCGGGCGAAAGCAACGAAGTGCCCGAGTACTGCCAGCCGGCCGAGGTGGTGGAAGGCCTGTCGGACGGCTATCACACGGCCACGGTGCTGCCCGACCAGATCGCGGCCGCACAGACGTACATGCTGCAGCACTACGGCATTCCCGTGCTCGCGACACAGGGCGGTGCGCAGACGATGTATCCCCAGTTCCGCAAGAAGCTGAGCGGTGTCTACAAGCCGCGCACGACATACTGCACGCAGTTCTGCTGCAACGGTCGTGGCGCCCAGCGTCTGTGCAAGGGCATCGACTAGGCAGTCACCCGAATGCAGTCCCGGAAACCGGGGCAGCGCCCAACGCAGCTTTGACCGCAGCGTCCCAGGCTGCATAATCGGCGCACGACAAAGCAGGCGGGGGAGCGCGCGCGGGTGCGCCGATGAGCACGCTGTACACACTCGTGATCTACACGGTGCCTATCGTGGACAAGGGTAAGCCGCCGCTGTATGAGCCGGCCGCCAGGGCGGGGCCCTGATCAGGTGCGGCTGCCCAGGCTCTTCAGCCGCCATCCCAGAACACTGATCGCGCTGCTCATCGGAGCTGCCGTCTTCTTTCTGTCGCCGCGATCCTGGCTGTTCATCACGCGCCTGCTGACCGGCTGGGACGTCGGGGTGCTATGCCTGCTCGGAATGCTTCTCACCTGGATGCGGGGCATGAGCGCGGAGCAGATCAGCGCACACTATATCGAGGACGATCCGTCGGGCCCGGTGCTGCTGGTCATCGTGACGGCCGCGGCGCTGCTGAGCCTGCTCGCCACCGTGGAGTTGCTGGCGACATTGCGGCACGTCGCGCATGCAGAGCGGTTCTGGCACTCCGGGCTGGTCGCCGTCACGCTCGCGGCATCCTGGCTGCTCGTGCCTACCATGTTCATGATGCACTACGCGGATATGTTCTACAGCGCCGCCCCGCGTGAGCGGCCGCTGTCCTTCCCGCAGACGCAGATGCCGGTCTTCTGGGACTTCGCCTATTTCTCCTTCACCATATCCGCAGCCAGCCAGACCGCCGATGTGCTGACAACGCGTGTAGACATCCGCAAAGTCGTCATCGCGCATGAGGTCATCGCGTTGTTCTTCAACGCCTCCGTCGTGGGCTTCGCGATCAATGTGACCGCGGGGCTCATCGGCGGCTGAGGCTCAGGCCGTGCAACAACTCGACGGGCACTACGATTACATCATCGTCGGGGCGGGCACAGCCGGATGCGTGCTGGCAAATCGTCTCTCGGCCCGCCCCGATGTGCGCGTGCTGCTGCTGGAGGCAGGGGGACGCGACAACTGGATCTGGTTTCACATCCCCGTGGGCTATCTGTTCGCGATCGGCAATCCGCGCTCGGACTGGATGTATCGCACCGAGAGCGAGGCAGGGCTGCACGGCCGCACGCTGCACTATCCTCGCGGCAAGGTCGTGGGAGGCTCCAGCGCCATCAACGCGATGATCTGCATGCGCGGGCACGCGGCCGATTACGACGGTTGGCGCGAGCTCGGCCTGCCAGGCTGGGGCTGGCGGGACGTGCTGCCCGCCTTCCTGCGCCTGGAAGACCATTTCATGGGGGCCGGGGACTATCACGGCACCGGCGGGGGCTGGCGCGTGGAAGCCCCCCGGATCCGCTGGCGTGTACTGGATGCGGTGCGCGCGGCGGCGGTGCAGCTGGGCATTCCCGCGATCGAGGACTTCAACTGCGGCGATAACGAAGGGGTCAGCTACTTTCACGTCAATCAGCGGCGCGGCCGGCGCTGGTCGGCGGCGCGGGGTTTTCTGCGGCCGGCGCTGACGCGCAGCAATCTGCGCGTGGAGCTGCACACGCAGGTCGAGAAGCTCCTGCTCGAGGGGCGCAGCGCCGGTGGGGTGCAGTTCCGGCGCGGCAGCGAGGTGTGTGAGGCGCGCGCGACGGGCGAGGTGATTCTGGCGGCGGGCAGCATCGGATCCCCGCAGATACTCAGTCTTTCGGGTATCGGGCGGCAGGCGTGGCTGAGCTCGGTGGGAATTGCGACGCTCCTGGATCGGCCGGGCGTGGGCTCGAACCTGCAGGATCATCTGCAGCAGCGCGCCATCTACCGCGTCAGCGGCGTCAGAACCCTGAACGAGATCTATCATTCGCGTGTGGCACGCGGCTGGATGGCAGTGCAATATGCGCTCTGGCGACGCGGTCCGCTGACCATGGCGCCCTCGCAGCTGGGGATCTTCATGCGTTCCGATGCGCGCCAGCGACGGGCCAACCTCGAGTTTCACGTGCAGCCGCTGTCGCTCGACAAGTTCGGCGATCCGCTGCATCGATTCCCGGCGATCACCGTGAGTGCCTGCAATCTGCAGCCCTCTTCGCGTGGCAGCGTGCGCCCGCGCTCGGCCGATCCGCTCGCGCCGCCAGCGATCGCACCGAACTATCTCTCCACGCACGAGGATCGCATGGTCGCCGCGGATGCGCTGCGTGCCACGCGGCGCCTCATGTCGCAGCCGGCACTGCAGGCGTACCGGCCACTGGAGCTATTGCCGGGTGAGCAGGTCGGCGATGATACCGAGGCGCTGGTCGATGCCGCGGGCAGGATTGGCACGACCATCTTTCACCCGGTGGGCACGGCGAAGATGGGCGTGGCGACGGATGCACAGGCCGTGGTCGATGCGCGACTGCGTGTGCACGGCATTGCGCGATTGCGGGTGGTGGACGCCTCGATCATGCCGACCATCACGTCGGGCAACACCAATACGCCCACTGCGATGATCGCGGAAAAAGGCGCGCAGATGATCCTCGAGGATGCACGCCAGGGCGGCTAGAGCCGCTGTTGCAGGGGCGGCCCATTGGAGTAGAGTCTTACGCGCCTAGGCGTCTGCCGCTCCGAGGAGGCTAGCATGGCCCAGTGGCTGGATGATCTGCAGTTCTACACGATGCACTTCATGCCCTATGTGCATCTGCCACCCGACCACGAAAAATATGAATCGCTGTGGGTGGATTTTCCCAACCGCTTCTTCGACCCGCAGAAGGGCCATGAGCTCTACCAGCGTTACATGAGCGAGATGGTGCTGGCCGATCAGCTCGGTTACGACGGACTGGTGGTCAACGAGCACCACAACACCGTTTACTCGATGATGCCGGTATGCACGCTGATGGCGGCGGCGCTGATTCCACAGACCCGGCGCGCCAAGATCTGCTGCTTCGGCGTGCCGATCAATCTGGAGATGCCCAACCGGCTGGCTGAGGCCTACGCGATGCTGGATGTCATGTCCGGCGGGCGGCTGGAGATTGCATTGCCGCTGGGTACCGGCATGGAATACTGGGCAAATTCCATCAACCCGGCGACGGCGCGGGCGCGCTTTCGTGAGTCGCTGGAGGTGCTGCTGCAGGCCTGGACGCAGGATGGTCCGAGCACTTTCGATGGCGAATTCTTCAACTACCGCTACCTCAATCCCTGGCCACGCCCGATGCAGCGGCCGCATCCAAAAATTGCGATCGTCGGCTCGGGTAGTCCCGAGACGGTGCAGATCGCTGCCGAGCGCGGCTTTGGCTACTCCTCCGTGTTCGTGCCGATCGCCGTGCAGGAGAAGACCTTCCGCAGGCTGCGCGAGGAGATGCCCCGCTACGGCCACAGCTTCACTCCCGACAAGGCGATGTTCAACGCCATCGTCTATGTGGCGGAGAACGAGCAGCTGGCGGAACAGGAATTCAAGGAGCACATGCGCTATTGGGTCGAGGACACGACGCGCACCACGCCGCGCTTTCTGAATCCGCCGGGCTACATTTCCCCCGAGCAGCTGCGTATGCGCGCCGCCGCCACGGCCTCGCACGGCGGCTTTGACTGGGACGTGCTGACCTCGCAGTGGCGCATCGTCTTCGGTACGCCCGAGAAGATCGCCAACACCCTCGGGCAGTGGTGCGAGAGTGCCGGCTCCTCGCGCGTCATTCTTCACCACCACATCGGCGACATGCCGCATTGGAAGGTGGTCAAGAACATGACGCTGTTCGCCGAAGAGGTGATCCCGCGTCTGCGCGGCCGGCGCGGCGGCAACCAGACCCAGGGCGAGGCGCGCGAGCGCGCAGCGGGTGTGACCGCTGCTGCGGGAGGACGCTGAGATGGCCATCGACTGGAGATCGCACGAGCTCATGGTCAACGGCGTCAAGACACAGGTGCTGCGCGCCGGGGAGGGCGAGCCGCTGGTGTTCTGGCATGGCGGCGGCACGGCCGGCGGCTGGGAATTCGCGGCGCCCTGGACCGAGAAATTCAGCGTGTATCTGCCGCTGCATCCGGGTTTTGGCGGCTCCGCCGACGACGCGGGCATGTCCAGTATCCAGGACTATCTGATGCACTACCTGGATCTGTTCGATGAACTGAAGCTGGATCGCTTTCATCTGGTGGGCCAATCACTGGGCGGCTGGATGGCCGCGGCGTTCGCGACCCAGCAGTCGCGGCGGCTGCAGCGCCTGGTACTGGTGTGCCCCGCCGGTCTCTGGGTGCGCGAGCACCCCATCACGGATCTGTTTCGTCTGAAGCCCGAGGAGCTGCCCGCGGCGCTGGCGGAAAACCCCGCGGCGCTCGGGTCACCCCCGGACCCGCACGATGTCAACGTGATCGTGGAGAGCTACCGTGAGCTCACGACGCTGGCGCGCATCGGCTGGCAACGCATGTACGACCCGAAACTTGCCAAATATCTGCACCGCATCGACGTTCCGACGCTGCTGGTGTGGGGTGAGCAGGATCGCGTCGTGCCACTCGAGCAGGCCCGGGAATGGCAGCGGCTGGTGCGTGGATCGCAGCTGCGCACATTCACGCCTGCCGGCCATCTGGTGCTGCACGAGCGAGCCGAGGCCGTCAAGGCGGTGCGGGAGTTTCTGGCCGCCTAGGCCATTCTGCTACCCTGCCATCCTGGGTGCCGTGGGCCAACCCAACCAGGAGTGGTAGCGATGGAAACCGGATTGGCGGGCAGAACGGCGCTCATCAGTGGCGGCAGCCGCGGCATTGGCAGGGCAATCGCCCAGGGCCTCGCGCGCGAGGGCGTGCACGTCGCGCTGCTCGCTCGCACGGAGGCGGACGTGCGCGAGGCGGCAGCGTCCATTGCCGGTGAGTTCGGGGTCACGGCGATCGGACTGCCGGTGGACCTGATGAGCACCGACTCGCTCAGGGGTGCCGTGGCGCAGCTGCGCGCGCATCCGAGCTTCCGCAGCATGAACATCCTGGTCAATAACGCCGCCCCGCCCATCAAGGGCATGGAGCGGCAGATCGAATGGTCCGATGAGCAATGGCGCTCAGGGCTGGAGCTCAAGACGCTCGGGGCGCTGCGCATGCTGCGCGAGCTGCTGCCGCTGATGCCGACGGATGGCAGCGGCCGCGTCATCAACATCGCCGGGGCGTCCGGCACCATCGTCTGGAGCCCGGCCCTGATGCACAGCCTGGGTAATGCGGCCATCCTGCATCTGACCGCCTTCATGGCGGCCGATGTGGCGCCCTCGCGCATCACGGTCAATGCCATCGTCCCGGGTATCGTCGGCACCGAATTTCGCCAGGGCTGGGCCAGGCAGCTGGGCGAGCAGCAGGGCCGCAGTCCGGAGGAGGCCGTGGCCGCGGCCTGCGCCGCCAAGGGTGTGCTGCTGGGCCGCTGGGCCCAGATGTCCGAGGTCGCCGACGTGGCGGTCTTTCTGGCCTCCGATCGTGCCAGCTACATCACCGGCGCGAAGATCCCCGTCGATGGCGGCCTGAGCGTGAATGCACGATGAGCAAGAAGATCGGCTTTCTGTCCTTTGGACACTGGACGCCTTCGCGCGAGTCGCAGACCCGCTCGGCGGCCGATGCGCTGCTGCAGTCCATCGAGCTTGCAGTCGCGGCCGAGGAGCTCGGCGCGGACGGCGCCTATTTTCGCGTGCATCACTTTGCGCGCCAGCTCTCATCGCCGTTTCCCCTGCTGGCGGCGGTGGGTGCCAGAACGCGCCGCATCGAGATCGGCACTGCCGTCATCGATATGCGCTACGAGAACCCGCTGTACATGGCCGAGGATGCGGGGGCTGCCGACCTGATCGCCGGCGGGCGGCTGCAATTGGGCATCAGTCGCGGTTCTCCCGAACAGGTCATCGAGGGCTGGCGTTATTTTGGCTTTCAGCCCGCCGAAGGCGAGAGTGATGCGGACATGGGGCGCCGCCATACCCAGGTCCTGCTCGACGTGCTGCGGGGCGAGGGCTTCGCGAAGCCCAATCCGCGGCCGATGTTTCCCAATCCGCCGGGATTGCTGCGGCTCGAGCCGCACTCGCAGGGACTGCTCGATCGCATCTGGTGGGGCGCGGGCTCCAACGCCACGGCCGTCTGGGCGGCCAAGCTCGGCATGCACCTGCAGAGCTCCACGCTCAAGAACGACGAGGGCGGCGAGCCGTTTCACGTGCAGCAGGCGGCGCAGATCCGCGCCTACCGCGCTGCCTGGAAGGAGGCAGGTCACCAGCGCGAGCCGCGGGTCTCGGTCAGCCGCAGCATCTTCGCACTCGTGAATGAGCAGGACCGGGCCTATTTCGGACGCAGCCGCAACGAGCAGGACCAGATCGGCTTCATCGACGAGAACACGCGCGCGATCTTCGGCCGCAGCTACGCCGCCGAGCCCGATGAGCTCATCGGGCAGCTACGGCAGGACCAGGCCATCGCAGAGGCTGATACGCTGCTGCTGACCGTGCCAAACCAGCTCGGTGTCGCCTATAACGCGCACGTCATCGAGGCGATACTGCGGCACGTCGCCCCGGCGCTGGGGTGGCGCTGACGGGAACGGAGGCGGCCTGCACGATCTGCGCCAGCTGCGCGGCGCCAGGCACTCCCTCGGCGCCATGCGCCTGGCCACGGGCATCGAAATAGACGATGCCGGGGGTGCCTGGAAAGCCGAACGCCTGCATCAATGCCTGGTCGTGCGCGAGCACTGCCGTATCGATCTGGCTCGGCTGCGCGAGCGGCGCCACGCCACCACCGCCGTCGCTGCGGCGGCCCCAGGTGAGCTCGTTCTGCTGCAGCGCCGCTCCCGGATCGCGAGCTTCGAGAATGGCGGCTGCCTTGCCCGGACTGCTCGGCCCGATCACCCCGACGAGCACATCGCGCACCTGCAGCCCATCGCGATAGTAGGGTTGCAGCGCAAGCCAGAGCTTGTGGCAGAACGGACAGTTGGCGTCCACGAAGACATACAGCACATGCCGTGGGTGCGTGCTGCCCTCACCAATCCAGTGCGCGCTCTGCAGCGCCTGCATCGGTCCGGCATCGGGCGGCGTCGCCTGCGCCGTCTGCGCCACCCCCACCCCGCTGGCGCCCATCCCGGCGAGCAGCGTGGCCGCCAGCAGGCTCCTGAGCGCCGTGAAGGTCTTCATGCAGGCTTATTCGCAGTCAGTCGGAAAAGGTTACGGCACGCCGCGCAGCGCTGGCTGCACAAGCTTCGGCTCAGTGGTGGATGAGCTCGGCCTTGACCTTGCCGCGAAATACCCAGTAGGACCAGCCGGTGTACATGAACACGATGGGTAACAGAAATACGGTGCCGATCAGCAGGAACACCTGCGTGTTGGCCGACGAGGCGGCCTGCCACAGCGTGTAGTGATAGGGAACGATCATCGGCCACATGCTGATGGCGATGCCGATATAGGAGATGAGAAACAATCCCACTGCAAGAATGAAGGGCGCCACTTCCGCCGGGCCGCGCAGCGCCCGCCACTCCCAGATGACCAGTGCGAGCGTCAGAATGGGGACCGGGCAGAGCAGCGCTACATCCGGCCAGGTAAACCAGCGCTGCTCGATGCGTCGCTCCAGAAGCGGCGTCCAGGCGCTCACGACCGCAATGGCAATCACGACGCACAGCAGGCAGGTCAGACCCCAGCGTCGCGCCCACTGCTGCAATTGCCCCTCGGTCTTGAGGATCAGCCAGCCGGCCCCGAGCAGTCCGTAGCCGGCGATGAGCGCAAACCCGGTGAAGATCGAGAAACCGGTAAAGCAATCGAGAGAATGGCCGGCGAACTCCCGGCCCCGCACGTTGAAGCCCTGGATGAAGGCACCGATGACGATGCCCTGCGCGAAGGTGGCGATGATCGAGCCGTAATTGAAGGCGTGATCCCAGAAAGTGCGATGCTCGTCGTCACGATAGCGGAACTCGAACGCCACGCCGCGGAACACCAGCGCGAGCAGCATGATCAGGATCGGAAAGTACACGGCGGGCAATAACACCGCGAAGGCGAGCGGGAAGGCGGCCAGCAGTGCCACACCGCCGAGCACCAGCCAGGTCTCGTTGCCATCCCAGACCGGCGCCACGGAGTTCATGATGAGGTTGCGGGTGGGCGTGTCGGGCGCCAGGCCAAAGAGAATGCCCACGCCCAGATCAAAACCGTCGAACACCACGTAGTAAAAGATTCCGATCGCCAGGATCAGCGCCCAAAGAGGCACCAGATCCGGTACCAGCGGGCTCATCGCGGCTGCTGCGCTGCCGGCGCCGCTGTCGCAGTGCCCGGCAGCGCTTCCACGGGATGATCGGGACGGCCGCCTTCGACGATCAACGGTCGCGTGGCGGGCTCGGAGGGCCCACGCTGCACGCTGCGCCACATGAAGCGCACCCCGAACGGATACATGATCAGGTAGACCGCGGCATATCCGATGAACGAGACGATGACGTTCGCGCCGCTCAGTGATGGCGATACCGAGTCGGCGGTGCGCAGTAATCCGTACACCGTCCAGGGCTGACGGCCTACCTCCGTGGTCGTCCAGCCGGCCAGTACCGCGACAAAGCCGAGCGGTGAGGCGAATTCACAGAGCCGCAGGAAATGACGCGATCGCTGCAGGCGCCCTGCGGCCTGCAGGATCCAGGCGCCGAGCACGAGGGCCAGCATGATCAGGCCGATGGCAACCATGATGCGGAAGGCAAAGAATGGATAGATGACCGGCGGCCATGAGGAGCGCGGAAAACTCTTCAACCCGCGGATCGTGCCGTTTCGCTCATGGGTCAGAATGAGGCTGCCGAGATCGGGTATTTCCAGGGCGTAGCGATTGGTTGCATTCTTCTCATCGGGAATGGCGAACAGCGTGAGCGGGAAATGCCGCTGCGTATCCCAGCGCGCCTCGATCGCCGCAAGCTTCGCCGGTTGGTATTTCAGCGTGTTCAGACCGTGCGCATCGCCGAGGAAGATCTGCAGCGGCACGAGCACGGTCAGCAGTCCAAGCGCCTGGTACAGCATCACGCGTGATTCTTCCGGATGGCGAGCGGCGCGCAGATAATGGGCGGCGACGCCCAGGACCACCAGGGCGGTGGTGATGTAGAAGCCCACGACGGTGTGCGCAAAGCGGTAGGGAAAGGAGGGGTTGAAGATGATCTGGACCCAGTCCGTTGGGAAGAAGCGTCCGTCGATGACCCGATAGCCCGCGGGGGTCTGCATCCAGCTGTTGGCAGCCAGAATCCAGAAGGAGGACATGAGTGTCCCGAAACCGACCATGAGCCCGGCGACCAGATGCGCCCAGCGTGGCACCAGGCGGCGTCCAAAGAGCAGCACGCCGAGAAACGCGGACTCGAGAAAGAACGCAAACAGCACCTCGTAGGCGAACAGCGGCGAAAGCACATTCGCCGTGGCGTCCGCGTAGCGGCTCCAGTTGGTGCCGAACTGGAACGGCATGATGACCCCCGATACCACCCCCATGCCAAAGGAGATCGCGAAGATCCGCGTCCAGAAGCTCGAGAGTCTGAAATAGACTTCCCGGCGCCGCACGAACCAGAGCGTTTCCAGCACCGCAATGTAGCTGGAGAGCCCCACGGTGAAGGCTGGCAGCAGGATATGCCAGCCGATGACCCAGGCGAACTGAACGCGCGAAGCGAGCAGAGCGGCATGCAACGGAGGGACCCCGCGACACAGGACTTGCCATCGATCATGATGCGCTTTAAACACTATCGAGGCGAGCCCGGGCAGGGCAGCCAGGTACAGGTGGGCCGGTTGCTGTCGTTGTCCCTGAACGGATGAATCGTGGAGACCCGTCAGATGACCATTTCCCGCACCGACGTCGTCAGCTTTAGCGCTCACGATGAGATCGGCCTCATCGAGATCAATCATCCACCCGTGAACGCGATCGCACATCCCGTGCGCGAGGGTGTGGCGAGCGCGCTGGAACGGGCGATCGCGGACCGGAACATCCGGGCGCTGCTGCTGGTGACCTCAGGCCCTATCTTCATGGCCGGAGCAGACATCAATGAGCTTGGCCGTCCGGTGATGGCACCCTCACTGCAGGAGCTCGAGAGCGCCATCGAGTCAGCGCGTCTGCCCGTCGTCGCCGCGATACAGGGACTTGCCCTGGGCGGCGGGCTGGAGCTCGCGATGGCGTGCCACTATCGGATCGCAGCGCCGGATGCCCGGCTCGGATTGCCGGAGATCACCCTTGGCCTGATTCCGGGTGCGGGCGGCACGCAGCGATTGCCTCGCCTGGTGGGCGCAGCCCGGGCACTGGATCTGATGTTGAGCGGCAAACCCTGGAGTGCACAGGAGGCGTGCGCCTTTGGCCTGGTGGATGAAGTCGCCGGCGGCGACCTGCGGGCGGCGGCCCGCGCCTGGTGCGAGCGGCTCATCGCCGAGCACAGGCCGCCGCGTCGCACCTGCGCACTCGGGCCATCCGAGCCACTGACCGAGGAGCTCGCGCAGCAGGCGCTGCAGACACACGCGCGCTCGATCAGGGGGCTGCGGGCGCCGACACTCCTGATCGAGGCCGTGCGTGCCGCTGCCCAGCCCTTCGAGCGTGGCATCGCCATCGAAGCGGGGCTCTCGGCCCAGTCGCTGCAGTTGCGCGAAAGCGTCGCCCTCAGGCACCTGTTTTTTGCCGAGCGCGCCGCCGCCAAGCTGCGCGAAGGGGAGGTTGAGAGCACACCGCGCGCGATCCGCCGCGCCGCGATTATCGGCGCCGGTACCATGGGCAGCGGGATCGCCACTGCATTCGCCGATGCCGGGGTGCAGGTGACCCTGATCGATAACGCCGAGGCAGGTCTGCGCCGCGGCATGGGTATCGTGCAGGAAAATTTCGCCGCTGCCGTCAAGCGCGGCAGGATCGACCAGTCGACGGCCGCTGAGCGCCTGGCGCGAATCCAGCCGGGCTCCTCATTGTCCGATGCCGCGGGGACTGATGTCGTCATCGAGGCCGTGTACGAGGATAGCGCGCTCAAGAAGAGCGTGCTGTCACAGCTCGATCAGCTGCTGCCGGCCGATCGGCTGATCGCCAGCAACACCTCCACGCTGTCGGTGACGGACCTGGCCGCCGCCACCACCCATCCGGGCCGTCTGGTCGGACTGCATTTCTTCAGTCCCGCCCATGTCATGAAGCTGGTCGAGGTCGTGCGCGGCGCGAGCACCAGTGCCGCGGCCCTCGCGGCTGCGCTGCAGGTGTCGCGCCTGCTGAAGAAGACGGCCGTCATCGCCAATGATGGCTTCGGCTTCATCGGCAATCGAATGATGCTGGACGGCTATTTCCGTGAGGCGGAACAATTGCTGCTCGAGGGGGCAGAGCCCGCCGATGTGGATCGGGCGCTGGAGGAATTTGGATTTGCGATGGGGCCGCAGCGGGTCAGCGATCTGGGGGGCACGGATGTAGGCACACGGGTGCGCCAGGAGCTCTTCAAGCGCGCCAGCCGTCCCGATCCCTACTTCGTCATCGCAGATCAGCTGACTGCGCTGGGGCGTCTGGGTCAGAAGAGTGGATCGGGCTTTTACCGCTATGAATCGGGTAGCCGGCAGGGCATCCCGGATCCCGAAGTCGAGCGTGTCATTCGCGAATTGGCGGCCGCCCGGGGCATCGAGCAGCGCAAGATCAGCGCGGCGGAGATTATCGAGCGCTGCGTGCTGTCGCTGATTCTGGTGGGCGCCCGGGTGCTGGAGGAGGGCGTGGCGGCGCGGGCCGCCGATATCGATGTGGTCTGGACCAATGGCTATGGGTTTCCACGCTCTCTCGGAGGGCCGATGTTTCATGCCGACACCCTCGGGCTGCGCCACGTGGCCGAGAGAATCCGCTATTACCACCAGCGCTGCGGGTTCTACTGGACACCGAGCGCATTGATCGAGCGACTGGCGGAAGCGGGGCAGAGCTTTCAGCAACGCGACGAGTCGGGCTCGTGAACGCGACGCCCCTTCAGCGCATGACGTGGGCATCGGCGCCATGAGCGCCCGCGGCAGCGCGCCCGAGCCGGCTCGCATGCGAGCGGCGGCCTTTTTTACCTCCGAGGTGGCAGTGGAGAGGCTTGCCGACGGTGGCCTCCTGATGCGCTCCGCGGAGTCACTGCAGCCCTTCGATGTGCGCATGGGCGACTGGATCGATCGCTGGGCGCGCGAGGCACCTGAGCGCGACTTTCTGGTCGAGCAGACCCCCGCGGGCGAGCGACGCATCACGTACGGCGAGGCGCGCCGCGCGGTGCGTGCCCTGGCGGCGGGACTGCTGCGCCATTCCCTGAGCGCCGAGCGGCCCCTCGCGATCCTCGCATCGGCCAGCATCGATCACGCCCTGCTGATGTGTGCGGCGCTGTACATCGGTGTACCCGTCGCCCCCATCGCACCAGCGTACGCGCTGCAGAGCCGCGACTTCCTCAAGTTACGCCGCGTCATGAGCCTGCTGACGCCCGGGCTCGTGGTCGTCGAGAATGGCAGTGCCTATCGACAGGCACTGCAGGCCGTGCTCGAGGGCGATATCTGCGTCGTGGCGCTCACGCATGCGGTCGACGGACAGCAACCCCTGGCCTCGTTACCTGCCGCCCGCGAACCGGACGGTGTGGTCGGTGCGGTCGATGCGGTCGATGCGGCCGCGGCACGGGTCGGGCCGCAGACCATCGCAAAATTTCTCTTCACCTCCGGCTCCACCGGTATCTCCAAGGCGGTCATCAATACGCACGGTATGTTGTGTGCGTCGGCGCAGATGCAGCGGCAGGTGACGGCCTTCGTGACTCAGCAGCCGCCGGTGATGGTCGACTGGCTGCCGTGGAATCATACGGCCGGTGGCAACAACATCTTCAATATCATTCTGCAGAATGGGGGCACGCTGTACATTGATCCGGGTCGGCCCGAGCCATCGCTGATCGAGCCGACGCTGCGTCTGCTGCGGCGGGTTTCTCCCACGCTCTACTTCAATGTTCCCCTTGGCTATGAGGCGCTGCTGCCGCATTTTCGCGCCGATCGGCTGCTGCGCGAAACTTTTTTTCGCGACCTGAAATTTCTCTGGTATGCGGCGGCGCCGATGCAGCCGTCCACGTGGCGCATGCTCGAGGAGCTCGCCGTCGCCACCACGGGCGAGCGTATCTTCATCGCCACGGGACTCGGCATGACCGAGACCAGTCCACTGGCGCTGTTTGGCAATAAGCGCGCGGCCGGGGTGGGTGTGGTGGGCGTGCCGGTGCCGGGGCTGGAGCTGAAGCTTGCGCGAAGCGAGGACAAGTTCGAGGCGCTTTATCGCGGCCCCAATGTGACGCCCGGATATTGGCGTGACCCGCCGGCAACGCAGGCTGCATTCGATGCCGAGGGCTACTTTCGCTCGGGCGATCTGCTGAGTCTCGTCGACGAGCGCGATGCGGGCGCGGGGCTGCGCTTCGAAGGGCGCGCCAGTGACGACTTCAAGCTGGCCTCCGGCACGCGTGTGGCCGGCGCGCGGCTGCGCCTGGCGGCCCTCGATGCCCTCTCGCCGCTGATCAGCGAGGTGGTGGTCGTGGGCTCCGGTCGGCATGATGTACGCATCCTCATGTTTCCGGACTGGCAGCGGTGTGCGGCGTTCTGCGGTTGGCAGGCGGCCGTGCCCACAGCGCTGGTGGGCGACAGGACGCTCAATACGGAGCTGTGCGCGCGTCTGCGAACCCTCGCGGCCGCTGCGACGGGGCGCTCCAATCGCATCGTGGCCGGGCTGCTGGTCATCGAGCCTCCCTCGGCAAGCCACGGCGAGCTGACGGAGAAGGGCACGGTCAACGGCAACCTGTTGCAGCGGAACCGCCCGGAGTTGCTCGACGAACTGTTTGGCGCGGAGCCTTCGCCGCGCAGGGTCGACGTCGACTAGCAGCCTCACGCAGCCCTCACAATTCCCACGATCCAGCATTGACCTGAAGGGATAGATTCCCCTCCCGCCACTCATTGCATCCAGCGAAGAGCTGGAAGGGGAGATGTCCATGTCACCTGCAGAAAAACCGCCTCGGCGCAGCGCCAGGCTCTTGCGTCACACGGCTGTCATCCTGGGCCTCGGCCTGCTGCTAAGCGTGCGCGCCCACGCCGGATGCGATCCGCGGAACTTTGGCACCAACCACGTCAAATTCCCGCAAGCGCTGCTGGCAGGCGCCCAAAGCTCCAGGTCCATCGTTGGTCTCTGGCATGCCGTATACACTGCGACAGATGGGACGGATTTCAATTACCAATCGTTCGATGTATGGCATGCCGACGGCACGGAGTTCGAGAGTGCCGACCTGCCTCCGGTCGTGGGTGCCCTGTGTGTCGGGGTCTGGGAGCAGCACGGCTCCTCAGTCCATCTGAATCATTTTGGCTGGACCTGGGATACGAGCGGAACCGTACCGACCGGCTCGTTCAACCTCATCCTGACCCTGAATGTGCAGCCCAATGGCACGGTCTATCAGGGCACCTTCGATTTCAGGCCCTATGACGTCAATGGGGTGTTCCAGTCCGGCGCAGAGCACAAAGGCAACGTCACGGCCTCACGCATTACGCTTGGCACGCAGGGCGGGGATTGATCATTGCTACCGGGTACCGGACCGGCGCTGCCGGTCCGGTTCCGAGCTGCTCGCCACGAGAAGGCAGTTCACGTAGATTTGGGCCGCCCCAGCTCTCGCAGGTGTGGCCCGAATGGATTCGCTCAGTTTCCGCTGCGGCGAGGTTGAACTGGATGTCCCCAATCGCCGCTTCAGGCGGGGTGGGACCGAGGTGGCCTTGGAACCCAAGGTCTTCTCCGCCATCGTCCAGCTGGTGTCCAGGGCGGGGGAGCTGGTCACGCGCAATCAGCTGCTGGATGCCATCTGGGGGCATCGCTACGTCTCCGCGTCGACCGTCAACCGGCTCATCGTGCTCGCGCGCCGCGCCTTTGCCGACGACCCGGATGAGCCGCGCTTCATCCGCACCGTCCATGGGGTGGGTTACCGCTACGACGGACCCGTGGCACGACTGGATGCGACCGGACTCGAGCGGGTGGCGCCATTCGCACCTCCGGCCATCGCGCGGCTGCCCGCGCGTATCGACTCGCTGATCGGGCGCGACGGCGAGCTCGCCAGCCTCTGCGGGCTTCTCAGCGAGAACCGGGCGGTCAGCGTGATCGGTCCGGGCGGCATCGGTAAAACCCAATTTTCGCTGGAAGCCGCGCGACGACTGATGCCGCAATTTCCCGATGGCGTGTGGTTCTTCGATCTGGCCCCGGTGAAGGGCGGCGAGGAGTGGCTGCACTCGCTCGCGGCAGCGGTGTCCGTCTCCTCGGAGCAGCGCACAGAGCTGATCAAGCGTGTCTGTCAGGTATTCCAGGCCCGGCACGCGTTGATCCTGCTGGATAACTGCGATCGCATTGCCGAGCAGGTGGGATCGATCGTCATCGAGATCCTGCTGGCAACCGATCATGTCAGGATTCTGGCTACCACGCAGGTCGCGCTGAATTTCCGCGGTGAGCGTCTGCTGCGTTTGCCGCCGCTGGGAATCCCCGAGTCGCCGGAGGACACGGCCGACCTTGCGCGTCTGGCACGCGTGCCCGCTGTGGAGATGCTCCTGGCGCGCATCCACGCCAGCCAGCGCGCCTTCGAGCTGACGAGCGCGAATGCTGCTGCCATTGCAGATATCTGCCGGCGCCTGGACGGCTTGCCGCTGGCGCTGGAGCTGGCGGCAGCGCGCTTCGATCTGCTCGCGCCCGATCAGGTACTCGAACGGCTCGATCATCGTTTCCGCTTCCTCAAGAGCGAGATGTCCGGTCGTGATCCGCGGCATCGGACGCTGCTGGCGCTGCTGGATTGGAGTTTTGCGCTGCTGTCGAACGAGGAGCGGCGCGTACTGTGCTGGTGCGCCATCTTCGTGCAGGGCTGGACGGTGCAGTCGGCCGTCGCGCTGGCGCCCCCGCTCGGCATCGATCCGGAGGCAGTCCTCGAGCTGCTCGGCGGACTTGCGAACAAGTCCCTGGTGTCGGTGAAATCAAATCTCGCGCCACCGCGCTATCAGCTGCTCGAGAGTGTGCGTGACTATGCGCTCGAGCAATTACGCGCGGCGCAGGAGCTCAGTCTTGCTCAGGCGGCGCACCTCACCGTCATGGTGCAGATGAGCCACTCGGTGCATGCGGATATGATCGGTGGCCGGATGGCCGAGCGCATTGAGACCATGCTGCCGGAGAAAGGCAATGTGGGGGCGGCGCTCGAGTACGCGCTGGTCGCCAATAACCTCGATGCGGCCCTGGCGATCGTTGGCAATCTGACCGTCTACTCCAAGGCGACCGGTGTGTTCGAGCTCCTGCCGCTCTTCCGGCGCGTGATCGATGCAACTGCCGCGTTGCAGACGCCCGATCGCGGGCGGGCGCTGCTGTGCGTCGGCGTGCTCACCTTCTTTCGCCAGTCGCCGGAAGCTCTGGCGGGTCAGTGTCTGCGGGAGGCCGCACGGATCGCCAGCATGCATGGCGATACCTGGGCGCAGGCGTATGCCGCCGGTTTCTGCGCGCTCTGGCTCGTGAACGAGTTCCAGCAGGAGGATGCGCAGATGCAGGCCGCGGTGGTCCAACGAGTCGCCGATCAATCGCGCGATCCGCTGCTGCTGGGGCTTGCGGGTCTGGCACGCGGCTGGGTGCACCTGGCGCGGGGCGAGAATGCGGCGGCAATCGAAGTCTTGCGCTCGGTCCGAAGTCTGGGAGAGGACGCACACCAGCAGCACTTCATCGACATGTATTTCGGCCTCGCGCTCTTTCGCAGCGGAAAGCCGGCGGGCGCGGCGGCGCAATGGCTCGCGGGCATGAAACAGGCAGCGCGGGTCGGGCATCTGCGCGGCATTGCCGGAAGTGTCGAGGGCTGTGCGTACCTGGCCGAGAAGCGGGCGGAGCCCGGCAAGGCGGCACGCTTTCTGGCCGTCGCAGAGACCGTCCGTGAGCGCATGAAGATTCCGCTGTTCAAATTCTGGCGGCCGCACCATGCAGAGGTAGAGACGTCCCTGCGCTCTACCCTGGGACCCGGGCAGTATGAGCTCGTCGTCCAGCAGGCGCGCCGCGCCCGGGAGGAAGACATATTCGACGAAGTGCGTGCTGTACTGGAGCAGTATGCACAGGAGGGTAACGGCGCGGCGGCGCCATCCTCAGCCATCGATGCCCGCGGCGCTGAATAGGCCAGTGCGATCATAGCGGCGGCGGATGGACGTCAGACGGCTGCCCTGCGCGCCATCCATCACTGCAGCGATGTCGCCATCATCCTCGGCGGTAAAGTTCGGCAGCGCGCTCGACAGTCCATCCGCCGCAACCTGCCGATGCAGCGCGCGCACGCGCTCGCGCAGCATGGGAAACTCCTCACCCCAGGGCGTGCAGCCAATCAGATTGACAAAGAACGCGGCATCGCGACTGGCAAAGGCGGTCTCGGTGGCCGCCACGCGTGCGACGGCGCCGCCCAGGTGCTGCACGTGAATCTCCGTCGCGCGGGTGGGCAGATCATTGCCAGCCGCGGCGAGAGCATCCAGTGCTGCATCGCTGAGCACGCCAAAGCTCGCGGTTTTCCAGTAGTGGTGGCGACCAGCAGGCGCAGCGGCATCCTGCATGTGCTGCCACACCACGTAGGGCATGGGGCCGACATGGTCCGCGAGCGGCTTTCCAAAGCCCCGCAATGGGGCCAACGCCCGCTCTGCGGCCGCCGCCTCGCCGCACCAGCAGATGGCAAAAATGACCACGGCTCGTCCGTACCAGCTTGGATCGAGAAATGGCAGCGGCGGTGCATGCGCCAGTACCGCAAGGCCACAGAAATCGTCGGGCGACTGCGCGGCAAAATCACGAAAGGCGCGCAAAGCACCGCCAGCCTCTTCGGCGGGGTGCACGATGAGGCCGGCCCACACCAGGCGCAGCGGATGCAGCCTGAATTCGAGGCTGGTGACGACGCCGAGTCCGCCCGCGCCGCCGCGCAGCGCCCAGAACAGATCCTCGTACTCGCTCTCACTGGCGCGCACGAAGCGTCCGTCCGACAGCACTACGCCCGCGGCCGTGAGGTTATCGATCGCGAGCCCATGCCGTCGCATCAGCCACCCCGACCCGCCGCCGAGTGTCAGGCCACCGACCCCGGTGCTGGAGACAAGACCGCCCGTGGTAGCCAGGCCATGGGCGGCCGCTGCGATATCTACGTCGTGCCACAGCGCCCCGCCCTGGACCATCGCGGTCTGGGCCGGCACGTTCACGGCTACCGCACGCATCGGCGAGAGGTCGAGCAGTAGAGCTGCATCGGCCACTGAACGTCCGGCCACATTGTGTCCGCCGCCGCGAACGGTCACTCGCAGGCCCTGGTCTGCGGCAATCCGCACCGCCAGTGCCACATCCTCCGCCTGTTCGCAGCGCACGATCGCTGCGGGTCGCCGGTCGATGGCGGCGTTCCATACCCGCCGTGCGGCGGCATACGCGGGCGAATCGGTCCCCACGACGGTACTCTGCAGGTGCTTGCGCAGCCGGGTGATCAGCTCAGGTGTCTGCATGAGCCCATTCTAATGGCAGGCATTGCGGTGAGTTGTGAGGGTTGTGTGATGAGAGATCACAGGCGTCCATTCCCTGGGCGCGGACAGCGGACAGACCTCAGAGGCGCGGGTGCTGGCCCCCTGCTAATCCACCCGGGAAGGTGGCATCCGGTCGGACACCCCGAAGATGAGCACATCGACGATCAGCTTCCAGAGCGCCGCCACGATCAGAAAGCCGATGAACCACCACTCGCTGGCAGTCTGATACCACTTTAGATAAGAGAGATATGCCCAGGCGCCAATGCCTGCCAGGAACACCATTGCGCGAATGACCCGGCGGCTACGATCCAGGCGGCGCCTGGTCGCATTCAGCAGCGCGTGCTCGGCCGGCGCCAGCAACGCGATGAACGCCACCAGTGCGACGATGCCCCAGATGAGCTCTCTTGCCACGCGCCTGCCTCACTTTCGAGTCGGCATTCTGGATACAGCTCGGACGTGGTGCAAGCCAGGGCCAGCATGCGTCGACTACATAGTCATTCGCGTCGGCACGGACTAGTATGCCTGGGCATCTCAATAAAAACGGGGGGTCTGCCCATGCCGCGCATCGATTCCTTTGCATTGAAGCTGTTATGCCTCGGCGTTTTGATCGGGGCCGCCGGGGCGCTCGCGCTGGAGGCCTATGCTGCGCCGGTTGCGTCCGACAATCCATCCACACTGACGGATCTCACGTCCCGGGTGCAGATCGAGCAGCTCATCCATGATTACTATTCGTGTCTGAGCTCGGACTGCCGCTCGAGTCATCCCAGCGAGGGCTCGTTCTACACGCCAGATGGCGTCAACAATGTGAATGGCTACATCGCCCAGGGGCCGCAGGCAATCAATGCGCAATACAAGTTCGTGGCTACGCAGGAGGTGTTGCCTCGAGGCAAGTTCGACATGATGATCACCAATCTCGTGATCGCCGTTCACGGCGGCTCGGCCACGGCCGAGGATATGTGGACCGGTGTCAGCTCGTTGACTCCCGAGTCCACGCCGCAGTTCGTCGAGATGGGCCACGAGTATTCCGCGCTGGTGAAGGTTGACGGACGCTGGTACTTCAAGACGCGGCACATCGTCAGCGACGCAGGTCTGCCGCAGATGTTCGTGAAGACCTACAGCAGCCGGTAACGGGGCCGCGCTTCATTCGTCGGACTCGGGGCACGAGCACGCCCGCAAGTTCTTGATTCAAGACAGCCAGTCGCTGGACAGCCATGCCTATGCGCTGGCGGCGACCACAGTGACATCAGCGCGGGCCGATGCGGCAACGCCTCGCCATCGCGGCTGACATCATTTCTTTTGACCGGCTCGTAACCTTTGGCGCAGACGTGGCGAATACAAGGGGGAAATCATTAACTTTCACGAGTTCTGAGCCACACCGCTCGTTCCCAGCTGAAGGTTTCCAGATCAATCACAAGGAGCTGTCATGTCCAACCGAAGAGCCATGTCGCTGATGGTTGCCAGTGCGCTGACGATGGCGCTTGCCGGTCTGCCGGTCGTCAGTCATGCGCAGGAATCCGAGCAGGCGAAGATGAAGATGATGAAGCAGATGCAGGCCAAGACCATGAAGGAGCTGAAAACGGGCAAGTACGATAAGTGCTATGGGGTTGCCCTGGCCGGCAAGAACGACTGCTATGCAGGACCCGGGACGACTTGCGCGGGCACGAGCGCCACAAATTACCAGGGCAATGCCTTCAAGCTGGTTCCCAAGGGCACCTGCGAAAGCATTCAAACCCCTCAAGGGGCTGGCAGCCTGACTCCCAAGACTTCCTGACGACACCTGCGCGCACGCCGCTGCCTTCTGGTCTCCCCTGGCGACACGCAGGGATGCCCATGCGGTAGCGGCGCGCGCGTCAACCGATCGGACCTCAATGGCCACCACCACCTCCATACCCGCCGGCGCAGGGGTCGGGCTGAAACCTCAGCATTATGCGGACGTGCTGCAGACGACGCCCGCCTGCGGCTTCTTTGAAGTCCATGCCGAGAACTACATGGGCGCCGGTGGGCCGCCGCATCGATATCTCACGGAGATCCGCAGCCGCTATCCGTTGTCACTGCACGGCGTGGGGCTGTCTATCGGGGCCGATCGGCCACTGGATCAGCAGCACCTGCAGCGGCTGGCGGCTCTCATCGGGCGCTATGAGCCGGGACTGTTTTCCGAGCACCTGGCCTGGTCCACGCACGGACGGGTGTTTTACAACGATCTACTGCCAGCGCCCTATACGCCGGAGACACTGCAATGTGTGGTGAACCATATCGATGAGGTTCAGCAGACCCTTGGCCGACGAATGCTGCTGGAGAACCCCTCGACCTACCTGGTTTTTCAGGGCAGCACCTACTCGGAAGCGCAATTCCTGGCTGAGGTCGTCCGGCGCAGCGGGTGCCACCTGCTGCTGGACGTCAATAATCTGTATGTTGCCTGCACCAATCATGGCTGGGATACCGACCGGTATCTGCAGGAACTGCCTCTGGAGGGCGTGCGCCAGATCCATCTGGCGGGTCATGCCCAGGACAGCGATGAGCGCGGGCGGCCCTTGCTGATCGATTCACATGACCGCCCGGTTGCGAACGAGGTTTGGGAACTCTACTCGGCGCTGATCCACCGGATCGGTCCGACCCCGACCCTCATCGAATGGGATGCGCACCTGCCGTCCTGGAGCGAGCTGTTCGCGCAAGCCCAACGCGCCGAGGCCATCCTGCAGCAGGCTGTCCAGCGGCTGCAGGGAGATCGGTATGCGGCCACTGGCTGAGCAGCAGGCCGAGTTTTCGGCGGGACTGCTCGCCGCGGTCGCGGTTCTGCCCTCTGGATGGGTTGGGCCCGACGGGCAGCCGGATGCAAAGCGCTTCGGTGTCTACCGCAACAACGTGGCGTCGAGCCTGATCGAAGCATTGCGTGAAGGCTATCCGGCAGTGCATCGGCTGGTGGGTGATGAATACTTCAGCGCAGTGGCGCGAGTCTTTATCCAGGCGTATCCGCCGGAGTCGCCGGTCATGCTGGAATACGGTGCAGCCTTTCCACCCTTTCTGCAGGCGTTCGAGCCTCTGGCTTCACTTCCG
Source organism: Steroidobacteraceae bacterium (assembly GCA_035502275.1). Lineage (GTDB taxonomy): Bacteria > Pseudomonadota > Gammaproteobacteria > Steroidobacterales > Steroidobacteraceae > FEN-1191. The sequence goes on from DATJUN010000022.1 coordinate 253,312, forward strand.
TATCTGGCAGATGTTGCGCGCATCGAGCGCGCCTGGCATGAGGCCTACCATAGCCCGGATGGCGCCCCGAGCTCACCGGAGGTGCTGAGAGGCGCCCTGAGTCGCGTGGCGGCCGATCGTG
>DATJUN010000023.1:0-5650 GCA_035502275.1 Steroidobacteraceae bacterium
ACGCTCCAGTTCATCGTCGAAGCACAGTCGTTCGACCCGCGCGCGTAGCTCGCGGGTATAGGTCAGATCAGACAGCTCGTTGACATTCAGGTGGCTGGCAGACGGCATCCGCAATTCTTCTGGCCCAGACGAAACATTGAACTCTAGCCCGGCCCCACGCCTGTGACGCGACCGGTATCACGACTGACTAAAGTTGCCACGTTATGCATCATCTACGGGCCAGCCGGGCCCGAATCCTGGCACACCGGGAGCCTCGCAGGCCGCGTTAGCTCAACGCCCGGGGTCGCGCCCCGGGGCTGGGCAATGGGGCGGTGTACCTGCGCTGCGCGAGCCCGCAATGCAGCCGCCTGGCTGACCCCCACAACGTCGATGGAATGGCTGATGGCATTGTGGCTCGGACTCAAACCGGTGCGCATGCCGAGCCGCTTCAGTGCAGATTGAAACGCCGGGTCTCCCTTGATCTCGGTGCCTTTCAGGCTTTGCGCTTTGGAGATGAGATTGCCGAGTGCGGAGATGGCGCGCCTCACGGTGGTAACCGCACGGTTTGGTGGGGAAGTGAAATCGCGGCTGCTCCTGAGCTGCGCCACCTCTGGCGCGCTGCTGACCTAAGATACAGCTTGGACCATCTCAGACTTGCCGAGAGTACAGCCGCTGGAGACGATGCATACATCCTCCGGCTTCGGGGCCGATCGTGAGCGTTGGCACCGTGGATTCCCAACTGGGAATAGTGATCGGTGGGAGAATAGACGCGAGAGAGAATATTTCGCTTGAACTTCACTTCTTGGTCTTGCGGTCGGGGTGCGGAACAACACTCAAGATGCGCTCCCCGTGGCTGCTGAGGGCCACCCAAAGCCAGAGGAACTAGTGGGGTAGATTTTGGGGTATGCAGGAAAATAAAGGAGGGACTTACTCATAAAATTCAATGCCTTATTGAGGACAATTCGGTCGCCACCCTCTCCGCCAGTTATCTGCATGGTCGAATCACTCCAGCGGTCACGACACTACCCCGCGTCGGGCACGAAGCGGGGTGGGAAACGGCCGCAGGCCGGCCCGCAGGGCGAGGCGCGCAGCGCCGAGTCATCCCACCCTCTCCGCCAGTTATCTGCATTGTCCTTTTGCTCCCAGCCACCTTGCTCCGTCGATAAGCGCCCCGGCGTCAGTGCTCACTGACAGCGAGGCGCCCTGCGCGCTGGCATCCGCGCCGCGCGCCTGTTGTGGAGTGTGCCACGTACTGTCTGCGACAACCGCAGCGGCGCCAGACGGCGACAGCGTGAAATGGCGCGATTCATCGAACTACGATGTAATAGCGCCGGCAGCGAGGGAGGAGAGCAGATGCAATCCGAGGGCACGCGCCTGCTGGCGGAGGCAAGTCTGCTTGCCGCCGAGCAGTCCGTGCGGACCCGGCCCGTCGGTCATGCCGCCGGCCTCATCGAGGCGCTCGCGCACGGCGTGAGCAGCATGCTCAATGCCGCCTCCGTGACCGGCGCGCTGCCCGAAGTGCTCGAGCACATCGCCCGCGTTGTGCCGCTGCAGCGCCTGACCATCACGGAGATGGGCAGCCGCGCAGCGCCGGAGCAGGCAGTGCTGTTTCACTGGCACGTTCCGCTGTTGAGCGATGTGCCGATGTATGGGGCGGCCGGCCTCGCGCCGCGCTGGCAGCAGACTCTGGCGCTCTCTGAGCAGCTACCCGAGTGGCTGCTGCCCCTCGCATCCGGCAGCCGCGTGCTGGCCACGCATGCCGAGGCGAGTGAACCGGTACGCGCGGTGCTGGCCGAAAGCCACGCCACCGCGCTGCTGGCCGTGCCGATCATGCTCGATGGGCGGCACTGGGGACAGATCCTGTTCGAGGATGGCGACGGCGTCGGAGGCTGGCATGGCGAGGAGCTGCGCACGCTCTGCATGCTCGCGGAAGTCATCGGCGCTGCGCTCACCCGCGAGCGCTTCCTGGCCCAGGTACACGAGCGCGAAGCGCTGCTGCGGGCGATCAATCAAAGTGCCGCGCTGATCATGGGGGCTGCAGACCTGCAGCCGGCAATCGCGCGGGCGCTGGGTACTGCGGCCGAGGCCATCGGTGTGGATCGCGTGCTGGTCATCGAAGAGGTCGAGAGCGGCGAGGGTGGCGCGCGCCGCCGTCAGCTGCGCTGCGCCTGGCGTGCGAGCGGTGCGGCGCTGATGCTGCCGGAGCTGGTGCAGCTGCTGGCGCATCCCTACCACCCCGAAGTGGCCACGTGGCTCGAACCACTCTCGGGCGGCCTGGCGGTGCAGGCGCGCCTGTCCGCGGCCGGTGGCGCGGTACGTGAGTTGCTGCGCCGATTCGATAGCTGCGCGCTGCTGTTGGTGCCGGTGATCGTGGATGGCAGGTACTGGGGCCACATCAGCCTCAGCAGCGGTCGGCGCGAGCGGCTCTGGAGCGGCGCGGAGGTCGACGTGCTCAAGACGCTCGCCGAGCTCATCGGCACGGCGATCGCACGCGAGCGGCAGGTGCAGGCCCTGGCCACGGCGGACACCATCATCCAGCACAGCCCGACGATCCTCTACCGGCTGCGCGGCGAGACGCACCTGCCGATGATCTACGTATCGCAGAACATCAGCCTGCTCGGTCACGAGGCCAGCGAGCTGCTGGCGACGCCGACGCGCTATCTGAGCTACATCCATGCCGATGACCGCGTGCGCGTGCGGGAGGCGATGGGGGCGCTGCTGGCAGGTCAGGAGGCCCCCGAGGTCATCGAATTTCGCCTGCTGGCGCGCGACGGCACGCAGCGTTGGGTCGAAAACCGCCTGCGCCCCGTGCACGCGGCCGATGGCAGGCTGCTGGAGATCGAGGGAATCCTCAGCGACGTGACCGAGCGCCACGCCGCGCAGGAACAGATCGCGCAGCTGGCGCGCAGTGATGGGCTCACAGGGCTTGCCAACCGCATCACGTTCAATGACCGGCTGCGCCAGGCATTCGCCGCCTCCCAGCGCGGGGCGCATGGATTCGCCGTGCTGTATCTGGATCTGGACCGCTTCAAGGAGATCAACGACACGCTCGGCCACCACACCGGCGATCTGCTGCTGCAGCAGGTGGGCGCGCGGCTGCGTCAGGCGACGCGCGAGATCGACGTCGTGGCCCGCCTGGGCGGCGATGAATTCGCCATCGTGCAGAGCGAGATCATCGACTCGTCCTCGGCGGGTACCCTTGCCGAGAAGATCATCGACATCGTCTCGGCGCCCTACGACATCGCCGGCAGTCAGCTGCACGTGGGCGTGAGCATCGGCATCGCACTGTACTCGCCCGAGGCGCGCAACCCCGAGGAGCTGCTGGCGCATGCCGATCAGGCGCTGTACCGCGCCAAGCACGCCGGTCGGGGCCGCTATCGCTTTCACTCCGATCAGATCGATCACGAGACGCGCTCGCAGCTGGAGCTCGCCGACGGACTGCGCGGGGCCATCGAGCACGCCGAGCTCGAGATCCGCTACCAGCCGCAGGTCGAGCTCGCCTCCGGACGCATCATGGGCATGGAGGCGTTGCTGCGCTGGAACCATCCCACGCGTGGAGTGCTGCTGCCCGAGGATTTCCTGCCGATCGCCGAGAAGTACGGGATCATGCAGCAGCTTGGCCGCTGGGTACTGGGCGAGGCCTGCCGGCAAATGTCGCTGTGGCGCGCACAGCGCATTCCTGTGCCGGTCGTGGCGATCAACGTCGCTCTGGCGCAGATCCGCATGGGTCGCGAGTTCGTGCGTGACGTGGTGGACTCACTGTATCGCTGGGCGCTGAAACCGAGCGATATCGAGCTGGATGTCACCGAGCTGGTGCTGGCGCGCTCGACGCTCGCGCAGAGTGGGGTACTGGAGGAGCTGCGCCAGCTCGGGGTCGGTATTGCCATCGATGACTTCGGCGCCCATTACTCCTCGCTCGATTATCTGCGCACCTACCGCGTCAGCCGCCTGAAGATCGCGCGCGGCATGGTCGCCGCGGCGGATGCGGAGCCGGGAGGGGGCGCCATGATCCGGGCCATACTCAGCCTCGCACGCGAGCTCGGCATCGAGGTGGTGGCCGAGGGGGTGGAAACCGAATCGCAGTGCCGTCTGCTGGTGGATGCGAGCGCACACGCGCAGGGCCAGGGCTTCTACTTCAGCCACGCCGTGCCGGCCGAGCAGACCATGATCATGCTGCGCACCGGCGTCATGGCGCCCGCGGTCGACGCAGGGGCTGCGGGCGGCACACGCGACTGAGACCCCCCCGACTCGGGCGGGCAGCTCAGGGTCTGCCCGGATCGTGGGCGCCGCGGGCGAATTCCACGCCGAAGGCGCGTGCCAGGGCCTCGCAGAACAGCTGCGGCATCGCACCCGCGCCGCTGTCGGTGATGCTGCGAAATCGTGCCGTAACGCCCGTGGCCGGCTGGCCGAGCTCGGCGTCGCTGGCGGAGGGCTGGTGAGACAGCACGCGCGGATCCAGCCGCGCGATGAAATCGGCGAGCGCCCCCGGCAGCGCCCGCATGAGGGCAAGATCATAGGCGCGCGCATTGGCTGCCAGCTCACGCACCCATTGCACTGCATCGAGCTCGCGGCGCTGGTGCCCAAGCAGCAGGCGCAGCAGCAGCTCCTCCACCGGCAGTCCGGTGAGCCCGATGTGCTGCGTGTCCTCACGACCCACCGGGAGGCGCGCCTGGTCGCGCAGCTCGCGCTGCGCCAGGGTCAGTCCCTTCATGCCGGTGAGCGCCTCGCGCAGCAGCAGCCCGGCGAGTTTCAGCGCCTGCGCCTGCACTTCGAGGGGCACGCGGCGCGGATCGACACCGGCACCGCGAAAGAAGGCTTCGGCAGGCGGGGCCGGCTCGGGACTCGAATGGGTGAGCGCACGCTGGCTGCCGGTGAGCTCGGCACGGCGTGCGCGCTGCTGCGCCCCGACGACGGTGGCGCGGGCAAGCGACTGCAGCCCGGCGTTGCCCGGCGCGACCGTCTGCCCGTAGGCGTCCACGGCGTTGGCCCGCAGGCGCGCCTCCAGATTTGCGCCCGTCTGCAGCAGGCCCTGCACGTCCAGCTCGATGCCGATGTCCGACTCGGCGCCGCTGGCGGCGGCTGCACCGACGCTGCCGATCGGAAAGATCGAGCTGGCTTCCGGGCCCTCACCGGTCTCGACGTCGATGCGTACGGCGATCTCGTATTCGCCCAGCCGCAGGCTGTCACCATCGCGCAGCGGATAAATGTTGCGCGGACTGATCGGCGCGCTGCTGCCGTTTACATAAGTGCCGTTGGTGCTCGTATCGAGCAGGTAGTAGCTGCCGTTGCGGTACTGCACGCGGGCATGGTGCGCGGAAACGTAGCATTGCGCATCGGGCAGTACCCAGTCATTGTCATGGGCACGCCCGATGCTGCCCCCACCGACGCCGAGTACGATGCTGGCGTTGCGTCCGAGGGGGGCGCGCTGCTCGCTGACCACGGTCAACCTGAGTGCCACGTCTGCGATCCGATGGCCGGAGGGCTCGCCGGGGCGCCTGGCCGGTCCATGACATATAATGGGCGTGCAGCGATAAACGTGCCCGGGTTGTCTCGCCGATACCGAAACGATGGCATCGAACCATATCTTCAAGATTATCTTTGTGAACCAGAGCAAGGTTTACGAGGTGTACGCCCGCAAAGTCAGCCACGGTTCGCTGTTTGGATTCGTGGA
>DATJUN010000024.1:0-13179 GCA_035502275.1 Steroidobacteraceae bacterium
TGACGAACCTGCGCTATCAGAGCCAGCCGGCTGCACTGCAGATCGGTACCGTGCGTGTGCGTGGCCTGAATGGCCGCGTCGTCATCGGGCGCGATGGCAGTCTCAATCTGACCACGATGCTGAAGCCTGCGAGCCCCGCGAACGCCGCGAACGCCGCGAACGCCGCGAGCGCCACGCCCGCCGCGAACGCCATACCCGCGGCAGCATCGGGCAGGGTGGTGGCCACCACGACGACGGCCGGTGGCGCGGCCACATCGACTGCGCCGGCGATGCCGATCCGCATCGCGCGCGTGGAGCTTCAGGGCAGTACGGCCAATTTCGCCGATCTCTCGGTGCAGCCCAACTTCTCGGCTGCGATCGAGGGATTGCATGGCTCGATCGTGGGCCTGTCTTCGGATCCGGGCACTCGCGCCCGCGTGCAGCTGAGCGGTGCCGTCAACCGCTACGCGCCGGTGAGCATCGACGGAGAGGTCAATGTGCTCTCGGCGCAGACCTTTACCGATCTGACGATGAGCTTCCAGAACATCGATCTGCCGCTGTTCAATCCCTACTCGGGCAAGTTTGCCGGTTACAGCATCGCGCAGGGCAAACTCACCACGCAGATGCACTATCACGTCCAGAACCGGCAACTCAACGCGACTCACCACATCGTCATCGCGCAGCTGGAGTTCGGCCCGGCAACCGACAGCAAGCAGGCCGTGCCACTGCCGATCAAGCTCGCGGCGGCGCTGCTCAAGGATCGCAACGGCGTCATCACCCTCGATCTGCCGGTCGGTGGCAGTCTGAATGATCCGACCTTTCGCATCGGTCCAATCGTCTGGAAGGTCTTCGTCGGTCTGGTGCGCCACATCGTCACGGCGCCGTTTGCATGGCTCGGGTCGCTGCTCGGTGGCGATGGTGCGCGCCTGGCCTACGTCGACTTCGTGCCCGGCTCCGCGGCGCTGGATGACACCAATGCACACAAGCTGACGCAGCTGGCGCAGGCACTCGCGCAGCGTCCGCAGCTGCGTCTGGAAATTCCGCTGCATGCGGAAAGCGCGGCGGACGACCAGGCGATCGAGCAGGCAGCGCTCGAGCAGGCGGTGAGCGCCGCGATGGCGCAGGCGGCCGCTGTAGCGACACCGGCGGCGGCCACGTCAGCTGTGCGGCGAGCTCGCCGGGGCAGGGCGGCTGCTGCCCCCGCGCCACCCATCACGCGATTGGCCGCGCTCGCTGCGCTGTACGGCCGGCAATTCAAGACGGTGCCCCAGTATCCGGCGGATGCCGTGAGCGACGAGCAGCGCATGACGTGGCTTGGGCAACAGCTCCTGCCCCAGTATGCGCCGCACCGACAGGATCGCGATGCGCTCGGCCTGGCGCGCGCCACGGCGACACAGATGGCCGTGCTGGCCGGTGGCCAGGTGGCGCCCACACGCGTGTTCTTCACCCAGCGTGCCAGCGGCGGCGCGGCCAGCGGGGCGGTGCGCATGGACCTGCAATTGCAGTGAGTCAGGGGCCGCGCACCAATCCACGCAGCTCGTAGAGCAGCTCGAGCGCCGCGCGCGGCGTGAGGCTGTCGGGGTCGATGCGCGCGAGACGCGATCGCAATACGTCATCGGCGCTGTCGCGGGACGGCGCGTCTGCGGGAGCGGTTGGTGCGGCATCCGCTTGCACCAGCAGCGGCAGCTCGGCCTGGCGGCGCGCGTCCGCGGCGGACGATTCCGCTCCCGCCCCCTCAGCCACCGGGATCCGTGGCCGATGACTGTCGGATTCCAGCTGCGTGAGGTAGCGACGCGCCTCGGCGATCACGACGCGCGGCACGCCCGCAAGCTGCGCCACCTGCAGCCCGAAGCTGCGATTGGCGGGGCCGTCGCGCACCGCGTGCAGGAATATGAGCCCGTCGCCATGCTCGGTGGCCGTCAGGTGCACGTTGGCGCAGCAGTCGAGCTCATGCGAGAGCGCGGTGAGCTCGAAGTAGTGCGTGGCGAACAGCGTGAAGGCGCGCGTGCGCCCGGCGAGCTCGCGTGCCACCGCCCAGGCGAGCGAGAGCCCATCGAAGGTGCTGGTGCCGCGGCCGATCTCGTCCATGAGCACGAGACTCGATGCGGTGGCGTTGTGCAGGATGTTGGCCGTCTCGGTCATCTCCACCATGAAGGTCGAGCGACCGCCAGCCAGATCATCGGCTGCGCCGATGCGTGTGAAGATGCGATCCAGGGGACCGAGCCGGGCGCTCGCGGCGGGCACGTAGCTGCCCATGTGGGCGAGGACCGCGATCAGGGCAACCTGGCGCATATAGGTGGATTTGCCGCCCATGTTCGGCCCGGTGATGATGAGCATGCGGCGCTCGGCATGCAGCGCGAGATCGTTGGGCACGAACGGCTCGTCGATGCAGCGCTCGACCACGGGGTGTCGCGCGGCCTCGAGTTTCAGGCACGGCTCATCGACCAGCTGCGGCTCGCACCAGCCTCGCGTGGCGGCCGGCTCGGCCAGGGAGGCGAGCGCATCCAGCGTCGAGATTGCCTCGGCACTGGCCTGCAGACCTGGCAGGCCCCCGATCAGTTCGGCCAGCACGGCCTCATACAGCTCGCGCTCGCGAGCCAGCGAGCGATCGCGCGCGCCGAGCACGCGGTCCTCGAAGCTGGCGAGCTCGGGGGTGATGAACCGCTCTGCGGACTTGACCGTCTGGCGCCGCACGTAGTCGGCCGGCACCGTCGTGGCCTGGGCGCGCGGGATCTCGATGTAGAAGCCCTGCACGCGGTTATAGCCGAGCTTCAGACTCGCGATGCCGCTGCGCGCGCGCTCGCGACGCTCGAGCTCGAGCAGGAAGTCGTCGGTGTGCGTCGCGATGGCGCGCAGCTCATCGAGCGTGACATCGTAGCCCGCGGCGATGACAGCGCCATCGCGCAGCAGGTGCGCCGGCTCGGCATCGATGGCGCGCTCGAGCAGAGTACGCTCCGACGTGTGCGTGCTGATGCCTGCGTGCAGGCGCGCGAGCAGCGGCGAATCGAGCGGAACGAGCGCCTCGCGGATTGCGGGCAGACGCTGCAGCGAGGCACGCAGCTGCACCAGATCCCGCGGGCGCGCCGAGCGCAGCGCGATGCGCGCGAGGATACGCTCCAGATCACCGATCGCCGAGAGCCGCTCGCGCAGTGGCTCGTAGCGGCGCGATTCGGCCAGGGTGCCGACGGCGTGGTAGCGCTCGCGCAGCACGCCGCGCTCGCGCGTGGGCGCGTTCAGCCAGCGTCGCAAGGCGCGCGAGCCCATGGCGGTGACGCTTCGATCCAGCGTCGCAAACAGCGTGGCCTGCTCGTTGCCCGAGAGGCTGCGGTCGAGCTCGAGATTGCGACGCGTCACGGCATCGAGCAGCAGCGCCGAGGAACGCTCCTCGACGCGCAGCGCGCGGATGTGCGGCAGGGCGGTTTTCTGCGTTTCGCGCACGTACTGCAGCAGCGCCCCCGCCGTGCGGATCGCGAGCGGCAGTTCATCGACGCCGAAACCGCGCAGGTCAAGGGTGCCGAGCTGGTCGGTCAGCAGGCGCGAGGCGCTGGCGAGCTCGAACTGCCAGGGGGGTCGCGCGCGCACGACGCTGCCGGGGGCGCCGAGGCTGCCACGCGCCTGAAGTGTGCGCGCCTGGTCTTCGGCAAGCAGCAGCTCGGCGGGTCGCAGGCGCTCGAGCTCGGCTTCGATCGCGCCGGTGTTGCCGCCGGCCGTGCCGTCGAGCTCGAGCACGCTGAAGCGCCCCGAGGCGAGCTCGAGCCAGGCCAGACCCGCCCGCTCGCGCTCGATCAGCAGGGCCGCCAGCAGCGTTTCGCGCCGCTGCTCGAGCAGTGCATCGTCGGTGACCGTCCCGGGGGTCACCACCCGCACGATCTGTCGCTCCATCGGACCGCGCTGCCTGCCGGGCGCCGCGCCCGCGGCCTCGTCCGTTTCGGCGCTACCCGTGACCTGCTCGCAGATGGCGACCGACTCGCCGCGTCGGACCAGCCGGGCGAGGTAGGACTCCAGGCTCTGCACGGGCACCCCGGCCATGGGGATCGGTGCACCGGCGGATTGGCCACGCGCGGTCAGGGCGATGTCCAGCAGCGCGGCGGCCCGGCGCGCGTCCTCGTAGAACATTTCGTAGAAGTCACCCATGCGATAGAACAGCAGCACGTCGGGGTGCTGCGCCTTGAGGCGCAGGTACTGCTGCATCATGGGGGTGTGCGCATCCAGGGCGGGCGGTGCATCCCCTGGCCCCGGTGGGGCGCCCAGCGCAAAATCGGTGCTCGAATCTGCGACCATGGTCACGAGTGTACCGGCTTGGGGCCGTGGCCGATTGTCAGGGGGTGCGCCCTGCGGCTATTGATCGGCGCCAGACCCAGAACTGCGAGGACCCTGTCATGGCTTTCCGACTCATCAGCGACGACATCAGGGATGGGGACACGATGCCCGAGCCGCACGTCTTCAACGGCATGGGCCATCACGGCGCCAACCTTTCCCCACATCTGAAGTGGGCCGACGCGCCGGGCGGCACCAAGAGCTTCGTGGTGAGCCTGTACGATCCGGACGCGCCGACCGGCTCGGGCTGGTGGCATTGGGTCGTGGCCAATATTCCGGCCACGGTTCAGCAGCTGCCGCGTGGCTGCGGCAGCGGGCAGGCCGGTCTGCCCCGGGGGGCCGTGCAGACGCGCACGGATTTCGGCCAGGCCGGCTATGGCGGACCGGCGCCGCCGCCGGGCAAGCCGCACCGTTACATCTTTACCATCCACGCGCTGAAGGTCGAGCACATCGATGTCAATGAGAACAGCAGCGGCGCGATGGTCGGATTCATGACCCACATGAATAGCCTCGACAGTGCCACGTTGACCGTCCACTACGGGAAATGACGGGGGCGCCGGGCACGCGTGCAGCCCCGCCAGACAGAGCTCGATGACGCTCGACTCGCGGCGCTCGCGCAGGCGGTTGCGCAGGGCATGCTGGCGGCCGGGCGGCGGCTCGTCACGGCCGAGTCCTGTACGGGAGGCTGGCTCGCCAAGTGTCTGACCGACATTGCAGGCAGCTCGCAGTGGTTCGAGCGTGGCTATGTCACCTACTCAAACGCCGCCAAGGAACAGACGCTCGGGGTAGCCGCCGAAGTGCTGACGACCTTCGGTGCGGTCAGCCGCCAGAGCGCCGAGCAGATGGCTGCCGGCGCGCTGCATGCCAGCGGCGCAGCGCTTGCCATAGCCATCACGGGCATTGCCGGCCCGGGCGGCGGTACGCCGGACAAACCGGTGGGATTGGTCTGGATTGCGCTGGCGATGCGGTCAAAGGAGGGCGGGATCCACAGCCGCGCCGAGGAATACCGCTTCGACGGCGATCGCGAGGCCATTCGCCGCGCTTCGGTCGGCGCGGCGCTGCAGCTCATCGGCGCCGCTGTGCGGAGCTGGCGCTAGGTGGGTTCAGCGCCCGGCGGTGAGGCCGCGCTGCGCCCGCGGCGTCGCCGCCTCTTCTTTGCTCTCTGGCCCGATGCGGCCTGTCGCGAGCGACTCGAGAACGCGCTGCAGGCGACCCCCGCCGGCATCGTCGCGAGCGCAGGCGGCGTCCCCAGCGCGGCCAGCGTCGCGAGCGGGGCTCAGGCAGGCCGGCGCGTGCCGCCTGCTGACTGGCATGTCACCCTCTGCTTCCTGGGCGCTGTGCCTGACTCGCTGCTGATGGCGCTCCAGGCGGGAGCTGCCCGTCTGCACGCTCCCGCATTTACGCTGCACTTCGATCGCGTACGCTACTGGAAGCAGGCGCGCGTGCTGGCGCTGCTGGGCGATTGCCCACCGGCGGCCGCCGCGCTCTCTGCGGCCCTGCGCGCACTGGGGCGCGAGCTGGGCCTCGCCCCGGAGGACAAGCCGCTGCGACCGCATATCACGCTGGTGCGCGGATTGCGCGCGAGCGCCTGGCACGGCCAGCGCGAGAGCGCACTCGAGCTGGTGCTGCCGGCAACGCGCTTTGATCTGGCCGAGAGCATCGAGCCTGCCGTGGCGCCGGCGGCGCGCTACCGCTCGCTGGCAGCGTGGCCCCTGCGGGGGTGAAGGGCGGCATCACCGTATTTTGGTGTGCCCGCGGCTGTTTTGCGCCCCGCTCGGGGCCGGCAATATGGGATAATTCTGTCACATCGGGCGGCGCACTCTGCGCGGCCCTAGAACGCTATCGCTGGCAGAGGTTCCACGCATGGATGACACCCGCAAGAAGGCGCTGGCCGCCGCACTCGGACAGATCGAGAAACAGTTCGGCAAGGGCTCGGTCATGCGTCTGGGCGACGCCGCCGCGATCTACGACATCGAGGCGGTTCCGACCGGCTCGCTGGGGCTGGATGTGGCGCTCGGGGTGGGCGGACTGCCACGCGGACGCGTCGTGGAGATCTACGGGCCTGAGTCCTCGGGCAAGACCACTCTCACGCTGCAGGTCGTCGCGCAGGTGCAGCGGCGCGGTGGCACGGCGGCGTTCGTCGACGCCGAGCATGCGCTCGATCCTGCCTATGCCGCCAAGCTCGGCGTCAATGTCGATGATCTGCTGGTCTCCCAGCCCGATACCGGCGAGCAGGCGCTCGAGATCACCGACATGCTGGTGCGCTCGGCGGCCGTCGACGTGATCGTCATAGACTCGGTGGCCGCGCTCACACCCAGGGCCGAGATCGAGGGCGAGATGGGCGAGCTGCAGGTCGGCCTGCATGCGCGCCTGATGTCGCAGGCGCTGCGCAAGCTCACCGGCAATATCAAGCGCTCCAACACCATCGTGATTTTCATCAACCAGATCCGCATGAAGATCGGCGTGATGTTCGGCAATCCCGAGACCACCACGGGCGGCAATGCGCTCAAGTTCTACGCCTCGGTGCGCCTGGACATCCGTCGCATCGGCGCGATCAAGAATGGCGAGGAAGTCGTCGGCAACCAGACGCGCGTCAAGGTCGTGAAGAACAAGGTCGCCCCGCCGTTCCGCGAGGCCGAGTTCGAGATCATGTACGGCACCGGCATCTCGCGCGAAGGGGAGATCATCGATCTGGGCGCGGCCAACGGCATCGTCGAGAAGGCCGGCGCCTGGTACAGCTACAACGGCGAGCGCATCGGTCAGGGCAAGGACAACACGCGCCTGTATCTGCAGACGCACCCGGACGTGGCCGCCGATATCGAGGAAAAGGTGCGCGCGAAGCTGTTACCGCCGCAGAAACGTGCTGAGGAAAAGACGGCCTAGAGCGGCACCGGCGCGCGGCCCGGGCGACGGCGCTGCGCCGGACGCCGCCGCGGATGCCGGCCAGAGTGCCGGCGATCCGCTCGACAAAGTCCTGGCGACTGCCATCGCCTGGCTCGCACGGCGGGATCACTGCGGCGCGGAGCTGGCGACGCGGCTCGAGCGGCGCGGCTTCGGCGCGGCGCTCGCCGGGCAGGCGCTCGAGGCGCTGCGCGCGCGCGGCTATCTGGACGATGAGCGCTATGCGCGCGAGTTCGTGCGAGTGCACGTGGCGCGCGGTCAGGGACCGCTGCGCATCCGCTACGAGCTCAGCGGGCTTGGCCTCGCCAAGGCACTGGCGGAATCGACCCTGCAGCAGCATGCGCAGGAGCACGGCGGCTGGGGCGCGCTCGCGCGCCGCGTGCGCCAGCGCCGCTTCGGAGATGAATGGCCCGCCGAGGCCCTGGAGCGCGCGCGACAGGCGCGTTTTTTGCAATCCCGAGGCTTTTCACCCGATCATATCCGGACTGCCCTGGGCCAGTACGCCCCCGATGAGCTCGAAGCGGAGCCTCCTGACGAAGCATGACTGATCAACCCCCCCGCCTGAGCGCCACCGAGGTGCGGCGCGCTTTTCTGCAGTATTTCGCCGATCGTGGTCACACGGTCGTGCCCTCCTCCTCGTTGGTCCCGGGCAATGACCCGACGTTGCTGTTCACCAATGCGGGCATGGTGCAGTTCAAGGATGTCTTTCTCGGCAAGGAGCGGCGCGACTACGTGCGCGCCGCCTCCAGTCAGCGCTGCGTGCGTGCCGGCGGCAAGCACAACGATCTGGAGAACGTCGGCTATACCGCGCGGCATCACACGTTCTTCGAGATGCTCGGCAACTTCTCCTTCGGTGACTATTTCAAACGCGAGGCGATCGGCTATGCGTGGCAATTCGTCACGCAAGAGCTGAAGCTGGCACCCGCGCGCCTGTGGGTCACGGTGTTCAGGGAAGATGAGGAGGCGGCGCGCATCTGGACGCAGGAGATCGGCGTGCCCGCCGAACGGGTCCTGCGCCTGGGCGAGAGCTCGAATTTCTGGGCCATGGGCGACACAGGGCCCTGCGGGCCGTGCAGCGAGATCTTCTACGACCATGGCGTGGAAGTGCCGGGGGGGCCGCCCGGCTCGCCCGAGGAGGACGGGGATCGTTACGTCGAGATCTGGAATCTCGTCTTCATGCAGTACGAGCGCGGCGCCGATGGCACGCTGACGCCGCTTCCCAAGCCCTCGGTGGACACCGGCGCAGGCCTGGAGCGGCTCGCGGCCGTCATGCAGGGCGTGCATTCGAATTACGAGATCGATCTGTTTCGCGATCTGATCGCAGCGGCCGCCGAGGTCACCGGCACGCGCCAGCTCGATTCGCCCTCGTTGCGCGTGATCGCCGATCACATCCGCGCCTGCAGCTTTCTGATCAGCGACGGCGTGCTGCCCTCGAACGAGGGGCGCGGCTACGTGCTTCGCCGCATCATCCGCCGCGCAGTGCGACATGGCTACAAGCTCGGCTGCGCCGAGCCATTTTTCTACCGGCTCGTGCCTACGCTCGTGGCGGTGATGGGCGATGCCTATCCGCAGCTCGCGCAATGCGCTGCTGCCGTTCAGGAGGCGCTTCGAGCTGAAGAGGAGCGCTTCGCCGAGACGCTGCAGGCCGGCATGGCGCAGTTCGAGGCACGCATGGCAGCGGGCGAGTCGGAAGTGCCCGGCGCGCTGGTCTTTCTGCTGCACGATACCTATGGATTTCCACCCGATCTGACGGCCGACATCGCGCGCGAGCGCGGGCTCAGCGTCGACATGCCCGGTTACGAGCGCGAGATGGAGGCGCAGCGCGAACGTGCCCGCGCCGCCAGCCGCTTTGGCGTGGATCTGCGTGGCGGCGTGGCATTGGATCTGAAGACGGAATTTGTCGGCTACGAGACCGATCACGCCAGCGCGCGCATCCAGGCGCTGCTGCGCGATGGGCAGCCGGTGCAGGCCATCGAGGCCGGTGAGCGTGCCGAGGTCGTGCTGGATCGAACGCCGTTCTATGCCGAGTCGGGTGGGCAGGTCGGTGACAGCGGGGAGTTGCGCGGGGAGCTGCTGGCACACGGCGGGCGCAATGGGCACTCAGTGGCTGCCCGCTTCATCGTGCAGGATACGCGCAAGCGCGGCGCGGCCTATTCACATCTGGGTGAGCTCGCCGCCGGTCGGCTGGAGGTGGGCCAGAGCGTCGAGGCGCACATCGATGGGATGCGCCGCGAGGCCATTCGCCTCAATCATTCGGCCACGCACCTGCTGCACGCGGCGCTGCGCCAGGTGCTCGGCCGCCATGTGACACAGAAAGGGTCGCTGGTGGCGCCGGACCGGTTGCGGTTCGACTTCTCGCACTCGCAGCCGCTGAGCAGCGCCGAGCTTGCACGCATCGAGCAGCTGGTGAACGCGCAGATCCGCGCAAACGCGGCTGCCGCGACGCGTCTGATGCCCTATGAGGAGGCGGTCGGCGAGGGCGCCATGGCGCTGTTCGGCGAGAAATACGAGAGCCACGTGCGCGTGCTGTCGATCGGAGAGTTCTCGCTCGAGCTGTGTGGCGGCACGCATGTGCAGCGTGCCGGGGACATCGGCCTGTTCCATATCGTGTCCGAGTCAGGCGTGGCCACGGGCGTGCGCCGCATTGAGGCTGTCACGGGGCAGGTCGCCTTGGATTACGTCGCACGCGTCGATGCGCTGCTGGCGAATGTCGCCGGACTGGTGCACGGTTCGCGCGATGAGGTTGCAGACCGGGTGCGCGATGTGCTCGAACGCATTCGCGCGCTCGAGAAGGAAAATCGCACACTGCGCGAGCGACTTGCAGTGGGAGGCGCCGGACAGGATCTGGCGGCCGCCGCAGTGAGGATCGACGGTGTGCAGGTGCTCGCCAAGCGCATCGACGGTGCGGACAGCACGACGCTGCGTGCCGCAGTGGATCAGCTCAAGAGTCGCCTCGGCTCTGCAATCATCGTGCTCGGCACGGCGGTGGACAGCAAGGTGCTGCTGGTCGCCGGTGTGACAGCGGATCAGACCGCGCGCGTGAAGGCCGGGGAACTAATCGGTGCGGTCGCCGCCCAAGTGGGAGGCAAGGGCAACGGACGCGCTGATTTCGCCCAGGGAGGGGGAACGCGCCCCGAGGCGCTGGATGAGGCGCTGGCGGGTGTGGCTGCCTGGGTGCGCCAACGTCTGACGCACACACATTGACGAATCTTAACGTGTGCTCTCGCGCTATCACGCGAGACAATTCGTCATCGCAACTGTTAAGGTGTTAGCCATCCAAAGGGCATAGTCCCCGGTTTGCCACCGCGAGCGCGGCGTGCCATCCGGTGCCATTGTCGGCAGATGGTCCACGGAGGTGTCCCCCAGTGCTTATCCTGACGCGTCGAGTCGGTGAAACGGTAATGATCGGGGATGAGGTCACGGTGACGGTCCTGCGTGTCAAGGGCAACCAGGTGCGATTGGGTGTCAATGCGCCCAAGAGCGTGTCGGTGCAGCGCGAAGAGATCTTCCACCGCATCAAGCGTGAAGGCACCGGCAACGGCGCACACCCGCAGCATAACGATCACCTCGATCCTTCCGAGCTCGACCATAGCGAGATGCAGATCAGCGAAGCCAACTGAGCCTGCTGCGAGGCCCGTGACGGCCACGGCCGTAGCGCGCCGCCCCCCGGCGCGGCGATGTTTGTTTTGCCCCGGTCATCCCCGTTCAGTATCATGGCGCCGCCAGACGGCTCGGCCGTGGCGTGCGCGGAGAGATGGCCGAGTGGTCGAAGGCGCACCCCTGCTAAGGGTGTAAGGGTCAAAAGCCCTTCGAGGGTTCGAATCCCTCTCTCTCCGCCAGTTAAAACAATACCTTACGCCACGCCGGCAATAGCAAACACGTCGAACAACCGATGTCCCGATGTCCCTCAGTGACCGAGGGAAAACCTGCGCAGCAGCTTCACGCCGGCAAATCTTTCCGGGGATTCTTTCAGTCGGGTCATGCCGCGCGCTCGCGCCTCGGTAATGATTCGCTCGAGCAGCGCTGATCCCACATCCCCCGGGCATTTCGGGCGTTGTGACTGAGCTAAGATGTCGCAGCGGTGCCGTTCCTAAGGGCCTCCTCGTGCTGAGCATTCATGGCTGCGTCGCATTGGTAACCGGCAGCAACCGCGGATTGGGCCGCGCCTTCTGCGAAGGCTTGCTGCAACGGGGCGCCAAAAAGGTGTACGCCGCGGCCCGGGATCCTTCCAAAGTTTCTAGCGCCGGCGTCATACCCCTCAAACTGGACGTGAGCGTGTTCACCGACGTTGGCTGCGTTGCGCGGGACTGTCAGGACGTCACGCTCCTGATCAATAACGCCGGAGTACTGCGGAACTCGCCGATGCTTGGCCCCAACAGCCAGGCCGCCGCGCACGAGGAGATGGCCACGAATTTCTTCGGCCCGCTGGCATTGGTCCAGGCATTGATGCCCGTGCTCGCGCGAAACGGTGGTGGCGCAATAGCGAATGTGCTGTCGGTCGCGAGCTGGTTCGCCAATCCCTTCATGGCCACCTATTGCGCCTCGAAGGCGGCAGAAGAGGTGCTGACGGACGCGATTCGCATCCAACTGCGATCTCAGGCGACCCAGGTTGTGGGTGTCTACGCCGGCTACATCGATACGGACATGGCCGCGGGCGCCAATCGCCCTAAGGTAGACCCGCGAGCGGTGGTGGACCGCACGCTCGCCGGTATCGAGAGCGGGAGCGATCGGGTGTTTGCTGACGATCGGTCGGAGTACATCGACCGCCAAATTCGGACGGATCCCGAGGCGTTTTACGCCGACCTTCAACGCCTCTGGGACGCAAGGCAGACTACAGATTGAAGCGATTGCCGCTTCGGCATCTGGAAATCAGGAAAAGGCGCTGGCCGCCGGGGATTCGATATGAGCCTGATCCTTTGCATTTTGGCGGTAGCTGCCATCATTTTCCTGTTCTTCATCGTGTGCGCATTCGGGCTTCAGGCGGCAAGAGACGCGGTTCCAACGCATCAAATACCAACGACCACGTATTCGTACCAGATGGACCGTCAGCATGACGACATAATGCCCTGCATGGTGAAAGCTACGCCGGCGGACGGCAATCCACAGGAGCAAGTGTGGGTCATGGAGGCGAACAATGGTCGAGCAGGTCGGGCGAGCGGCCGTCGATGACGGCTGCGAGGTCGACGACCGTCAGAGCGGGGGCGGTATTGCGCTGAGTGCGCTCGAAGAGCGCCTCGAGCTCGTTCGCAAACTCCTCGCATCCGCCGTGAGCGACGCGGCGCTCTGCCAGAGCAGCAGTACGGCGTAACTGCGCCACGGTCGCCAGCCCTGCGATCGCCGCTCCGCCTCGGAGGCAGTCAGATTGCCCAGCTGCTGACGCACCACGATGTCTTCCTTCGGAAAGGCATCGGGCCATGCCAGGGCACGCATTGCGATGTAGTGTGCCGTCCACGGGCCGATGCCGGGAATCTGCAGCAGCCGCTGCATCACCTGGCCCGGATGCGAAACGCCGGTCTCGAGCGCCAACTCGTTCGCCTCATGCGCGCGCGCCAGCGCGATGATGCTCTCGCCGCGGGTGCGCACCATGCCCAGGCTGGCGAGTTCCGCGACGCTGGCGCGCGCCAGTCGCGCCGGGGTTGGCGACAGGCGGCTGAGTTCCGCATGTGGGGTGACAATGCCATCGCCGAACTGCCCGGCCATGCGCCCGCCGATGGTGCTGGCCCACTTCACGCTGACCTGCTGGCCGATGATCGCTCGCACGCCGAGCTCGAAACCATTGAATGCGCCCGGCACCCGCAGACCTGGCGTTCGTCGCAGCAGCGGCGCCAGCCGGGCGTCGAGGCCGAGATGAGAGCTGATCAGGTCGGGGCGGGCATTCAGGTCGAACAGCGCTCGCACTCGCGTGAGCAGCGCCGGCAGCACTGATATGAGGCTGTGCGTGAATTCAAGCAGCAGAGCATTCTCCTCAGGTGCATGCGTGAG
>DATJUN010000025.1:0-16234 GCA_035502275.1 Steroidobacteraceae bacterium
GGCCTTCAGTCCCAGTGCCAGCGCCTTGCGCGTCACGAAGCGCGTCTGCGGCATGGGCCCTTCGACCGCATCCACCAGCAGCAGCACCCCATCCACCATCGAGAGCACCCGCTCGACCTCGCCGCCGAAGTCCGCATGGCCCGGCGTGTCGACGATGTTGATGCGCGTACCGGCGTAGTCGATGGCGCAGTTCTTGGCGAGGATGGTGATGCCGCGCTCGCGCTCGATGGCATTGGAGTCCATGACGCGCTCGCCGACTTTCTCATGCGCGGCGAACGTGCCCGACTGCTTGAGCAGGCAATCCACCAGCGTCGTCTTGCCGTGATCGACGTGGGCAATGATGGCGATGTTGCGGATGGGTCGCTGCATAAAAGGGCCGCGAGGGTACCAGAACTCGCCCCCCGGGTCTAAGCGCGCCTCGGAGCCTGTGCGCGGTCGCGCTCGCCGGGCCTTGATTCCAGGCGGCGGAGCCCTATTCTCAAGCGCATCAATACCGTACCTACATCGGGCGTCGCGTTGCGGCGCGTTAGCGCGCACGCGGGACGACCAGCCGCTCCCGCCCAGGGTGACGTGCTGCGCGGCATGGGCGGGGTTTTCGGCTACAGCCTGCGAGCGATCCGCCTGGTCTGGGAGACCAATCGCGCGCTGCTGCTGGCCTTGTCGGTGCTCACCATCGTGGCCGGCCTGCTGCCCGGTGGTGTCGCCACCGTGACCCGCCGCATCGTGGATGCCGTCGTGGCCGCGCATGCGGCAGCCGGGCAGGGCGCTGCGCGTGTGCTGATGCTGGTGATGCTCGAGGGGGCACTGGTGGCAGCGCTGGCAGGAGCACAGCGCGGGCTGTCGCTCTGCCAGGCACTGCTGCGTGCGCAGCTCGGCCAGCGCGTCAACGTCATGATCCTGGAGAAGGCCCTGACGCTCGAGTTGCGTCACTTCGAGGACTCGGAGTTCTACGATCGGCTGACACAGACGCGCCGCGAGGCCTCCAGTCGCCCGCTGAGCCTCGTCATGCGCACCTTTGGGCTGGCGCAGAATGCGATCTCGCTGTTGACCTACGCGGCGCTGCTGGTGCGATTCTCGCCCTGGGCGCTGGGGGTACTGCTGCTGGCGGGCCTGCCGGCGTTCCTGGCCGAGACCAAATTCTCCGGCGATGCCTTCCGGCTGTTTCGCTGGCGCTCACCCGAAACACGCATGCAGATGTATCTGGAGACCGTGCTGGCGCGCGAGGATCACGCCAAGGAGGTCAAGCTCTATGGCCTCGGGGCCCGGCTGCTGCAGCGCTATCGGGACATCTTTACGCGGCTGTATCGCGAGGATCGTGCGCTGTCGATCCGACGGGACAGCTGGGGATTCGCGCTCGGACTGGTGGCGACCGCGACGCTCTATGGCGCCTATGGCTGGGTGGCGTTGGCCACCGTGCGCGGGGCAATCACGCTGGGCCTCATGACCATGTACCTGATGGTCCTGCGTCAGGGACAGGCAGCCGTGACCGCAATGCTCTCCGCCATCGGCGGCATGTACGAGGACAATCTATATTTATCGACGCTCTATGAGTACCTGGAGACGCCCGTGGAGCCGCCGCAGGGCAGTGCGCAGGTGGGACCCGCTCCCGGCGATGGCATTCGCTTCGAGCATGTGAGCTTCACCTACCCCGGGGCCCGCGAGCCGGCGCTGCGCGACATCAGCCTGCATCTTCCCACCGGTGCGAGCCTTGCGCTGGTGGGAGAGAACGGCTCGGGCAAGACCACACTGATCAAGCTGCTCACACGCCTGTATCGCCCCGACAGCGGGCGCATTCTGCTCGATGGCCTGCCGCTGCCGGATTGGCAGGAGGAAGCATTGCGCGCGCGCATCGGGGTGATTTTCCAGGACTTCACGCGCTATCAGATGCTGGTCGGGGAGAACATCGGCGCGGGCGATGAGCGCTATTTCGAGGAGGAGGGCCGCTGGCACGACGCCGCCGATCTGGGACAGGCCGCAGCCTTCATCGAGCGCCTGCCCCTGCGCTATCGCACGCAGCTCGGCAAATGGTTCAAGGATGGGCAGGAGCTCTCGGGCGGGCAGTGGCAGAAGATCGCCCTCTCGCGCGCGTTCATGCGCAGTGAGGCCGACGTGCTGGTGCTCGATGAGCCCACCGCGGCGATGGACGCGCGCGCAGAAGCCGAGATCTTCGAGCATTTCCGTGCCCTGGCCCGCGGACGCATCACGATTCTGATCTCACACCGCTTCTCCACGGTGCGCATGGCCGATCAGATCGTCGTGCTGGATCAGGGGCGCATCATCGAGCAGGGCACGCACGCGCAGCTGCTGGCCGACGGCGGACATTATGCCCATCTTTTCGCCCTCCAAGCCCGCGGCTACAGCTAGTCCCGCGCCGGCCGGGGCGCAGCAGCCAGCCCGGCGGGAACGCGCTACAATTGATCGGCCGCATGAGTGGACCCAGCATGGAAGAAGCCGCCGACACCTTCGATTCCGCGTTCGCCAAGGCCGTGGATCTCGGCAATCGTCTGGCTGGCAAGGACAAGGAAGCCGATCTGTGGGACATCGCCGACGGCCTGCTGGCGGGGGCCGTGCAGTATTGGCTCTATTCCCGCCAGCCCTGTGGCGACGAGCGCTGCGAGGACTGCGCGCCAATCAGCACGGCCGACGCGCGCCTGACCGAGCTCAAGCGCCTGATCGACCAGCTTGCCGCCGAGAGCGAGTATTTTCACGCTCCGACCGACTCGAACGCCGGTCGCGCCTGAGCCCAGAGCCTCCTTAGCCGCCGCCGCCTGCCTGGGCGACGGTTGCCGTACCGGCAGCGGGGGCACACGGCAGCGGGGGCACACGGCAATGCGGCTGGACGGCAGGAGCCTTGCGTCCCCGGCCAATATAAGCCAACCACATAAGCTCAAACCCCTGCCTTTCTTGCTCCGTGGGGAGTCGCATCGCTAGAATCGCGCGCCTTCCAGAACCGTAACGGCCACGCGAGCATATCCCATTGAATGATTCCGCAAATTCCCTGAGTGCGGCCGCAGCCGTCTCCCACGCCGCCCCCATCCAGACCGAAGTCGTGGTCATCGGCGCCGGTCCCGCCGGACTGTTTCAGGTGTTCGAGCTCGGCCTGCTGGGCATCAAGGCGCACATACTCGATACGCTGTCGCAGCCGGGCGGGCAGTGCACCGAGCTCTATCCGGACAAGCCCATCTACGACATTCCGGCCCTGCCGGTGTGCGGGGCGGCCGAGCTGGTCGAGCGGCTGATGCAGCAGATCAAGCCCTTCGGCGCCGAATTCCACCTGGGCGAGGAGGCGATGCACCTCACGCGCCGCGACGACGGACGCTTCACACTCGTGACCAACGCCGGCACCGTATTCGATGCCGGCGCCATCGTGGTCGCCGCGGGCGTGGGCTCCTTCCAGCCGCGCCATCTGAGTGTGGAGCATGCCGCCGTCTACGAGGGTAAGCAGATCCACTACAGCGTGAAGAACGCAGCGGACTTTCACGGCCGGCGCCTGGTGATCTTCGGCGGCGGGGACTCGGCGCTGGACTGGACGCTGGATCTGGCACCCAAGGCCGCGAGCATCGCGCTGGTGCATCGCCGACCCGAGTTTCGCGGCGCCCCCGCCTCCGCGGCGAAGGTGCGCGAGCTGGTCGAGGGCGGGAAGCTGCGCTTCATCGAGGGGCTTGCCCAGGGGCTGCATCACGAGGATGGCAGGCTGCGCGGTGTGCATGTGAAGGCGGCGAGCGGGGATGTACAGCTGCTCGATGCCGAACATCTGCTGGTGTTCTTCGGGCTGGCACCCAAGCTCGGCCCGATCGGCGAGTGGGGTTTCGACCTGCACGGCAAGGCCATCAAGGTCGATACCGAGAAGTTTCAGTCCAACATTCCCGGCGTCTTCGCGATCGGTGATATCAATACCTATCCTGGTAAGAAGAAACTGATCCTGTCGGGCTTTCACGAAGCGGCGCTGGCGGCCTTCGCGATCCAGCATCATCTCTATCCGGCCAAGAAGCAGTTCCTGCAGTACACCACCACCAGTCCCGCCATGCAGAAACGCCTGGGTGTGGCCACCGCCTGATGGACGCGCGGCTCGCCGAGCTGCTGCGCCTGCTCGAGCTCGAGCGCCTGGAGCGTGACCTGTTCCGCGGAGCGAGTCGCGACATCGGCGCCCCGCAGGTGTTCGGCGGGCAGGTGCTTGGCCAGGCGCTGCGCGCCGCCTATGCGACGGTGCCGGGCCCGCATGCGGCACACTCGCTGCATGCCTACTTTCTCAAGCGCGGCGACTTCGATGCACCGATCGTCTACTTCGTGGATCGCAGCCGCGATGGGCACAGTTTCTCCAATCGCCGCGTGACCGCAATTCAGCACGGCGAGCAGATCTTCCACATGGCTGCCTCGTTCCAGCTGCCGCAGGAAGGGCTGACGCATCAGCTGCCGATGCCCGAGGTCCCGCCGCCCGAGGCGCTCACCGACGGCGCGTTGCCGAGCCGCGCCGAACTGACCGTGATGCCCGAGAAGCTGCGGGAGTACTACCGCAGCGAGCGGCCGTTCGAATTCCGGCTGATCCCGCCGTTGCCGCCGGAGGCGAACGAGCCTGCCGACTACTCCCGGCTGCTGCAGCGCGTCTGGGTGCGCGCGGTGGACCGACTGCCCGATGACGATGCCCTGCATCGGTGTCTGCTCGCCTACGCCTCGGATTTTCACCTGCTGCGCACCGCGACGCTGCCGCACACGGCGGCCTTTCTCAGCGGCCGGCGCTTCATGGCGAGCATCGATCATGCGATGTGGTTTCACTGGCCGGTGCGCGTGGACGAGTGGTTTCTCTACGCCACCGACAGCCCAAGCGCCTCGGGCGCGCGCGGCTTTGCCCGCGGCAGCATTTTTTCGCGCGCCGGGCAGCTGCTGGCCAGCACGGCACAGGAAGGGCTGATGCGCGTGGCAGGCTAGAGGCAGGCCAGACAGATCAGGCAGGCCAGGCGGCCTAGAGCACCTTGCCCGGATTCATGATGCCGTTGGGATCCAGAGCGCGTTTGATGGCGCGCATGGCCGCGAGCGCCGCAGGATCCGCGTAACGTGCCAGCTCCTCGCGTTTGAACTGACCGATGCCATGCTCGGCGCTGATGCTGCCGTGATAACGCGCCACCAGGTCATGCACGGCCCGGTGGATCTGCGGCTCGCGCGCCAGGAATGCGCTGCGTTCGGCTGAATTGCCGGGGCGGTGCAGGTTGAAGTGCAGATTGCCATCCCCCGCGTGTCCGTAGCAGAACAGCTGCGCCTCGGGCACGTTGGCCGACACCCAGGCGCCAGCCTCAGCGATGAACTCTGCCAGCGATGCCACCGGTACGCTGATGTCGTGCTTGATGCTCGCGCCGTCCAGCCGCTGCGCTTCCGGAACGTTCTCGCGCAGCCGCCAAAATTGCGAGCGCACGCGCTCACTGGTGGCCATCACCGCATCGGCGAGCAGCGATCGATCCGCAGCCTCGGAGAGCACCTGCTGCAGCAGCTCGGTGAGCGGCTCATCGGCGGCCGAGGAGAGCTCGCAGAGCACGTACCAGGGATGGGGCGCGGGCAGCGGATCGGTGACGTCCGCAATGTGGCGCGCGGCCAGCTCGACGGCGACGCGCGGCAGCAGCTCGAAGGAGCTGAGCCGCTCACCGCCCGTGGCACGCAGGTGGCCGAGCAGGGCGATCGCATCCGCCGGCTCGCGGATGCCGATGAACGCCGTGGCGCTGCTGCGCGGATGCGGCCAGAGCTTCAGGGAAGCTGCCGTGATGACACCGAGGGTGCCCTCAGAGCCGATCAGCAGCGACTTCAGGTCATAGCCGGTGTTGTCCTTGCGCAGCGCCTTCAGTCCGTGCAGCACGCTGCCATCACCGAGCACGGCTTCGATGCCGAGCACCAGCTCGCGCGTCATGCCATAGCGCACCACATTCAGACCGCCGGCGTTGGTGCCGAGATTGCCACCCAGCTGGCAGCTGCCCTCGGCGCCCAGACTGAGCGGGAAATAGCGATCCGCGGCCGCGGCGGCGCGTTGCACACGCTCGAGCACGCAGCCAGCCTCGGCGATCATCGAGAAATTCACGGCATCGAGCGCGCGGATGCGGTTCATCCGCCGCAGCAGCAGCAGCACCTGCCGGCCGGAAGCGTCGGGAGTCGCCGCGCCACAGTAGCCGGTATTGCCCCCCTGGGGCACCAGAGCGATGCGCCGCTCGTTGCACCAGCGCACCAGCGCTGCGACCTGCTCCAGGTTCTGCGGCTGTACGACGCTCAGGGCACGTCCGTGGTAGCGGCCGTGATGGTCGACCAGCAGCGGGGCGGTGACGTCGGGATCGGCCAGCACGCCATCCCCCCCGAGCAGCGAGGCGAGCTCGCTGCGCAGTGCGCTCTCGCGCGCTGGATCGTTCACCCCGTGGAGCTCAGCGTCGCGATCGGGGCGCGCCGACAGGCAGGCTTGGTCAGCAGCAACTGCACATCGCCGAGCTGGCGCTCGGCGAAGCCGCCCTCGCAGTAGCAGAGATAGAACTCCCACAGCCGCACGAAACTCTGTGGATAGCCGAGACGGCGCACCTCGTCGAGGTGATCGAAGAAGTTGCGCCGCCACAGCGCCAGCGTCCGCGCATAGTGCGGGCCGATGTCCTCGAGATGAAACAGCTTCAGGTCCGTTGCATCGCGCGCCGCATCGAGCAGGGCGCTGACCGACGGGATGAAGCTGCCCGGAAAGATGAATTGCTGGATGTAGTCGACACTCGCCAGCGCCTCGGCGTAGAGCTGATCGCGAATGGTGATGGCCTGCAGCAGCATGGCTCCGTGCGGTGCCAGCAGTTCACTGCAGCGGGCGAAAAAGGTCGGCAGGTAGCGCGCGCCGACGGCCTCGACCATCTCGATCGACACCAGCTTGTCGTAGCAGCCGGAGAGCTCGCGATAGTCCTTGAGCAGCAGCGTGATGCGATCGCTCAGCCCGGCGGCCTCGATGCGCTCGCGGGCGTAGTCGTGCTGAGCGCGTGAGATGGTGGTCGTCGTCACGCGGCAGCCGTAGTACTGCGCGGCATGCAGGGCAAGACCGCCCCAGCCGGTGCCGATCTCGAGCAGGTGATCGGATGGTCCGAGCGCGAGCTTCGAGCATGCTGCGTCGAACTTGGCGCGCGAGGCCTGCTCGAGCGTCGCCTCATCGCGCTGGAAGATACCGCACGAGTAGGCCATGGTGTCATCGAGCATCAGGCGGTAGAACTCGTTGCCGATATCGTAGTGGGCGGCGATGTTGCGTGCGCTACCCTCGCGCGAGTTATGCCGCAGCCAGTGCCCGGCGCGGCGAAACGGGCGCGACAGGCGCGCCCAGCCGCGCTCCATGTCCTTCAGCGCGCTGCGATTGACCACCATGATCCGAATGAGGGCGGTCAGATCATCACAGCTCCAGTAGCCCTGGATATAGGCCTCCCCGGCGCCAACGCTGCCGCCGAAGGCGGCCTTGGCATAGAAGCGCACATCCAGCACGCGGAGCGTTACCGACAGCGCACAGCGTTCAGTGATCTGGCCGAAGCGTCGTTCCGTGTCCGCATCGATCAGGCGGATCTGGCCGTGTTGCAGCCGCGCCAGGGCCCGCAGCAGCCCCGCGCGTCCCAGACGGGCCGCAAGGCCGCCGCGCGCGCCGCGGCGCGCTTCAGGACTGTCGAGGTCAGGAGCGGACTCGGAAGGTCCGGCAGCAGGGACGATGGTGGGTTTCACGGCGCGCGCAGCGGGGCGGGCGAGGGGACGGGAGGGCGATGGGTGGTGCGGGACTTCAGCGCATGCGCCGCTGCGGATTGTCACGCACGGCAAGCGGCACGGGTTTGAGGTCCCAGATCAGGCCCAGCCAGGACATGAGCTTCAGCAGGTAGTACGTCAGGTCGTACTCCCACCAGAAGAAACCCTGGCGTACCGAGTTCGGATAGTAGTGATGGTTGTTGTGCCATCCCTCGCCGAGCGTGAGGATGGCGAGGAACCAGTTATTGCGGCTGGTGTCGCCGGTGCGGTAGCGCTGGCGTCCAAACAGGTGCGAGAGCGAGTTGATCGTGTAGGTCGCATGCCAGCACAGCACCGTGGAGATGAAGAAGCCCCAGACCAGCATCTGCAGCCCGCTGGTATGCAGATGCGGGGCGACATGCGAGAGCAGCAGCCCGAGCAGGAACATGCCCACCCCCAGCAGCAGCGGCACCAGGATGTCGAAGCGATCCAGCCAGCGCAGCTCGGGGAATTTCAGCAGATCGCGCACGAAGCGCAGATCCGGGGCAAAGCCCTTGATCGACAGGAACCAGCCCATGTGCGCGCGCCAGAAGCCGTGCTGCACGGGCGAATGCGGATCGGCCTCGCGATCCGAGTTCGCATGATGGAAGCGATGGTGGGCCGCCCACCAGACCGGGCCGCGCTGCACCGCCGAGGCGCCCAGCAGGCCGAACACGAACTGTCCGACGCGCGAGGTCTTGAACGATCGGTGCGAGAAGTAGCGGTGATAGAAACCGGTAATGGCGAACATGCGCACCAGATAGGCGACCACCGCCACGATGACGGCGATCGGGCTTATGCCGACCCAGATGGCCGCGAGGCAGGCCACGTGCATGAGCACGAAGGGCAGGATGCGCGCCCAATCGATGCGATCGGGCAGGGTATCGCGTGCGGCCTGCACGTACGTGCAGCTGGTGTCGAACCAGCGCAAAAGCGTCCCGGCGGCGGTACGAAACAGGCCGCGACGGGGCCGTGCGGCCTGGTCGCTGGAGAGCTCGGGGGGAGCTGATACGCTCATCGGCAAATTGTAACCGACTTGGGCGGGCGGATCGCTGGAAAACATTGCCATATCTTCCGTAACTGATGTCTGACCCAGTGGACCGATGGCCGGACCGGCAGCCTCAGGCCGGCACCCGCAGCGCCGCGATGCGCTCCTCGAGCGGCGGGTGGCTCATGAACAGCCGCGCCAGCCAGCCGCTCTCGCCGCCGGCGATGCCGAAGGCATCCATGTGCGCCGGCAGCGGCTCGGCAGGGCAGCTGCGCAGCCGCTCGAGCGCGGCGATCATGCGCTCACGGCCCGCAAGGTGCGCGCCTCCGGCGTCGGCGCGAAATTCACGCCGGCGCGAAAACCACATGACAATGATCGTCGCGAGCAGGCCGAGCAGGATCTGCGTGATCCATACCGTGGCCATGTAACCGAGACCGCCGCGGCCCTCATTGTCGCGCGAGAGCGAGCGGTCAACGATGTTGCCCACGATCCATGACAGCAGCACGACGAAGGTGTTGAGCACACCCTGGATCAGCGCCAGCGTCACCATGTCTCCGTTGGCCACATGGCTCATCTCGTGTCCCAGCACCGCTTCGATCTCATCGCGGTTCATCGCCGAGAGCAACCCGCTGCTGACGGCCACCAGCGCGTGGTTGCGGCTGGCGCCGGTCGCAAATGCGTTCGGCTGCGCAGCCGGAAAGATTCCCACCTCCGGCTGGCCCACCCCGACACGCTGCGCGAGACCCTGGATCGTCTGCAGCAGCCACTGCTCGCCGGCGGAGCCGGGCTGCTCGATACGCTGCACGCCGAGGCTGCGTATGGCCATCCACTTGGACATCGCCAGCGACAGCATCGAACCGGCGAAACCGAAGATTGCTGCCATCACCAGCAGGCTCGCAAGGCTCATGCCGCGCGCGCCGAGCCAGGCGTCGATGCCCGTGAGGCGCACCAGCAGCGTGAGCATCGCCAGGATCGCCACATTGGTCAGCAGGAACAGCACGATTCGCTTCATGCTGATGCATCCATGCCAGCGGAAACCTGCGCTTTAGCCGTCGCACTCAGTAACGATCGCTTTCCCCGGCTTCCTCATCCCAATCTTCGTCTTCGTCGTCCTCGTCGTCGTCCTCATCGTCCTCGTCTTCGTCCTCATCCTCGTCCCAATCCTCGTCGAGATCTTCGTCGTCGTCTTCTTCCTCTTCTTCGCGACTGGCGGCCCAGCCTTCCGGCTCCTCGATCTTGTCAAGGTCGAGCTCGCGCCAGGTCTCCAGGTCGATCTCCTCGATGTCGCCATCGAGATATTCGATCTCGATCAGCTCGGCATCCTCATCGATCGAGAGCACGCGAAAACTATCGCTCTCATCGACATTCTCGTACCACTGCCCGACGACGGGCTCGTATTCTCTCGCCACGGGATTGGATCCTCGGACCGGTGTGTGAGACGCACGGACGCGGGGATATTAGGGCCCGCGCCGCCGGCAGGCAATCGCTGCGTCGCAGTTGACCTACAATAGCGCCGCTTGTACTGCGAGGTCACGTGAGCGAGGAAACAGCAGCGCGGGGGCCGAGCCCCCTGTCGGCAGCGCATCGGGTCGTCGTCAAGGTCGGCTCGGCACTGCTGGTTGATGGGCGCACCGGCCGCCTCAACCGGGCCTGGCTCAAGAGCCTCGTGGCCGACCTGTTGCGGCTGCGCCGGCGCGGACAGCAGCTGATCCTGGTTTCCTCGGGCGCCGTGGCGCTCGGGCGCCGCCATCTCGGTCTGCCGCTTGGGGCGCTGCGCCTCGGGGAGAGTCAGGCCGCCGCGGCGGTCGGGCAGATTCGTCTTGCGCACGCATACAAGGAGCTGCTCGAGGATGCGGGCGTCACCGTCGCGCAGATGCTGCTGACGCTCGAGGACACCGAGCAGCGCCCGCGCTATCTCAATGCACGCGCCACGCTCGAGGCATTGCTGCGGCTCGAGGCACTGGCCGTCATCAACGAGAATGACACGGTTGCCACCGCGGAGCTGCGCTATGGTGACAACGATCGGCTCGCGGCGCGCGTGGCGCAGATGGCGGGCGCCGATTGCCTGATCCTGCTATCGGACGTGGACGGACTGTACACGGCCGACCCCAATCGCAATCCACAGGCGCAGTTCATCGAGCGTGTCACGCATCTGACCCCCGAGATCGAGGCAATGGGGGGCCGCTCGGCCTCGGCGGTGGGCTCGGGTGGCATGGTCACGAAACTCGCCGCCGCGCGCATCGCGCTGAATGCGGGCTGCCATCTGTGCATCGCCTCGGGTCATCCGCGCCATCCCATCCGACGCATCGAGAATGGCGCTCGCTGCACCTGGTTCATTCCGAGCGCCACGCCGGTTGCGGCCCGCAAACAATGGATTGCGGGCACGCTGCGTCCGGCGGGCGCCGTGCACATCGACGCCGGGGCGCTCAAGGCGCTGCGCTCGGGTAAGAGCCTGCTGCCCGCCGGAGTCACCGCCACGCTGGGCCGTTTCGAAGGAGGCGATACCGTCAGTGTCCTCAGTGCGGACGGTGCGGAAGTGGCACGCGGCATCAGCGCCTATTCCGATGCCGACGCTGCCCGTATCATCGGGCGGCAGAGCAGCGAGATCGAGGTGCTGCTCGGCTACCGGGGGCCCGATGAGCTCATCCATCGCGACGATCTGGTGATCCTGCGGCACGCGCATGAGCCCGAGGTGATTTCATGAGCACAGCTACGGCATCGGGTGCGGCAACGGGCGCGGCGACTGGCGCGGCGACTGGCGCGACAGGCCAGGATGCCGTCCCGGCGAGCATCGTCGAGCTCATGCAGCGCCTGGGACGCGCGGCGGTGGCAGCCAGCGCCGAGCTCGCCCTCGCCGGCAGCGAGGCGAAGAACAAGGCGCTCACCGCTGCAGCAGCGGCGCTGCGAGGGGCGAGTGCGGCGATTCTTGCCGCCAACGCCGAGGACATGCGCGAGGCCCAGGAGCGTGCGCTGGGTGCCGCGATGCTCGACCGCCTGGCGCTCGATCAGAAGCGCGTCGAGGCCATGGCCGTCGGGCTCGAGCAGGTCGCTGCGCTGCCCGATCCGGTCGGCAGGGTGCTGGCTCGCTGGACGCGGCCCAACGGCCTCGTCATCGAGCGCGTGAGTGTGCCGCTGGGGGTCATTGGCATCATCTACGAGAGTCGTCCGAACGTGACCGCCGATGCCGGGGCGCTGTGCCTGAAGTCCGGTAATGCAGCGATCCTGCGCGGGGGCTCGGAGAGTCTTCGCGGCAGTTCGGTGATTCATGCCTGCCTGGTGCAGGGGCTGCGGGCGGCGGCACTGCCCGAGGCCGCGATCCAGCTGGTCCCTACCAGTGACCGCGCCGCGGTCGGGCAGATGCTCTCGGCGATGCAGGACTATCTGGATGTGCTGGTACCCCGCGGTGGCAAGAGCCTCGTGGCGCGCGTGCAGCGCGAGGCGCGCGTACCGGTCATCGGCCATCTCGAGGGCAACTGTCACGTCTACGTGGATCGCGATGCCGATCTCGCCATGGCCCGCAAGGTTACCCTCAACGCCAAGATGCGTCGCACGGGCGTCTGCGGAGCGGCCGAGACGCTGCTGGTCGACAGCGCAGCCCCGGAAGGCTATCTGGCGGCGCTGGTGCAGGATCTGCTCGGCGCGGGATGCGAGGTGCGCGGCGATCAGAGCGTGCAGGCGGTCGATGCGCGCGTGAAGCCTGCCAGCGAGGCCGACTGGTCCACCGAATATCTGGACGCGATCATCGCCGTGCGCGTCGTGGACGGGGTGGATGCGGCGATCGAGCACATCGGCCGCTATGGCTCCTCGCACACCGAAGCCATCATCACCGGGCGCGCCGAGACGGCGCAGCGCTTTCTGACGCGCGTCGACAGTGCCATCGTGCTGCATAACGCCTCGACCCAGTTCGCCGATGGCGGTGAGTTCGGCATGGGGGCGGAAATCGGCATCTCCACCGACCGCTTTCACGCCCGCGGTCCGGTCGGAGTCGAGCAGCTCACCAGCTACAAATACGTCGTGCACGGCAGCGGCCAGGTGCGACCCTAGGCCGCAGGCCGGGGCCGGCTGCCCAGGCGGCAGGGGGCCTGTGTGGGAGGGCCCGTGTGGGAGGCCTTTGCGGCTAGTCGGCTGGCGGGAAGGAGCGGTTTTGCTTGCTGCAGAAAGAATCCGGCGAGAATCTTTCCTCAGAAACGAAGTCGCCCCCCTCGCGCCGGGGACCTGCTGACTAGGCGTGCGAGTGCGAGTGCGACTGGGCGTGCTCGTGCGCGTCTGAGGTCTCGGTCTCGCTCTCGGCCTCGGTTTTGGGCTCGCGCCGCTGCGCGGCCACGGCGCAGTGCTCGCAGTTCACCCAGCCCGAATCGCCGCTCTCGTAGTGCTCCTTCTTCCAGATCGGCACACGGTGCTTGACCTCATCGATGATGTATCGGCAGGCCTCGAAGCACTCGCCCCGATGCGTCGCACTGACACCGACCCAGACGGCGATGTCGCCGATGGCGAGCGCACCGACGCGATGTGCGCAGTGCACATGCTGCACGCCGAAGCGCTCGCGGGCCTCATTCAGGATGCGAGCCCCCTCGCGCAGGGCGAGGGGCGCGAATGCCTCGTACTCCAGACGCAGCACGCGCCGACCCTCGTTGTGGTCGCGCACCCAGCCCTCGAAGCTGACGAAGCCGCCGCAGGCGTGCTGCTGCAAGCGCTCCCGCAGCCGCTGCGGCTCGAGCGCCGTGTCATGCAGGGAAAAGAGTGGCTCTTCCATCGCGGCTGCTCCTCAAGCGACGCCTAGCCACCGGCAACCGGTGGCAGGAAGGCGACGGTATCGCCTTCGCACAGGTGGGTGCGCCAGTCGCCGAACTCATCGTTGATGGCCACGCGCAGAGCTTCGGGCGCAAGGCCCAGTCCGCGGCGCGCGCGCAGCTCCTCGTAAAGCTCCAGCGGGGTGCGCGCCGCGCTCGCGAGCTCCTCGTCGGCACGCCCGGCCTGCTCGCGCAGCAGCGCAAAGTAGCGCACCCGCAGCCGACGGGTCGTGCCGGTCTGCAGCTGCCCGAGGGCGCTGGCGTACTGTTCGGGCGTGTTGATGTTCTCCAGGGCCTGCGCTTCCAGCGGCTCGAGCAGCAGCGCATCGCTCGCTGCGAGCCATTGGCGCGGGCAGCGCTTGCCCGCAGCGATCCACTGATCGATCGGCTCACGGCACGCCGGCTCGAAGACGGCGCACAGCGGCTCGGGCAACCCATCGTGGCTGCTGCGATAGGCGGTCGCCAGGCGCCGCGGATCGCGTCGCTCGAGCAGATGATCCAGAGTCGCTGCGGTGAGGAAGGGCAGGTCGCAGGCCAGCACCAGCCAGGCACACTGCGGCTGCGCATGCAGCGCCGCCTGGATACCACCGATCGGACCCAGCCCAGGGGCGAGGTCGACGATGAGTGCGTGGTCGGCACGCGTCGGCTCGGCACGCTGGTCGGCGCGCACGGAAACGAAGCTCGCTTGCACGCGCGAGGCGAGCAGCTCGAGCGCGCGCTGCAGCTGCATGCGCCCGGCGTACTGCAGCAGCGCCTTGTCACGGTGCATGCGGCGGCTGTGGCCACCGGCGAGCACCAGGCCGTAGAGCGGCGGTGCACTCGGTGCACTCATGCCGCGTCCGCCAGCTGCCCGACCGTACGCTTGCCGCCGCGCTTGGCGAGCAGGCGCACCCGCTCGATGCGGATGTCGTGCGACAGGGCCTTGCACATGTCGTAGACCGTCAACGCGGCGACAGAGGCCCCGGTAAGGGCCTCCATCTCCACCCCGGTCTTGTGGTGCACCTCGACACGGCAGCGAATCTGTAGCACCCGGCTTGACTCGCCGCTGTCCGCAGCGAAGGCGATGCTGATCTCGCAGTGTTCCAGGGGCAGCGGATGGCAGAAGGGAATGAGCTCGGCGGTGCGCTTGGCGGCCATGACGCCCGCGAGAATGGCGGTGTCGAACACCGGACCCTTGCGCGTGCGATGGCCACTCGCCTTGAGCGCATCGGCGACGATGCGTGGCAGTCGCACGCGCGCCTCCGCCTCGGCGATGCGGTGCGTAACGGACTTGCCGCCCACGTCCACCATCGTGGGGCGCTCGTTCGCGTCCAGGTGCGTCAGGCGTGCACGGCGCTGGGAGGGGCGGGAGGTTTTGGACACGGCCATCGCATCAGCCCCCGAGATAGTTCATCTCGGCGTGCTGCACCCCGCGCGCGCGCAGCTCGTCGCGCAGCTCGCTGTAGCGATCGAAGCGCCGCTCCCAGACGGCCCGTACCAGCTCGGTGAGCTCGGCATCACTGGCGCCGGCGCGCATGGGTGCACGCAGGTCCACGCCCTGGGTCGCAAACAGGCAGGTATGCAGCTTGCCGTCGGAGGACAGCCGCGCCCGCGAGCAGTCCCC
The DNA here is from genome assembly GCA_035502275.1 of Steroidobacteraceae bacterium. Classification (GTDB taxonomy): domain Bacteria; phylum Pseudomonadota; class Gammaproteobacteria; order Steroidobacterales; family Steroidobacteraceae; genus FEN-1191. The sequence goes on from DATJUN010000025.1 coordinate 15,119, forward strand.
GCAAAAGGGCTGTGTCACCGAGGAGATGAAGCCGACCTCACCGGCGCCGTCTTCGAAGACGTAGCGGCGCGCCACCTCGCCGCGGTAGTTGGCATCGACAGGGCGCAGCGGCCAGCGTGCGTGGATGCGTGCCAGCAGCTCCTGAGAGGGTACGACGCGCTCGCGCTGCCAGTCGTTGCGGTTGCCCACGTCCATGTACTCGATGAAACGCACGATGACATCGGTGCCGCGAAAGCGCTCGACCAGGTCCAGCACCGACTGGTCGTTGACACCGCGCTGCACGACCGTATTGATTTTGACCGGGTTGAGCCCGGCGTGCTGCGCGGACTGGATACCCTGCAGGACTTCTTCGAGCCGCCCAAAGCCTCCCGCCATCGTGGCAAAGATGGTCGGATCCAGGCTGTCCAGGCTCACCGTGACGCGCTGCAGCCCAGCCGCACGCAGCGCCGCGGCCTGCTGCGCAAGCAGCACGCCGTTGGTCGTGAGCGCCACGTCCTCGATGCCCGGCAGGCTGGTCAGATCGCCGATCAGGTCCGGCAGTCCCGGGCGCAGCAGCGGCTCGCCGCCCGTGATGCGCAGCTTCACCACCCCCAGGGGCAGAAACACGCGCGTGAGACGTGCGATCTCCTCGAAGGACAGACGCTCCGCGGAGCGCAGGAAGCGGTACTGCTCGTGATAGCGCTCGCGCGGCATGCAATAGGGGCAGCGGAAGTTGCAGCGGTCCGTGACCGACAGACGCAGGTCCCGCAGCGGCCGATGCAGGCGATCGGTGGGCAGCCTTGAGCGCTGTGTGAGCGCATGCACCTGTGCGCCGCTGCCGCTCGGGCCCTTGGGTGTGACGGGCTTGTGCTCCATTGCGTAAGGCTACCAGCGTCGGGGCTTACCAGCGAAAAAACCGCGCAACGTGACCCTTGGACAGCTCGGTGGGGCCGCGGGGCAGCTCGACGAAGCCATCGGTGCGGGCCAGGGCAGCGAAGTCACCCGAATCGTGGGCGGGACAGGGTGTGGCCCAGGGGCGCGCCCAGTCATCGAAGGCGACCTGGACCGGCATGAAGCCGGTCAGAGCCGGTTTCCACTCCACAGGAGCGGCCAGGGCGACCCGTTCAGGGGGCGCCT
>DATJUN010000026.1:0-39967 GCA_035502275.1 Steroidobacteraceae bacterium
AGGTAGCGCTCGAGCCCCTCGGCGGCGGTGAGCTCGGCCAGCATGGCGCGCTGCTCCTCGGCCGAGAAGCTCTGCTGCATGCGACCGAGCTGAAACTCATCCTGCAGCCACAGCCGCTCATCGCTGTTGGAGACGTGCGCGAACTCCGCGCCGATGGAACCGCAATAGATGCGCTCCAGGCGCGAGAGGATCTCGCGCAGCGAGGCTCGCCGACCGATCCAGGCGTTGCGCGCCCCGGTCACGAACTCGCTGTCCATGTCCGCCTCGGTCAGCCCCGCGTACTCGGCGGACAGCACCCTCGGCCGCGGCCGCTGCAGCAGGCCCAGCGGATCGATGCGCGCAATCAGATGTCCGCGGTTGGCATAGATCTGCATCAGGCGTGAGACCGCGGCCTGCTTCTCGCTGGCAGTCCCCGTGGTGCCGGCAGTGGCGCCGGCCGCCCCTAGACGCGCCGCGGGGGCCTGCGTACGCGAGGCGATCGCAGCGATGATGGGTCCATGCGCCTGCTCCGGGCGACCCGAGGCGGGCAGCTGGGCGAAGAATGCCCGCCAGGTGGCATCGACGCTCTGCGGATCCCGTAAGAAACGTTCGTAGAGGTCCTCCACATACGGGGCGTTGGAGCCGAACAGCGGCGTACCTGCCAGTTGCGGAGGCTGGGATTGCGGCATGGAGTTTCCTGAATGGAACCTGAAAAAATCCAGCCAGCTCAATGAGCTAACGGGTTGTACAGCGACTTTCTATTGTACCCCCACGTGCCCCCCAAAGAAACGGACGGCGCTCACAGCCCGCCGTAGGTCCTTGATGCGCCAGCGGATGCACCGCGCCTTCAGCCCCCCGCGGCTGGTGTGGTCTGCCATCCCCCACCCAGCGCCCGGTACAGCCCTACCAGGTCCTGGCTCACCGCCGTGGTGCTGACGATGAGCCCCTGTTCGTTCTGCTGCAGCGTGCGCTGCACGTCCAGCACATCGATGAAGTCGGTGAGGCCACTCTGGTAGCGCTGCCGGGCCAACGCGAGAGCAGCGCGGTTCTGGGCGACCGTGTCGGTCAGCCACTGCCGCTGGCGCTGGTCCTCCCGGTAGGCGCTCGCAGCGTCTTCGGCCTCGCGCAGTGCCTGCAGCACGGTCGACTGGTACTGCAGCGCCGCCTCGCGCGCGCGCAGATCGTACAGTCGCACGCTCTTCCAGCGGCCGCGGTCGAACAGCGGTATGTCGAGCGCCGGGCCCACGCTGCCGAAGAGGCTTGACCAGCCCAGGAGGCTGCCGAGAGTCTCGGACTGAAAGCCGCCATTGGCCGAGAGCGTCAGGCGCGGATACAGCTCGGCCACTGCCACGCCGATCTGCGCCGTGGCCGCGTGCAGGCTCGCTTCGGCCTGACGGATGTCGGGACGGCGCCGAGCCAGCTCGGCGGGCAGACCGATGGGCACGATGGAGGGGACCGCGGGAATCGTCGCCGGCCCCTGCAGTTGTGCGCGCAGCGATTCAGGCTCGGCGCCGAGCAACAGCGCGAGCTGATGCATGGCCTGCGTGGCAACGAGCTCGAGCTGGGGCAGCGTGGCCTGCGTCTGACTCGCCTGGGCAGCGGCGTTGCGCACATCCAGCTCGGTCGCGAGCCCGGCCTCGTAACGCTGGCGCGTCAGCTGCAGCAGGTCCTGCGCGCTCGAGAGGTCCTGCCGGGCGATGGCTTCGCGTGCCTGCGCGCCACGCAGCTGCAGATAGCTCTGTGCCACCTGCGCCAGCAGCGACACCTGCACCGCATGCTGATCTTCCAGCGACACCTGCAGCGTCGCATTGGAAGCCTCGGCGGTGCGACGCAGACGTCCGAACAGATCCAGCTCCCAGGAGGCGGCGAGGCCGAGCTGGTATTGATTGAAGGGATTGGGAATATCCAGCCGACCCACGCCGGGGATCGCGATCCTGCCAGCCGAGCCGATCAGCGCCCCTTGCGGCGTGGACTCACTCAGGCGTTCATAATCATATGAGGCGTTGGCCGAGAGGCTCGGCCAGCGGCCGGCAAGATTGATATCGCGTTGGACCATTGCCTCGCCGGTTCGCACCACCGCCACGCGCAGATCGAGGTTCGCCCTGAGCGCCTGCGTCATCAGGGCATCGAGCGTGGCGTCGTGAAAGCTCCTCCACCAGCGCATGAGCTGCGCGGGCTGCTCGCGCAGCTGACTGAGCGACGGCAACACCTCACCGGGCAACGCGGTGCCCTGCGCCGGCGCCGGCGTCGGCGCCGCGGGCGCAGCGCCAGCCGTCGCGCCACCCGGCTGCGGGCCGGCCCAGTGCGCCGGCAGTGAGGGCTTCGGCGCCACATAGCGTGGCCCCACGGTACAGCCGGCAAACAGCGCAGCCAGCAGGCAGGCGCACAGCAGCGCGCAAGGTCTGTGACGAGTGCTGCTCATTGCGGCCGGTAGCGAAACACCCAGGAGGATGCCGCCAGTGTCAGGGCGGCGATGATCGCGAGCGGCCACAGGTCGGGCAGCAGCAAACGAAAACCCGCCCCTTCCAGATACACGCGACGTGTGATGTCGATCGCGAAGCGCAGCGGATTGATGAGCGTGAAGTCCTGCAGCGCGCCGGGCATCGCGCTCAGCGGGGTGGTGAAGCCCGACAGCAGCGAGAACGGCATGATGAACAGCATCGAGTAGAGCATGGCCTGCTGCATGGTGGCCGCGATGGCCGAGAGCAGCAGGCCCATCCCGACCGCGGCCAGCAGGAACAGCAGCAGGCCGGCATAGAGGACGAGATAGGAGCCGGCGAACGGAATGCGAAACCACAGCTGTCCGATGACCAGCACGCCGGTGGCCTGAATCAGGCCGACGATCATCGAGGGCAGCGCCTTGCCGACCATGATCTCGTGCGGTCGGAATGGGGTGACGAGCAGCTGATCGAACGTGCCCTCCTCGCGCTCGCGCGCGACCGACATCACCGTGAGCATCATCGTCTGAATGAGCGTCAGGGTACCGATCATGCCGGGGATCATGTACCAGCGCGTCTCCAGGTTCGGATTGAACCAGGCGCGCTCGATGAGCTGCATGGCGCTGGCGCGCTCGCCATGCTCGGTGCGCCACTGCGCATTGAATTGGGAGATGATGCCGCTGACGTAGCCCATGGCCGTGCCGGCGGTGTTGGAGTTGCGTCCATCGGCGATGACCTGCACGTCGGCGCTGCGCCCGGAGAGCAGCTGGCGCTGAAAGTCCTGGCCAATGTGCAGCACCAGCAGCGCCTGGCCCGAGTCGATGCTGCGCGCCATGTCGGTGCTGCGCGCGAGGTCCGCGACGCGCTCGAAGACGCCGGTGCCGTCCAGACCGGCCGCGAGCTCGCGCGAAGCGGCGCTGTGATCCTCATCCAGCAGCGCGTAGGGCACGCGGTTCAGGTCGTAGGTTGCCGCATAACCGAAGATCAGCGCCTGCACCATCGGCGGGATCAGCAGACTCAGCCGCGCACGCCGGTCCTTGAGCACGGCGAGCAGCTCCTTGCGCGTGAGGGCGAGGATGCGCAGAAGCGAAGCCAGCAGACCGCTCGTCATGCCGTGCATCCCGGTCACAGCAGGCGCTTGCGCGTCACGGCGCGACTGGCCAGCGCGAGCAGCACGGCCATGAGCGCGAGCACCAGCGCGTTCGGCAGCAGCACCGACCAGACGTCGCCGGCCAGAAACACGTTCTGCAGCACGGCCACGTAGTAACGCGCCGGCAGCACGCGCGTGATGAGCCTGACCGCCGCGGGCATGCTGCGCAAATCGAACAGGAAACCCGAGAGCATGAGAGCCGGCATGAACGTGGTGAGCGCAACCAGCTGGCTGGCCACGAGCTGGTTCTTCACTGCGGAGGAGATGAGCAGCCCGATCCCCAGGGCGACCAGGGTGTAGAGCATGGAGACGCCCGACAGCACCCACAGCGAGCCGCGCAGCGGCACATGGAACAGGAACTTCGCCGACAGCACGCACAGCACGAATCCCGCCAGCGCCAGCAGGAAGTACGGCAGGGTCTTGCCGATGAGGATCTCATCGCTGCGCACCGGCGTGACGAACAGCGACTCGAGCGTGCCGCGCTCCCACTCACGCGCCATCACCATGGCCGTGAGCAGCCCGCCGATGAGCGTCATGACCAGCACCAGCAGGCCGGGCACGAGAAAATAGCGCGATTCATCCGCCTCGTTGAACCACAGTCGCGTCTGCACGTTGACCGGGCCGAAGGCCGCCGCGGCGCCGCCGGCGCGACCTTCGGCGGCGAGCTGTGCCGACCAATCGCCCACGGCGCCCTCGACATAGCTCTCGATGATGCGGGCACGATTGGCGTCGCTGCCCTTTACCAGCAGCTGCACCTGCGCATCGCCATGCGCCAGCCGCCGCGCGAAATTCTCGGGGATGTCGACGATGCCATCGACCCGCCCGGCGAGCAGCTGCTGCTGGGCCGGCGCCAGCGAGCGCAGCAGCTGCGGATGAAAATAGGGGGAGAGCTGGAAGGCCTGCGTCAGGCCCTGCGCATCGGCCGAAGGATCCTGCAGCACCACGGCGATCGGCACATCGCGCACATCCAGCGACAATCCGAACCCAAACAGGAGGATCAGGATCAGCGGCAGCACCACGCCCATGGCGATGCTCGAGGGGTCGCGCACCATCTGGCGCGTCTCCTTGCGGATCAGCGCACGCACGCGCGCCAGCTTGGCGGCCGCGGGGCTCATGCGGCCGATTCCGCCGTGGCGCTCGCCTGGGCACGCGCCTCATCCACGATGGCGATGAAGGCGTCCTCCATGCTCGGCTCGGCCCGCCCGGCGCCGCGGCCGCGTTGGCGGATCTGCGCCGGCGAGCCCTGCGCGAGCACCCGGCCTCCATCCATGATCGCCACGTGATCGCAGTATTCAGCTTCCTGCATGAAGTGTGTGGTGATGATCACCGTCACACCCTGCTCTGCCAGCGCCGTGATCCGCCGCCAGAACACGCGCCGCGCCAGCGGATCGGTGCCGCTGGTGGGCTCATCCAGAAACAGAATGTCCGGCTCATGCAGCAGCGCTGCGGCCATCGCCAGGCGCTGCTTATAGCCTCCCGGCAGCTGCGCACTGATGCCCTGCGCGCGGTCGCCGAGCTCGAACTGCTCGAGCGCCCAGGCGATGCGCGCGCGCTGGGCCTGCCCGCGCAGGCCGTAGGCGCTGGCGAAGAACTCGAGATTCTCGAGCACCGTGAGCGGTCCGTAGAGCGAGAACTTCTGCGCCACATAACCCAGCCGCGCCCGCGCCGCGGCCGGCGCGCGCCGCACATCGGCTCCGGCCACGTGCAGCTCACCGCCGCTGGGCGTGAGCAGCCCGCACAGCATGCGAAACGTCGTGGTCTTGCCGGCGCCGTTCGGCCCCAGCAGGCCGAAGATCTCTCCGCGCTGCACTTCGAAACTGATGCGATCCACGGCGACGAAGGCTCCAAAGCGCTTCATGAGATCCGCCACGCGCACGGCGGGCCCCGCCTGCGCGGCAGGCGCCACGCGTGCCAGCTGCAGCGGTGCAGGACGCTCGCGCTTCACCTGCCGCTGCAGCAGCTCCATGAAGCCGTCCTCGAAGCCCGGCGGCAGTACCTGCAGCGAGGCGGCCTGCAGCGAGGCGGCCTGCGGCGCCGCCGGCTGCGCTGGCGCCGTGCCGCTCTGACCGGCGGACCGCAGCACCACGCGCACGCGACCGCCATCGGGTACGGCATCGACGATCTCGGGTTGGTCCAGCAGCCGTGCCTGCAGAGCGCGCGCACTCGTGCCGGCCTGCGGAGTCGCCATGAAGCAGCCGCCTCGCGCCTGCTGCGCGGTCTCTCGCGGTGGCCCCTGCGCCAGCACCCGTCCCTCGTAGAGAATGATGGCGTGGCTGCAGCGCTCGGCTTCATCCAGATAGGAGGTGCTCAGCAGCACCGTGAGCTGCTGATCGCTCACCAGGGATTGCACGATCTGCCAGAGCTCCCGGCGCGACAGCGGATCCACCCCGACCGTGGGCTCATCGAGAATCAGCAGATCCGGCTGGCGCACCAGGGTACAGGCCAGCCCGAGCTTCTGCTTCATGCCGCCGGACAGACGCCCCGCAAGGCGACTGCGAAACGGCCCCAGCGCCGTCATCTCGAACAGCCGTGGATAGCGCTGGGCGCGCTGCGCGGCGCTGACGCCATGCAGATCCGCGTACAGATCCAGGTTCTCGAGCACGCTGAGGTCCTCGTAAAGACCGAAGCGTTGTGGCATGTAGCTGATGCGGTCCTGTACGCGCTGCGGCTCACGCGCCACATCCAGCCCGAGCACCATCACCCGGCCTGCATCGGGCAGCAGCAGTCCGGCGGCCAACCGCAGCAATGTCGTCTTGCCTGCACCGTCCGGGCCCACCAGCGCGGTCAGCTGACCATGCCAGGCGGTGACCGACACCGCATCGAGCGCCGTCACGGCGGGCTGATTCTTGGGGTGGAAGTGCTTGACCAGTCCTTCGGTCATGAAGGCCGGCTCTGGCGCCGCGCTCATGGATGCGAGGGAAGCACCGGGTCGGCCGGCCCGTTGACCGGCCCCGCCGGCGCCGCGGCTGCCGGGGACGCCGCCGATGCCGGGGACGCCGGCAATAGGGTCACTGTGGCCGGCATTCCCAGGCGTAACTCATCCTGTGGATCGCGCACGAAGATGCGCACTTCGTAGACCAGGCTCGAGCGCAGCTGCGTCGTCTGCACGGACTTCGGCGTGAACTCAGCCTCGGGGGAGATGAATCCCACCCAGCCGTTGAAGCGGCGATTCGGGAAGCTGTCCACGCTCACGCTGGCCCCCATGCCCTCGCGCAGTCGCCCCAGATTGGTCTCGTCCACGTAGGCCCGCACCCACTTTGGATCGGTGATCGCGAGCGTGAAGGCGGGCTGCTGAGGCGTGGCCATGTCGCCGGGCTCGACCAGGCGCGAGCGCACGACGGTATCGAGAGGTGCTCGCAGCTGCGCATCGGAAAGCTGTGCCTGCGCGGTGGCGAGATCCGCCTGGTCGGCCAGCAGCTGCGCGCGCGCCTGGGCGATGTCTTCGGCTCGCGGCCCGATGCGCTCGAGCGCCAGGGCCTTCTGCGCCGACTGCAGGCGTGCGGCCGCGGAGTCGTACGCCGCGCGGGCCGCGTCCACGTCCTGGCGGCTCACCGCGCGTCCCGACGAGCTCTGCGCCAGGGACTGCACGCGTCGGTACTGCGCCTGGGCATTGTTGGCATCGGCCTGTGCGGAATCTGCCGCCGCCTGCGCTTCGGCGATCTCCTGCGGCCGGTTGCCATTCAGCAGCCGCTGCAGGGCTGCGCGCTGCATCGCGACCATTGCCTCGGACTTTTGCACCAGGGGCTCGAGCCGGCGGGTATCGAGCCGCGCCAGCACCTGACCACGGTGCACCCGATCCCCTTCCTGTACCAGCACCTCGGCGATGCGCTCGCTGTCGTGAAAGGGCAAATCGATCTCGCGCAGATCGACATTGCCGTAGAGCGTCAGCTGCGCGGGCGCGGCGGGTCGTGCCAGCAGCCACCACGCTGCCGCCGCCACGGCAGCAGCCAAGATCAGCACGAGCGCCAGCCGCAGGGCCTTCGGCACGATTCACCTGACACAGCTATCAGCGAGTCACTGAATTATGCCCCAGCCCGCCGTCCTACCTGTAGGCGCATCGGTACTGCCTTGCGCTGCGTTCGGCGACGTGCGGGCCGCGCCTGCCTGCTTAAGATGCTCGCCTCGTCATTGCAAACAGGTGCCTCATGGCCATCCTGCGGATTCTGGCAGTACTCTTCATCATTGCCTGGCTGGTGCTGTGGCTGGCAGTGAAGGTGACCTTCGGCGCCATTCACGTGCTGCTGGCGATCGGCATCATCATGCTCATCGTGAGCCTGTTCGGCGGGGCCCGGCGCACCTGAACGCTGCGCAAGGTCTCAGGCGCTCTTGCGCGCCGTGACGACCCCATAGCCGAGCTGGCCGCGCCCTACGGCCTCGTGGGCAGCCGCGAGCATGCTGCGCGCCCGCTGCAGCTGCCCGGCCGAAAGGGGCACCTGGCCGAGTCCAGCGAGCAGCTCCCCCGCCGCCAGGCGGGCGGCGATCTGTCCGATCAGGCCCTGCAGCGTGTCGCTGCGATCCGCGATCTTCACCTCACGGAACCCTGCCTCGCGCAGACAGTCTGCATACGCGCTCAGCGGCAGCGCATCGGCAATGCAGGCAACCCATCCGGCGAGGTCGTCCAGTCCCGAGAGCGTCTGGGCGCGACGCGTCACATCGCTCATCGCCAGGCGGCCGCCGGCGCACAGCACCCGATGAAACTCGCGCGCTGCCGCGCGCTTGTCGGGAAAGGTGCACAGGGCGCATTCACACAGCAGCGCATCGAAGCTCCCGGCCGCCGCTGCGAGCCCTTCGGCATCCCCCAGCTCGAAGCTGGCGCGTGCGGACAGTCCGCGCTCGGCCGCCGCCTGCGTGGCCTGCACGACGTTGCGCGCAGTCAGATCCACGCCGTGCACGTGACAACCGAACACCTCGGCGATCATCAGCGCGCTGCCACCGGTGCCGCAGGCCACGTCCAGCAGGCGGCTGTGCGCCGAGAGCTGCAGCTCTGCGGCGAGCTGACGGGTGAGCGTCAGGCCCCCCGGATGCCAGCAGTCCGCAAGCAGCCAGCGTGCCGCATCACTGCCGTAGAAACCCGCGCAGCACTGCTTCAGCTCGGCGGCTGCCGGCGCGCCACTCACCGCGGCACTGCACGGCCCGGTCGCACATCGAAGTGCACCGGCTCGGGCACGAAGCGCTCGCCACGACGGCGCGCACTGCGCCGGCGCGGCTCCATCGCAATCAGCTGCGCGCGCGCCTGTTCGCGATAGCCGAGCGAGTTATAGGCGCAGAACGGGATCTGCCGGCCGCCCGGCAGCAGAAATTCCTTGCAGCACTTCATCAGGTTTTTCTGGTTGAAGGTCCACGGATCCATGAAATCCTGCAGCATGATCATGATCATGCTCGCGGCGAGCTCGCCGAGGCTGCTCTCGGGCAGCGTGCCGCAGGCCTGGCAGGAGAGCGTCAGCTGCGCACGCGACTTCTCCGAGCCCGGCACCGAGGCGGATGACCACAACCCCTCGAGCGCCTGACGGATGGACTGGCCCAGATCGGGCATGGCGCGGTTGCTGATGTAATCGAGATAGGCGCTCACATCGACCAGCCTTGGCAGTGGTGTGACCTGCCCTTCGTGCACGAAGGCGTAGGTCACGGCATTGCAGGTGGGAAAGCAGCACGGCACCGGCACGAAATCGCTGCGCATGAACCGCGAGGCGGTCTGTGCCTCGATCCAGCCGACGATCTCGGGGATGGTCACGCGCTGCATGGGATCGTGGGCCAGGTGCCGGCCGGTGTGGAACGCCGGCTGAAAATTAATCCCACGCACGGCCGGATGGGCGATGGCGAAGTCGATGATGCGGCCAACTTCCTGGTCGTTGACGCCGCGCTCGATGGCCGGCACGAGCGTCACATTCAGGCCGCGCTCGGCCAGCCGGTCCAGCGCGAGCAGTTTGTCCTCGAGCGCATCCGGATCGCCGCGGATGATGCGGTAGGTTTCACGCTCGAAGCCATCGAACTGAAAGTACAGCGAGGGACGCAGCTGCGCGAGCTCATCGGCAAAGCGCTCATCCTGTGCAATGCGCCGGCCATTGGTATTGATCATCACGAAGGGAATCTCGCGTGCGCGCGCCGCGCTCACGAACTCCAGGATCTGCGGATGGACCGTCGGCTCGCCGCCCGAGAATTGCACCACCTCGGGACGCCCCTCGGTGCGTACGAAGTCATCCAGCAGCGCTTCGACCTCCTCGAGTGTCAGGTTGAAGCCTGGCGCGGCGGAGGCGAAACACAACGGACAGGCCATGTCGCAGGTGCTGTTGACCTCGATGATGCCGACGCAGGTGTGCTGCTGATGATCGGGACACAGCCCGCAGTCGTATGGGCATCCCTCGACGATGGGCGTGCCGAAAGCCAGCGGCACCGTGCCGGGTTTGTTGAAGCGCGCCTGACTTACGTAGGCTGCCGCATCCGCATACACGAGCGCCTCGACGGGGCCGCAGTCGGGGCAGCGCTTGCGCATGTAGACCTTGTTATCTCTGAGCAGGACCTGCGCATCGATGACGCGGCGGCAGCTCGGGCAGATGCTGCGGGTCAGCTCGTGAAAGACGTAATCGGCATCCTGCCTGCTGGGTGAGGGCTGCAGCACGAGGACCTCCGGAAGTTGGAGCAGCCAGGGATTCTAGACGCGCAGCCACAGCCGCGACAGCCGGCGTACCACCCGTCCGCGCCAGCCGCCCATGAACTGCCGCGTGGCCATCTGGGTGGCCAGCAGCTGCACCGCGCTGTTATAGGTGGGATAGGGATGAATGGCCGATGCCAGATCCCGCAGCCCCAGCCCCTGCGCCATGGCCAGACTGAGTTCGGCGATGACTTCGCCTGCGCGCTGCCCGACGATGCTCGCGCCCAGCAGCCGCCCATCGGCGGCGGCGATGAGTTTGACCAGACCCATCGTATCGTTTTCGCTGACGGCGCGATCCACCCGCTGCAGCGGCAGCTCGCCGGCGAGCACCCCGGCGCCGAAGCGCTCGCGCGCGTCTTTTTCGCCGAGCCCGATCTGGGCGACCTCCGGCTGTACGAAAGTCACCTGCGGCAGTCCGGCCAGTGCCGGTAACCCCGCCGCGGCCTGGCGATCCCGGGCGTGAACGCGCCTGCGCACTCCGAAGGCAGGCGCGTGAGGCAGCAGAGCATGGCGCACCGCGTGAAATCCCTGCCAGCCCGCCAGGTGCGAATACTGCGCGCCGCCGATGACATCGCCGGCCGCGTAGATATGACCGACGCTGGTGCGCAGCTGCTCATCCACGATGATTCCGTGCGCGTCGCAGCGCACGCCCGCGGCCGCAAGCCCGAGCCCCTGTAGACGTGGCGCGCGACCGACCGCCATCAGGAGCATGTCGGCTTCGACTGAACCGACCTGCGTGTGCACGCACAGAGCGCCAGGCTGTCCCGAGAAGCTCGCCGCCCGCGCGCGCAGGCGCGCGATGCCCTCGTGCGCGAATACCTGCTCGATCAGCTCGCACACCTGCGGTTCGCAGCGCCCCAGCAGCGTGGGGGCGATCAGCGTCACGGCCGCGCCCAGCCGCCGATAGGCCTGCGCCATCTCGCAGCCCAGCGGCCCGCCGCCGACGACCGCCAGGTGACGCGGCAGGCGATCGTTGTCGAAAATTTCCTGGTAGGTCAGATAAGGAAGGCCGTCCAGGCCCGGCAGCGCGGGTCGGACCGGCTCGGCGCCGGTGCAGATGAGGAAGCGCCGGGCGCGCAGCTGCCGCTGCCCGAGCGCGAGCGTATGCGAATCGAGAAAGTGTGCGGCGCCGGTCAATACGCTCAGGCCACCCTGCTGCAGCTGCCCGGGTGCCGTGGGCGCATAGATCTGCGCGATGCAGGCGCGCACATACTCTCGCACCGCGGTCATATCGGTGCGCGGATCGTGCGCGAAGATGCCGAATCGGCTGCCCTCCCGCGCCGCTGCGGCGACCGTTGCCGTCTTCAACAGCGATTTCGAGGGCACGCAGCCGGTCCAGGTACAGTCTCCACCGATGCGATCGGCTTCGATCAGCGCAACGTGGGCGCCCAGGCTGCGCGCGAAGTCCGCTGCGATCAGGCCCGCCGCACCGGCTCCGATGATGACCAGATCGAACCGCTCCCCGCCCCTCACGTTGCCGTGTCCAATACAGCCTGGCGCCCGGACGGCAGACTTGCCCAGGCCAGAATGGCCAGCGCCACCGTTCCAAACAGCAGCCCGTTCATGCCGCCGGCGTGCCCGAGCGCGCCGGCCAGCATCGCACCCAGCGCGCCGCCGATACTGAAGAGCACGGTGTAGATACCCATCGCCGCACCCGCTGCACGCTGCGCACCAACGGACGCCGACAGCCAGCTCAGCGCCGCCGGCGTAAAGCCGCTCTCCACCATCACCAGCAGCGCCGCGAGCACCACCAGTGCAGTACGACCCCCCGGCTGGCACGCCCCGCATCGATTGAGTAGGAAGAGCACGCCCGACACCGCCAGCATGGCCAACAGCGCGATACGCAGCGTGCGCGCAGGACCGACCCGGCCGAGCACCAGCGCCCAGGCCGCAAGGCCGGCCGCGAAGATCGCCGCATACGCTGCAAACAGCCACGCCAGCGCCATCGGTCGCTGCGCGAACAGCCCATCCAGGTACTGCGCGTGCCGCCCATCCGGTGCACTCAGCAGATACGTCACCGTAGGCGCGAGCCACAGACCGATGATGCTGTTGAAACACAGCCACGCAGGCGCCAGACGCCGCAGCGATGGGTCTCGCAGGGCCGCGCGCAGCGCTGCCAGGGCCGCCGCAGCCAGCCCGTCGACATCGCCCTGCGCGACAGCGCCGGGGTTCAGGCCGGCAAGTCGCGTCGAGCGCGCTCCGCGATATAACAGCAGCGCAGCGGGCAGGCACAGCAGGGCACACCAGGCAAATGCACCATACGCCGTGTGCGCCCACAGCTGGGCGGCCAGCACCGGCCCGGCGGCCAACCCTGCCAGCATCGACAGCTCGAACAGGCTCATGAGCCGGGCACGTCTGGCAGCGCCGTGGCGCTCACGGGCCAGCACGGCGAGCAGCGGAGGCGTCACCCCGGCAGCGGCGGCACCGGCCAGCACGCGGCTGAAGAACCACAGCGGCAGGCTCGCGGCCAGCGTGAACAGCAGCAGGGCGACGGCGCTGAGCACGGCGCCGCCGAGCATCAGTGCCGCGGGGGGGAGCACATCGGCCGCCACGCCCAGCGGCAGGGAGGCGAGCAGCTCCGCCGCATACGCGGCGCTGCCGAGCCAGCCACTGAGCCATACCAGAGAGCCGTGCAGATGAGCGGGCGGCAGCGAGCCTGCGAGCGCCAGGCCTACCAGCACGCTGCCCGCGCCGGCAGCCGTGCGCAGCAGCCCATGGCCGAGGATGGCCGAGCCCGGGGAGGGTGACGTCTGACCGGGACCTGAGCCCATGTGATCCTCGTACACGGTGGCAGTGACGGATAATGCAGCCTCGTGCCTGCACCCCGACTTTCCGGAACCCATCGAGGAAACAGCTGCCGTGAAAATCCGCTCCGCCGACTATCGCGTCAAGCCCGACAGCAAGGTGGATCTGGCCGAATGGCCCACGGCCATCAAGCCCGTCTATCGCTCCAAGCGTCACTACGAGACGCTGCTCGAGCAGCACACCAGCGAGCTCAGCCGGCTGCAGGACCTGCTGTATGCGTCCAACCGCGAGGCGCTGCTGCTGATTTTTCAGGCCATGGACGCGGCCGGCAAGGACGGGGCCATCAAGCACGTCATGTCCGGCGTCAATCCGCAGGGCTGCCAGGTCTACAGCTTCAAGCACCCGAGCGCCACGGAGCTGGAACACGATTTCCTCTGGCGTACCACGCGCGTGCTGCCCGAGCGCGGTCACATCGGCATCTTCAATCGATCCTATTACGAGGAAGTGCTCATCGTGCGCGTACACCCGGAGCTGCTGGCGGCGGAGAACCTGCCGGCTGCAGTCACCGAGACCAAGCACTTCTGGCAGCAGCGCTATCGCTCGATCCACGATCTCGAGCGCCACCTGCACGATAACGGCACGCACATCGCGAAATTCTTTCTGCACATCTCACGCGAGGAACAGCGCAAGCGGCTGCTCGCACGCCTGGACGATCCGGACAAGAACTGGAAATTCAGTCTCGCCGATGTCCAGGAGCGGCGCCTCTGGGACGACTACATGGATGCCTACGAGCATTGCCTCGGGGCCACGAGCAGCGCGCAATCGCCCTGGTATGTCGTGCCGGCCGACGACAAGCGCACCGCGAGGCTCATCATCTCGAACATCATCTGCGAGACGCTCAGTGCGCTGCCGCTGAGCTTCCCCAAACTCGACAGCACGCGGCGCCGCGAGCTCGTGAAGCTGCGCGGCCTGCTGGCCCGTCAACGCGG
Organism: Steroidobacteraceae bacterium; assembly: GCA_035502275.1. Classification (GTDB taxonomy): domain Bacteria; phylum Pseudomonadota; class Gammaproteobacteria; order Steroidobacterales; family Steroidobacteraceae; genus FEN-1191. The sequence continues at coordinate 13,951 of DATJUN010000026.1, forward strand.
ATAGCGCCATGTGTCAGACGCGCACGTGTGCCTTGTGGTGACACTGCGCCTGCCAGACCGCGTGACAGCGCAGATGAAAGCGCACGGTGCGCGGGTCGGCAGCCCCGCGCAGATCGACGGGGGCGACCTCGTATTCGATCTCATGGGTCTGGATGGGTCGTGCACACAGCGAGCACGGCGCACCCGAGCCGTGGCTGCCCCAGGTACGTGACGCGGGCGGACACGGTAGCTCGCCGCTGGCGATACGCTGCTCTGCGAGTCTCTTCAGTTCTCCATCGACGTCGGCCATCGCGCCTGCAGAGTGCGTGTATGCGATGCGCTGCACATGCGGACGGGACGCCGACTTGGTCGCGGCAAGCCCGAAGACTCGGGTCGGTCAGCTGGCGATGCCGCCCCTGAGCTTTTTGTGCGCTCTTTCCTACAGCGCACTGCCAGCGCACGGCCGCTTCAGAACAGATGCGCGCCGGAAAGACCACCGTATACGCCGAGCCCCGCGGTCAGCAGCGCAATGGCCACCACGAACCAGGCATACGGCCCGCGCAGGCGGTGCTCGGGAGGCAGCGCCCGAAACGCCAGCAGCACCAGAAATCCGAGAACCACCGGCAGCATCAGTGCGTTCATGACTTCCACACCGATATTCAGCGCCACCAGATCGGGCGACAGCGCAACGAGGACCGCGCCGCCGATCACCGCGACGGTGTAGATCCCGTAGAACCACGGGGCTTCCAGCGGGTGATGCTCGAGCGAATGACGATAACCCGTGACCTCGCCAAATCCCCACGCCGAGGCGAGCGACACCACGATCGCCGCGACCATCGCCGCCCCGAGAATGCCCAGGCTGAAGACCACGCGCCCCACCCGCTCGCCCAGCACCGGCACGAGCACGTGGGTGATGTCGCCGACGCTATCGAGGCTCGCGCCGGCGTGGGTGCGCCCGATGGTGGCTGCCGTGGCGATCAGCACGGCAGCCATGACCGTCTGCGTGATCACCGAGCCGATGGCGGTGTCCCAGCGCGCGTAGCGATAGTGCACCGGGCGCAGCTTCTTATCGGCGACGGCCGACTGCTGGTAGAAGACCATCCACGGCATGATGACCGCGCCGATGTTGGCCGCAACGAGGAACTGAAAATTGTGATCGTGCAACGGCAGATGCACCAATCCCTCGGCGAGCTGTGCGCCCTGCGGATGCGCCCGCCAGGCCACGATGAAGAACGCCAGCTCGAACAGCCCCAGCGCAATCGCCACGCGCTCGACGCGGCGGTAGCTGCCGGTGAGCACCACGGCCAGCAACAGTGCCGCGGCCAGTGACAGACTCAGCGCACGCGATACACCGAAGAGCTCGCCGACTCCGGCGACGCCGGAGAACTCGGTCAGCAGCGCGCCAATGGTGGCCACGCCCAGTCCGGCGACGGAAACCCAGGCCCATCCGCGGCCAAAACTCGAACGGATCAGCTCCCCGTGCCCGCGGCCGGTGAAGATCGCCAGGCGCACCGTCAGCTCCTGCACCACGTACAGCACCGGCATCAGCACCAGCTGCAGCAGCAGCAGCCGGTAGCCCCACTGTGCCCCGCTCTGCGCGGCCGTGATGATGCTGCCCACATCGGTGTCGGCGAGCATGACAACGAGCCCGGGGCCCAGCACGGCGAGAAACATGAACCAGTGTCCGCGCCCGGCGGAGGCCTGCGCGACGCCGCCCGTGCTGCCTGCCTCACACGCGGCGGCCTCGGCGGCCTGGCGCCCGCGAAGCTCCTGGCTGCGCTCGGGATAATTCAAAGGATCTCCAGGCAGTACGCGATCGTAAGTCCAGGCGATATTACCCTCATGATGCGGATGCGGATACGAATTATTCGCACTTTCGGTCCTCTGTGGCGCCGCCGCAGCAAGCCGGCCCGCAGGCCCGCAGGCCCGCGCCGGCGCAGGGCCTTGTCATATTCCGGGATCCGCGTCGACCTCTACTCGGACGCGGCGGCCAGCCGCAGCTGGGAGCGCGCGCGGCGCGCCTGATCGGCGCTGACCGGGCTCGCAGCATGGCCCCAGCTGTTGCGCACATAGGTCAGCACCGAGGCGACCTCGGCATCGGAGAGCTGCCAGCGAAAGCCGGGCATCCCCGGAGCGGTGGGCTCAGCATCGGTCGCGACACTGCGCGTGCCGATCAGCACCACGCGCAGCAGCGAGGTCGGATCGCGTGCGTCCACCGCGTTGTCGGCCACCAGATCCGGAAACAGGTAGGGCGTGCCGTGCCCGTCGAGCCTGTGACAGGCGGAGCACAGATCGTGATAGATCGCAGCACCCGCGCGCATGCGCTTATCCGTATCGGCGAGCGGCGCGCCCTGCCTCTGCGCCGCGGCGGCATTGCCTGCCGCGGCGGAGGCCTTCAAATACGTGGCAATCGCCAGCAGATCATCCGGGCGCATCTGCGAGCTCGAGTCCGCGACCTCCTCGCCCATGGGGCCGGACGCGGCGGCGAGGCGGTTGTGCCCGCGCTGCAGGAACTGCTCGATGTCCTCGAGCGACCAGCGCCCCAGTCCCCTCTGTACATCCGGTGAGATATCCGGTGCGAACCAACCCTGCGTCGCATAGCCCTGGAATGCACGTCCATGCTCATCCTCAGCGAGCCATCCCTTGGGCGTATGGCACGCCTCGCAGTGCCCCGGCCCCTCGACGATCCAGGCACCGCGATTCCAGGCCGCGGAGCGATCGGCTCGCTGCTGCCACGGCTGGGGATGGAAAAACAGCGCATCCCACACGTGCATGATTGCGCGGATCTTGAACGGAAACGGCAACTGGTCGGACACGATGGCGTGATACACGGGAGTAACCGTGGCCAGATAGGCATGAATCGCCTGCGTATCGCTGCGACTCAAGCGCGAGTAATAGAGATAGGGCATCGCGGGGTAGAGTCGTGCGCCATTGGGCAAGCGGCCGAAGCGCACGGCTGCATCAAACTGCGCATCGCTCCAGCCGCCGATGCCGCTGGTCCTGTCGGGCGTGATGTTGGGTGCCACCAGCCTGCCGAAGGGCGTCTGGATGGGCCGGCCTCCCGCGAACGGACGGTGGCTCACCGGATCATCGTGACAGGCAGCGCAGTCGGCGAGTGCCGTCAGATAGCGGCCACGCGCGATCAGCACAAAGCTCTGTCCCTGCGCCGCCCCCTGTGCCCGGCACAGCGAGGGCATCGAGGTGAGCACCGCAGTTACCGTGAGCAGCGCCAGGCATGCGCCTCGATCCGCCCGCCTGCGGCCGCTCTCAGACATGTACCAGCGGCCCCGGATTCTTCAGATAGCGATTCCGGATGGCATCGGCCGACCAGTAGGCTAGCGCGGCGAGCGTCCCGGTCGGGTTGTAGCCTGCGTTCTGCGGGAAGGCGCTCGCCCCCATGACGAACAGGTTCGGCACATCCCAGCTCTGCAGGTAGCGATTGAGCGCGCTGGTGTGCGGATCGGTTCCCATGATGGCTCCGCCGCACAGATGCGTCGTCTGGTAGTCGGTGATGCTGTATGGCGCCTTGCGATACTGCTTCTCGACCTGCCGGGCGCCCATGGCCACGAAGATCTCGGCGAATTTGTCGGTCAGGAAGTGGTTCTGCTTGATCTCGTTGTCATGAAAATCCATCGTGATGCGCACCAGCGGGCGCCCGAAGCGATCCTTGTAGGTGGGGTCCAGATCCAGATAGACGTCGCGGTAGCTGTACATGCTGCCGTGCACGCCGGTGCCCGGCTGCAGCGCGCTCAGGTAGTTCTCGCGCACCGCCTGCTTCCACTGCGCGCCCCAGCTGGGAGTGCCCGGCGGCACCGGCGTCGTCTCGATGGGCCGGCCGTTGGTCTGCACCTGGCCCATGTAGCCGCCGCCGACGAAGCCGTAAGGGCCGTGATCGAAGTTGTCGCCGTTGAACTCATCGATACACATGCCGATCGCCCCGGAGGCGATGAACGGATTGAAGATGAACTTCGCCGGATCGAAGAAGCTCAGCACATCGGAGATGGTCTGGTGGGTGAAATTGCGGCCGATGACCCCGCTGTTGCTGACGGGATCGTAGCGCCGGCCGATGCCCGAGAGCATCAGCAGCTGCACATTGAAGATCGTGTAGGCGGCCAGAATCACCAGCTGCGCAGGCTGCTCCCATTCGGCTCCCGAGCTGTCGACGAAGCTCACGCCCGTGGCGCGCTGGCCCGAAGCGTCGGTGTTGATGCGCGTGACCTCGCACTGATCGCGCGCTGAGAAATTCGCCTTGCGCACCAGCACGGGCAGGATCGTGGTCTGGGGGCTGGCCTTGGAATAGTTGGCACAGCCAAACCACTCGCAGAAGCCGCAGTAGGTGCACGGCCCCATGCGTACGCCGAGTGGGTTGGTGTAGGCCTGCGACAGGTTGCCGGAGGGCTGCGGGAACGGCTTGTAGCCGAGATTGCGCGCGGCCTCACCGAACAGCGTGTGACTGAAGGGTTGCTCCTGCGCGGGGGTCGGATAGGGGCGCGATCGCGGCCCCTCGAAGGGATTGCCGCCGGGCTGGATCTGTCCGCGCAGGTTCCCAGCCGTGCCGGAGGTGCCGCACAGATACTCGAACCGATCATAGTAGGGCTCGAGCTCCTCGTAGCTCACGCCCCAGTCCTGAATCGTCATGTCGGGCGGCAGAAAGCGCGCGCCATAGCGCTGCGTCAGATGCGTGCGCAGGACGAAGTCCGAGGGCAGGAAGCGCCAGGTCTCGGCATTCCAGTGCACCCCGCCGCCGCCGACCCCGTTGGGTGGCATGAAGGCGCCCCAGGTGCGGATCGGCAGCGCCGTCTGGCTCATCTTGTTGCGGAACGTGAAAGTCGTCTGCGCCGGCTGCAGAAACAGCTCGTGCCGGATGCGATAGCGCAGCTCGTCCTGGGCCGCGTTGGGCGGGAATTCGGTCGGCGCGTCCCGCCACGGCCCGCGCTCGATGGCGGTGACCGACAGACCCGCATCGGTAAGCTCGTTGGCGAGGATCGACCCGGTCCATCCCAGACCGACGATGACCACATCACGGGCAGGCAGGGTGCGTGCCATGGGCCGGCTCAGGCAGCGCCCGACCAGTCCGGGCTGCCTGCAATACTCACGGGTGGGTAGGGATAGCGTTGATTGTGCCGACCGACCCAGTCGCGATAGTTGTAGCGGGCGCCCGGGAAACCAATCATCTTCCAGGCACACATGTCGCGGTTGCCGCCATAGATCGGATCGGCGAAGAAGCCTTCCTTGACGTCCTTGAGCACCGCCTGAAAGAGCGTCTCCCCGTTGACCCCCTGCAGCTGGATCTGCCCGGCTTCCAGGCCACGCAGCACCTCATCCTGCTGCGCGGCCGACAGCTGCACCCACGCGTGACCACGCTGCTGCTGGCACCAGCTCGCCAGCGCCGCAAGACCGGCTCGATAGAGCTGTGCCGGCGTGATCGCCGACTGTTCGCCCTGCGAGGGTGTTCCCTTCACGAACGGTGGCCGATCGTAGAGTCCGGTGTTACTGCCGTAGGGACCGGCCAGCTGGCGATCGATATACACCGCGCAGCCCGCCTCCCCGCCCCCCGGGGTCGCCGGGTCCGGCGGAATGAGGCGCTCGGCGATGGCCTCGACCATGGCCGCCTGAGGCGCCGTGAAGAAGCGCCAGCCCCCGGTCGTCGGGGGGTAGCTGGGATGCTCTGGCGCGGGCTCCCAGGGCAGCTCACCCTGCAGGATGTCGCCGCGCGCGACTCCCGCCTCCAGCAGCACCAGTGCCGTTCCGGCCAGCAGGTCGCGGCGGCGAAGCGGGGGCATGGGACACATCCTTAAGGGAGGAAAGACGGGCGATTGTCGAAACGGCCCCGCTGCGCCGCCATCGGCGGCCCGGCTGCCCCGTCGTAGGAGCGCCGCCCGTCACAGTACGTCTGCACGAATCGCCGATCCGGTCCGGATTCTGTCCCGACGGCGTCCCTAGAATTTGGTCTGATCCGGGCCGGCCCCCGTGCGGCCCACGGTTCGCCACGGATGGATGCGGCCTGGCCGCTTATTGCAACGCACCAATGTTTGCCATGGTACTGCCGGAGCGCATCAAACTCCAGGACTTCCCTCACTCGCCCTACGCCCGGGAACTGCGGCGGGGAGTGGCGCGCCTGCGCTTTGCGACGCGGCTCGAGGAGGTCTACCGGCGCACGCACCTCGAGCGCATGAGCCTGCGCGTACGCCTGTGGATCTCCGTGATCGCCGCCATTGCGCTGGTCGATGTCATTGCCCGCGCGACGGGGGCAGGCGCCGGACTGAGTACGCCGCGCTGGGCCGCGATCACCGATGACGTGAGTGCGCTGCTGCTCGGGGCGCTGGTCTGGAGCCGCCAGTACGCCCGGCTCTACCTGCCGATCGCGCGGGTGCTGATGCCGGTCTCAGCCGGCGCGGCCGCCGTGCTGGTGGCGCATCGCATGCTCGAGGGCGAGGGGGCGCAGCTCGCCATTCTGACGATCAATATCCTGGCCATCTTCTTTTTCACGGGCCTGCTGTTTCGGGCGGCGCTGGTCACGAGTCTGGCGCTGCTGGCGGCCTATATCGCGACGCTGGTGGCCGCGGGCGCGGCCCACACGGTCCTGCTGCCGAGTCTGCTGGTCGTGCTGCTGATGCTCCTGCTGTGCATCGTCGGCTATCGCGATATCGAACATGCACACCGGCGCAGTTTTCTCGAGACTGCGCTGATCGGCGAGCTCGTGGCGCGCGATGAATTGTCCGGCCTCGCCAGTCGCCCTGCGTTCGATGAGCACCTGGCGCAGCTGTGGCCCCAGGGGCAGCGCACCGGCTGCACCCTCGCGGTGCTCATGGTGGATGTCGATCACTTCAAGGCCTACAACGACTCGCATGGACATCTGGCGGGCGACGCTGCGCTGCGCGCGGTGGCTCAGATGCTCAAGGGCATCGCGCGCCGACCGCTGGATCTGGCAGCCCGCTATGGGGGCGATGAGTTCATCGTAGTGCTCTACGACCTGCCCGCCGAGCGCGTACAGGAGATTGCCGAGCGGCTGCGCCAGGGGCTACAGACAGGTGCGCACAGCGGCGAGCTGCCCGACGCTGCCTCGCTCACCGTCAGCATCGGCGTCGCGGTGCTCGTCCCCGGGGAGGGCCGCAGCATGCAGGGCGCCGTTCAACTCGCGGACGAGGCGCTCTACGAGGCCAAGAAGTCCGGACGCAATCGCGTCATTCTCAAAGGCATGGCGGAGTATCAGCGGCTCGAGACCGGCTCATTCCGCGCCGCTGCCACCGCGCGCACCTGACCGAACGCCTCCAGCCCGCCGACAGGCCGGTGCGGACTGCGCCGGCAGCGCCCCTGGCCCTCACTACGCAAGCTGGGCGCAGTGAAGTCTGTGGAGGATTTCCCATGAGCGAGAAAGAGATGGGCCACCGTCCCGATGAGAAGTCCGGCGGCAAGAGCGCCCAGGGTGCGACGGACTCCGCCGCCAACCGCACAGGCCAGAGCGGCCAGAGCGGCAGCCAAAAAAGCAAGGATGAGTGGCGTCCCGAGCCGCCCGATGAGGCGAGCGGGATCAGCCAGGAAGCCCGGCGCAGCCCCGCGCCGGGAGAGAAACTGCACGGCGACAAGCTGCAGAGTGCCACCGGCGCTCGCAGCAGCGGAAGCGGAAGCAGCAGCGGAAGCGGAAGCGGCCAGAGCGGCAATCGCCAGCACTAGCCGTTGGGCTCACGGCGGCGCGGCGAGCCGACTCACAGGCTCGACCGCGCCCGCCCCCACCCGCCAATCAGCGCCAGCGCCGCCAGTCAGCGCCAGCGCCGCCAATCAGCGCCAGCGCCGCCAATCAGCGCCAGCGCCGGGGATCAGTGCCGGCGTCGGGATTCATACTGGTTGGGGGACATCGTGACCTGCCCGACCTCGAGCTGATCGTAGCCGCGGAAGCGGTAGATGGACATCGAGATCAGCCAGGCGAGCACGAAAATACCGATGATGATGAAGCCCAGATTGTTGAAGTTGTCGTTCAGCACGCCGATGAAGTCCCAGAAACGGCCGGACACATGCATCTGGTCGCGGAACAGCCCGAGCGCCTCGATGCCGCCGATGAGCACTGCGATCACGACTGACACCAGCGTGATCGTCATGTTGTAGAACAGCTTGCGGATCGGCTTGACGAATGCCCAGTCGTAGGCCCCCAGCATCAGGATGCCATCGGTCGTATCGATGAGCGACATGCCGGCGGCGAACAGCGCCGGGAACACCATGATCGACCAGATCGAGACACCCTTGGCCGCCTGCGTGGCCGAAATGCCGAGCAGAGCGACCTCGGTGGCGGTATCGAACCCCAGCCCGAACAGGAAACCCAGTGGCAGCATGTGCCAGCTGCGGCGGATCAGGCCAAACAGGGGCCGGAACAGGCGCGCTGCAAAGCCCCGCTTGTTGAGCAGCAGGTCGAGGTCTTCCTCGACCAGGGCGCCGCCGCGGCGCACATGGCGGAAGGTGCGCCACACGGCCATGAAGATGATGAGGTTCATCACCGCGATGGCGAACAGGAACAGCGCCGAGACCGAGGTACTGATGATGCCGCCCACGCTGCGAGCGCTCGCGATGTGCAGCGCGGTCGCCGTCAGCGCCACGCCGGCGGCGGCCAGGATGACCACGGTCGAATGCCCCATGGCGAAGAAAAACCCGACGCTGACGGGTCTCTTGCCGTCCTGCATCAGCTTGCGCGTGACGTTGTCGATCGCCGCAATGTGGTCGGCATCCACCGCGTGGCGCAGACCGAAGCCGTAGGCCAGCAGCGCGGTACCCAGATAAAGAGGCTGTTGACGAAAGATCAGCGCAGCCCATGCCCAGACGGCCGCGTTGATCGCCAGCAGCAATACATACATGCCGATGATCGAGTAGCGCAGCGAACCAGGTTGTCGCGAACTCATCCCCACTTCCCCCGGGAGGCGGCCGACCGTTCCTCGGGGGAGGGGCACGCCTGCGAGCAGATTACCATTCCGTCTGGGCGCGCGGCTTGTCCCGAGCCGGGCCCTCCAGTCTGCAGCTGGAGGCTTGCCGGAGGCAGGACATAATTCGCCGTGGTGGGCGCATCCCTCTGGTCAATACGCAGCAGCCGACCGGAGCCCTCGGGCATGATCCGTTGGGCCGGACCCGCGCCAGCACCCTCAGCGCAGCAGGCGGCGGCCGCCGAGATACACACCGGTCAGGCAGACCACGGTGACGCCCGACATCAGCGCCCACATCAGCACATCCCATTGTGGACGGCCACGCACGCCCGCAGCAAAGTCGAAGCGGTGCAGAGCGTCGTGCCACCATCGATAACCGCGTGCTCCGGCATCCAGCTTCGCGAGCAAGGCGCCGGAGAGCGGATCCACATAATACCGGTCACCGCTCGCGCTCACGAGCCGCAGGGCGGGCAGTCTCACCGGATCCCCAGGATGGCTGAAGTAATAGTCATCGCCGCGACTGATCAGCGTCAGCGGACCACCCAGCACACCAGCGATGAACTGGCGCTGCGTGGCATCGAGGGGCGCCGGGCGCCCCGTCGCGTCCAGACGCCATCGGCGGCCGGAGCGGTCGCTGGCGATGAGGTACAGACGCCCCGCGAGAGGTGCGCCGACGATCGACACCGTGTTGGCGGTCCCGTGCCGCGCCAGCGCCTGCAGGGCGTGCAGCACGTCGGCCCCCGTGGGGCTGGCGCCGCGAAGCCGCGACTGCTCCTGCACGCTATCCCCCCCTTCCAGCCATCCCCAGGGGTTCATGGACAGCAGGCCCGAGAGCACCCAGGTCAGAGTGAAAACGCCGAAAAACAGCCCCGCCACGTGGTGCCAGAGATTGAAGCCGCGATAGGGTGACAACCGCCCCGCGGGCCGCAGCAGCAGTTGGCGCACGCCCAGGTACAGGCCAAGCGCCGTCAGGAAGCAGCCGACCAGCGAGGTATAGATGACCACCTGCGCCCACAGCGATGCGTGCCGGCGCAGTCCCGTGAAGTACAGCCAGTGTGGAATGGCACCGAGCCAATTCCAGAAGCGCTCGCGCCGCGTGGTGAGCTGCACGACCCTTCCCGAGAGGCTCGAGACGTAGAGCTGCGTGCCCGCCGGATCCTCGACCGCAAAGCGATACAGAGGACGTTCCTCTGCGGCCACCCCCTCGAGCGTCCACTGATCCACCTGCACACGGCCGAGGCCATGTACCGGATAAGGATCCGCGTAGGCGCTGGCCACCGCCCGCGCCTGGGCTGCCGAGAGCGTGTCGAGCTGCGCGCCTGTAGAAAGGTCCACGCGCCCGGAAGCGTCCGGACCAGCGCCCAGATCGAGCACCGGCCTGCCCGCGAGCATCTCGACGCGAAAATCATCGATGCTGTCGCCGTCGCCCAGCGCAGCGTGAGAGGCCCGGCAACACCGATCCCACGCAATCGGCGCCAGACGCATCGCGCGCTCGTGCTGGCTCAGCGCCGGGTAGCTGACATACATCAGCACCAACCCCGACACGCACCACATCGCCATGAGCAGTCCCACTGCGATACCGAGGTAGCGATGCGCGAGAAACAGCAACCGGATCAACTCTCGTCCCCGCGGGCTTCAAGTGCGACACCGCAGCGGGCGGTGTCACCCAGGTCCCGTGTCCTAAAACGAATACGTATAGTTCGCCTGGAAGGTTCGCGGCAGCGCCAGATTGTGCACCACATACGAGGTTGCATCCGCGTTGGTCTGCGCAGTGCCAATGCCGGAGAAGTAGACGCGGTTGAACAGGTTATCCCTGCAGGCTGCAACGGGGGGATAATGGACCGCCGGAGAATGGACCAGCGCGGCCGCCCGGTGGGGCGCCGCTTTGCGCGGGGGTAGCAGCTGTGCTGATGCGCAGACAGGGGCCGGATGAGCCGGAAGATCAGAGCGAGAGCGAAGAGCCGCCGCAGGACCGGCGCCGTGCGGCGCTGATGCTGGTGCTGGTGCTGGTGCTGGTGATCGGTGGCGTGATGCTGGTGCACGTACTGCGCGACATGGCCGCGATTCAGGATTGTGCGATGTCCGGGCGCACCAATTGCGCTCCGATCAACCCCTGATCAACCCCTGACGCGTCAGGAAGGCGCAGCGAGGCACCATGTCGCTCTATGCCCGGCTCGCACCCCGCGGCCCCGACGGATTCGGATACAGCTCCACGGCGGAAGAGGTCACTGCGGGACTGGCACTCGAGGGCCGTCGCATCCTGATCACCGGCTGCAATTCCGGGCTCGGCCGGGAAAGCCTGCGGGTGCTCGCGCTGCGCGGTGCCCATGTGATCGGCGCCGCGCGCACGCTCGAGAAGGCGCAGGCTGCCTGCGCGGCGACAGGCGGGCGCACCACCGCGGTTGCCTGCGAGCTCACCGATCCGGCGTCGATTGCGGCCTGCGTGGCCGCGGTACGGGCCGGCGGGGCGCTCGATGCCATCCTCTGCAACGCCGGCATCATGGCGCTGCCACAGCTGCAGCAGGTGCACGGCTATGAGCTGCATTTCTTCGCCAACCACGTCGGCCACTTCATGCTGGTGACCGGGCTGCTCGACACACTCACCCCGCAGGGCCGTGTCGTCATGGTCAGCAGCCGGGCCCACCATCGCGCGCCGCGCGGCGGCATCCAGTTCGACAATCTCTCCGGCGAGCGCGGCTACCGGCCTTTCACCGCCTACGGCCAATCGAAGATGGCGAATCTGCTGTTCGCCAAGGAACTCGCTCGGCGGCTGCGTCCGGGTGGACGCAGCGCCCTCGCCGTGCATCCCGGCGTCATTGCCACCCAGATCGGCCGACACATGGCCGGCCCGGCCGCGACGCTGTTCTTCGGCGTCGGTTCGCTGCTGTTTCTGAAAAGCATCCCGCAGGGCGCCGCCACGCAGTGCTTCGCCACCGTGCATCCGCGCGCCGCGGCGCTCTCGGGCGCCTATCTGGTCGACTGCCAGGTCGCGCAGCCACGCGCCGATGCGGACGATCCCGCGCTGGCGCGCCGGCTCTGGGAGGTCTCGGAGCGGCTGGTCGCGGGTTTGCGATAATGGGCCCAGGCAGGCTCGCGCTCGAGCAGACCGGGGCGCGCCGACCTAAAGCGGGACTGTCCGACAGCGGCGTGCCGGCGCGGGGCACAGGCTCTGCGCGGTTCACGGGAGGCAGGTGACAACCATGAGTTACATCACATCGACCCTGATTCCAGGCGAAACGGTCGTCTATCGGACGCGCCTGCATTGGACGGTGATGTTCGGTCATCTGCTCCTCGGCTGCGTGTTTCTCGCAGCTGCCGGCGCGCTCGCCTACTTCTACTGGCTCAATCGCAGCACCTACGGAGTCAACACGCAGCATCTGCTCGAAGGCGGCGTCGCCGCGCTGTTCCTGATCGGCTTCATCACGATCCTGATCGGCATGGCGCGACGTAACGCCACGGAGATGGCGGTGACGAATCGACGCGTCATCGTCAAGCAGGGACTGGCCAGCCGTCGGACGATCGAAATGCTTCTGAGCAAAATCGAAACCATCGAAGTCACCGAGTCCACCGGCGGCAGGATGCTGGGCTATGGGACCATCCTGTTGATCGGCACTGGCGGCACCTCCGAGCCCTTCAACCGGATCGGCCATCCGCTGGAGTTTCGCAGCCAGGTACTTCAGCAGCTCGAGAAGCTACCCTCGCAGCGGGGCATCACGCCCGAAGGCGTCGATGCAGCCCCTGCGGCTACTCGGGCTGGTCCCACGAAAGAGATCAGCGACCGGGCAGTTTGACCTGCGAGCGACGGCTCGCGATGCACTGGCATCGGGCCAAAAGCCCGCGTTGCATCGGTGACCCGGATGATCCTGCCAGCTCTGCTGCTAGGATGGGCTCATGATTCCTTTTTCCGTGCTCGATCTGGTGCCCATCATCGAGGGCGGCAGTACCGCCGAGGCGTTGGCGGCCTCGCTGCGGCTGGCACGGCATGCCGAGACGCTGCAATTCCAGCGCTACTGGGTAGCCGAGCACCACAACATGCCGGGGATCGCCAGTGCCGCCACCGCCGTGGTCATCGCCCACCTGGCGGCGGGCACGAGCCGCCTGCGCATCGGCGCGGGCGGGGTGATGCTGCCCAACCATGCGCCGCTGATCATCGCCGAGCAGTTCGGCACGCTCGCCGCCTTGTATCCGGACCGGATCGATCTGGGCCTCGGACGCGCGCCCGGCACCGATCAGGCCACGGTGCGCGCGTTGCGACGCGATCTCATGGCCGCCGATCGCTTTGCACAGGATGTGGCGGAGCTGCGCGGATATTTCGGCACCGCGGCGGCCTCCCAGCCGGTGCGCGCGGTACCGGCGCTCGATACTCAGCTGCCGATCTGGCTGCTGGGCTCGAGCCTCTACAGTGCCGAGCTCGCCGCCGTGCTCGGCCTGCCGTTCGCCTTCGCCGCGCACTTCGCCCCGGACTGGCTGCTGCAGGCCTTGGCACTCTACCGGCAGATGTTCCAGCCCTCGCGCGAGCTGGCACGCCCCTATGCCATGGCCACCGTCAACCTCATCGCTGCCGATACCGATGAGGGCGCGCGGCGACTGTTCTCATCACATCAGCAGGCGTTCGTGCGGCTGCGCCGCGGGCAGCCTGGGCGCCTGCCCGCACCGGTGGACGATATCGCCGCGAGCCTGGCGCCCGGGGACCTGGCATTGCTGCAGCAGGTGATGCGCTATTCGTTCGTCGGCAGCGTACCGACACTGCAGCAGCAGCTGGGCGATTTCCTGCGCGTGGCGCGCCCCGATGAGCTCATGGTGCACGTCATGGTCTACGACGCCGTGGCCCGCGAGCATTCACTGACCCTCACGGCCACATTACGCGACCAACTCAGCGATACGCCTGCGCTAGGAACGGCTACGTGAGCGCTTGGCGCTCGAGCGGCGCGCGGATGATTTCTTCTTCGCCTTTTTGCGCGGCACGTGAGCGCCCGAGCGGCGCGCTTCGGACAGTCCGATCGCGATCGCCTGTTTACGACTGGTGACTTTCTTTCCGGAACGTCCGCTACGAAGCGTGCCGCGCTTGCGCTCATGCATGGCCCGCTTGACCTTTCGGCCGCTCGCCTTGCTGTATCGTGCCACGGTGACACTCCTTCCATCGCGCGTCGACTAGCTGCGCACAGATTGGCTCGGGCTGCCGCGGCGCACCGTCGGCGCACAGGCGCTCCGGCTGTCAGGCAAGCGCCCGAACGGATCGGGCGCCTCGTCGGCTGGACGCAGGCGGCGGCGGCGGAGCGCGGAAGCAGTCGCGACAGTGATCGTTGACGACGCCGACCGCCTGAAGGAAAGCATAGATGATCGTGGTGCCGACGAAGCGGAAGCCACGTCGCTTCAGATCGCGGGCAACCTGATCGCTGAGCGCGCTGCGCGCCGGTACCTGGCGCCGCGTCGCTGGCCGGCGTACCTGCGGACGTCGCTGCACGAATTGCCACAGGTAGCGATCGAAACTGCCGAACTCGCGCTGCACGGCTAGGAACGCGCGCGCATTGCTGACCGTGGATTCGATCTTCAGGCGATTGCGTACGATGCCCGGATCGCGCAGCAACCGATCGATCTGCCGCGCACCGAAGCGCGCGACACGGGCAGCATCGAACCCGGCAAATGCGCTGCGGTAACCCTCACGCTTGCGCAGGATGGTCAGCCAGGACAGTCCTGCCTGTGCTCCCTCGAGCGTGAGCATCTCGAACAGCCGCCGCTCATCGTGCACCGGTCGACCCCACTCCAGATCGTGATAGCGCACGTAATCCGCAGCGCCACCAGCCGCCCACCAGCAGCGGCGCCGGCCATCCGTGGGCTCGCTTGCCTGCTGCCGCGTGCTCACGCATCCAGCTCAGTCGAGATGGGTCGCCTCGGCGGACACCGGACCGAGCAGTGAGGCGTGTACCTCGAAGCCCTGCACGCCGTGCGCGGCGGTGTTGTTCAGCTCCGTGGACAGCCGCATCTCGTTCTGCGAGATGTGCGCGGTCACCTGGTTGTGTGAGGGCAGCGTCCCGGGACCCCAGTCCTCGTGCAGGATATTGAAGTGCAGCGTATCGCCCTCGATGCGCACATCGTCGAGCGCGGCCATCGTGTACGGATTGTCGCAGCGCCCGCAGACCATACCACGCACTTCGTTGCCGACGCGCCGGAAAATAAAGAACTGTTTGTCGATACCGACGCCGAACCCGAGCCACACGCCGACCACCTTTGCGGGTGTCAGGGTCTCCCAGGGGCCCGGTTGCACATAGGGCGGCGGCGCCGGGCGGCGGGCAGCGCCCGCTGCTCGTGCCGGCGCGGCAGCCATGACCGGCGGACCCGCCGGCAGCCGATTGACCGGTGTACCCGGCACCGGCGCCGGGCCGCGAGGATCCTTGCGCAGCACCCAGTCGAAGTGTCCGCCCTGCCCGCTGGTGCCGCGCACATGCAGCTTGCCGTTCTCCACCTGCGCGCTCGCATGATCCACGAAGGCGGTGGTGCCATCGTCGCGCACGTGCGTGATCGTGAAGGTCAGGCCGTCTGCACCGAGCGAGCCGTCGATGAACGCCAACGTGGTGGCGTCGTGGCACACGCTGCAGTAGATGCCGCGCACCCGAGGCGCGCGGATGGAGAACTCCAGCACGTGTGGCGCGCCGGCGCCCGGATCGCTTTCCCAGCCGCCGCGGTAGTCGTCGGCATTGGGCGTATTGGCCGCCTGCGCAGCGGGTCCCACCAACGTCAGCAACCCTGCCAGCAACGCTGCGTGCATCATCCTGTTCATGCCAACTCCATCCTGAGGCTGCGTGACCCTATCACCTCCGCCCGCGCGGGCGCGGCGCGATAGTGCCATGAAGCGCTGCCGCGCGATACCATTCGGGCCCGAACCGGGGAAGGACATGCAAGCCATCGTGCGCGCCTGGCTGCCGGCCGTGGCCGTGCTCGTATTGGGCTGGCTATGCGCGCTGCTGGCCGAGCCACATCACGTCACCGCCGCGGACGCATCGGCTGAGGTTTTCTCGGCCGTGAGGGCACAGCGCGTACTGGCGGGGCTACTGGCATCCCAGCAGCCGCATCCGGTGGGCAGCGCGCAGGACGGCGCCATGCAGGCCCGCATCGTGGCGCAGTTTCGCGCCTTGGGCATCAGCGTCCACAGCTATCGCGCCTTCGTCTGCAATACCTGGCGCGGCTTTGCCTACATCCCCTGTGCCAGCGTCAACGATCTGCTCGCCGAGGTGCGACCGGGCAGCGGGCCGGCGGTGCTGATGATGGCTCACGCCGACTCGGTGCCAGCCGGCCCCGGCGCCGCCGACGATGGCGCGGGGGTGGCCTGCATAGTGGAAGCGGCGCGCGCGCTGCGTGCCGCGGGCCCCTCCGCGCCCGCCGCCGCTCACCCGGTGCTGGCGCTGATCAGTGATGGCGAGGAAGCGGGGCTGCTCGGCGCGGCGGCGTTCCTTCAGAACCCGTCACTCGCCGCTGCCGTGGGCGCAGTCGTGAATGTCGAGGCGCGCGGCACACGCGGGGCGAGCCTGCTGTTCCAGACCAGCCCGGGCGATGCGCGATTGCTGCAGCTGTACGCGCAGCACGTGCACCTGTCGGCGACCAGCTCGCTGTTCGCCGATATCTATCGCCACCTGCCCAATGACACCGACCTGACATTGTTCATTCGCGCCGGCATCCCATCGGTGAATTTCGCCATCGCCGAAAATGTCCAGGCGTACCACTCGCCGCTGGACCGCCTCTCGACGCTCTCGCCTGCGAGTCTGCAGATGCAGGGCGATAATCTGCTGGCCATGGTCCGCGCGCTGCAGGCCACCCCGTTTGCGCAGTTACGCAGCGGCGATGCCCTCTATGCGACCCTGCTGGGTTACTTTCTGCCGCGCATGCCCAAGGCGGCTGCGCTGCCACTGGCCGCTGTGGTGCTGCTGCTGGCGGTGTGGGCCACTGCTCGCGCGCGTGCCACTCCGACCATGCCCGCCGCCGGCGCACCGCTGCTGATGCTCGCCGGCAGCGTGCTGCTGGGCCAGGTGCTCTCGATGGTTGCCTCCTGGATCTCGGGCACAGCCGATCCGAGCTATGCGCATCCCCTGGCGCTGCGCACGGGGCTGGAGTTTTCCCTGTGGCTCATGCTGCTGCTCGCGAGCACGCTCGGCAGCCCGCGGCAGCTGACGGCGGCGGTGTGGCTGTGGATGGCCGCGCTCGGCGTGCTGGCCGCCCTGGTCCTGCCGGCGCTCGTGCCCTACTTCGTCTGGCCCTCGGCCGTGGCCGTCGTGCTGCTGCTGTGGGGCGCGTATGCGCCCGGCGGCTGGGACAGTCGCCGCGGGCGCATCGCCTCAACCGCGGCGGCGCTGGCCGCATTGCTGTTCTGGCTGCCGCTCGCCACCGGCAGCGCGGCACTGCTCGGACTGAAGCTTGCCGCCGCCTTCACGCTCAGCGCCTCACTCGGCCTGATGACGCTGCTGCCGCTGATGGCGACGCTGCTCAGCGGATCGATCCGGCGCGGCAGTGCGCTCGTCTGCGCCACGGGTGCGCTGCTCTGCGCCGTTATCGCCGCTCTGCAGGCTCCCTACAGCCTGTCCGCGCCCGAACGGCTCGATCTGCTGTATGTGGAGGATCAGCGCAGCGCTCACTGGATTGCAGACAGCGCCTGGGCGGGTGAGCCCGCCGCTGCGCTGCCCGCGGGCCTGCAGCAGGTGGCGCAGTTTCATGCGCAGCCGCTGGCGCTGCCAGGCCTCGTGCGCAGTACGAGCTTTGTCGCGCCGGCAGGTACACCGCGCCTGGCGCTGCCTCATGGTGAGGTCGAGACCGACACCACAGCGACTGCGGGCAGCGGCCAGTCCGAGATCACCATCCGGCTGCAGGGGTCTGCGAGTACGGATGAGATGGTGCTGTACATTCCGGCCGGGACCGCGCTGCGCAGCCTGGACATCCGCGGCCAGCATCTGCTCGCTCCGCCAGGCTGGTCAGCGGGCACGACGCTGCTGTGCGCGAGCCGCGACTGCCGCGATGAGACCGTGACGCTGCATCTGGCGGCCAACCGCGACGAGGCGAGCTCACTGCAGTTCGTCGAGCACGATTATGGGTTGCCCGCCTTCGGTGACTTCCTGCGCGCAGCGCGCGGACCCCGGGCGATGCCCTCCCAGGACGGGGATGAAGTGCTGCTGGCAGGTGAGCTGGCTCTGCCCACGCGCTGAGGTGGCCGTCCCTGCGCTGCGCACTCAGCGGCCCGCACCGCCTGTAAAGATCGAGGCGGGTCGCGCCAGCGCGCGCAGGCCCTGACGCGGGTCGAGCACGACAGCGCGACCGAAGAGCGTCAGGTCGGAGTCACTGCGATATCGCCCGGGACCTGCGTAGGTCATGCTGAACCAGCGATCATCGGCACGACCGCCGGCCAGATCGTAATCATCCCAGGCCCAGGCGAGCCAGCCGATGCCATGCGCCTCACAGGCCGCGATGACCTCTGCGGCCGTCGTGACCTGCGGGGTGTACCCGATGCGCCGGCCGGGACCGAATTCTCCGACGATGAACACCATGCCACGCTTGCGTTCGAGCTGTTGCAGCTGCGCCAGATCCGGCCCGATGGCATCGCGGGTGGTGCCCCCGTAAACGTGCAGCGCGAAGAGCACGTTGTGCAACGGATCGCTGTCGAACACGGCCGCGGAGTAATGCAGCAGGTCGCCCATGTCCTGTCCACAGCCCCCCGAGTCGATGAGCAGCGGACCGCGATAACCGGCAGTGCGCAGGGCACCGATCGCGCGCACATAGGCGTCGCGCCAGATCGCACTGTCCGCAGGCCCCCATTCGTTGGCGACATTCACGATCAGATAGCGATTGAGCTGCGTCCAGGCGCTCGCCTGCCTGACCCAGGTCGCCACCGCAGCCCGCAGGCGTGCCGGATCGTGACTGCAGGTCGCGCTCCAGTTACCAACCACCGGGACGATGCCGAGCTGGATCGATTGCTCGCGCACCAGCGCAACATTGGACTGCGCCGGCCGATGAAAATCGATATCCCATCGCTCGGTGTTGGCGTGGCTGCGGGCAATGCCGGCGGCGGAGGGCGAGTCCCAATGCAATCGATTCACGCCGCGGATGTGAAACTCGATCCCGTTCGGATCGTACAGCTCACCCCCCGCTACAAAGAACGCATCGCGGTGTAAGGGCGCTGCCGGCGCTGCGGCAGCGCAGATCCCGAGCATCGCTGCAGCAGCCGCAAGCCGTGACAGGAAATTCGCTGCCGCGGCTGCTGCGCCCGCGGCAGCGCGCGCAGGCTCAGAAGATCGAAGCTGGTGTGGCCAGCGTACTGATCCCGTAGGTGCCGTTGAGGACCACATCCTGACCGTAGTCTGTCAGGTCCGCGGGGGTGTTGTAGATGCCAGGTCCCGCGTAGGTCATGCTGAACCAGTTGTTGTCCGAGGCGCCCCCGGCCAGGTTGTTGTCATCCCAGGCCCAGGCGAGCCAGCCAAGACCTGCCGCCTCCGCCGCCGTGATGATCTGTCCGGGCGTCACGGTCGTCGGCGCCGGCCCGATATTGCGGCCGGGACCGAATTCGCCGACGACGAACACCATGCCGGCCGATTGACTGAGGGAGACGAGCTGCTGCAGCCAGTTGCCCGAGAGCGCCTGAGAGGCGTTGTAATACAGGTGCAGAGAGAAGATCACGTTCTTCTCGGGGTCGGAGTTGAATACCGCCGATGCATAGTTCAATAGATCGTTGATGTCCTCGCCGCAGCCGCCCGTGTCGATCATGAGCGGTCCGGTATAGCCCGCCTGCCGCAGACTGGCGATCGCGCTGATGTATCCGTTCTCCCAGTCGGTACTGCTGGACGGTCCCCACTCATTGGCGATGTTGATGATCATGTACCGGTTGAGCGTGGTCCACGAGGAGGCCTGCGAGGTCCAGGCCTGGACCGCCTGCTGCAGCGTGGAAGGATCGCTACTGCAGGAGGTCAGGGTCTCTCCGCTTCCAGTGCCCGCATAGGTCACGATCGGCACTTCCGAGTTATTGATGTTCTGCGTCTGGATCAGATTGACGTTGCTGCCCGGATCGCGGGTGAAGTCGATGAAGGTGCGCACCGCGTTGGCCTTGGAGAGCGCAATGCCGGCGGCTGAATCCGAATCCCAGTGCACACGGTTGACGCCGCGCGCGCGAAACGCGTTGCCATTCGGATCGTAGAGCGTCCCATTTGACACGAAAAAGCCGTCACCCGTGTTATAGGAGGGCCGATTCACGGCCGTGGTCGTGGCGCCCGTGCCGGTGACCGTCACTGAAAACCCTGGCAGCGACGCCGTCCCGGCCGCATCGCTGGCGCTGATGACGACGTTGCCGTAAGTCCCCACGTCGGCCGGGGAGGGTGTGCCCTGCAGCTGACCCGTCGCGGTGCTGAAGCTCGCCCAGCCCGGCTTGTTCTGGATGCTGTAGCCGATACTGTCACCGGCGCTCGCCTCCGCCCTCGCCTGCACCGTGTAGACGGCGCCCACCGACACCGAATTCGGCGCGGCTGCCGTAATGGTGATTCCAGCAGCCGAGGCTGAAATCTGCCCGGAGGTGTTCTGCCCGGAGGTGCTGCTGACGGGTGCAGTGGAGGTGGTTTGCGAAGCGCCGCCGCAACCAGCGAGACTCAACAGCAGGCACAGGGGTACCAGATACCGCCGCCAGGCAATCTCCTGCATGTCGATCCTCCGCTCGGGCATCGTTGATGTCGGGGCGGGGATGCTAGTGAGGGTACAGAATGCCTACAATGTGTCGGCGAACCCCCACATCGGCGTCGGACGACACAGCTTGACTTTGCTGCAGGCATACAAGCGCCGCAGTAAGGGCAGACTGGGCTGTTGACGGGAATAACGCAGCAGACTGGAAAAGCCGCCGGGGCTAGAAGGCCGTCGCGGCATGCGCGCGTGCCTTGAGCCCATACAGCGGATTGAGGACGACGTCGCGACCGAAGCGCGTCAGATCCGCATCATGCCTGAAGATTCCGGGACCATGGTAGGTCATGCTGAACCAGTGATCGTCCGCGGATGCGTTGGGCAGGTTGTTGTCGTCCCACGCCCAGGCCAGCCAGCCAACGCCATCCGCCTGGGCCGCGGTGAGGATTTCGGCCGGCGTCACGCGGGTGGGGCTTGGGCCGATGTTTCGGCCCGGTCCAAACTCGCCAATGATGTAGACGGCGCCGGTACGCTGCGCCAGCCCGGCCAGGCGCGCGATCTTCAGGGCGTAATTGCCGTTGAAATCAACGATGGTGCCGTCGCCGGCGTAGTCCGGCCAGCTGCGGCTGTCGCGGGTCAGTGACACGGTCCACGCGCCAGGCCTGCCCCCGACATTCTGGCTGGCAGGCTGTCGTCCGTTGAGCTGCACCATACCGCGCGCGCCGCTGACCTCGTAGGCTCCGATGCCGGAATAGCTGTTGTCATGACCATTGAAGCTCGGCGCGAATGGATGCGTTGGCCCCTCTGCGGCCAACGTGAGCTCGGTCGTGGCACCTTTGCTCACCGAGCGGATTGAAGCCGAGTAATCATTCGTGCCGCCGTACAGATGCAGCGCGAACATGACGTTGCGTTCCGGATCGCTGTCGAACACGGCCTGCGAATATTTCACCAGATCCGCATCGTCCTGGCCGCAGCCCCCGGAGTCGATCAGGATCGGCCCGGTATAGCCGGCCGCCCGCAGTCTGCCGACCGCGCTGACATAGGCATCGCGCCACACCGTGCTGTCCGGCGGACCCCACTCGTTCGCGACGTTGAGAATCAGGTCACGGTTGAGCCGGGTCCACTGCCTGGCCTGCGCCACCCAGGTTGCCACCATGCTCGCGAGCTTTGCGGTGTCGGAACTGCAGGTGCCACCCCAATTTCCGACGATGGGCACGATGCGTCGGGCAATGGATTCGTGGCGGATGAGGGCGACATTTGCTGCCGGCGGGCGCGTGAAGTCGATGTCCCAGCGCTCGGTATTCGCGCCGCTGCGGGCTATGCCGTCCGCGGAAGGCGAATCCCAGTGCAGGCGGTTCACACCGCGTATGCGAAATTCGTGTCCTGCCGGATCGAAAAGCTTGCCGTTCAGCACGAAGAACCCATTGCCAGGGTTGCCGTGCGGCCGGACCGCGCTGGACGTCGGCCCCGTCGTGCCCGCGCCCGTTGCCGGTAGCGCCAGGCCAAGGAGCAATAGCGGCAGGAAAAATGCGCCCAGAGGGTGCGACAGAATGGAGCCCAGCATCCACCCGAGTGTAGCGCAGGCATGCGCCCGGGTTTGCCCGGGCGCAGGTGTAACGCGTCGGAAGCGCTTCCTACAGCGGACTGAAGATCGAAGCGGGCCGGGCGAGCTTCGTGATGCCGTAGGTCGAATTCAGCACCACGTCGCGGCCATAGCTGGTGAGGTCCGAGGCGGAGTTATAAATGCCCGGGCCCGCGTACGTCATGCTGAACCAATCGTCGTTGGAGGCCCCGCCCGCCAGATTGTTGTCATCCCACGCCCAGGGCATCCAGCCGATGCCATTGGTTTCGGCCGCGGTGATGATCTCGGCGGGCGTGACCGTGGTCGGGCTGGGCCCGACATTGGCCCCCGGGCCGAACTCCCCAATCACGAAGAGCGCGCCGGTGCTCTTCTCCATCGCTGCCATGCGCGCGATGCGCAGTGCATAGTTGCCATTGTAGTCGACGATGGTCCCACCACCGGTGTAGTCAGGCCAGTTGGTGCTGTCGACGTTCAGCGTCACCGTCCAGGCGCCGGGTGTGCCGCCGATATTCGTGGGTGCCGGCTGCTCGCCGTTCAGCTGCGTCATTCCCTGTGCGCCGCTGATCGAGTAGGCGCTGATCGCGGAATACGTATTGCCACTGCCGCTGTAGCCAGGCACGAACGGATGCGTGGGACTGTTGCTGTTGAGCGTGATGACCGTCGGGTTCCCCTTCTGGACGCTTTGTATGCTTGCCGAGTAATCATTCACGGTGCCGTACAGATGCTCGGAAAAAATGATATTGCGCTGGGGATCGCTCTGAAACACGGCCTGGGCGTATTGCGTCAGATCCGATTCATCCTGTCCGCAGCCGCCCGAGTCGATGAGAATCGGGCCCGTGTAGCCCGCGCCGCGCAGCTGGCTGATCGCGCTGATGTACGAGTCGCGCCAGGTGCTGCTGCCGGCAGGCCCCCACTCGTTGGCGACGTTGACGATGAGATAGCGATTGAGCGTGGTCCACTGGGCTGCCTGGGACACCCACGTGGACACGATCGTTTGCAGCGAGCCGGTGTCGCTGGCGCATGTCGCCGTCCAGTTTCCCGCGATCGGCACGTTGTCGTCCTGAATCGACTGCGTCTGCAGCAGGCTCACGTTGTCGCTGGCCGCGCGCGTGAAATCGATGTCCCAGCGCACCGTGTTGGCGCCCGCCTTGGCAATGCCGGCGGCCGAATCCGAATCCCAGTGCACCCGGTTCACGCCCCGGATACGAAATTCATTGCCGTTGGGATCGTAGAGCTTGCCGTTGAGAACGAAGAATCCGTCCCCGCTGTTGTAGCTCGGCCGGGAGATCGTACTGCCGTCCGTGGTGGTGCTGGTGCCGCTGCTGCTGCTTGCACTGCCGCTGCCCTTGGTGCTGCCGCCAGAGCTGCTGCTGCTGCCAGAGCTGGTGCTGCTGCCAGAGCTGGTGCTGCTGCTTCCGCTGCTGCCATTGGAGCTGCTTGAGCTGGTGCCGCTGGTGTTCGTGTTGGTGTTGGCGCTATTGCCGGTGTTAGTACTGGCGCTGGTGCTCGGCTGAGTGACGGTAATCGTGAAGGGTGGCGTCGAGGCGCTGCTGCTGCCATCGCTTGCCGTCACCACCACGTTGGGATAATTGCCGACATCGGCCGGGCTCGGCACTCCCTGCAGCGCACCGGTATTGGTGTTGAAGGTTACCCACGGCGGCTTGCGCTGGATGCTGTAGCCGATCAGGGCCTCCCTGGGCCCGGAAGCCACTACCTGCGCCTGATAGGCAGCGCCGACGGAAGCCGTCGTCGCCTGTGGGCTGCTGATGGCTATCGAATCGTCCGCCTGTGTCGTGCTGCTGCTCGAATCAGAACCAGCGCCGCAGGCGCTGAGGGTGAGAATCAGAAACGCGGGCACACACGCGCGCAGACCAACGCTTGCCATTCGGTTTTGCTCCCTGACCTACCAACAAAATGTGGCGCGGATGCTAGGAGCGGTGCATATTTCCGACAACGTGTCGGCGATTCCTTACAATTGACGCCGGAATGCACTGATAGAAGTGTGACAAAGCGCACACGGTGGGCGGCGGCGTCAACCGCGCTGCACAAAAGGCGGCGGTTTAGGGTCTTTGCGGTGGGTGGGCCTGCTCGATCTGAGACTGCGACGCCGTTCGGGAATCCAGCCGCTGCACTGGCTGCGCGCCCAGCTGAATCTGCAGCAGACGCGCCGCCACGCTAGTCACGCATCAACAGCGCCGCTCAGCCACCGCTGAGCGGCGGCGCTCAGCCGCCAGCCTCCTCGTCCGCAAGACGCTCCACTTCCGGCATCGGCAGCATGAACAGCGCCGCGCCGAGAAAACCCACGGCGCACAGCGCGATGCTGGCGGACAAACCAATACTGCTGCCGAGCTCGCCGAGCACATAGGGCGCGAACGCTGCCAGACCTCGGCCGACATTGAAGCAGAAGCCGGCACCGAGGCTACGGATGCGCGTTGGGTACATCGAGGGAAAGTAAGAGCCGAACGGTCCGGTATAGGCAAAGAACAGGCCCAGCACCGGCCCGAGCCAGAATAATACGTGCGGATTGCGAGTCGCTGCGTAGAGCGGCAGCAGCACGGTGGCCCCGAGGAAACACACGATCAGGGCCATGCGACGCCCGATGCGATCGGCGAGGATGCCGAAAAGCTGGTAGCCGGCGAACATGCCGATGTTCAGCACGATGATGAAGTTGGTCATCTGCGCCGGCGCGAGGCCACGGTCGTGGACGAGATACGTGGGCAGCCAGGTGTTGGCGCCCCAATAGCCGGTCAGCACACAGGCTGCCGCGGCCGTGCCGAGCAGTGTCAGGCGAGCCACGCCTGGCGCGAAGATCTCCGCCACCGAGACCTGCGCGGCTCCCGTACCGCGCTTCTCGCGCTGCTCGCGCCACACCTGCGACTCCGGCACGAACACGAGCACGTAGAGCGCGGCCAGCAGCGCCGCGGCGCCGAAGCCGAACAGCGCGCGCCAGCCGTAGTGAGGCAGCACGCGTCCGGCGACTGCCGCCGCCACGATGACGCCGATGGGCCAGCTGCTGAGCACGAATCCAACGGTTCGGCCACGACTCTGCGGCGGCCATGTCTCGGCGATATAAGTCGCCACCACTCCCCACAGACCGCCCAGCCCAAGCCCCGCCATGAAGCGCAGCCCCATCACCTGCCACCAGTTTCCGGCAAGTGCAATCGCGGCGGTAAAACAGCCGAACAGCACCACACTCGAAAGCAGGGCGCGGCGACGGCCAAAATTATCCGAGTACCAGCCGATGAGCACGCTGCTGAACGCCACGCCAATCATGCCGGCTGTTCCGAGCAGTCCCGCCTGGCCGAGCGACAGATGCCACTCGGCCATGATGGCCGGCAGCGCCAGGGCGAGCATCATGAAGTCCATGGCATCAAAGCCATAGCTGACGAAGCCCGCGGTCATGACGTGCCAACGCACGGCCGGAGCCGCCGATACTTGAGTGCCAACTACCGTCGCCATAACGCGGCATTCTCGCATGATCGGGTGCGGCGGCGTCAGTCCTTTCCTACGTCAAACGCCCCGGGGCGTTTGCGGCGCTGGGCGGAGGGGCTTGCGAAGATAGCGCGGCAGCAACCTGCGGCCCGATCGGCCGAACGGCGCGAGACAGCGCGCACGGCACGGACGGCCATTTCACTTCACGGAGGATGAACTAATGAATGCGGCCAAACTCATCGGCGTCCTGTTGATCGTCGCTGGCATCCTGGCCCTGATCTATGGCGGCTTCACCTATACGCGCCATACCAGCACCGCCGACGTTGGCCCGCTGCACGTGAGTGTGCAGCATCGTCAGACCGTCGCGGTCCCCATCTGGGCAGGCATTGGGGTGATCGTGCTTGGCAGCGTGGTCATTGCCATGAACGGCCGACGTAGCTGAGGAAGGGCCCGCACCGTCCAAACGCGCGGTCAGCGGACC
>DATJUN010000027.1:0-101694 GCA_035502275.1 Steroidobacteraceae bacterium
CCAATGTCACCTTTTTTAAGCTGGCCGACGAAGCCTTCATGATGTGTCGCCCGACGGTTGGCGAGCCCGTAAAGGTAATCTTGTCAACACCCGGATGCTGTACCAGCGCCTCACCGGCGCCGCTGCCCTTGCCGCAAACCACGTTGAATGCGCCGGCAGGTACGCCAGCCTCCGTGAACAACTCTGCGACCCGCAGCATGCTGAGGGAGGTGAGCTCTGAGGGCTTCACTACGAGCGTACAGCCACAGGCAAGTGCGGGCGCCACTTTCCAGATGCCGATCATCAGCGGGAAATTCCAGGGAATGATGGCCCCTACGACCCCGACCGGCTCACGCAACGTATAGGTCAGCGCGTCGGTACGTGTGGGAACAACCTGACCTGTGATCTTGTCGCACCAGCCTGCGTAATAGCGCACCGTATCGATGACTGCCGGCATATCCTGCCGACGGACCGTCGCGAGCGGCTTACCGGCATCCAGACTCTCCAGCTCGATGAGTTCCTCCTGATGCTGCTCGAGCAAGGATGCGGCCCGCTGCAGGATCAGTCCGCGCTGCGCAGCCTTGCAGCCACTCCATTCCTTTAATGCCGCCCGGGCCGCACCAACCGCGATATCGACGTCTTCATTGTCCGCTTCTGCAACCTGGGCAATCGGGGATTCGGTCGCTGGATTGAGATCGATCGAGTAGCTGTTGCTTTTCGGGCGCGCGTATTTTCCATTGATGAATAGGTCATGCTGCTTGAGTTCGACTGGACGATCCATTACGGGTTCTCCGTGGTTAGTCGCGGTGCTCTACCAGGCTGACAGCGGACCAAGGCGTTTCAGCGGCGAGTTATCCGGTTTCTGGTCTACGCCTTGCGCGTACCGCGCCAGAAATTCATCGGGTCTCGGTAAAGTTATTCCAGGAAGTCGCAATACCTCTCAACATGCGTGGCAAGATCGAGGGTATGTTGACGCGTCAGGCGCTCCGCCAGCTCGGTGTCGCGTCGTTCGAGCGCTTCGATGATTTTAAGATGATCGATAATTGAGCGGCTCGCCCGGTCATTCTGGCTGATCGTGGCTCGACGAATGGCACGCACGTGCATCAGCAGGTTTTCCGTGGCATCTATGATGGTCTGCGATCCGCCGAGCGCGATTACGGCGGTGTGAAACGCGATGTTCGCTTCGGAGTAGTCATGCAGGTGCTCGGAAGGCGGCGAAGCCCGAAACTCATCGAACAGATGCCGCAGTTTCGCGATTTCCTGATCCGGCGCATTGAGGGTTGCCAGACGTGCCGCCATTGATTCGAGTGCCGCCCACATCTGTATCATCTCGATCATTTCGCGTTTTGACTTGCGAAGGATGTAGATCCCGCGTCGCGGTATCGTGCGAATGAATCCCTGTTGCTCCAGGAGAGACAATGCCTCCCGTATTGGTGTGCGGCTCACACCAAGGGCCAATGTCAACTGGCGCTCATCGATGCGCAGTTCCTGATTCGGGTCATAGACATTGGTATCGGCAATGGCGGCTTTTATGAGCGCGTATGCCTGGTCCCGCAGGCTGACGGCATTTACCGGTTGCAGTGCCAACGAAGCTGGCCGAGGTGACTTTGAATCCATGCCCCATTCTAAGAGTCGTTAGATTGGCCATTCATCACGTGGGTCCACGCCGGGAGCGGTTGAACTCACTTTATATATTGTATATCATAATTCTTAAGTGAAGATGAACTGACGATCCCGGTCTGACTCAGGGTCCGGATGCCCCAACAGTGCCGGCCTGCCCCGCGATGAGGCATCCACACGGCGTCCTGACTGTACTACTGAGAATGGTCGCGTCCGAGCGTCGCCTTTTCGTGTTCCATGCCCGTAACCGTCCATATCGACGATAAGCCATACGTGCCGGTGCCACCGCACCTATCGCACCTGAAACCGCTTAACCTGGACTTCAGTCACCGCTGCCGCCATAAGACCCCGCCAATCCAGTCACAAGCCAGAGGACCCGATGAGCACCGCCACCGCCGCGTCGGATGAGCCCAAACCTTCCACTGCAGAGGACACCTTACGTAGAAAGAGTCGCGATGCAGCCGTGATCTCAGGCGGCCACCTGGTCGCCAGGGCGCTCAGGAATGAAGGCGTCGATACCATCTTCACGCTCTGTGGCGGCCATATCATTGATATCTATGATGGCTGCCTCGATGAGGGGATCCGCATCATCGATGTCCGCCACGAGCAGGTTGCTGCGCACGCGGCAGATGGTTATGCGCGTCAGACCGGCAAGCTCGGCTGCGTCGTCACGACAGCCGGCCCAGGTTGCACCAATGCCGTCACTGGTATTGCCACCGCCCTTCGCTCCGAGAGCCCGGTACTGCATATCGGTGGCCAGGGAGCTCTTACACAACACAAGATGGGGTCACTGCAGGATCTTCCGCACGTCGACTTGATGACTCCAATCACCAAGTTTGCCGCGACAGTTCCCAGTACGGAACGCGTTGCGGACATGATTTCGATGGCGGCTCGCGAGGCATTCAATGGGGCACCGGGTCCTGCATATCTGGAAATCCCGCGGGACGTTCTTGATCGCGAGATAGATGCGACCACCGCCGTGATCCAACGGCCCGGCCATTATCGGGCGTCCACGCGATCTATTGGCGACCCGCGCGACATCGAAAGATTGGCAGACATCCTCATCAACGCGGAGCGCCCGGCGATCCTTTACGGACAACAGGTCTGGCTCGCCCGCGGCCACGCAGAAGCCATCTCGTTGCTGCGCAGCCTCGACATACCCGGATATTTCAATGGCGCCAGCCGTGGGCTCTTGCCGCCCGGCGATCCACATCACTTCGATCGCACGCGTGCCCAGGCGTTCAAGAATGCCGACGTATTGGTCATCGTCGGCACACCCTTCGACTTTCGCATGGGATACGGCAAACGCATTGCCAGGGACTTGCAGCTGATCCAGATCGATATGGATTATCGGACCGTCGGGAAGAATCGGGATATCGACCTGGGGTTGGTAGGTCACCCGGGTGCGATCCTCGGCGCCGTACTGGAGGCGACCTCCGGCAGGCTCAAAGACCACAAGAAGCAAGCGCGCCATCGATGGCTCAAGCAGCTGAGGGAAGCCGAAGAGGTGGCGACTGCCAAACTGATGCCTATGTTCAGGTCTGACAGCACTCCCATCCATCCATTTCGCGTGGCCTGGGAATTGAACGAATTTCTGGCCGAAGACACGATTTTCATCGGCGATGGGGGGGACGTCGTGACCATATCTGCCCAGGCGGTTCGGCCGCGCGGACCCGGGCAGTGGATGGATCCGGGGGCACTCGGATCCCTTGGGATCGGCACCGGCTTTGCGATCGCGGCAGGACTTGCCAACCCCTCCAAGGAAGTACTCTGTTACTACGGTGACGGGTCTTTCGGCATGACGGCCTTCGATATGGAAACTGCCAACCGTTTTGGCGTCCCCTATCTTGCGGTCATCGGCAATAACTCTGCGATGAATCAAATCCGATATGGTCAACTCGCCAAATATGGGGAGGAACGCGGAAGCGTCGGCAATCTTCTCGGCGACGTCCCCTTCGGCAAATTTGCAGAAATGTTGGGTGGTTATGGCGAGGAGGTTCGCGACCCGGCGCAGATCGCTCCGGCGCTGCGACGCGGTCGCGAAGCCGTGCGCGCGTCGCGCCGATCAGCAGTGATCAATATCTGGGTTGATCCACGGGAATACGCTCCCGGAACGAAGAATCAGACGATGTACAAGTGATGGGTGAGCACCCGGCGCCATCTTGGCACCGGGCCAGTATCGAACCCAGTAGAAAGCGCTGCCCACGACAGCTGCGAAAACCAGAACGGACGCCAGCATGTGCCGGCGTCCGTTCTACGCTGGGCGGCTAAATCCGAACCATTCGGCTTACCCCAGCGTTGCCCCGACCTCGGGGATCGGACCCACACACATATACGGTCCTCCCCGCGTCGAAAAGCGGTGAGCGCTGGGAAGCAGGTAGACATACTCCGTCGGCAGCACCCACGGCCTCTGCAGGTAGTCCGGATCCTTGACCGTGACGTCGTAGCTCATCCGGTCGCCCTGCCGGTGCAGGCGCTCGATGGTCTCAAGGTTGTAGCTGCCCGGATATCCGGCTCGACTGAGCCAGGTCTGACCATCGTAACCCACGGTGTCCACCACGAGCGTGTCGCCGTCCCAGTGGGACGCAGGATCACCCTGCGCGGTGCCGTCCGGATCGGGCTTGACGAACACGGGCCCCGCAGGGATGTCGCGGTAAGTGTTGGGTGTACCCACGGCTCCATTGAAGAACATCAGGAAATCACGCGAAGTTTCCACGATCCTCACCGGCGGACCCAGGCGCGGCGGCGTGACCTCTGTGCATTGGAGGTAGGGATCAAGGGTCGCAGCATGGGCTTGGTTGTAATGTATCTGCGACCAGTACTGCGGCTTGTAGAGCGGGATGTCTTCGCCCTGTTGCCCAAGCAGGAAGTAGTCGTTCTCGAAGTTCGAAAAAATGCCGTGACGCGCCGGAAAGTTGAGCTGATCGGGATTGTTCGACCCAGGCCCTCTAAGGTTGGCCCGGCGCGCACCCCAGAAGCCACTCAGGTCCGGATGTCCGTCGATCTGCGGGGTCGTCCCCGCGGCCACGTCCACCGCTGGGACGCCAAAGCCACCCCCGATAAACTCATGATTGTCGCTCGGCGACGGCGGCGGGAATGGAGCCTCGAATGCCGGCGCCGGGAATACCTCGTAGTCGGCCAGCTCCGATCGAATGATGTGCAGAGCCTCGTGCGGATGCCCGTCAATCGTCTCCACGATGTGTCTCGGAATCATCAGCCCGTACTGATTCACATCGTGATAGTCGCTGTACTGATCCACGATCCGGTGGTGACCCACCCGCTGCGTCACCGTCGCGGGTCGGTAGTTCCGGTCCAGTACCACCGTCGTGCTTACCCCATCCACCGGCAGCTTTAACGTCACCGCGCCGCTTCCGGTGTCGTGTACCTTGATCTGAGTGGGATTGAGATTCGTGATGGCGTTGACGATCCCAAAGGGCGTGCGCCCCAGCTGCAGTTGTCGCTGCCTGGCGAGCTTATCGGCCGAGTGCGTGCCCACCCCGGGGGTGCTCTCATCCCACGCTTCATTGCCTCTCACCACGCGAATCAGCCGGATCTTGCCCTGCGGCCCCGTGGCCTCGATGTCCTCGCGCGCCGCGTCTTCGTGCAGGCTCACCCCGTAGGTGTACTGGGTCACCTCATAGGTGTGGCCCTCCTCCACGATCTGCCCGCAACCGCCATAACGCAGGCGGTTGATCCCGTGGAGAGTTTCGGCCGCTCCATCCCCGCGGATGAAACCCATCTCATCCTCGACCATGCGCAGGATCGCCGCTTCGCCCTGCGGCCGGTCCTTGTCAGTGACTGGCGGCACGCCTGCCTGATACGGCACGCCTGGCGCGATGTCCCTGAATTGATCCTGCAATGCCTTGGACGCGAGCGGCGGTTCCTCGCATGTCGGCACTGCTGCCTTCACCGGCGGCGCTGTCAGCAACGCCAGGCCTGCCGTGATCCCCAGCACGGCGGCTGACCCTCCGCGCCATCCGACTCTCCCACTGCCCCGCCGCGAAGAGCTTCCCAACCAGCTCACCCCGCTCCGCCCCGCCCGCTTACGCATGATTTCCTCTCCTTTATAGGTTCCGCGATCGCCAAATTTGCCTTCAATGCTCCTCATAATATATGGTATACGGCGAATTGATATCTGATATATATGGCACGGGAAGTCGTGCCCGGGTGCTTTGCGCTCCTTGAGCAAACATCCGATTGAGAGCACCGGACAACATCATTGGGGGGACGGGAAATGACTGGTAGAACCAGCGGATTGCTCAGGTGGGTGACGACCCTTTCTGTTTTGTCCAGTGCCCTGATTACGGCGCTACCGGCGTTTGGCCAAAGCGCAAGCGACCAGACCGCCACCGCAACTGACCAGACTACAGCTCAGACCGGCGCGGACGCGGGTACGCTGCAGGAGGTGGTGGTCACCGCCGAGCGCCGCGCGGAAGACATACAGACGACGCCAATTTCCGTCGTCGCAGTTTCGGGCGACCAGCTGCAGGCGCAGCAAATTAGCAGCGTCCAAAGTTTGCAACAGGTCGCGCCAAACCTGACGGTCACGAACGGCGGCACCACCCAATACGTAAACATTCGCGGTATCGGCTACTCACCGGTGGGTGGTGATGGGCAAAACGGTATCGCCATGGTTCACGATGGGTTGTCCAATAACGAAGACGGTGTGGGACTCAACGTACCCTATTACGACATCGCCGATGTCGAGGTCCTGCGTGGCCCGCAGGGCACGTTTGCGGGCGTCAATTCCACCGGCGGGGCCATAGAAGTCACCTCTGCAGATCCCAACTTCAGGGGTGTGAACGGTTACGCAACTGCCCAGGTGGCTACCTACAGTGATACGCGATTCCAGGGGGCTGTGAATCTACCCGCGAGCGACACCGTTGCCTTGCGGCTTGCCTTGAACGAAGAGACGAGCGGTAGCTACTTCTACGATGAAGGAGCCGAGGAGGATGGCCCCGATTTGGGCGGCCCACATTTTCTCCCGGGCAGCGGTCCCACGTCGACCAAGACGATCATCGATCCGGGTAATATTGATAATAGGGATGCACGCCTCGGCGTGCTGTGGAAGCCCACCAACAACTTCCAGTCGCTGACGAAGATCGAAATCGATAACCAGGACTCCCAGGGCGTTCCCGCCCAGCCCAATATCAATTCCTTCGCGCCACTGCCCGGACAGCCCTGTCCCAAAGGGGAGGGAACCGCACCCGTTTGCCACAATCTCTATTATCCGGGCTACTCGGGGTCCCCCTATGTGCTCAACAACTGGGATACCGGTCTGCTCGACGATCAGAGCATCGATTTCTATGGTGAGGAACTGCGCTACACGCTACCAAACGACGTCGTGTTGCGCTCGATGACCGGTGACCAGGAAATCAACGTCTACACGAACAGCTCCTCGACCAATGACGCGATAAATTATGGTTACACCTATGCAACCCAGACAGTTCACACCTACAGCGAGGAGCTCGACGCGATTTCGCCCACGACTGGCAAGTTCAGCTGGATAGCTGGCGCCGCCTGGGCCTTCAACCGCGAGGAGTTCACCAGCTTCGGCGAGAACTACGGCCCTCCGTACACGCCGGCAGCTCCGGACATCACGCTGTGGAATCGCGAATTCCTCTGGATCAAAACGGAGGGCTTGTTCGGCCAGATGACCTGGCAGTTCACTCCCACGCTGCAGCTGCTGGTCGGGGTCCGTGAGAATTGGGACCAGGAGCCCTCTCACGCCGGAGGATTGGTCCTCGCCCTGCCGCCACCCTATCATTCGGTGTTGACGTCCAACTCGATCGGTTGGAAAGACAGCTTCACGCCAACCGGCAAAGTGGGACTGAACTGGACGCCGGTGCCGGGGCAGTTCTTCTATGTTTTCTGGGCGCGTGGTTACAAGCCGGGCGAAAACAACCAGGGTAGTACGCCACCCGCCAACAAGGAGACTACCCACGACTATGAATTCGGATGGAAGGGCACGCTGGCCGGCGGCCACGTGCTGACGCAGGTCGGTGGGTACTATACGCAGTACTATTCCATGATCGAGACCATCTTCGACCCGGAAAACGCGACATCGTCGGCGGGGTCGAATATCCCCTTCTCCATCATCAAGGGAATCGAGGCCTCGATGCAGTCGCACGTGGGACACTTCGGCCTCAATGTGAGCACGGCCCTCAATAAGTCAATTCTGGGACCGCTCATTGACGCCGAAACCTACAAGTTTCCGTCAACGTACGGGATAACCAACCAGTGCGTCCCCGGACAGGTTCCCAACGCGACCAACAGCAATTGTACTAACTACAATCCGTACTTATTGTCGCTGTCCGGCGAAGAGCTGCCGTTTGCTCCCCTGTTCACCGCTAATGCGAGCATTCAATACGAGATTCCTCTCGGCGCCATGTCGTTGGTGCCGCGCGTCGTGTACGCGTACCAGGCCAAGAGCTATTCAAGCCTGTTTCAGAGCGACAACTATTTCCTGCTGCCGGCACATTCCGTATGGAGCGGCTACCTGGATTGGAACGCCGGTCGATGGACGGCGACGGCCTATGCAACCAACCTCGCAAATGCGGTATACCTAAACGGCCCTGGTCTTTACAGCAATCCGAGACAGATCGGGCTCCAGGTAAACGCAACCTTCTGAGGTGCGGGACAGCAATTGAGGGGTCGCGTACCCCCAGGAGGATAGATTGATGAATATGCTGAAGCAGGCGACCATGGCAATGGTGCTGGCGACGGGTGCCGTGGGTCTCGCCGAGGCCCATCATGCGGTTAACTCGCAATTCAATGCGAATGAAACCATGCCATTCACGGGCGTGCTGGAGAAGACATTTATCGGCAACCCGCATAGCTACCTGTACTTCGTGCGCATGGTCAACGGTCAGCAGGAACACTGGACCTTCGAGACCGATGCGGTGGTGGCGCTGAAGCGGGCAGGTTTGTCGGTTCGCGATAGCCTGAAGATCGGGGACCCCTATTCGATTACCTACAACCCCTCCCTGGACGGCGCGACCAGCGGTCTGATGACGGCGATAAAGCTTCACGACGGGCGCGTCATTTCCATGTCGGCGAAGAACCAGCAGAACGCGGCCAACAATATCCTGAATGCGCAGAAACTTCTGAACGGGCCACAACCCGGTCAGCCATAGCAGGGCTGGGCGCACCGCACGGTGCCGTAATAGACGCTTGCCGGAAATCCACGCCGATTCGGCACGACGCGTCAACGTGCGGGCAGCCTCGAGGGACAACCTTTTGAGTCTGACGTTTAGTCGGGCTGCCCTCGTAATTTTGGTTCATGTCGAGCCGCTCATGAACCGGCCGGGGCGAAAGAGATCAATCGGCGCCTCGGTGGCCCGCTTTGTCGAGAGGTCTGCCAGGATTTCACCGAACAGGCTCGCAAACTTGAAACCATGGCCGGAGCACGCCGAGGCGATGACAATCTGCGGATGTTCTGGATGAAGCCCTAATACGAAATGGCCATCCGGAGAGCGTGTGTATATGCAGGTGGTCGAGCGGCAAGCATCACCGGCTGCGGCAGGGATATATCGTTCGATGACGGCCTTTAGATGAGCCTTCTCTTCAGCCGACGCATCCGCCCGCAGGACATCGGGTCCCGACAGGGTACCAGCGGATAAGTGAGAGGCGATCTTGACCCCGCTGCCGAAAATATCGGGAAATCCGTAGATGAGATCATCGGGCGTCTGAAGAAAGAACACGGGCATGCGGTCGGGGTGGACCCACCGAGCATCACGCGGTCGGAACCACACGAGGGGTTGTCTCGTCAGTGTCAGATGGTTGCCCAACTTCGGCAGCAGGCTGGTCATCCAGGCGCCGGCCGCGAGCACGGCCGAACCCACATCGAAATGTTCACCGGTTGCAAGCTTGATCCTTACAGAGTCCCCGACCGGCTGGACGGCCGTGACGGGCGTGCGGGTGCGAATTGCGGCTCCTCGGGCGCTTGCCGCACGGAGGAACAATTCGATCGCCTTCTCAGGCTGCAACACACCGCCGTCGGGCTGGTACACACAACGCCAGTCATTCGGGATCGAAAAGGCCGGAAAGCGTTCATTTACCTCTGAGGGCTGCAGCACCTCGTGCGGCAATTGGTGCTCGAGTGCCGAGCGGATCGAGCCCTCGATCGCGGGAGCCCCCTTGAAGCCTGCCTCGAGCACACCCGTCACGCTCAGCACCCCCTCGCCCGTGAGGGCCTCGAGCGCTCGCCAGTGTTCGTAGGCCAGACGAAGCAGCGGCACGTAAGCCGGATCTTCGAAGTAGGCCAGGCGGATGACGCGGCTCTCGCCGTGCGATGAGCCGCGATCGTGCGGGGGTTCCAGGCGATCGATGCCGATGACATGCAGCCCGCGTTTAGCCAGCGCGTAGATCGTCGCACTGCCCATGGCGCCCAGACCAATGACGGCAACGTCCCATGCGTTCTTCATACCGTATCAATCCCGTCTGGAAAGGCGAGCTCGCAGAGCCATCCTGATCCCAAAGGCCTCCTGAAACGAGCCCTGCGCCGCTGGCCATGCTTTACAACGTCCGCGATCTCCCCATCAGAAACCGCCCGGTACTCGGCCCCTTACGGCAAAAGCACGCGCACCGCAGGCCACGCGGCCCATGGTGTCCGTGGGCAAACGCTCGCGCATGCGTGTCTTAAGTCGTCCGTTGTCCTCTGCTGAGAGGGTGCCAAATATCCTCGCGACGCTCGGGCCACCCTGCGCAATTGTCCAGTAGTCCTCGAAGCTTTCGAAGCTTCGTGTAACGGAGATCTCATGCATGCTGACGTCCTCGAGGGCCGCCTGAGACCAGATTTCCCGCATGATCTCCGGGCGGGAGGCTTCGGGGCTCGGCGGCATCGGCACGTCGACGCCCATCGCTCGCAACTCGGCCTGGAGGGCATAGTAGGGAAATCCCCCGCCAGCCATGTCCCAGGCGTACGCGGCGACGAGCCCCCCCGCGCACGTGACGCGCGCCATCTCCCTCACGCCCTGTTTCGGGTCCGGCACGAAGAAGATCACCAGGGGCATCACCGAGACGTCGACGTGGTCGGCAGGGAACGCAAGCGCCATCGCATCACCCATAGAAAACTCTGCATCGCGCAAGCTCGGCGTTCGTCTTGCGAACTCGAGCTGAGCGGGGGACGGATCAACGCCCCAGAGCCTTGCGGGTTCGCACCGCCCGGCGATCAGCTCGGTGAAGGCCCCATTGCCACAGCCCACGTCCAGCCAGCGCAGTCCTGGCCGTGGCGCAAGCCAGTCGAGAAATCGCTCTCCGACCTGCTGACTCCAGACGCCCATGTAGCGCTGATACGCCGCACCATCGTCGAATCGGATTGAAGTGCTGGTCATCGGTCCCTTGCCCATTCCAGAGTTCTAATGCGCCCTGTGCACAGGGTCGACGTGGCAAGCGAGCCACGTCTCCTTCGAAGATGATAAGGGATTAGTGTCTGGGGGTGGTCCTCTGGCTAGTTGGAGGAAATACGGCCCGGCAGTGCTCTGGGCCGGAGCGGGCAAAACGGAAAAGAGCTCTATGGCAATTGGAATCGGCGGCAGTAGCGCGAAGGTCTTCACAACTGCCGACCACTGAAGATATATGGCGTATAGCGCAGCGGCGAAACGCAATCCCGAATCATTAAAGAGTCATTAAAAAAGCGATTTATATCCATGCATCAGGGCTTACGTTGCCCGGACGAGCTGGCGCTGCCCGCCCTTATGTCTGTTTCCGATGACGCCTCCGTTCCGCGAGGATCTTATGTTGCCAGCGACGATTGAACCGCGCTATCAACCTGCGAGCGTTAGCTGATAAGCTTCAGGCACACGCAAACAAGCCTCGTTCAGAAGGCTCGCGTAGCGGGAGTAATTTTGACCGACCCAGGAGCCATAGGGCTCGAACGCCTTAGTTGTGCCACGTGGTGGCGCTTATCAGGAACGGCCGCATGCATGGCGATCATGCTTGCCGCGTGCGGCGGCGGCGGAAGCAGTAACACTAACGGCACCAACGCTGGAGGCAACACCAACACCACCGGTACCAATCCGTCGGCGACCCTGCAGGTCACTCCACTCACCATCAACGTAACCGCGCCGGTAAACGGCTCAGCTCCCACGGCACAGCTTCAGGCATCGATACTCTCCAACGCGGCTCAGAACTTCTATATTGAAGGGCACTTCAGCCACGACGGCATTGATTCTGTGAACGGCTCCGTCAGTGGTTCGGTGGATAACGTGGCGATTGACTTTAACCAGCCCTCGGCTATGGGCGTCGGTACCTTTAGGGACACCGTAACCATCACGGGCTGCTACGACCAGGCTTGCACTCAACAGGTATCCGGCAGCCCGCAGAATGTGGCTGTCACCTACAACGTGACGGCGGCGGTGCTTGCTCTCAACTCCATATCGCCCAAGCAGGTGACGGCCGGGGGTGGTCCGTTCACGCTTACCGTGTTTGGCACCGGATTTGGTGCCACCTCGCTGGTATCATGGAATGGCGCGAATCTCCCGACGACCTATGTCTCCGGCACGGAGCTGCGCGCGGCTGTTGGCGCCTCGCAAATCAGCTCCGTGGGAACGGCGTCGATTGCCGTCGTCAATCCCTCCGATCAGGGCGGCACCAGCGCGACGCAGACGTTGACTATCATGGCGCCGACTGTGGACGCAGTCAGTTACCAAATGAATCCGGCGCATACGGGTTCGGTAACATTCAGCAATGCGAGCCTGCCGACCTCGAGCACCTGGTCAGTCAATGTCGGCGGTTCCCCCTCCTATGCCTTAATAGTCGGCGGCGTGGTCTACGTCACTGTCTCGGTGAACGGCGCCTCCCAGCTGCTGGCGCTCAATGGCACCACCGGCGCGACACTCTGGGGGCCTATCGCCTTCAGCGGCCAAGCAAATGCGGCGTACGACAACGGCCACATTTTTGTCGTCTCGAATTCAGGCTCTTATGGCGGGCAGCTGATCGAGGCTTTGGACCCGGCGACAGGCACTGAGCAATGGAGCTCGGCAGCCCCCGGGATATGGGACAATGCTCCACCAGTCGCTCTGGATGGGATCGTATACACCGACAATACCGGTACGATCATGGCCTTTGACGAGGCGACCGGTACCATGCTTTGGCAGGGCAGTTCCGGCGGAACTGATGGCACGGTGGCGCTGACGGTCGATGGCGTCTACGCTGCTTCCCCTTGCACAGCTCTCGCGCTTCAACCAGCGACGGGCGCGTCGCTTTGGCACAATAATTCGGGCTGTGGCGGCGGCGGTGGGGCTACTCCCGTGGTCTCGAATGGGCTGGCGTACGAGCCCAACGGTGAGATCGGCCCGTCGGGACAGGTATTCAATGCCGAGACAGGAGCAATCGAAGGCAGCTACAGCGCGAGCGGCATGCCTGCCTTTTCGGCCACTACGGGATTCTTCCTGTTCAATAGTACTCTGCAAGGGATCCAGCAGAGCAATAACCAGATCCTCTGGAGCTTCGCGGGCGACGGCAGCCTGGTGAGCGCGCCGGTAACGGTGAATAACTGGGTATTCATTGGATCCAGTGGCGGCAACCTGTACGCAGTGGATGCAACCACCGGACAGCAACTCTGGAGTCAGAATCTCGGTGCGGCAATCCCATCGAGCAATCAGTACGCAAGTGACTTTTATTCCGGTCTTGCGGCTGGGGATGGTTTGCTGATTGTTCCCAACGGAAACTACCTGACAGCCTTTACGCTTTCGACTTCTCCCTGATGGGATTGCCTTCGCTGTCACACGAGACACCCCTCCTAGAGGCCTTAGAGGGAACACGATGAAACGTTGCGCTGCGCTGGTTGCAATGGCCTCGATCTGGGCTGGCGACGCACTGGCCGCCGACAAGATCGCGTTCGGCCCGATACCCAATTGGGTGCAACCGGTGGCTGCCCTTTCCACGATTCCGGGGACTGCCGCCCCGCTGCAGATCCTGCTCCAGGACCGGGAAACCCAGTTCTCGGATCGAGGCCAGCAGGGATTTGTGGAAATGGTGCTGCGCATCCAGTCAACGCAGGGCCTGCAACAGGCGGGTACCTTCACGCTCAATTGGGACCCCGACACCGATATCGTTACTGTCCATAAGTTTCAGATCCTGCGTGGCACCCAGCGCATTGACGTGCTCGCGTCGCAGAAATTCACCATCGCTCGCCGCGAGAAGAATCTTGAATACGCCACGCTCGATGGCATGCTGACCGGTGTCATACAGCCTGCGGGACTGCAGATCGGAGATATTCTGGATGTAGCCTACAGCGTACGCCGGATTGATCCTGTGCTGGCAGGCGTCTCGAATCTCATTATCGAAACGGCCGGCACTGCACCGGTCGCGCGCGCGCATATCCGGGTACAGTGGCCGAAAAGCCTCGCTCTCCAGTGGCGCGCCATGGATGGGGCGGCCGCCCGCCAGATGACCCAGGGCAACACCATCATCGTGGACTCGAGCGAGGACAACGTTGCCGCGCTCGTGCAACCGAAGGACGTACCCCAACGCTATGCGTTAGAGCCGCGGCTCGAGTTCACCAGTTTCAACTCCTGGGAGCAGGCCGCGACCCGTCTCTCTCCGATTTTCGAGCGCGCCACCACGATCAAGCGCAACTCGCCGCTCCTGGCGGAGATCGCGCGCATCCGCGCGGCCTCCCCTGACCCCAAGGTGCGGGCGGCGATGGCCTTGAGCCTGGTCGAGACGCAGGTACGCTACCTGTTTCTCGCCATGAACCAGGGGGGGCTGGTGCCGGCGACACCCGACCAGACCTGGTTGCGCCGCTTCGGCGATTGCAAAGCCAAGACGGTGCTGCTGACTGCGATGCTGCGCTCGCTCGGCATCGACGCAGAGCCCGTCGTGGTGAGCACGACCCTCGGCGGCCTGCTTCCAGTCCGGCTACCGAACGTCATGCTGTTCGATCATGTTCTGGTGCGCAGCGTGATCGAGGGTCGAACCTACTGGCTGGATGGTACGCGCTCCGGGGATCAATCCCTTACCAATCTGACGGTTCCCTATTACCAGTGGGGCCTGCCGCTGACGGCCGTGGGAGCAACACTCGTCAGCATGGTGCCGCCACCGCCGCCCGCGCCCCTCACAGAGACCCTGATCCAGATTGACGCCGCCGCGGGCATCACAACGGCTGCACCATTCCACGCCGAGGCCGTGGCGCGCGGCGACGCCGGCATGGCACTCAAGCTTCGCCTGGACACACTCGCGCCCAATCAGCTGGAGCAGGGCCTGCGGCAATTCTGGGCACAGCAGTACAACTTCGTTCAGGTCAAAGCCGTCTCTGCGCGGTTCGATTCGGCGGACGCTTCCGAGCACCTGGTGATGGACGGGACCGCACAGATGGACTGGAGCGCAAACCAGTACACGACCGATGGTCTGGGGGTCGGATTCCAGGCGGACTTCGAACGCACCGACGGGCCGCACCACGACGCTCCTTTTCTAGTGCCTTATCCCGTTTATAACCACGTGAGCGAGCGCATCACGCTCCCCGATGGCGGCATCGGCTTTTCGGTCGCCGGTCAGGATGTCGATAGCACGGTGGCGGGCATCCAGTATCAACGACACGCTGTCATAAAAGATGGCATCTTTTCCGCCGATGCGTCCCAGCGAGCCCTTGCGACCGAGTTCCCGGCCAGCGAGGCGACAGCCGATCAGAAAGCTCTGCGCGATCTGGCGAGGAACACTCTGTACGTCAATGCACCGGGGGGCTTTCAGCCGACAGCCGCCGATGTGGCCGCGGGCATCTCCAAGGACACCAAGAACGCGGACGACCTGCTGAATCGCGGTAATACTCTCATCAACCGCAACCGCTGGGATGACGCCATTGCGGACTTCGATGCGGAGCTGGCACTGGATCCGAAAAACGCCACAGGCCTTGCAGATCGGGCCCTGATATATCTGCACAAGCAGGATCTGACACGCGCCCGCCGCGATATCGACTCTGCAGCGCATGTGGATGCGCACAACCAGATCCTGCTGCACGCACGTGGTGTACTCGCCCAGATGACGCATGACCTGCCAGAGGCTATTGGCGCCTTTGACGAG
This sequence comes from Steroidobacteraceae bacterium, assembly GCA_035502275.1. Taxonomy (GTDB): domain Bacteria; phylum Pseudomonadota; class Gammaproteobacteria; order Steroidobacterales; family Steroidobacteraceae; genus FEN-1191. The sequence goes on from DATJUN010000027.1 coordinate 15,622, forward strand.
GTCCTCAAGACGAACCCGAAGGACATCTTTGCGCTGGAGACACGTGGGACCGTCAAGGCGCAACAGGGAGATATTGCAGGAGCGCTCAAAGATATCGACGATGCTATCGCCATCAGCCCCCGGGCGGTGAATCTATATTGGTATCGAGCGCTGTGGCTGCGCTCGGAGGGAGAGAAGCAGAAGGCATTACAGCAGCCGGCACTAATTCTCAAGGTGCACCCGAATGATGCCGACGCGTATGCATTTGCCGCGCAACTCTATGCGACGCTCGGCGAACCGGAGCAGGCCCGCGCGACGCTGAACCGCTCAATCCAGCTCAAGCCGACCGAAGCCGCGTATATGTTCCGTGCGCAAATGCGGCAACCGGACGACTGGACGAGACGGCGGGCAGATTATGCCGCGGCCGTCAACCTCGATCCGACCTCTGGCCGCGATCTGACCGCCTTGGCCCTGGCGGACGAAGCCCTGGGCAACTATGGCGAAGCGATCTCGACCGCCAGCCGCGCCATCGCGACGAATGGGGCAACGGCGGGAATTTTGGCAATCCGCGGAATCGCTTACAGCAAGTCCCATCAGTCGAGCGCCGCCGAGCAGGACTTCCAGCAGGCAGAAGCGAAGGCGCAGGACGCCAATGCAATGAACAACCTTTGCTGGGAGCTCGCAACCGCAGACGCGGCTCTCGATCGCGCGCTGAAACTGTGTGACTCCGCCGTCGCCAAGGGTCCTGGCAAGGGACGAGCACAAGCGGCTTACCTGGACAGTCGCGGATTCGTGCTACTGCGCTTAGGCCGGTTCAAGGAAGCGATCGCCTCATACGATCAGGCGCTGGCGATTGCACCGCTCTTGCCCAATTCTCTGTATGGCCGTGGGATCTGCGAACTGCGCACGGGTGCGACCAAAGCGGCTGCCGACGATATCCACGATGGCAAAGTCTTTTCCAAGGGTACGGTTGCCGCAGCATTCCGCAGCTATGGGATAAGTCCCCAGGAAGCCCCTGCAGGGGTGACCCCCGGTGCATCGCGTGCGTCGGCGGCGCAGTGATACGGCCCTCAGATAATTCCCACAACGAATATTGTCGCGCTTGCAAAACATTGAGTCGCGGGACTCTGCTCCCGACGTCGATCGGCGCTGCATTCTGTAGCCCATGTTCACGATGTCAGGGAGTCCCAGGATGAGATCCGCTCTATTGCGATCGACATTAGGGGTGATGGCTGCCGCGGTCCTGGCGATTGGGGCCGCCAGGGCGCAGGATGATGGGGTCGCGCGGGAAGACATGCGATTGGGCGACGCTACACAAGTCCTGCAGGATCTGTACAAGGCGCCCGATCAACATGTGCCGGACTGGCTTTTGCAGCGCGCCTACGGGATCGCTGTCATTCCGAATGTCATCAAAGCCGCCTTCATCTTTGGCGGGCGCGGCGGCAAGGGCGTCCTGACGGTACGGAACGCTTCGGGCCGTTTCAGTGACCCGGTCTTCATTACGCTCGGCGGCGGCAGCGTCGGCTGGCAGATCGGAGCGAGCTCGACCGACGTGGTGCTGGTACTGATGACCCCACGCAGCGTCGAACATTTTTCGCACGGCAAGTTCACGCTCGGGGCCGATGCCTCCGTTGCTGCCGGCCCGGTCGGGCGGCAAACCGAGGCGCAGGGTGGCGTCAGCGCTGAGATCTACTCTTACTCGCGTTCCCGCGGCCTGTTCGCGGGCGTGGCCCTGGACGGCACGGTTCTGGCGGTCGATGGTGACGCCGATCGTGCCTTTTATGGGCAGCCGGACGTCACCGCCGACATGATCACGCATGGAAAGGTCACCACCACATCCGCCGCCGCGCGACACTTCGTGGATAGCGTGACGGCCGACGTCGGTGGTCAGGCAACAGGGGAGCCCAGTGCGGTCGGCGCCTCGCTTCCGGGCAGTTCGCCCTCGCCCGCGAGCGCTCCGACGACAGGCGAACCGGCGCCAGGTGCCAGCAGCAGCGGTGCGCAGAGTTTTCCGCTGCCGGACAGCCACCCGGGAGGCGAGCCGGGGCATTGAGCCGGCGCAGCTCGCAGCCCTGAGCATCACGACACAGGGGCATAACCCGCCGGCGCCCTTAAGGCATATCGGCGCAGCGGGTTCCATGCTGAAATGAGCGGGGAGGGATCGTTCATGCCAAGGCGACGGATCGACATTACGGCGGCAGTCAGCGTGCTGCGCGCTATCCCCGTCGCCACCGACGGACGCGCTCGAGCACCACCCCGAGGGCAACGCGCATGAGTCCTGGCACCGCACGCCCACCATTGCCGACGGCTCACTGAACGGTGCGCCTCACCACCACCCTGGAGAGAACGGCCGTTCGCTCATGTCCCCGTGCCGTGCAGGCAGTGCTCTCATCGAGCCTGCTACTGTGGCTCCTGAGCGGTCCGCGGCTGGCCCTGGCACAGACGCCCTCCCCCATGCAGGAGTGGCAATATTCCGGTGGCATCATTCTGGCCAACCTCTTTGAACCGACCCCGCCCAAGTGGCGCGTAACGCTCGGACCCGCCGCACAGCTGCAACCTCTGTATGACGGCGCAGGCTCCTATCATGCCGAGCCGGGGCCGCTGATCGACATCCGGTATCGAAACTTTGCCTATCTGTCGACCGGAGAAGGCCTGGGGGCCGACCTGCTGCGGGGAACGCACTACCGCGCGGGCGTCTCCATCGGCTATGACTTGGGCCGAAGCGTGGATCAGGATTCCACTCACCTGCACGGTCTGGGCGACATCGCACCAGCGCCGGTGCTCAAGGCCTACGCCTCCATCGTGGTCGCGAGGGTATTCCCGCTGGTGCTGCGCGTGGATGCCCGTCGATACGTCGGCGGTGCCGATGGCAGCGTTGGCGACCTGGAGGTCTATCTACCGCTGCCGGGCAGCTCGCGGCGCTTCGTGATGTTCGCGGGCCCCTCGATTACCTTTGGCGATCAGCGCTATCTGCAGAAGGAATTTGGCGTGACGGCCTCACAGTCGCTGGCCTCTGGATACCGCCGCTTTGATCCACCCGCCGGAGAATTTGCCGAGGGCGTCGGCTTCAGTGCCACCGGCTTCATCACCCAGCGCTGGCTCATCGATTTCGAAGCAGCCATCAACCGCCTGCAAGACGGGATCCGCGACAGTCCCATCATTCAGCGACGCGTCCAGCGCATGGTGACCTTGTCGACGGCGTATATGTGGACGAAGTGATACGGGCCCGATGATTCCTTGATGAAACCTGGATACAGGAAGGCTCCGTCTAGTTGCTGACAGTCGGAAACGCCGGCCCCTATGGCCAGATCGCGCAGCTTCAGGGCCTCCGCTGCAACAGGGGCCGCAGCTTTACGACTGCGTCGAGGCGCTCCAGGTGCAGGACCGCGTCGATCAGCCGCGAGGACTGATCGGGACCCAGCACTGGGGATATGAGGTCGCGACATTTCGTCACGACCTCGCCGCGCGACATGGGGTTCTGCGCCGTGCCGCGTACCGCGGCCACGGTCTGTGCGTAGGCGCGCCCGTCGTCCAGCATCACCGCTACGATGGCCACGCGTGCTGGCAGGCGCTTGTCGAGCTCAGGATCACGGATCAGCGTGATCTTCGCGCGCTGCTTGAGCACCTCCGCGTCGCCCATGCGGGCTTTGTCGTGCGCGGCCTTGAAGGACGCCGTGCCGTCGATCAGCATCACGGCAAGCATGTGCTGCAGATTTATATCGGGCATCGCCCGATCGTCGACCGTCATCGCCTCGCTGCTCGCCAGCCGGACAGTCACGGTGCGCACCTGATCGGCCCGAAAAGGGTGCTCGCGCCGGATGAGATCCAGTGCATCCAGTGGCGCCTGAATCGGTGAGCCCACCGTCCATTTCTTGATGTTGGTGCGGCTGACCTCGTACCTCGTCCCCAGCTGATCCGTCAGCCTGGAGGCATCGGCATGCGGCGCATAGTCGCTGAGAAAATTGTAGTCCCCGGACAGTACATCATCGACGCCGGTGGCACCGGCCTGCACCAGCAGCGCTGCCGCGACGCCATTGCGAGCCGGCATGCCTGCGAACACGAATGCCTTTTCGATATGGTCGCTGTCACGCCGCCATGTCCTGATGCCGGATGCCTGCTGGGTCGCATAATCGATGAGCCAGCGCATCTGCTGCTCGGTGAGTCCGGCGGCGCAACCGGCCGCGGCGGCGGAGCCGAGAGTCCCGGCGAGCGCATGGGTGCTGATATGGGTCGGCGTTTCGGAATCGCCGGTGCCCAGGGCCATTGAGAATCGCGTGCCAATGTCATAGCCCAGCGCGACGGCACGCAGAAACCGATCGCCGTCGAGACCGAACTGCTCGGCGCAGGCGAGCGCTGCCGGCACGATCGACGCTCCAGGATGGGACTGCGACGGGGCGTGGGAATCATCGGTCTCATCGGACTGCGCCAGCATCGCGTTGACGAAGGCAGCGTCCAAGGACTGGCGAACGAACGTCGATGCCACGATCGTCGCCACCGGTGCGCTGATCTGTCCACTCGCAAATCGAAGAGCGAATTGACCCGGGGGCAGCTGCGAACCTGAGATCATGGCCGCAAAAGTATCGAGCACATGTTGCCGTGTACTGTCGAGCGCCTCCTGGGGCAAGGGACTCGATGCGGCAGCGCTCATATAACGGGAGAGCCGCAGCATGGGCGCGCTGATCCTCGCGTCCGCTCGGGCCGACGTGGAAGCAAAGTTTGCCGCGAGAGGCAGTGCGGCCATCCCCGCGGTGAAGCAGCGACGTGATATCGATCCAGCCATCGACGTCCTCCGCTGCGAGCCAGTGCGCATCGTGCATCGATGGACACATGGTCGATCCAGTCTGTTCTGGGCGGCCGTCAATGTAGGCTTCGCCCCCGGCATTTTCAAATCGGAGCCGAGGTAGCGCCGCCGAGGTAGCGCGGCTCGATAGTGGCAGGCCGGCGGCCGGCGGCGAGGGTGGTCAAGCCGGCAGGCCACGGGACTCGCTGTCAAAAGAATCGCAGCGGACGAAAATTCATCAATCCGTCGCCTGCCGGTAGATAACCTTGCCCGGCGTCATCCCGCGGCATGACCGATTGCACGCCGGACTGATGCAGTTCCGTGCCCCTATCCGACAGCCTCTTGCCTCGCGCGCCCCTAAGCTCAGTTTAAGTGGAACTGCCTAATGTGGCCGAGGCCGAGGTGGGCAATGAAATTAAAGAGCGGTGCTTTGGCGGACGCCGGGTATACGCTGGCGCAAGCGGGCACGATCGTCGGGAAGGCTGCGGAAATAAAGCAGTCGGACTCCACGCTGGGGCAAACGATGAGCGGCCTCACGGCGCTTATGATCGGGGCACGGCTGGTGCCCGGTGCCGGCCGACTCTTTAAGCGCAGTCCCTTCCTCGGCACATTGCTGATCGCGGGAACCATCGGCGCGCTTTTCCTGGTGTTCTCGAAGAGCGTACGGGCCGATCCGGATCTGCCGGCTCGATGGACGAGCTGACCTGGGGAGGACTCAGGCCGGAAATTGCCGAGAGCCCTCGCGCGCAGACGCAACGCAGAAAGATCGAGCGCGCCCGCTTCAGGGACTGACCAGATCGAAGCGGTCGAGGTTCATGACCTTATTCCAGGCCGCGACGAAATCCTCGGCGAACTTCTGTTTCGAATCGGCCGAGCCGTACACCTCGGCGATCGCGCGTAGTTGCGCGTGCGAGCCGAAGATGAGGTCGACACGCGTGGCGGTCCACCGCGGCGCCCTGCTCTTTCGGTCATGGCCCTCGTAGAGGCCCTCGGGGCCGGCGGGTTGCCACTCCGTGCCCATATCGAGCAGGTTGACGAAGAAGTCATTCGTCAGCGTCCCCACGCGCTGCGTGAACACGCCGTGGCCGGATTGGCCTGCATTGGCACCGAGTACCCGCAGGCCGCCGACGAGCACGGTCATCTCCGGTGCACTGAGGCGCAGCAGCTGCGCCCGATCGACCAGGGCTTCTTCGGGAGCCATGAGCTGCCCGGGGCGCCGGTAGTTGCGAAAGCCCTCGGTCAGCGGCTCGAGGGGCGCGAAGGAATGCGCGTCGGTCTGTTCCGCCGTGGCATCCATCCGGCCGGGCGTAAACGGCACCGTGAGCTCGATTCCGGCATCCTTCGCCGCCTTTTCAATGGCAGCACAGCCCCCGAGCACGATGAGATCCGCGATGGAGACTTTCCGGCCACCGGTGGCCGAAGCGTTGAATCGCTGCTGGATGCTCGCAAGCTTCCCCAGCACCCGCTGCAGCTGGGCCGGTTGATTGACCTCCCAGTCCTTTTGCGGCGCGAGGCGAATGCGCGCCCCGTTCGCGCCGCCACGCTTGTCGGAGCCACGGAACGTCGAGGCCGAGGCCCAGGCCGTGGACACCAGCTCCGGCACTGAGAGATCCGACGAGAGTATCCTGCCCTTGAGTGTCGTGATCTCCGGCTCTCCGATCAGAGGATGATCCACGGGCGGGATCGGATCCTGCCAGATGAGAGTCTCCTTCGGCACGAGCGGACCGAGATAGCGCACGATCGGCCCCATGTCACGGTGCGTGAGCTTGAACCAGGCGCGCGCGAAGGCATCCGCGAACTGCTCTGGATGCGCGTGAAAGCGTCGCGAGATCGTCTCGTAGATCGGATCGACGCGCAGGGAAAGATCCGTGGTCAGCATCCTCGGCACGTGCCTCTTTGACGTGTCGAAGGCATCCGGGATGTCCGCCGGCGCGTTCCGGGCGCTCCACTGATAGGCACCGGCGGGACTCTTGGTGAGCTCCCACTCGTATTTGAACAGGTTGTCGAAGAAATAGTTGCTCCACTTCGTCGGTGTCTGCGTCCAGATGACCTCGGGGCCACCCGTGATGGCATCGGCGCCCATGCCGGTGCGGAACTTACTCCTCCATCCCAGACCCTGATCCTCGATCACCGCACCCTCGGGCTCGGCACCCACGAAGGACGGATCGCCTGCGCCATGCGTCTTGCCGAAACTATGGCCACCCGCGATCAGCGCTACGGTCTCCTCATCGTTCATCGCCATGCGTCCGAAGGTCTCGCGGATGTCGCGCGCCGCGGCGAGCGGATCGGGCTTACCGTTCGGGCCCTCTGGATTGACGTAGATGAGGCCCATCTGCACGGCACCGAGTGAATTCTCCAGCTCGCGCTCGCCGCTGTAGCGCTCGTCGCCGAGCCAGGTGCCTTCCGGTCCCCAGTAGAGCTCTTCAGGCTCCCAGGTGTCGGCGCGGCCACCACCGAAGCCGAAGGTCTTGAAGCCCATCGACTCGAGCGCCACGTTTCCGGCGAGGATCAGCAAGTCTGCCCAGGACAGACTGCGGCCGTACTTGCGCTTGATCGGCCAGAGCAGCCGCCGCGCCTTGTCGAGGTTGGCATTGTCCGGCCAGCTATTGAGGGGCGCAAAGCGCTGCTGTCCACCGCCGGCACCGCCGCGACCGTCCGTGATGCGATAGGTGCCCGCGCTGTGCCAGGCCATGCGAATGAACAGACCGCCATAGTGGCCGAAATCGGCGGGCCACCAGTCCTGCGACGCGGTCATCAGCGCATGCAGGTCCTGGATGACGGCGTTCAGGTCGAGCGTCTGAAATGCCCTGGCGTAGTCGAAGGACTCGCCCAGGGGGTTCGAGCGCGGCGCGTGTTGATTGAGCGGCTGCAGATTCAGCTGGTCGGGCCACCAGTCGCGATTCGCACGTTTGCGCTTTCCGGCGCCGAAGGGACATTTGCTCGCTGCACCCGGGGCATCATTTTCGGTGGCCATGCCGATGACTCCTGTCACTGAGAGGGCGGCAGCACAGTGCTCTCCTGCCGCGGCCGTGGTGCTGATGCTATGCCTCCTGGGATTTGCGCCAAGTTGATTTGCTCTATCGCCCTAATCGATCAAATCGATCGGGGCGGTGGCAGGCGCGTCAACTCTAGGCCGGTTCCCGGGAGGAGAGTGCCGCTGGCCTCGCCCCCTGTGTCGCCAGCCACGAGCCCGCCAGTATGACGACCAGTGCAATCAGTCCCACGGCCCCGATGCGCTCGTGCAGCAGTCCCGCTCCCAGCAGTGTTGCCACGATCGGATTGATATACGTGATGACCGAGGCGCGGGCGGCACCTGCGTCGGCGACCAGCGAAAACATCAGCAGCATGGCGATGGCGGTGCAGAGCACGCCGAGAATGACGATCGACCCCAGATCCGCCAGCGAGGGGACTTGGGAAGGAAGCGTGAGCGTCGCAGGCAACAGCAGCACGAGACTCGCGATCGTAAGACTCGTCGCTACGGGCCCGATGGGTGGCAATTGCGCCAGATGACGTTGGATGACCAGCGGCCCGGCGGCATACCCCAGGGTTGCAACCAGCATGCACGCAGCGCCGATCCAGCCGTGAACACCTGATACGGGGCCCAGGCCCATGAGGCCGGCCACACCCAGAAAGCCGATCACGAGCCCGGAAAGCCTGCGCGCGCCGAGCGGCTCATGCAGTCCTGCAAAGCGCGAGATCAGCGCAATCGTCAGCGGCACACCGGCGACGAGGATCCCGGCGATCGCAGAACCGATCCAACGCTCGCCGATGCAGATGGCCGAAAAAGGGACCACGAACTCGACCAGGGCAAAGACACAGACTGCGCCCAGATGCGCGCGCACGGCTGCAAGGGCACCCCGCTGCCAGGCGATGGGGAGCAGAATCAGCGCCGCGAGTGTAATGCGCCCCCAGGCAACGACCAGCGGCGGCACGTCCTGCACCGCAATGCGGATGAAGAAATAGGGCACACCCCAGATCACACACAGGGCAGCAAATGCCAACCAGGCTTGCCGACTCAACGGATCGGGCTCCCGTGCCACCGCGGCGTCGCTCTGTCTCGAGGCCAATGAAGCGCAGAGCCGTTCGAAAACGCAAGCACTTCACGCAATGCGAAGCCTTCTGCCCATAGAATCCGCAACATAAGAGGGAGAGGGGAGCTCCGATGGATTCGACGACGCAGTCGACGACGACGAAGGCCGCCCTTCCGCCCATTCTCATCGCGGCGGTCATTCAGGGAGTGTCCCTCTACGCCCTGCAACATGCGATCGAAGTGCACGCCTGGCCCTCGAACCAGCTTGGGTGGCTGCTGGCCTTCTATGGCGTCGCGCTTTTCTGCCCAGTCACTTTCGAGCTGCTGGTCGAACACCGCGGGCGGCGCGCGTTCTGGGTGCTGCTCGCCCTGCTTGGCGCTGTCATGTTCTACTTCGGCTGGCACCACGGCAATGAGGTAGTCGACCCGCATCACAACAGCCTCGCTGCCTCCGGGGCATTCTTTGTCCTGCCCTTTGTCGTGACCGTCTGGTGGTTGCAGGTATTGCCGTTTCTACAGAATCGGCTGTCGGCGGGACGCTGGACGATGGACTATCGCCTGCTCTTCACCCACGCCTGGCGAAACATCATCACGCTTGCCGAGGCGGGCCTGTTTGCGGGGCTCTTCTGGTTGATTCTCGGCCTGTGGATGTCGCTCTTTCACATGATCGGCATCGACTTGTTTCGACATCTGTTCACCAAGCCGGCTTTCGCCTATCTGGTCACCTCGATTGCCTTTGGCTGTGCGCTGCTGCTCATTGGGTCGATCGACCGCATCGTCTCAGCAGTGCTCGAACAGCTGCTGAACGTACTGAAGTGGCTGGCGCCGCTCGCAGGCCTGCTGCTCGCCCTGTTCACGCTCGCCCTCGCCGCCAGACTTCCGGGTCTGATCGCCACCGGGTCACGCGCCATCGGCGCTGTGTGGCTGCTCTGGCTGGTCGCCGTCGTGGTGTTGCTGGTGAATGCTGCCTACCGGGACGGGACGGTTGAATGTCCGTATCCAAACTGGCTGGCACGTGCGCTGCGCATCTGCGTCCCGCTTACCGTCATCATCTCGATCACCGCACTCTACGCCCTGGGCGTGCGGGCGGCTCATTATGGACTCTCGGTTGAGCGCGTGTGGGCGTTCATCGTCGCCGGTGCGGCGCTGATGTATTCGCTCGGATACTCGCGTGCTGCGTTTCGCACAGGCCCCTGGTTGCAAGACATTGCTCGCGTCAATGTCGTAGTCGCCCTGCTTCTGCTGGCTGCGATCGCTGCCGCTCTCACGCCGCTCTTCTCCCCGTACCGGCTGGCCGCCGCCAGTCAATCCAAACTCATCCTCGAAGGACGCTATGGCACCGTGACGAGGAGCCCTCCTGGCGTGAGCCCGTTTCGTTATCTGGCGTTCGACGCCGGCCAGTACGGCCGACGCCGCCTCGAGCAGCTCGCGCAGCTGCATGGAGGCGCAGGCGCGGACGAGATTCGAGACCTAGCTCGACAGGCGCTTGCCCAGAAGGCACCGGGGGAGATCGTCAGCGCGCGTGATGCGGGCGCGCTCGTTGCGAATCTTTCGATCTACCCCGCCGGACGCAAGCTCGATCCCGAACTGGCCAGGCTGCTGGTCGCGAACTGGGGCAAGCCTCAGGCAGGGATGTACTTCGCCGCCAGATCCGATAGCGCCATGGCGGGCGTCTTCGTCGATCTCGATGGCGACGGGGTCGATGAGTTCGTCCTGCTGATGGCCGGCGGCGGCCCGGCCTACCAGCACCTTGCCACGGGCTGGCGGTACATCGGGCGTCTCTCCCCGGATGGACCTTTCCCCAACTGGCAGGCTCTCCTGCAGGAATTGACCCGCGGAAACCTTGCCGCGGTCACGCCTCGCTGGAAGGAACTGTCAGTGGGGCCACATCGCTTCCGGGTCACGCAGCCGCCGTGACAGCCTTTTCGGCGGTCCCCAGCGCGGCACGCACCCGCGGCAACATCTACATATATAAGAGTGACCCTCGTGTCGGCCTGACCCCTGATCGCGGCCGCAACGAAGTCCGTACTGCCCCGGCCGAATGGCCCCCGCCTGACCCGTAGCGCGTAAGTGCTTGATGCGCAAGCATTCCCGCGTCAGAGCGTCACGCAGCGCCCTTTATACTCGTTCGCTCTTCCGATAGCATCCGCTCCGGCTTTGGCCGCGCCGCTTCATGAGGTCCGCTGCCTGCCCTGCAGATGTGTAGTCACCTGTAGCCGGCACATGGCCGCCTCTGGCCCCGGACGATTCCATTTGGCCTCGGGCACGAAATCTTCAGCAGGTCCCGCATGAATGAACCCAGCGACCATGTTCGTGTCCGGGTGCCCGAGCGTCTGGGCGACTACTCGGTCAGTGTACGAATCGTTGCGATCAGTCTGATCGCCCTGGCAGTCGGAGCCCTGGCCGCTCTGGTGGCCGATGGATTGCTGCGGTTGATCGGGCTGATCACGAACCTGGTGTTCTATCAGCGCGTCGCCACCAGCCTCGTCGCGCCGGGCTTCGGTCAGCATCACTGGTGGCTGATCGTCGGCGCTCCGGTGCTCGGTGGACTGATCGTCGGCATCATGGCGCGCTATGGCTCGGAGGCGATCCGTGGCCACGGCATGCCCGAGGCCATCGAGGCGATCATGCGCGGTGGCAGCAAGATCAAACCGCGCGTCGCATTGCTGAAGCCCATTTCCGCGGCGATCACCATCGGCACCGGCGGACCCTTCGGCGCCGAAGGGCCCATCATCATGACGGGCGGTGCGTTCGGCTCGTTGATCGCGCAAAGCCTGTCGCTGACGGCCGATGAGCGCAAGACGCTGCTGGTCGCAGGCGCCGCGGCCGGCATGGCAGCGACGTTCGATGCGCCGCTGGCATCGATCCTGCTCGCCGTCGAGCTGCTGTTATTTGAATTTCGCCCGCGCTCCTTCGTGCCGGTATCGGTCGCCGTGGTCGTGGCGACCGCGCTGCGCTGGCATCTGCTCGGGACCGCGGCGCTGTTCCAGACCTCTCACATGCTGCCGACCATCACGTCGACCGAGCTGCTGCTGTGTGGTGCGGCCGGCATCATCGGCGGATTCGTCGCCTGGGCGGCCACCTCGCTCGTGTACCTTTCTGAGGACAACTTTCGCAAGCTGCCGATTCACTGGATGTGGTGGCCGGCCATCGGTGGCCTCATCATCGGCATCGGCGGATTGTTCGAGCCACGCGCGCTCGGCGTGGGCTACGACGTCATCGGTACGTTGCTGGCGGGTCACGCCACGCTGAGCCTGATCATCGGCATTCTGGTGGTCAAGACACTCATCTGGAGCCTGTCGCTGGGCTCGGGGACCTCCGGCGGGGTGCTGGCGCCGGTATTCATGATCGGCGCGGCGCTCGGATCGCTGCTCGCCTACGTGTTTCCGCCGGTGGCGCCGGGCTTCTGGGCACTGATGTCCCTCGCGGCCGTGGTCGGCGGCGTGATGCGCAGTCCCGTGACGGGCGTGGTGTTCTCGATGGAGCTCACGCATCAGTGGGATGCCGTCATGCCGCTGGTGGTGGCATCCACGGTGGCATATCTATTGTCGGTGCTGGTGCTGAAGCGCTCGGTGCTGACCGAAAAAGTGGTGCGCAAGGGCACTCACCTGACGCGCGAATACTCCATCGATCCGCTGGAGATCTTCCTGGTCGGGGAGATCATGCCGGCGAGCTTCCTCGGTTTCCGCCTCGGCGCGAGCCTCGCCTCGGCCGTGCAATCCGCCGAGGCGAGCTGGCATGGCGCCAGGCAGCGGCTGGCTGGCATCCAGCGGCTCTACCCGATCCTCGATGACAGCGATCAGCTCGTCGGGGTGGTCACGCGCCAGCAGCTGCTCAGCGCGCGGCCGCGACTGGACACGAACTCAGAGGCGCGCATCGAGAATCTGATGGTGGCGCAGGTGATCGTCGGCTATCCCGATATGACGTTGCGCGAGCTCGCCAATCTGATGGCCGAGCAACAGGTGTCCAGTGTTCCGATCGTCGAGCGGAAGAATGACCGGCGTGTCGTCAGTGTCATGGCGCTCGATCAGGTGCTCGAAGCGCGCCTGCGGGATGTGGACGAGGAGCACAAGTCCGAGCGCGTGATCAATTGGCTGCAGATCCGGCCGCTCGATCACGGCCGCGTGCTGGTACAGCACGAGACCGAGGACAGCCACAGCGGCGAGGCGGACTGAGGGCGGGTAGTTGCGCACGCGAGCGCAGCCAGCCAGCGCTCGCGCAGGCTCAGCCGTTGCGGGCCTTGGGCGGCCAGTCCGGCGCCTCGATACCGAATTGCCCGGCGTACTCGGCATTCAGTCGCGGCCACTCGAACTGCATGGCATCGCCGGCGACGATGCGTCCGAGCGGCTCGCCGCCGAGCAGCCGATCGAGCACATCCAGACAGATGTGCCAGCCGGCTGCACCCATGGAGATGTAGCGACGGTCGATGCTGTGCCAGAGCGTGAGGCGGGTACCGTGCCCGAGCGGCTCGAGTTGCCAGCGAATGTCCTGATTGCCCCAGCGATATTCCAGCAGCCGTGGCCGCTCGGCGCGGCTGATGGTGGTTTCCGAGACCACCGGCGCCGGGGCGCCAACGGTGGTGAGCCTCACCGTTGCGCCTGCCGAGGCAAGACTGCCGTCCGCATCGAACGGCGCCCACTCACGCAGCTGCGTCGGATCGGTCAGCGCTTCCCACACCTTCTCGGGTGAATGGCGCAGCTCGCGCGCCAGAACGAGCGTCCAGGCCTCGCCATTCTTTTGGATCCGGGCTCCGGCGGCAGGCCCCGGTCGGTACTCTTGTCGTGTGCTCATCGTTGCTTTCTCCGGCGTCGCGATTGGCTCTCGACACGATCCAGGTGACGCTCGAGCGCATCCAGGTGCGGCGCCCAGAAGCGGCGGAAGGGAGCGAGCCAGGCATCCACTTCCATGAACGGCTCGGGCCGGATGCGATAGAGGCGGCGCTGGGCCTGCACCCTCGCCTGCACGAATCCGGCTTCCCGCAGGATGCGCAGATGCTTCGACACCGAGGGCTGCGGCAGGCGCAGCTGCTGTTCGAGGTCGCCGACCGAGCACTCGGATGCCGCCAGCAGGCTCAGGATCGCGCGGCGGCTGGGCTCTGCGAGCACGGTGAAGGTAGCCGACATGGCCTTAATATACTTCTACAGGTATATACATGTCAAGGCATGTAATGGCGTGTTTGCAGGGGGCGTCCGCCGTTCAGGCGGGCACGGCCAGACGCTGCAGGAAGCCGTGCGGACGATCGAGCGCCAGCACGAAGTCGAATCGATCCAGCTCGGTGCAGAGCTCGAAATCCGTCTCCGGAGCCCAGGTGGCCTCGGGATCGAAGAACTTGCGTGCCTCGGCCGAGCGGGCAAGGCGCGCACGGATCTCGGCGATCGTCGGGGACGGCAGGCGGCGCAGGCGCGCCGAGAGCAGCTCTGCACACAGATCATCCGCGGCCGAACGGTCATGGGCAGCCACGCCCATACGCACCAGCGAGACGTGGGGGGGATCCAGGCGCTCGAGGTAGCGGCACAGCGCGGCGGCGTTCACCAGCGCACCGGTCAGGACCTGATCGGCCGCGCCGGCGGCCGTGAGCCCCTGGGTGCCCGCGTGCGTGGTGTGCACCAGCGTGCGGCCGCGCAGATCCAGCGCCTGCAGCTCGGTGGGTGAGTTACCGCAGTCAAATCCCGGCAGCGGACGTCCAAAACGCTCGCCAATCGCAAGCCACCCCGCCTGCTCGCGCCGCAGCCGCAACGCCTCGTCCGCATCGGCCATCGGCCGAATGCGTGCGACGCCGCCGGCGAAGGCATAGCAGGCCACCGAGAAGGCGCGGAACACGTCGATGATGACGGCGACGCCGCGCGCCGCGCGCGCCCCTTCCACGTAATCCAGGCACTCGATCTGCATCAGTATCCTCACGACCTCTGCGACCTGCGTCGCAGGCACATGATGCCGCGGCGCAGGGTCGGCGGGTAACATAGGCGGCAAGACGCCAGCGGCCGGAGGCGGCCGCGAGCACACGCCGCGGATCATCGAATCATCCATGAGCCAGCTGTTCGTCATCTCCGCACCCTCCGGCGCCGGCAAGACCAGCCTGGTGCGCGCCCTGCTCGAGCGCCGCGGGAATCTCGTGGTGTCGGTATCGCACACCACGCGTGCCCCGCGCGCACATGAGATCGAGGGACGCGATTATCACTTCGTGACGGTGGAGCGCTTCGAGCAGCTGGTCGCGGATGGCGCCTTCCTCGAGCATGCGCGCGTGTTCGATAACTACTATGGCACCGGCGCGCAGCAGGTGAGCGAGCGGCTCGCGCGCGGCAGCGACGTGATCCTGGAGATCGACTGGCAGGGGGCACGCCAGGTGCGCAGCGCCCTGCCGGCGTGCGTCAGCATCTTTATTCTGCCGCCCTCGCGCCAGGCGCTGCAGCAGCGGCTATGCGAGCGGCGCACCGACAGCCCCGAGGTGATCGAACGCCGCCTGCGCGATGCGGTCGCGGACATGGGGCATTACCGCGAATTCGACTTTGTCGTGGTCAATGACCGTTTCGAGCAGGCCGTACAGGATCTGGAATCCATTCTGGACGGCCACGGCGAGGCCCAGCGCGCCGACCGTCCGGCTCTCACCAGCCTCGTGGAGCAGCTGCTGCGGTGAAGCGGTGCGGCAATCGCGCCGCTCAGGGCGTGACGGGTTCTTCCGCGCGCTGGTAAGTCTCTGTGTGACCGGCCTCGAAGCGCAGCAGGAACTGCTGCTGCTTGGCTCCCAGATGCTTCAGCGCCGCAGGCACCGGATGCTGGTCCTGCAGGAAGGGCCGCTCGCCCGTCCAGGCGCCGGTGTACCAGGAATACTCGAGATAGACGCCGTTGGGATCACGGAAGTAGATCGATTTGCAGAAAAAGTGATCGATCACCTCGGAGACCTTGACGCCATGGGATTCGAGGTGTCCCCGGGCCTCGAGCAGCGCGGCTTCACTCGGCACGCCCAGCGCTACGTGATGTCCGAAGCCCTTGTCCTTGGTTTTGGGTGCCTCTGCGCCCAGATCGAAGAAGGCCACGCGATCGCCGTTGCCGATGTCGAAGAAATAGTGCTTTTTGTCGCCCAGATCTCCCCAGGTCAGACCGGCAAACGGATCCACCGGCGGCAGGTGCAGGGTGACGACAATGGGACAGCCGAGCACCTCGGTCCAGAACTTCACGGTCTTTTCCATGTCGTCGGTGACCAGCGCCAGATGGTGCATGCCCGCGTTTTGAATCGGCATTGGTTTCCCCCCTCTTTGCCCGCGCAGGGCGGCCGTACGTGGCGGTACGGTACGGTACCGTACCGCAACGATGGCGATTGTGCAAAGGCCGCGCGCGCCGTCAGGCAAGATAGCACCGCACAGGGGCGACGTCGGACTGGCGATGAGCGGCAAAACCACGAGGACAGCGCAGGCGTCATCCCGATCGCAGCGACGCGACCCGGATCGGCGCCGCGCGATTTTGGAAGCGGCCGGCAGAATTTTTCTCGAGCTCGGCTTTGGCGGCGCCACTGTGGATGAGGTCATCCGGCGCGTCGGCGGCTCCAAGCGCACGGTGTACAGCTACTTCTCCAGCAAGGAGGCGCTGTTCATCGCCGTCATCGACGAGGTGGTCGGGCAGATCGTTCAGCCCCTGCCGGACATCGATGCGCTCTCGCTCGATGTGCGCGAGACATTGATGCACGTCGCACAGCAGCACATGGAGACGGTGCTGTCCGAACGGCACATCGCGCTGGTGCGACTGGTCGCCTCGGAATCGGTGCGCTTTCCGCAGATCGGCCGGGCCTATTACGAGCACGGTCCGGCGCGCGGGCACGCAAAGCTCGAGCTCTATTTCGCCCGCCAGCACCGCCAGGGCACGCTGCAGGTACCCGACCCGCGGCGCGCCGCCGAGCACTTCTGGGGCATGCTGCTGCATCATGAGACCCTGCAGCGGCTCTATCACGTCGCACCCCCGCCCCGCGCGAGCGCCGTGCGGGCTGCCTGCAGCGCCTGCGTGGATGCCTTTCTGTCGCAGCACGCCGTGAGCACTGCCGGGGGGGCGGTGCGTTCCTGAGTATCCGTACCGCCGGCCACTCCCCGGCGGCATCGCTGGCGCGTGCCCGCGCGCATACAGTACACTCGCAGGTCAACCCCCGGTATTTTCAGGAATTCTCATGGCCCGCGTGACCGTCGAAGACTGTCTGCAAAACGTCGATAACCTCTTCCAGCTGGTGCTGCTGGCGAGCCAGCGCGCGCGTCGCCTGGCCAATGGCGCCGAGGCGACCGTGCCGGGGGAGAACGACAAGCCCACGGTGCTGGCGCTACGCGAGATCGCCGCCGGCAATATCACACCCGAGATGCTGCGCGAGCCCGAGCCGCGCCCCGAGCCGGTAATGCCGGAAGTGGATCCGGAAGCGGGCTTTCGCGCACCGCAGTTCGGCCTCATCGACCGCGAGCTGTAAGCACCGAGGTCGCGGCCAGCGCTTCCGCATCCGAGGATCGCTGTGGACTATGCGTCGTCGCTGTTGGGATTGTTGCCCGGCGCGCGACGCGGCCCACCCGGCGTCAAGGAGCTGCTGAGCAAGGTCGCGGCCTACCTGCCCGCCGAGCAGGTCGAGCGCGTACGCCAGGCGACCGAGTTCGGCGCCGCCGCGCATCAGGGACAGAAGCGCCTCTCCGGCGAACCCTACATTACCCATCCGGTCGCAGCCGCGGAGATCCTCGCCGAGCTGCACCTGGACGCCGACACCCTGGTCGGGGCGATCCTGCACGACGTCATCGAGGACACGCCGATCGCGAAGGCCGACATTGCCAAGCAATTCGGCAATGACGTCGCCGAAATCGTCGACGGAGTGACCAAGCTCGATCAGATCCGCTTCAAGAACCGCGAGGAAGCGCAGGCGGAAAATTTCCGCAAGATGCTGCTGGCGATGGTGCGCGATCTGCGCGTGATCCTCGTCAAGCTCGCCGATCGCACTCACAACCTGCGCACCATCGATGCGCTGCCGCCGCCCAAGCGGCGCGCCATCGCGCGCGAGACACTCGATATCTATGCGCCGGTGGCCGAGCGGCTCGGCCTGTATTCGATGAAGCTCGAGCTCGAGGATCTCGGCTTTCGCACGCTCTACCCGCAGCGCTACCGCGTCATCGAGCGCGCCCTGAAAAAGGCGCGCGGCAATCAGAAGGAATTCCTCGGCAAGATCCACAAGCAGTTCGAGCTGGCGCTGAAGAAAGCCGGCATCAGCGCGCGCGTGGAGGCCCGCGAGAAGCATCTCTACAGCATCTATCGCAAGATGCTGCGCAAGCGCGCGACGCTCGCGGAGATCGTCGATGTCTACGGGCTGCGCATCATCGTCGATGGCGTGGATACCAGCTACCGCGCGCTGGGCGTCGTACACAGCGTCTACAAGCCGATGCCCGGACGCTTCAAGGACTACGTGGCGATCCCGCGCATCAATGGCTATCAGTCGCTGCACACGACACTGTTCGGCCCCAACGGCGTGCCGATCGAGGTGCAGATCCGCACCGAGGACATGGACCGCGTGGCCGAATCGGGGATCGCCGCGCACTGGAAATACAAGGAAGGCGAGAGCGAGGGCTCTGCGCAGCAGGAGCGCGCGCGCAAATGGCTCTCCAATCTGGTGGAGCTGCAGGAGGGCGGCAACTCCGAGGAGTTCATCGAGAGCGTCAAGGTCGATCTGTTCCCCGACAAGGTGTACGTGTTCACGCCCAAGGGCGAGATCCTGCGGCTGCCGCGCGGCGCCACCGTCGTGGACTTCGCCTACGCCGTGCACACCGACATCGGCAATCGCTGTGTTGCGGCCAAGGTCGATCGGCGGCTGGCGCCCCTGCGCACGGTGCTGCGCAATGGACAGACCATTCAGATCATCACCGCCAAGGGTGCGCGCCCCAACCCGTCCTGGGTCAATTTCGTCGTCACGGCCAAGGCACGCTCGGCGGTGCGGCACTACCTGAAGGGCCTGCGGCGCGGTGAGGCCGAGGAGCTCGGGCGCCGCCTGCTCGGTCAGGCGCTGGCCGAGTTCGACCTGGAGCTATCGGACATCAGCGAGGCCGGCTGGGCGGCGGCGCTGCCGGAGCTGGGACTGAAGAGCGCCAGCGAGCTCTACGAGAAGCTCGGACTGGGCGAGCGCCTCGCGCCACTGGTGGCCCGACGGCTGCTGCCGCCCGAGCACGCCACGGAAACGGACGACGCTGCGCGTAACGAAACCGAAGGCGGCGGCACGAGTGCCGGCAGTGCCGCGCGCACGGCGGGTGCCGCCGGGGCATCTGGCAGCGGCACGGGCGCACCGCTCGCGGTGGCCGGCACCGAGGGCCTGCTGGTCACGTATGCGAACTGCTGTCATCCGCTGCCGCATGAACCGATTCTGGCCTTCCTCAGCAGCGGGCGCGGCATCGTCATCCACCGCGCAACCTGCGGCAACGTCGAGGACTATCACAAGCACCCGGAGAAGTGGCTGCCGGTCTCCTGGCAGCACAAGATCGCGCGCCAGTTCCTGGCCGAGATCCGCATCGAGAGCGTCAATCGCATGGGCGTGCTCGCAGCATTGTCGGCGGCGATTGCGAGCACCCAGACCAATGTCGTACACGTGACGATCGAGCAGCGCGACGCCGAAACCTCGGTTATCGTGTTCGTGCTGGAGGTCAGCGATCGCAAGCACCTGGCGCGCGTGGTGCGCGTCGTGCGCCGCATGCCCGACGTGCTGCGCGTCGAGCGCACCATGGCCGGTGTCCGGCGCCCCGAGAATAGCCGCAGTGGGCGCGGTCCACGCACGCCCCCCGCCGCGGCACTGTGAGCCAACCAGAGGAAGCGTTCCGGACATGACCCGACAGATCATTCACACCGATCGAGCCCCCAGGGCGATCGGCCCCTACTCGCAGGCCGTGCGCAGTGGCAACACGGTCTATCTCTCGGGGCAGATCCCACTCGATCCGGACAGCGGCCAGCTCGTCAGCGGCGACATCGATGCGGAGATTCACCGCGTACTGCAGAACCTCGCCGCCGTTGCCGCCGCGGCCGGCGCCTCGCTCGATCACGCCGTCAAAGTCACGGTGTTCCTGACCGACCTGAGTCACTTCCCGCGCGTCAACGAGATCATGCCGCAGTACTTTCACGAACCCTATCCGGCGCGCGCCGCCATCGGGGTGGCCGCCCTGCCGCGCGCTGCGCGCGTCGAGATGGAGTGCGTACTGAGTCTCGAGTGATCCGCGCCACCCGCGCACGCCCGGCGTCGGCGGCCGCGACGCGCGCCCCCGGACGCGTGGTGAGCGCGGCAGCCCCGGCGCGCCCGGCGTCCGCACCTGCTGCCGCCCCCGCCGCCCCCGCCGCCCCCGCCGCCACCTCTGCTGCCACGGCCACACGCACGCCCAGTCCAGCCGAGGCGCTGTTCATCCTGCCGCTGCGCTACGAGGATCGCACGCACGTCGTGCCCATCGGCGCGTTGCAGGCGGGGATGCGCGCGGTCGTCGAAGGCGAGATCCTGCTCAATCAAATCGTCTATCGCGGCCGCCGCCAGCTCATCGCGCGACTCTCGGATGGCACCGGTACGTTGTCGCTGCGATTCTTCTATTTCTCCAACGCGCAGCGCGAGGGCCTCGAGCGCGGCACGCTGCTGCGCTGTCATGGCGAGGTTCGACGCGGCCCGCAGGGTCTGGAGCTGGTGCATCCGGAATATCGACGCGTGCAGGCCCTCGGCGAGGCTCTGGAGCAGACGCTGACACCGATCTATCCGGCCAGCATGGGCCTGACGCAGGGACGCTGCCGCCTGCTGATCGACCGGGCGCTGCGTGGCCTCGAGCGCGACGGCGTCGCGGAGCTGCTGCCCGAGAGCCTGCGCGTGCGGCACGAGTTGCCCGCCCTGGCCGAGGCGCTGCGACTGTTGCACCGGCCGCCGACCGGCACGCAGCTCGC
The DNA here is from genome assembly GCA_035502275.1 of Steroidobacteraceae bacterium. Classification (GTDB taxonomy): domain Bacteria; phylum Pseudomonadota; class Gammaproteobacteria; order Steroidobacterales; family Steroidobacteraceae; genus FEN-1191. The sequence continues at coordinate 36,318 of DATJUN010000027.1, forward strand.
GGAGCTTGCGGCCGGTCGACATCCCGCGCAGCGTCGCCTTGCGTTCGAAGAGCTGCTGGCGCACCACCTGGCGCTGCTGCAGCTGCGCGGCCGCTCGCGCACCGAGCGCGCGTTGCCGCTCGCGGATGCCAGGGGCCTGGAAGAGGCGCTGCTGGCCGCATTGCCCTTTGCCCTGACCGGCGCGCAGCGCCGCGTGCTCGGTGAGGTCGATGCGGATCTGGCGCTTGGCCAGCCCATGGCACGGCTGATTCAGGGCGATGTCGGCTGCGGCAAGACCGTGATTGCCGCGGCGGCGGCGGCACGTGCGCTCGGCTCGGGCTGCCAGGCGGCGCTGATGGCGCCCACGGAGCTGCTGGCCGAGCAGCACGCGCGCACGCTCTCGCGCTGGTTCGAACCGCTCGGCATCCGGGTGGGCCTGCTGACCGGCTCGCAGGCGGCGCGCACGCGGCGCACACTGCTCTCGGAGCTCGCCGCCGGCAGCGTCCGGCTGTGCGTTGGCACCCAGGCGCTGTTCCAGGAGCAGGTGCGCTTCCAGCGCCTGGCGCTGGCCATCATCGATGAGCAGCATCGCTTCGGCGTGCAGCAGCGCCTGCAGCTCGCGGCCAAGGCGCATGCTGAGGCACTGCCGCATCAGCTCATCATGAGCGCTACGCCCATTCCACGCACACTCGCGATGACCGTCTATGCGGATCTGGACGTCTCGGTGGTCGATGAGCTGCCCCCCGGCCGCACACCGGTGCGCACCGTCGTGGCGGGCGCAGCGCGACGGGCCGAGACCGTGGCTCGCATCGAGCAGGCCTGCCGTGCCGGCCATCAGGCCTACTGGGTCTGTCCGCTGATCGAAGAGTCCGAGGAACTCGACTGTCAGGCAGCCGAGGAAACCGCCGCGGCCCTCGAGCAGGCGCTGCCGGCGCTGCGCATCGCGCTGCTGCATGGGCGGCTGCCCGCCAGGCGCAAGGAAGAGGTCATGCAGCGTTTTGTCGCTGGCGAGGTGCAGCTGCTGGTGGCGACCACGGTCATCGAGGTCGGCGTCGACGTGCCCAACGCCGATCTCATGGTCATCGAGAATGCCGAGCGCCTGGGACTTGCGCAGCTGCATCAGCTGCGCGGTCGCGTCGGGCGCGGTGCGCGCGAGAGCACCTGCGTGCTGCTGTATCGCGCGCCGCTCAGTCAGATGGCGCGCGCTCGCCTCGCGGCGATCCGCGACACCAATGACGGTTTTCGTATCGCGCGGCGCGACCTGGAACTGCGCGGACCGGGCGAGCTGCTGGGACTGCGTCAGACCGGACTTGCGCAGCTGCGGGTGGCGGATCTGGCGCGGGATGCCGATCTGCTCGAGCCTGTGCGCGAGGCCGCGCGCGAGCTCTCGGCCGCAGCGCCCGAGCGCGTAGCGGCGCTGCGGGCACGCTGGATCGGGGAGGCGGAGCAGTATGGCCGCGTCGGCTGAGGGTCCGCTGCGCAATCGGGAGCGGCAGGCAGGGCGATTGATCGAGCCCGATGCGGGCTTCGCCGCGCGCCCCGCACGCGAGCCGTTGCGGCGCCGGCTGGAGCGGCGCGCGCGCAATCTGGCGCTGTTGATGCGCCTGGACCGCCCGATCGGCATCTGGCTGCTGCTTTGGCCGACGCTCTGGGCGCTGTGGATTGCGGCCCACGGTCACCCGCAGCGGCGGCTGCTGGGTATCTTCCTGGCCGGCACGATCCTGATGCGCAGCGCCGGTTGCGTCGTCAACGACATCGCCGACCGCAACATCGACCCACATGTGAAACGCACGCGCACCCGACCGCTCGCGTTTCGCATCGTCTCTCCATACGAGGCCATCGCGCTGGCGGCCCTGCTGGGGCTGGCCGCGCTCATCCTGGTGCTGCAGCTCAATCGCCTGACCATCGAGCTGGCAATGGTAGGGGCGGCGCTGACGCTGTCCTATCCGCTGCTCAAGCGCTTCTTTCCGCTGCCGCAGCTCTACCTCGGCCTGTGCTTCGGCTGGGCCGTTCCGATGGCTTTTGCCGCCACGCTCGGGCAGGTGCCGCGCGTCGGCTGGCTGATGCTGCTCGCCGCGGTGCTGTGGGCCGGGGTGTACGACACGATGTACGCCATGGTGGATCGCGACGACGACCTGCGCATCGGGGTGCAGTCGAGCGCAATCCTGTTCGGCGACATGGACCGGCTCATGATCGCGGCGATGCAGGCGATGGTGCTCTATACGCTGGTGCTCATCGGCCGCGGCATGCACTTCAACTCAGGCTACCGCGTAGGCCTCTTCGGCGGGGCCTGCTTCTTTCTGTGGCAGCAGTGGCTCATCCGCACCCGCCAGCGCGAAGCCTGCCTGACGGCCTTTCTGAACAACAACTACTTCGGCATTGCAGTGTTCGCCGGCATCCTGCTCGAGTACGCGGCGCGCTGAGGTCACACCCAGGAGCCACGGATCCTGGCGCCCCTGCGTATCGCCCCTGCGTATCGCCCAGCCCTATCGCTCGATGCCAAATCCGACGCGGTATCCAAGCGCTGAGAGGCAGGCGCTGAAGGCCTGGCGGTAATCGGGTGAAAAGCGCGCGGCGTGCAGCGGCACACCGTTGGCGAAGGCCTGCACCGTCGCCCATTGCTCGCATGCGTGCCAGTCCTGCGCCTGGCGCTCCGGACTCTGACCCTGTTGCGGGCTCACGTAGGGCTGCGTGGAGTGCCAGAAGACGGGACCGGCGTAGACAGGCGGCTCCCATGCGGCGGCACTGCCCGCTGCTGCCAGAGTCAGACCAAAGAGCGCCAAGCCGGCGAGGCGGCGGGCGCGGGTGGAAATCGCATTCATGAATCCTCCTCAGACATGGGCGCCGGCGGGCACCTAGTTCACCACAGCGAGCTCCCGCCACGCATCCGGAGCCTGCCGGTCCCCGCGCTGTCGTGGGCGAGTTGCCTGTGTCGGTGCGGCCTGACACGGCCGCCCTGCTGACAGCGCCGCGGCGGTTACTCAGCGCGGCCGGATACACCGCGCGGGCCTGCGTACCCCAACTTGCATCGCTTATGAAACAATATGTGCGAATCTCGCGAGCGATTTGTTAAAATCGATTCAATCACAGATCTGGCGGCGCCCCACCCTCGGTGGAGGGACATATAAAAAGAGGGGAGCGCAGGTGGTCAAAATCTGACCAATCGACAACCTGTCAGCGCCGCGATTGTTGACAGTCCTGGAGCCTGCCCCGACCATGCGACCCATGTCGATCCATCCCCTGTCGGCCGCCGCTTCGCGCCCGGCCGCACCGCAGAGCACCCCGCGCCACGACTGGACGCTCGAGCAAGCCGAAGCGCTCTTCACGCTGCCGTTTGCGGATCTCATCTTCAGTGCGCAGAGCGTGCACCGCGCCTGGCATGTGCCCAACAGCGTGCAGATGAGCACGTTGCTGTCGATCAAAACCGGCGCCTGCCCCGAGGACTGTGCCTACTGCCCGCAGAGCGTGCGCTACGACACCGGGATCGCGGCCGAGGGACTCATGCCGCTCGACGAGGTCATCGAGCGGGCGCGCTCGGCACGCGCGGCAGGGGCCACGCGCTTCTGCATGGGCGCCGCGTACCGTGCGCCCAAGGATCGCGACGTCGTGCGCATCGCGCAGATGGTGAGCGCCGTGCGCGCGCTCGGACTCGAGACCTGCGCGACCCTCGGCATGCTCACGAGCTCGCAGGCACAGACGCTGAAGGACGCGGGACTGGATTACTACAATCACAACCTCGACTCCTCGGAGGGCTTCTACGGCGACATCATCTCCACACGCACCTATCAGGACCGACTCGACACGCTCGCGGCCGTACGCGAGGCGGGCATGCACGTGTGCTGTGGTGGCATCGTCGGCATGGGCGAGTCGCGGCGCGACCGCGCGCAGCTGCTGACCACGCTGGCCACTCTGCCGCAACACCCGGAGAGCGTGCCCATCAATCAGCTCGTTCGCGTGCCCGGCACCCCACTGGCCGATGCGGCCGATGTGGACCCGTTTGACTTCGTGCGCACCATCGCCGTGGCGCGCATCATGATGCCGCGTGCGCAGGTGCGACTGTCCGCGGGGCGCAGCTCCATGAGCGATGAGCTGCAGGCACTGGCCTTCCTCGCCGGCGCGAACTCGATCTTCTACGGCGAGAAGCTGCTGACGACGGGCAACCCGGACGTGGCGCGCGACCAGACGCTGCTGACGCGACTGGGCATGACGGCCGAGACTGCGCCGCTGGCCGCGCATGGAGAGGCCTGAGCGCGCACAGGCGCATCTGCGCCGCACCCGCCGCACAGTCGAGTCTCACCCGCAGCGGCACGACGCCACCGAGGTCATCGTCGATGGGCGGCGGCTGCGTAATTTCTGCAGCAACGACTATCTGGGTCTGTCCGCGCACCCGGCGCTCGCCGAGGCGGCGACACACTGCCTGCAGCGCGAGGTCTTCGGTGCGGGCGCCTCGCACCTGGTCACCGGCCACATGCGCGAGCATCACGCGCTCGAGGAAGAGCTCGCGGACTTTACCGGACGCGAGCGGGCGCTGCTGTTCTCGAGCGGTTATCTCGCCAACCTCGGTGTGATTGGCGCGCTGGCTCATCGCGGCGATCGCATCCTGGCCGATCGGCTGTGCCATGCCTCACTGCTCGACGGCGCGCTGCTGTCCGGTGCGCGCCTGCGTCGCTACCCACACGCCGACCCCCGCGCTGCCGGGCGCCTGCTGCAGCAGCGCGGGCATGACAGCGACGGCGCCAGCGGGCTGAACGCTCGCGCCGCCCAGACCCGCCGCACACTGCTGATCACCGATGGCGTCTTCAGCATGGATGGGGATGTGGCGCCCCTGGCCGAGCTGTGTACGCTCTGTGGCCCGAGCCACGCTCTGCTGTTGGTCGATGACGCCCACGGACTCGGTGTGCTGGGCGCGCGCGGTGGCGGCTCGCTCGAGTACTGTGGCGTTGCGCCTGCGACAGTTCCGGTTCTCATCGGCACGCTGGGCAAGGCTTTCGGCAGCTTCGGCGCCTTCGTCGCCGGTGACGCCGCCCTGATCGACCAGGTGCTGCAGCACGCGCGTTCCTATATCTATACGACGGCGCTGCCGCCCGCCGTTGCAGCCGCGACCCGCGCCGCGCTGCGCCTGATCGTCGAGGAACCCTGGCGCCGCGAGCGCGTGCAGGCGCTGACGCAGCGCTGGCGTCGCGCCGCCGACGCCCAGGGCCTGCCGCTGTCCGATTCGCCCACGCCCATTCAGCCGCTGATCGTCGGTGAGGCGGCGCAGGCGCTGGCACTGAGCGAGGCGCTGATGGCAGAGGGCTACTGGGTCAGCGCGATCCGCCCGCCGACCGTGCCGGCAGGCACCGCGCGCCTGCGCGTCAGCCTGTCCGCGGCACACGCGGAAGCCGACGTCGATGCGCTGGCCGAGTGCCTCGGGCGTCACTGGCGCGAGCGCCAATGAGCGCGCCGCTGCACATCGAAGAGGCAGGCAGCGGCCCGCGCATCTCGCTGCTGCATGGCTGGGGCATGAACCTGCGCGTGTTCGATCCCCTGCGCGAACGGCTGGCGCACTCGCTGTCGGTGCGGCTCGTGGACCTGCCCGGCCATGGCCGCAGTGCCTGGCCCGATGACTGGAGCGAAGCACAGCAGCGGGTGGCGCTCGCCGAGGCGCTGCTGCCGGCCGACACACTGCTCGGTTGGTCACTCGGCGGGCAGATCGCGCTGTCGCTGGCGCTGGCCACGCGCGGCACGTCGGCCGCGCCGAAGCGACTGGTGCTGCTGGCGACGACCCCGCGCTTTCTGCAGGCCCAGGACTGGAGCGCGGGCCTGTCGCGCGCAACGCTGCAGCAGTTCGCGCGCAGCCTCGAGGAAAACTCTTCCGGCACCGTCGCCGAGTTTCTCGGTCTGCAGGTGCGTGGCAGCCAGCACGCCGGAGAGACCGCTGAGCGCCTGCGCCAGGCACTCGATGAACACGGCATGGCGCAGCTGCCGGCGCTGCGCGCGGGACTCACCATGCTGGCGCTGACGGACCTGCGCGATCGGCTCGGCGCGCTGCAGATGCCGACGCTGCTGATCGGTGGCCTGAACGATCGCGTCACTGCGCCGGCAGCGCTGCAGGGGCTGGCGCGGGCACTGCCACACGCACGCCTGCTGCTGCTGCCGCGCGCCGCGCATGCGCCCTTCATCTCGCACGCGGACGCGGTGGCCGAGGCCGTGCTGCAGTTCGTGGCGGGCGATGCGCTCGCGACGGCCGACGCGATCGGGCGCGCTGCGCAGGCGGCACCATGAGCAGGCCCTCACCGGCGCGCTTTTCCCTTGACCGCCGTGCGCTGGCGCGCGCCTTCGAGCGCGCCGCACCCGGGTACGATGCGGCCGCATGGCTGCAGCGCCGGGCGGGCGAGGAGCTGCTCGAGCGGCTGGGATTCTTCACGCTCGCCCCACAGCGCGTCCTGGATCTGGGCGCCGGCACCTGCCACGCCACGCGCGCGCTGGCGCAGCGCTATCGGCAGGCCGAGGTGCTGGCCATCGACCTGGCCGCCGGCATGCTGCGCGCCGCGCCGCGCGCCTGGTGGGCGCGCCACGCCTATCGGCGCATCTGCGCCGATGGCTACGCGCTACCGCTGCCCGACGCCTCCGTGGACCTCATCTACAGCAACCTCATGCTGCAGTGGTGCGACCGGCCCGAGCAGCTGTTCGCCGAGTGCTCGCGCGTGCTGAGCACTGCAGGCCTGCTGGTGTTCTCCAGCTTTGGACCGCAAAGCCTGGAGGAGCTGCGCGCCGCCTGGGCCGAGGTCGACGCCAGCGTGCACGTCAGCGAATTTCCGGACATGCCCGAGGTGGCCAGCGCCCTGATGCACGCCGGCTTCGTCGAGCCGGTGCTCGACCTGGAGTGCGTGCGCCGCGGCTACCCCGATGCGCGGGCGCTGATGCGCGAGCTCAAGCAGCTCGGCGCGCACAACGCCGCCAGCGACCGCAGCCGCGGGCTCACCGGGCGCGCGCGCCTCGCCGCCATGACAGCGGCCTATGAGCGCCGGCGCACGGGCAGCGGCCTGCCGGCGACTTTCCAGCTGCTCTATGGCGCCGCCTTCAAGGGCACGCGCGGCGCACCCGGGCAGTCCGGCGCGCCAGGGGACGCAGCAGCGGGCGAGTTCGTCGTGCCGCTCGATCGGCTGCGCCGCCGATGAGCCTGCGCGGCTACTTCATTGCCGGGACGGACACCGGGATCGGCAAGACCCGCGTGACCGTGGGGCTGCTCACGGCGCTCGCCGACGCCGGCGTGCGTGCACTGGGCATGAAGGCCGTGGCCAGTGGCACGGACGCCTCGGGCCAGAACGAGGATGTCGTCCTGATCCAGGCGGCCAACCGGCGTGCGCTCGGCGCCGCAGCGGCCCGGGTTGCACCCGCGGCCAATCCCTACTGCTTTGAGGCACCGATCTCCCCGCATCTGGCGGCAGAGCGTGCGGCCGTGACGATTGACCCCGGGCACATTGCCACCGCGGCACGCACGCTGGCTGCCGAGGAGGCCCTGCTGCTGGTGGAAGGCACTGGCGGCTGGTTTGCGCCGATCGGCCCGGGCCGAACCATGGCGGATGTCGCCGCGGTGCTGGGATTGCCCGTGGTGCTGGTGGTCGGCCTGCGTCTGGGGTGTCTGAACCACGCGCTGCTCAGCGCGCGCGCCATCACCGATTCGCTGCCGCTGGCGGGCTGGATTGGCAGCCACATCGAGCGCGACATGCTCGCGCTCGATGAGAACGTGGCCACGCTCGATGCATGGCTGCCCGCGCCGCGCCTGGCACTCCTGGCACACAGTGCAAGTCCCAGCGCCGATGGCACGCAGCTCGCCCAGGCAGCGCGGCGGCTGGCCCACGCCGCGGTGCGATGATAAGCCTCTGAGCTTGCAGCACAATTGCCGCCTTGACTATCATCGCGGTCCCTTCCGCGCAGCACCCCAAATTCGGCGGTCTTCGTGAGCGGCACCCTGACGATCCGGCTGGCGCCCAACTGCTCGCTGACCCCGCGGGGCGCAGCCTGGTTTTTCGGGCTGATCTGCCTGATTTCCTTCACGATCGCGACGACGCTGGCGCTGAAGGGTCTGTGGCCGGTGTTTCCGTTCGCCGGGCTGGAAATGCTGGTGCTCGGCTGGGCGCTGACCGTGAGTCTGCGACGGCGCCATTACTCGCAGACCATCACGGTGAGTGAGGATCGTGTGGCCGTGGAAACGCGCTTTCGGCACACCTGCGAGCAGATCGAGTTTCCGCGGCACTGGGCGCAGGTTAAACTTAGCCGCGCTGACACGCACTTGCACCCCAGCCGCCTGACGATTGAGTCGCATGGCCGCTCGTACGAGGTCGGCAACTTCCTGACCGACCAGGAAAGGCAGGCGTTGGCCCTGAGGCTGACACGCTCGGTCGGTCGCATCAACGAGTCGCCGCCGCTCGATCACGGCCCGCTTGCCTGATAAGGCCAGGATGATGACGAGAAAGATGAAGATCAATTCGCGAGTATTGACTGCTGCCGCCTCGGGCCTCGCCCCCGCGCTGTTCGCCCCGGTGGCCCACGCCGCCTGGACACTCAACCTCACGCCGGGCATCGACAAGGTCTCGCGCGACATCTACGGGCTGCACATGCTGGCCTTCTGGTGGTGCGTGGGCATCGCCGCGGTCGTGTTCGGCTTCATGATCTATTCGATGGTCAAGTTCCGGCACTCGAAGGGCGCCGTGGCCGACACCACCCTGACGCACAGCACGCGCGTCGAGGTCATCTGGACGACCATCCCGGTGCTGATCCTCATCAGCATGGCCATTCCCGCCGCGCGCGTGCTGGTGGAAACCGCCGATACCGCCGGCGCCCAGATGTCAATCCGGGTAACCGGCTACCAGTGGCGCTGGACCTATGAGTACGTCGGCACACCGGTGAAGTTCGTCTCCTCGCTCGATCGCATGAGCGATGCGGCCCGCCAGCTCGATTCGGGCATCGATCCGAATTCGGTGCCGAACTACCTGCTCAACGTCGATCACCCGCTGGTGGTGCCCGCGGGCGTGAAGGTGCGCGTGCTCGTCACCGGCGGCGACGTCATCCACTCCTGGTGGGTGCCGGCGCTCGGCATCAAGAAGGACGCCATCCCCGGTTACGTCAACGAGGCCTGGTTCGATGTGGATACCGACAAGCTCGGCACCTATCGCGGCCAGTGCGCCGAGCTCTGTGGACGCGATCATGGTTTCATGCCGATCGTCGTGCAGGTCGTCAGCAAGGCCGACTTCCAGAAGTGGCTCATGCAGCAGGAGGCGGACCTGAAGAACGAGCCTGCCACCGCTGCGACCACGACCACCGCCTCGACGAGCGCGCCGGTCGCGCCGGCCCCGGTCACGGCAGCACCCGGCGCTGCGACCGCGTTGGCGACCGGGACGGCGACCGCGACCGTGGCGGCCGCGGCGACCCATTGAGAGCATTGCGGCCGATCCGAGCCTCAAGTCAGCCGATCAGTCAGTTTCCCTGCGAGCGAGAGATTCCATGGCCAACATTGAACATGCCCCGGCCGCGATGAGCGGCTACGACGCACACGCAGGGCACGATGCCCACGCCGGACACGACGAGCATGCCGATCACGGCAAGCCGCACGGCTTCTGGGCGCGCTGGCTGACGAGCACCAATCACAAGGACATCGGCACGATGTACCTGGTGTTCAGCTGCACCATGTTCTTCATCGGCGGCAGCCTCGCGATGCTGATCCGCGCCGAGCTGTTCAAGCCCGGGCTGCAGTTCGTCGATCCGGCGCTGTTCAATGTGCTGACGACCAACCATGCGCTCATCATGATCTTCGGCGCGGTCATGCCCTCCTTCGTGGGACTGGCCAACTGGATGGTGCCGATGCAGGTCGGAGCGCCGGACATGGCGCTGCCGCGCATGAACAACTTCAGCTTCTGGATCCTGCCCTTCGCCTTCACGCTGCTGATCGGCTCGATCTTCGTGCCCGGCGGCGGCATGGCCGGGGGCTGGACGCTGTATCCGCCGCTCTCGGTGCAGACCGGCTATGCGCTGCCCATGGCGATCTTCGCGATCCACCTCATGGGCGCCTCCTCGATCATGGGGGCGATCAACGTCATCGTGACCATCATGAACATGCGCGCACCGGGCATGTCGCTGATCCGCATGCCGTTGTTCGTGTGGACCTGGCTGATCACGGCATTCCTGCTGATCGCGGTCATGCCGGTGCTCGCCGGTGCCGTGACGATGCTGCTGACCGATCACTTCTTCGGCACCAGCTTCTTCAATGCCGCGGGCGGTGGCGACCCGGTGATGTTCCAGCACATCTTCTGGTTCTTCGGCCATCCGGAGGTCTACATCATGATCCTCCCGGCCTTCGGCATCGTCTCGGAGATCATCCCGACCTTCGCGCGCAAGCCCCTGTTCGGCTACGACGCGATGGTCTATGCAACCGCGTCGATCGCGTTCCTGTCCTTCATCGTCTGGGCGCACCACATGTTCACCGTGGGCCTGCCGCTGGCGAGCGAGACGTTCTTCATGCTCTCGACCATGCTGATCGCCATTCCCACCGGCGTGAAGGTCTTCAACTGGTCGGCGACGCTGTACAAGGGCTCCATCAGCTACGAGCCGCCGATGCTCTGGGCGTTGGCCTTCCTGATCATGTTCTCGATCGGCGGCTTCTCCGGCCTGATGCTGGCGCTGGCGCCGGCCGACTTTCAGTACCAGGACACCTACTTCGTCGTGGCGCACTTCCACTACGTGCTGGTGCCGGGAGCCATCTTCGGCATCATCGGCGGCGTGTACTACTGGCTGCCGAAGTGGACCGGCCACATGTACAACATGACGCTGGCCAAGTGGCACTTCTGGCTCTCGACCATCTTCGTCAACGTGCTGTTCTTCCCGCAGCACTTCCTCGGACTCGCCGGCATGCCGCGTCGCATCCCCGACTACTCCACGCAGTTTGCCGACTGGAACATGGTGTCCTCGATCGGCGGCTTCTGCTTCGGTGCCTCGCAGATCCTGTTCCCGATCATCATCATCCAGTGCGCGCGCGGCGGCGTGCGCGCCACGGACCGTGTCTGGGAAGGCGCGCGCGGACTGGAGTGGGAGCTGCCCTCGCCGGCGCCCTACCACAGCTGGACCGAGGCGCCCGCATTCTCGACGCTGGAGCACGGCGCGCCGATGCACGAGACCCATGGCTGAGGCGGCGACGGTGGACCAGCCGGTCAGGCCGGAGCGCGGCGGGGAGCCCGAGGACGAGCGCGCCCGGCTCACCCGGCAGCGTCGCGGCGCGCGCCGCACGACCCTGATCCTGGTCGGGATCGTCCTGCTGCTGTACTTCGGTTACATCCTGTACGCGGTGCTGTCCGGATTGCACACGCGACATTAATCAGCAACGAGAAAGCGATGGCAACGACTCACCCCGTTCACGCCGATTCCAGCAAGTACTACATCCCGCACGGCAGCCCCTGGCCGATCCTCGGCTCGGTGGCTTTGTTCTGCGTCATGGCGGGGGCAGTCGCCTACCTGAACGACTGGGCGGGCGCCTGGGCCTTCATCCCCGGCGCGCTGCTGCTGGCCGGCATGTTCTTCGGCTGGTTCTCGACCGTCATCGATGAAAGCCAGCACGGCATCTACAACCAGGAGGTCGACCGCTCGTTCCGCATGGGAATGATGTGGTTCATCTTCTCCGAGGTGATGTTCTTCGCGGCCTTCTTCGGCGCGCTCTTCTATGCCCGCCGCCTCGCCGTGCCCTGGCTCGGGGGCGAGGGCACCAAGGTCATCAACAGCCTGCTGCTGTGGAAGAACTACGCTCCGGGTTGGCCGACCAATGGCCCGGGACACATCGGCGGACTTTCCAACGGCACCTTCCAGGTCATCCCGCCGTTTGGGCTGCCGGCGATCAACACGCTGATCCTGCTGACCTCGGGCCTGACGGTGACCATTGCGCACCATGCGCTGCGGACTGGCAAGCGCACCATCCTCAAGATCTTCCTGGCCCTGACCTTCCTGCTCGGTTTCACCTTCGTGAGCCTGCAGGTGCACGAGTACGGCGAGGCCTATCGCGAGCTCGGCCTGCGCCTGTCGACGGGCATCTACGGCTCGACATTTTTCATGCTGACGGGTTTTCACGGCCTGCACGTGACCATCGGCGCCATCATGCTCACCGTGATCTGGCTGCGCACGCTGCGCGGTCACTTCACCCCGACGCACCACTTCGCGTTCGAGGCGGTGGCCTGGTACTGGCACTTCGTCGACGTGGTCTGGCTCGGGCTGTTCATCTTCGTGTACTGGATGTAGCGCTCGGCCTCAGGGCGCTGCCGGTGTCAGCGGCTTGATCATGCGCAGCGCGTCGATGCGCCCCTGGTAGTACCCGCGCAGCCGGATGTCCTCGACGAATCCGGCCCGGCGGTAGAAGTGCATCGCCCACGGATTGTCGGCGCGTACCTCCAGCCGCAGCTCCAGAATTCCAGCCATGCGGGCGGGTAACTCCAGCCAGCGCAGCAGGCGCGTGCCCAGCCCCTGGCGCCGGTGTGCCGGGGTGACGGCGAGCAGCGCCAGGTGGGCCTTCTCGTCCGCGTACAGCATGATGCCGAAGGCCGCGATGGCTGCGCGGTCATCGATGACGGCGACATTGCAGCTGCGATCCCCGATCGCGCGCTGCACGCGCTCCGGCGTCCAGCTCCAACCCAGCCCTGCCTCGATGTGCTCGCGCGACATGCCCGCGATGGCCAGCGCATCGGCCGGCAGCGCAAGCCGGATATCGGGCAGCGCCAGGTCCATCGCTCCATCATAATCCCGCCATGCCGCCGCAGCTCTCCGCCATCGAGGTCCGGGTGATTGCCTGCCTGCTGGAAAAGCAGGTGACCACTCCCGAGCAGTACCCCCTCTCGCTCAACGCCCTGCAGAACGCCTGCAATCAGAAGAGCAATCGCGAGCCGGTCATGGAGCTCTCCGAGGGCGAGGTGCAGGCGACGCTGGACAGTCTCAGCAAGCGCCACCTGGTGCTCGAGCGCTCCGGGTTCGGCAGCCGCGTGCCGAAGTACCAGCAGCGCCTGTGCAATACGGAATTCAGCTCGCTGCAGCTCTCGGCGCAGGAACGCGCCGTGCTCTGCGAGCTGATGCTGCGCGGCCCGCAGACCGCCGGTGAGCTGCGCGCGCGCGCCGCGCGCATGGCTGGCTTCACCGACGCCGCCGAGGTGGAGAGCGCGCTCGAGGCATTGAGGCAGCGTACCGACGGCGCGCTGGTCAGCCGCCTGGCCCGCGAACCTGGCCGCCGTGAGGTGCGCTATATGCACCTGCTGGGGCCCGCGGGGGAACCGGTATCGGAGCAGCCTCGCGAAACACCCGGGCCGCCGGAACCCTCTGCGCCGCCTGAGATCGCAGCGGCCCCGCCGCCGCGGTCGGCGGCCGGGGAAGCTGCAGCGCTGTCGCTGGAATCACGCGTCAGCGCACTCGAGCGAAGCGTCGCGCGCCTGTCCGCCGAGCTGGAAGGGCTGCGGCGACCTCGGTGACCTGGCGTCAGTGACCCTGGCGGTCAGTGGCCGTATTGGTTCGGGGTGATCAGGCCGGCCCACCAGGCCACGATCAGCAGCAGAAACAGCACCAGCGACAGCGTGATGCGGATCGTCAGCGCGCGTCCCATCTTGGCGCTGCTGTCGCCCTTGGCCAGATGGAACAGCGCCGTTCCAAGGCTCGCGACGATGCAGATCATCACGATGATGACGAGCAGGTGGATGAGTTCCATGAGCGGGCAGTATACCGTCAGGCCGGCGCGCCCCTGTGCCCCGGGCCGACGCAGAGCCGCAAATGGGTACCGTGAGCGATGCCTTGCGAGGGTTTCTGACAGTGGGAATCGGCCGATTCCGCTGGCCACAGGCCCGGGGGGTCAGCGCGCTTTGTGCCGCAGCCGCGCCCGGCGGCATAATGGGCGGCTCGCACGGAGCCCTCGCGCTTGCCCCTGACATTCGAAACCGCCCGATTTCGTTGGTCCGCCTCCTGGTCCATGACGCTGCTGACGCTGCTTGGCGCGGCGCTGTTCATCCAGCTGGGACGCTGGCAGTGGCATCGCGCAGCCGCGTCGCAGGCGCTGCAGCGGGCGTTCGCCCAGGGCAGCGGTGCGCCCGAAGAGCTGCCCGGAGGCGACCTGGCGCCGCTGCCCCGCTACAGCGGCGTGCAGGTCAGCGGTCGCTACGACAGCGCGCACCAGTTCCTGCTGGACAACATGTCGCATGCCGGACAGCCCGGCTACGAGGTGCTCACGCCCCTGCGGCTCACCGACGGGCGCACCCTGATCGTCAATCGCGGCTGGATTCCCCTGACCGAGAGCCGCCGCCAGCTGCCGGACGTGAGCTTGCCGCAGACGAGGGGCACTCGCATCGCCGGTCGGCTCGATAACCTGCCCAGGCCGGGCATCTCCCTCGGGCACGCACCCCCGGCCGCGGACGCCCCCTGGCCCAAGCTCACGAGCTTTCCGACCATGGCCGATCTGTCCGCCGCCCTCGGCCAGCCGCTGGCGGCGCGCGTGCTGCTGCTGGATCCACGCTCCCCCTTCGGCTATCTGCGCGACTGGCAGCCAGGGGGCATGAGCCCGGCGCAGCATCTGTCCTATGCCTTCCAGTGGTGGGCCTTCGCGGCGATCGCCCTGGTGCTCTACGGCGCGCTGAACCGGCGCCGGCGCCCGGCGGCCGCGCCGCTCGTGGTCGCCGGTCCGCGCACGGGCGGAGGCCGGGCATGAGCGCCCCGGCGAGCGGATCGGTGAACGCCCCGTCGAACGCCCCACAGAGCGCGCGCGCGAGCGGACCGGGTTCTAGTCCCCGTGCCGGCTCGCGCCGCCCGCTGCTCGTGCTGGTGCTGCTGTTCTTCGGCCCGCTGCTGGTGGCGAGCGCGCTGTACTACATCTCGGGCTGGCGGCCGGTCGGCCACACCAACCACGGCACGCTGATCGAGCCACCGCGGCAGCTCGCGGGGGCACTGTTTCGCGGCAAGTGGTCGCTGGTTTATGTCGGCGCCGGCCGCTGCGACGCCAGCTGCCAGCGCACGCTCTACTACATGCGCCAGACGCATCTCGGGCTTGGCCGGCTCTATACGCGCACGCAGCGCGTGTTTCTGCAGACTGCGCCCTGCTGCGACGCTGCGCTGGCACGGGCCTATCCCGACCTCATCACCGTCGATGCGTCCACGGACGCGTTGCGGCCGGTGCTGCAGCAGATCCCCGCGCAGCGGCGTGCCACCGGCATTTTCATCGTCGATCCGCGCGGCTATCTGATGATGCAATACGACTCGAACGATCCGCCGCGCGGTCTGCTCGACGACCTCAACCACCTGCTCGGGCTCTCGAGCATCGGCTGATGCGCCACGCGCTGCTCGTTCGCCGCCTGGCCCTGCTTGCAGCCCTGCTGTGCCTGGGCGTCGTGGTATTGGGTGCGTATGTGCGCCTGAGCAATGCCGGGCTGGGCTGCCCCGACTGGCCCGGCTGCTATGGTCACTTGAGCCCCGCTGGCGCTGCCGCCGATCAGCACACGCTCGTTGCACCGCTGGACGGCCGGCCGCTGCAGGTGGGCAAGGCCTGGCGCGAGATGGTGCATCGCTACGCGGCCGGCACGCTGGGCTTTCTGATCGTGTGTCTGACGGCCATGGGGATCGCCTGGCGCCGCGAGCGCGTGCTGCCGGTGCCCTATGTCATCGCACTGCTCGGTATCGTCGTGCTGCAGGGGGCACTCGGCATGCTGACCGTGACGTGGCAGCTGACGCCGATCATCGTAACCCTGCACCTGCTGTTTGGCCTGACCACGCTTGCGCTGCTGTGGTGGCTCACGTTCACCCTGTGGCGCTCGCGGACACACGAGGGAGCGTGGCCCGCGGCCGGCGCCCGCCGCAGCGCAAGTCTCACCGCAGCGCGCACGCTCGCGGTCGTCGGCCTCGTGGTGCTTGCCTGCCAGATCGCGCTCGGCGGCTGGACCAGCAGCAATTATGCGGCGCTGGCCTGTCCGGACCTGCCGACCTGCCAGGGCAGCTTCTGGCCGCGCGCCAACTTCCATGCCGGCTTCACGCTGTGGCATCCGCTGAACGTCGACTATGAGGGCGGCGTGCTGGCAAGCCCGGCGCGCGTGGCCATCCAGCTGACCCACCGCCTCGGCGCCATCGTCACCAGCCTGGTACTGCTGACCGCCGCGGGCGTGAGCCTCAGGCCGGGCGTGCCCGACGAGGGGCGCCGGGCGGCGCTGTGGGTCATTGCGGCGCTGGCCCTGCAGCTTGCCATCGGTGTCTCCATGGTGCTGCGCGGCTTTCCGCTCTGGCTCGCCACGGCGCACAATGCCGGCGCCGCCCTGCTATTGTTGGCAACCCTGGCCCTGAACCGCGCCTTGACCCCGCGCCCCACGGCCGCCTACGGACACTCCTGATCCTCTGATGAGCCAGATCGAGCAATCTGTCGTTCCGCTGCACGCGACCTGGCGTGACTACCTGACGCTGACCAAGCCACGCGTGGTGGCCCTGATCATGCTGACCGCCGTGGTCGGCACGCTGCTCTCGACCCCGGGCTTCCCGCCGCTCGATGCGCTGATCCTCGGCAATCTCGGCATTGCGCTCGCGGCGGCTTCGGCGGCCGCCGTCAACCACGTGCTCGACTCGCGCATCGATGCGCACATGGCGCGCACGCGCCGCCGGCCGCTGCCCACGGGGCATCTCACGCAGCGCCAGGCGCTCAGCTTTGCGCTGGCGCTGGGCATGGCCGCGATGGCGCTGCTGGTGGCGTTCGTGAATGTGCTGACCGCGGTGCTGACGTTCTGCTCGCTGATCGTATACGCGGTGGTCTACACCGTGTGGCTCAAGCGTGCCACGCCGCAGAACATCGTCATCGGCGGCGCGGCCGGCGCCGCCCCGCCCGTGCTCGGCTGGGTCGCGGTCACCAACCACGTCGATGCGCATGCGCTGCTGCTGTTCATGATCATCTTCGCCTGGACCCCACCGCATTTCTGGGCGCTGGCGATCGCGCGGCGGCACGACTACGCCAAGGTGCGCATCCCGATGCTGCCGGTCACGCATGGCGTGGAGCTCACGCGCCTGCACGTGCTGCTCTATTCGGTGATCCTGTGCCTGGTCACGCTGCTGCCGTACATGACCGGCATGAGCGGGCTCATCTACCTCGCCGCCGCCGTGGTGCTCAATGCGCGCTTTCTCTGGCAGGCCGCGCTGCTGAAGGTCACGCGACGCGACGATCTGCCGATGCGGCTGTTTCGCTACTCGATCACCTACCTGATGTGGCTGTTCCTGGCGCTGCTGGTGGATCACTACCTGCCGACCGGCCGCTAATCATGCGGATCGAGCGCATCTGGGCCGGGAACGACGGCCGCAACTACCACTACCTGATCGGCTGCGCCGACACCGGCGAGGCGCTGGCGGTGGATCCACTCAATGCTTCCGCGGTGCTCGCGCGCGCGCGCGAGCTCGGGTGGGACATACGCCAGGTCTTGAACACCCATGAGCACCGCGATCACACCGGCGGCAACGCCGAGGTCGTGGCCGCCACCGGGGCGAGCGTGCTGGCGCACGCGGCCGCCGCCGCGAAGATCGGCGGGGTCACGCGCGGCCTGTCCGGTGGCGATGTCATCCGCGTGGGCAGCAGCGTTACGCTCACCTGTCTGGATACTCCGGGCCACACGCGCGCGCACCTGTGTCTCTACGGCGAGGGCGAGGGCGAGGGCGAGGGCGACGGAGGCGGCGAG
The DNA here is from genome assembly GCA_035502275.1 of Steroidobacteraceae bacterium. GTDB lineage: Bacteria > Pseudomonadota > Gammaproteobacteria > Steroidobacterales > Steroidobacteraceae > FEN-1191. Next base: position 53,984 of record DATJUN010000027.1, read on the forward strand.
GCCGCGGCGCCGGCGCTGTTCTCGGGCGATACGCTCTTCAACGCCGGCGCCGGCAATTGCCTGCACGGCGGTGATCCGCAGCTGCTGTATGCGAGCTTCAACGATCCGCTCGGAAAGCTGCCGCTGCGCACGCGCGTGTTTCCGGGGCACGACTACCTGGTGCGCAATCTCGGCTTCACGCTCGACCGCGAGCCGGGAAACCAAGCCGCGCGCGAGCTCGCGCGCCGCTGCGCGGGCCTCGGTGGCGAGTCGATGCCGACGCTCACTTTGGCCGAGGAGCGGCAGGTCAACGTGTTCCTTCGCCTCGCGAGCCCTGAGATCATCGCCGGTCTTGCGCGCGCGGGGGCGATCGGCAGTTCCCATCCCTCCGCGCGCGAGGTGTTCCTCGCGCTGCGCGAGCTGCGCAACCGATGGTGAGCCGCGACTTGCTAGAATCCGGCATGGACCTGTCGGCGATCCTCAATCCCCTCAACGACGCCCAGCGCGCAGCCGTCACCGCACCGGTCGGTCCGGTGCTGGTGCTCGCCGGCGCCGGCAGCGGCAAGACGCGCGTGCTCACGCACCGCATTGCCTGGCTGATTCAGACCGAGGACGTCTCCCCGCACGGCATTCTCGCCGTCACCTTCACCAACAAGGCCGCCGCCGAGATGCGCGCGCGTGTCGAGCAGCTGCTCGGCATGCCCGGTGGTGCGCTGTGGCTCGGGACGTTTCATGGCATCGCACATCGCCTCTTGCGCCTGCACTGGCGCGAGGCGGGGCTGCCGCAGGGCTTCCAGATCCTCGACTCGGAAGATCAGCAGCGGCTCATCAAGAAGCTGCTCAAGGCCGCCCATCTCGACGAGAGCGGCTGGACCCCCAGGGACGTGCAGTACTACATCAACAAGCACAAGGACGAGGGGCGCCGACCCAAACACGTCAAGGCCGGTCTCGACCAGACCGCGCAGCAGATGCAGCGCCTCTACGAGCAATATGAGGAGGCCTGTGCGCGCTCGGGCTGCATCGATTTCGCCGAGCTGCTGCTGCGCGCCTTCGAGCTGTGGCGCGATCAGCCGCAGCTGCTCGCGCACTACCGCGCGCGCTTCCGTCACGTGCTGGTCGATGAGTTTCAGGACACCAATTCGATCCAGTACGCCTGGATACGGCTGCTGGTGGGCTCGGTCGGCGCGCCCTTCGTCGTCGGCGATGACGATCAGTCGATCTATCGCTTTCGCGGCGCGCGCACTGAGCACCTGCATCAGTTCCGCACCGATTTCCCGCAGGCGCAGCTCATCCGGCTGGAGCAGAACTACCGCTCCACCGCGGCGATTCTCGCGGCCGCCAATGCGCTCATCGCCAACAACTCCGGCCGGCTCGGCAAGACGCTCTGGACGCGCGGCTCGCAGGGCGATCCGGTCAAGCTCTACGCCGCCTACAACGAACGCGACGAGGCGGACTTCGTGGTCACGCGCATCCTGGAGTGGACACAGCGCGGCGGCGCGCGGCGCGAATGTGCCATCCTGTATCGCTCCAACGCGCAGTCGCGCAGCTTCGAGGAGGCGCTGATCCTCGCGCGCGTACCGTATCGCGTCTACGGCGGGCTGCGCTTCTTCGAGCGCGCCGAGATCAAGGATGCGCTCGCGTACCTGCGCCTGCTCGCCAACCGCGACGATGACGCCTCCTTCGAGCGCATCGTCAACCTGCCGGCGCGCGGTATCGGCGCTCGCAGCGTGGATGCGCTGCGCGAGGCGGCGCGCGCGGCGGGCAGCTCGCTGTGGAGCGCCGCGCAGGCGAGCGTGACCGCCGGGGAGGCTGGCCGCGCCGCGGGCGCGCTGGCCGGCTTCCTGCAGCTCATCGAGCGTCTCGCACGCGATATCGAAGGCCTCGCCCTGCACGAAGCGGTGGACCGGGTCATCAGCGGCAGCGGTCTCATCGAGCACCATCAGAGGGACAAGGCCGATCGCGGCGAAGCGCGCGTGGAGAATCTGAACGAGCTGGTCAGTGCGGCGCGCGGCTACGAGCCCGAGGGTGAGCTCGCCCCGCTGCAGAGCTTCCTGGCGCACGCGGTGCTCGAGTCCGGCGAGGCGCAGGGCGGGGAGTTCGACGACTGCGTGCAGATGATGACGCTGCACAGTGCCAAGGGGCTGGAGTTCCCGCTGGTGTTCCTCTGCGGCATGGAGGATGGCCTCTTTCCCCACCAGCGCTCGCAGAGCGATCTGGAAGGACTCGAAGAGGAACGGCGGCTGTGCTACGTCGGCATGACACGCGCGATGCGGCAGCTGTATTTCACCTATGCCGAGCAGCGCCGGCTGCATGGCGCCGACACGTATAATGCGCCCTCACGCTTTCTGGGGGAGGTCCCCCCGGCAATGATCGAAGAGGTGCGCCCGCGCATCCGCCTCTCGCAGCGACCGGCGGATCCGGAGCGCTGGGGGCCAGGGGGCGCCGGCGCGCGCGAGGCACGCCTCGGCAGCGGCGCGCGCTCCTCGCTCAGCGAGGCGCTCGAGGGCGGCATGCGGCTAGGCTGCCGCGTGCGTCACGGCAAGTTCGGCGAAGGCGTGGTGCTGACCATCGAGGGCCAGGGTCCGCACGCACGCGTGCAGGTGAACTTCGAGCGGCAGGGCTCCAAATGGCTCATGCTGCAGTATGCAAATCTGCAGGTGGTGTGAGGCCGGCCAGCTCGCGGCCTTACGCGGCGACGTGAGCGTCAGGGAGCGCACACGAGCATGAAGATTCTGATTCTCGGCGCCGGCCAGGTCGGCCGCACCGCTGCCTATCATCTCTCGCGCGAGCCGGCCAACGAAGTCACGGTCGTCGACACGAGCGAGGACGCGCTGCGCGATTTGCAGGATCGCATGGACGTGCGCGCCGTCGCCGGCAATGGCTCCTTTCCGAACGTGCTGGAGTCGGCCGGCATCGCCGACACTGACGTGCTCGTCGCCCTCACCAGCAGCGACGAGGTCAACATGATGGCCTGCGAGATCGCCTATACGCTGTATCGCACGCCAACCAAGATCGCGCGCATCCGCGCTTCCGAGTACACCAGCCGCGCGCAGCTGTTCACCGAAGGGGCGCTGGCAGTGGATTTCTGGATCAGCCCCGAGCAGCTGGTCACCGAGTACATCTCGCGCCTGCTCTCTTATCCCGGTGCGCTGCAGGTCGTGGATTTCGCCGACGGGCGGGTGCAGCTGGTCGGTGTGCGCGCACGACGCGACGGCCTGCTGGTCGGACGCGAGCTGCGCACACTGCGCGAGCACCTGCCGGATATCGAGGCGCGCATCGCCGCGATCTACCGCAACGACCGCCTGGTGCGGCCGGGCGGCGACACCATCGTGGAGGAGAACGATGAGATCTTCTTCGTCGCCGCCTCCGATGATCTGCGGCGCGTGATGGCGGAGCTGCGTCGCAGTGAGGCCCCGGTGCGCCGCCTGGTGATCGCCGGCGGCGGGCACATCGGCTTTCGCCTCGCGCAGGCGCTCGAGAAGAGCAATCAGGTGAAGCTCATCGAGCGCGACAACCGTCGCGCCCGCCGTATCTCCGAAACGCTGGAGAACACCATCGTGCTCGCCGGCGACGCCGCCGATGAGGAGCTGCTGGTCGAGGAGAACATCGACAGCGCCGATGTGTTCGCGGCGCTGACCAACTCCGAGGAGGCCAACGTGCTCTCGGCGATGCTCGCCAAGCGCCTGGGCGCACGGCGCGTCATGGCGCTGATCAACCGCCCCTCCTATGGCGAGCTGATGGAAAATCACAGCATCGACATCGTGATCTCGCCGCAGACCATCACCATCGGTGCACTGCTCGCGCACGTGCGCCGCGGCGACGTGGTGCGCGTGCACTCGCTGCGGCGCGGCTCGGCCGAGGCCATCGAGGCGGTCGTGCACGACTCGCAGGGACGCTCGCCGCTGGTGGGGCGACGCCTGGAGCAGATCGCCCTGCCACAGGGCGCGAGCATCGTGGCGATGGTGCGCGCACAAAACGTGCTCATGGCCCACCACGACACCGTCATCGAGCCCGAGGACCACCTGATCATCTTCCTGTCCGATCGCCGGCACGTCGAGGCGGTAGAGCGGCTCTTCCAGAGCGAGCCGTAGGGCTGATCGTCAGGGGAGACAGGGGCTCATGCGCTCACTGATCGGCGTGCTCAACATCTTCGGGTCACTGCTGGCCTGGTTCGCCCTGTATTTCCTGCTGCCGATCCTGACCGGCCTGGTCTACGGTGAATTTGCTTCCCTGCGCGGGTTCTTCATCGGCGGCGCGGTCGCCGTGCTGCTCGGGCTGTCGCTGCGCGCGCTGACGCGGCGCTATCGCTTCGACCTCAAGGCGCGCGATGCGTACCTGCTGGTGAGCGTGAGCTGGTTGTCGATCGCCGCGGTGGCCGCCATCCCGCTGCTGGTGGACGTGCGTGGCCTGTCCTTCACGCGCGCGTACTTCGAGACGATGTCGGGATTGTCCACCACCGGCGCCACCGTGATACAGGGCCTGGACCAGATCCCGCGCTGCCTCGTGCTGTGGCGAGCGGCCCTGAGCTGGCTCGGCGGCATGGGCATCATCGTGCTGGCCGTGGCGATCCTGCCGATGCTGGGCGTGGGCGGCATGCAGCTGTATCGGGCCGGCGCCCCCGGCACCGTCAAGGACGCCAAGCTCGCACCACGCATCACCGAGACGGCGCGCGTGCTCGGTCTGGTGTACGCGGGCCTGACGCTCGCCTGCATGCTTGCGCTGTGGGGCGCGGGCATGACCCCCTTCGATGCGCTCTGTCATGCGTTTACCACGCTGTCGCTCGGCGGCTTCTCCACGCACGACGCCAACATCGCCTATTTCCACTCACCGCTCATCGAGTTCATCCTGGCGCTGTTCATGCTCGTGGCGGCACTGAACTTCTCCACCCACTTCATCGCGCTGCGCCGCGGCGATTTCAGCTGCTACCGGCGCGACCCCGAGGCGCGCTGGACGCTGCTGCTGGTGCTGGTGAGCTGCCTGATCATCACGGCATTCCTGATGGCGACGCATCTGTACGACGACGGCTTCGAGGCGTTTCGCTATGGCGCCTTCAATGTGGTGTCGCTGGCCACGGGAGGCGGTTTCTTCAGCACCGATTTCTCCACCTGGCCGATCTTTGCGCCGATGTGGATGCTGTTCCTGAGCTCCCTGTGCGCCAACACCGGTTCCACCGGCGGCGGCATCAAGATGTTCCGCGCGCTGATCCTGTTCAAACAGCCGCTGCGCGAGATGTTCACGCTGGTGCATCCCCAGGCGGTCTCGCCGCTGAAGATCGCCCGCCAGGTCGTCCCCAACGGCGTGGTCTACGCAGTGCTCGCCTTTCTGTTCCTGTACTTTCTGACCATCGCCGGGCTGACCTTCGCGCTGCTGATCTCGGGACTGGATCTGACCTCATCACTGTCGGCGATCGTGGCCTGCATCAACAACGTCGGCCCGGGCCTCGGCCGCGTCGGCCCTGGCCATACCTATGCCGGACTCAATGACTTCCAGATCTGGGTCTGCACGGCGGGCATGTTCCTCGGCCGCATCGAGATCATCACCTTCGCCGTGGTGCTGACACCGGCCTTCTGGCGCAAATAGACCCCGCCGCCTACACTTGCGGCCCACAACGGCGTGCGCATCGCCGGCAAGGGGGCTTACCGTGAAATCGCTACATTCATCGCATCGCCGCGCAGCCCGCTCCTGGACGCCCGCGCTGCTGACGGCTCTGCTGGCCGGCGCCGCTCTGGCGCCGCTGGCCCAGGTGGCACAGGCCCAGGTCCCACCGGACGTGGAAGCCACGCTGCGCAAGATCGGACCGATCGTCGATCCGGCCTGCACGGCGGACCTCTACCGGCCGATGATGCCCAAGAACGACATCACCAGCGACGTCACCCCGCTCTATCCCGGCGTGAGCATCGCGCGCAATCAGTCCTTCGGCAGCAACCCGGACGACGTGGTCGACGTGTTCTGGGCGGACAAGGGCGCCAACGAGCGCCCGGTGCTCATCTACGTGCCCGGTGGCGCGGGCAACAAGATCGAGATTCAGGACAAGGCCGCTAACGCGTTCTACGACAACATCGGCCGCTGGGGCACCCAGCACGGCCTGGTGGTCGTGCTCATGCAGCGTCACTTCAGCCCGACCTGGGACGGTGGCGCGCGCGACGTATCGAACATGATCCAGTGGGTACAGGACCACATTGCGCAGTATCACGGCGACGCCAATCGCATGGTGATCTGGGCGCAGTCGGCCGGTAACGGACCCACGGGCACCTACATCGGCCGGCCCGAGCTCTACGGTCCCAAGGGCGTCGGCGTGCGCGGCGTCATCTTCATGTCAGGCGCCTTCGACATTGCACCGCTGCAGGCTGCGGCCCTCGGCGGCGCCAATTTCCGCACCATGATGGCCAGCGCGGGTACCACCTGCCATGAGCCCGGCGGCATGACCTCGACGGCGGGCGCGCTGCCGGGTGCGGCGCCCGGCACCCCGGGTGGTCCCAATGGCATCCCGGGCTTCGGAGGTCCGCCCCCGGCGGGAGCAGCCGCCGGTCCCGGTGCGGCGCGCGGCGCCGGTGGTCCGGGTGGAGCGGGACGCCGCGGGGGCGGCGGGGGCTTCGGTACGCCGGATCCGGCCACGCAGCTGGCGCACTCGAGCCTGCCGGAGCTCAAGCGCACGCATGTCAAGATCATGCTGGCGGACGCGGAGCTCGATCCCGGCGTCGATATGCACGTGAACAATGGGCTGTCGGCTTTCAACAAGACGCTCAGCGATGCGCTGTGCGCGGTCGGTCCCTCGCACTGCCCGACACTGCTGGTGGAGCGCGGTGAAAGTCACATGTCCGAGGTGTTCTCGATCGACACGCCAGACCAGACCGTGTCCGGGCCGGTGCTCAAGTTCATCCGCGAGGCGGTCGGCACTGGCGCTCACGCCCACCGCAAGAGCGCCGACTAGCGACGTCTGGCGACCAGACCGCTGCCGTCCTGCCGCGGATCGGACGCAATCAGCCTGCGTCCGGTCCGCGCGGCGCGGAGGCCAGCAGGCCCAGCCGCTCCGCGGCGTGCAGCAACTGCACGGCGCTGTCCACGCCGAGTTTCTGGCGGATGCTGGTCTGATGGTTGGATACCGTCTTGGACGAGACTCCCATGCTGCGTCCGATTTCCTGCACCGAGCGGCCCTGCGCCAGCAGATGCAGCACTTCGAACTCGCGTGCCGTGAGCGCCTGCGGCGCACTCGCCTGCGAGAGCGCATCGGCTGCCGCCAGATCCGCGCCGATCTGGGCGCTGACGTAGCGACGGCCCTGGGCGATCCAGCGCACCGCTTCGAGCAACACCTCCGGCTCGCTGCTCTTGGTCACATAGCCGCAGGCGCCCGCCTGCAGTGCGCGCCGCGCGAAGATCGCATCCTCGTGCATGCTGAAGATGAGCACGCGCGCGCCGGGGTCGCGTGCGAGCAGGCGACGCGTCGCCTCGATACCGCTGATGTCCGGCAGCGTGACGTCCATGACCACGATCTGCGGCCGCAGTCGCGCAAACAGCTGCAGCGCCTCGGCGCCGTCCGCCGCCTCGCCGATGACGGCGAGATCCCCCTGACGCTCGAGCAGGCGCTTGTAACCCTCGCGCACGACCGCGTGATCATCGACCAGCAGCACCGTGCAGGCAGATGCGCTCACGCTGGCGCCAGCATTGGCAGGCGCACGTCGATGTGCACGCCCTGGCCTGGAGCGCTGCGCAGACTGAACGTGCCACCGGCGAGATGTACCCGCTCGCGCATGCCGATAATGCCGAGCCCTGCGCTGCGCATGGCCGGTTCCGCAAGGCCACAGCCATCGTCGTGAATGTCGACGCAGACCTGGTCGGCCGCGGCCCCGGCTGCCGGCGTGGGGGTGGGCGTGGGCATGGGCGCCGAAGCCTGCGGCGGGGACGCGCAGCGACGCTCGAGCAGCACCTGCACACTGCTCGCGCGCGCATGCTTGTAGACGTTCGTCAGCGCCTCCTGCACCACGCGCACGAGCGTCAGGGCCAGCGGCTCGGCGAGACCATCGAGTCCCTCACCGATATGCAGCTGTACACGGGTTGACGGCTGCAGAGCCCGCCACTGGTCCACGCAGTGCTCGATTGCCGCAGCGAGCCCGAGCTCATCGAGCGCCACCGGGCGCAGCCGCCGGATCAGATCACGCACGACACCATACACGTGATCGATGCTGCGAATGATGCGCTGAGCGGCGAGGATGACCGGTGGCGGGGCGCCTGCGCCGACACTCGCGCTCGCATCGAGCTTGATGGCATTGAGGTACTGACCCAGATGATCGTGCAGCTCGCGTGCCAGATGCTTGCGCTCGGCTTCCAGCGCATTGAGGTACTCGCGCACCAGCCGGCGGTTCTCATCCATGGCCTTCGACAGCGCCGCCTCCACGCGTGCGCGCTCGACGAGCTCCTGTCGAGCCTCGCGGTAGCGCCGCCACGCGAGCCACGTCAGTCCACACACCAGCACCAGCAGCGCGAACGGCAGCTCATCGAGCTGAATGGATTCCCAGCGGCGCGTGAACAGGTAGAAGCCCTCCGAGATCTGGAAGCGATCGGACACGAAGACACTGCCGAGGGTAAAGGCCGCAACCGCGGTGGCATCGATCCACACACGTCGCCGTTGTGACGCGGGATCGGAGCTGGACATCTGGCGCATGACGATTACCTCCTGCTCTATGGCGCCCTGACGCGGCCCTGACGCGGCGCTGGCTCTGCTCTGGCCGGGAATTTTTCCCGCCCTGATGGGGAAGTACGCCGTGGCGGCGGGGGCGCTCTTTCAGCACACTGCCGCGCGTGAAGGCCTCCCCTCTATGGTATGCAATCGCGCTGCTTGCCGGGAGCGGCGCCTGGGCGGCGGAGGCGGACAATGCGGCCGAGCTCGCGCCCGTCACGGTACAGGCGACGGCCATTCCCGGCGCATCGCTGCAAGCCGACCTGGTTCCAGGCGATGTACAGACCGTCTCGGCGGCGGACATCTCGCGTCAGGGCAGCCCAAGCCTCACCGGGGCGCTCAATCGCGGGCTCGGCAGCGTCAATCTCGATGACAATCTCGACGACCCGTTCCAGCCGGATATTCTCTACCGCGGATTCGAGGCTTCTCCGGTCCTCGGCACGCCGGAAGGCCTGGCGGTCTACGAAAATGGCGTGCGCATCAACGAGGCCTTCGGCGATGCCGTCAACTGGGACCTGATCCCGTCGATGGCGATCGACCAGGTCAGCATCGTGAGCGGCAGTCCCGTGTATGGACTCAATGCCCTGGGCGGGGGGATGGCCGTCACGATGAAGAACGGCTTTTCCTACCAGGCAGGCAATGCGCAGCTCTACGGCGGCACGTTCAATGAGCGTGCCGGCGCGGCCGAGTATGGCGCGCACGGCGATCACCTGGGCATATACGTCACTGCCGACGCGCTCAACCAGGACGGGTGGCGTGAATTCGCCGAGGACTCGCTGCGTCGCCTCTATGCAGTGCTCAGCGCGCGCTTTTCGCGCGCATCCTTCGACCTGAGCTACTCGGGCGCGAGAAACAGCCTGGCCGGCCAGGGTTCGGCGCCCGTACAGGAGCTGGCCATCAGTCCGTGGCTGGTGTTTACCGGTCCGCAGGCAAACATCGACCGACTGAACTTCGTGACACTGAACGGCGCCTTCGTGCTCGGCGACCATTCGGCGTTGCAGCTGGTGCTCTACGACCGCGTGTTCGCGCAGACGGTCTCCAACGGCGACAACAGCGACTACGCCGCCTGCACCGATGAGTCGGCGCTGTGCCAATCCGACGGCCTGACGCCGTTGACCAACGCGGTCGGGCAGGTGCTTCCGGACATCTCAGACGGCGGCACCCTCATCATCGGTCAGAACGACTACGAGCGCATCACTGCCTACGGCCGCGGCGCTGCACTGCAGTTCAGTAGTTCGACCAGGCTCGGGGAACATGACAATCATTTCTCTGCCGGCGCCAGCTTCGACGACGCCACGGCGGATTTTTATTCCGGCACGCAGATCGGACTGTTGGATGCAGCGCTGACGGTGTTGCCCTCGGATCTGGTCGTCGATACCCCCGAGGGCTCCCCCTTCGGCTCAACGCCCGTGAGCCTGCGGACGCTCGATGAGTACACTGGCCTGTTCGCCACCGACACCTTCAGCGTCACACGCGCGCTGGCCGCGACGCTGAGCGCACGCTACAACACCGCCGGCATCGAGCTGCGCGATCGGCTCGGCACGAGCCTGACGGGCGACAATCGCTACGATCATTTCAACCCCGCCCTCGGCGTCACCTGGAAGCTCTCGCCTGTGCTGACGGCCTATGCGGGCTTCTCCGAGAATGCGCGCGCACCCACGGCGAGTGAGATCGAATGCGCCAATCCACTGCAGCCCTGCCTGCTGCCATCGGATCTGGCGAGCGATCCGCCGACACTGCGGCAGGTCGTGGCGCAGACCTGGGAGCTGGGGCTGCGCGGCCGGCTCGCGGGCGAGGCGACCCTGCCAGGACAGCTGTCCTGGCATGCGGGGGTGTTTCGAACCAGTCTGCACGATGACATTTACGGCATCGCCACCTCGATCAGCAGCGGGTATTTTCAGAACATCGGCGCCACGCGCCGCCAGGGCGTGGAGGCGGGTGTGCACTGGGCTGCGGCGCCCTGGTCCGCGCATCTGGATTACAGCTTTGTCGATGCGACTTTCCAATCGGCACTGACGCTGCCCTCCCCGTCCAATCCCTACCAGGATCAGAACGGCGACATCCAGGTGCGCCGCGGCGACCGGTTGCCCGGCGTTCCCGAGCACCGCCTCAAGCTCGGTGCCCAATTCGCGCCCGCACGCTTTGCCCTCGGCGCCGACGTCGAGTTGCTCAGCGGCGCCTACTTCTTCGGGGATGAGTCCAACCAGAATCGGCAGCTACCGGGTTACGCCACCGTCGATCTGTTCGGCTCGTTCAAGGCGAGCGCGCGGCTGAGCCTGTTCGTCACGATAGACAACCTTTTCAACCGTCACTATGCGACCTATGGCATCTACGGCGATCCCACAGGTGTCGGCGCCCCCGGCGTGCCGGCCGGCGCGGCTACCAATGGTCCGGGCGTGGATAATCGATTTGAGAGTCCGGCGGCGCCGTTCAGCCTCCATGGCGGTGTACGTCTGACGCTGTAGTCGCGTGCGCACGCGGGCACGGCGCGCCGCCACCCGAAGGCGGCGGCGGCCGATGGGGGTCAGGGCGCTATGCGCTGAGCGGAAGCAGTGCCTTTGATATCCATGGTGAGGTTGCCGCTGGTGTCGTAAAACTTGATTTCATTATTGCCGCTGTACGAGTTGCCATCCTTGGACAGGACATCGGTCTCCGTCTCATTGAAGTAACCCGCCACAAGGCCGGCGTCATAGAGCCAGCCGTAATGGTTGCGCGCGACGCTATTCGCATTGAGCTGTTTCCACGAACCCATGCAGATATTTCCATCCAGCACCGGATAATTGATGTTCTCCCACTCCGTGCCGTCACTGTGCCACTGCATGAAGGCCTCTCCGGAAGGCGCGCCCCCGGCCGTATAGACGACATGCCAGGTTCCGACGATCGTATGGTGCTCGGGGAGGCTGCCAAACAGGCCGGGCAGGCCGGGCAGCTGGTGTAACAAGGCGGGGGCTTCTGCGCCTCGGGGATCGACGCATCCGGCCTTTGCGGGCGCTGCCACCAGCACCGATGCGGCGGCGAGACCGCCCAGGACCAGCAGGCCCGGCATGGAGACCAGGCGGCGCCGCCGCACACTGGCTCGCTGAGCCAAGTCCCTGAATGCCAAAACAATTTGGATCTTTTTCATCGTGATGCTCCTGGAGCTTTGAGTGGTAATGAGACCCCGCAACCAGCGGTCGCGGTTGCGGCGACGTTTTCCGCCCTCGCCCCTGAAAGAGCATTAGCAGGCGCTTAATTGTTCTGAATCGGCGCGCGCCGGCGCGTAGCTGGAAAGCAAATCGGAGGCACGCTAAGGTAGAGCGCGAGCCCACCGGCAACACAGGCACCCAGGCACTCGGGCCGCATGGACGCGAGCAGCACACCGGATTACGAGTTCGGGGGCTTTCGCCTCGACACCGCGGCGCAGACGCTCATCTCGCCTCAGGGCGAACCGATCCCCCTGCCGTCCCGGGCTTACCAGACACTGATTTTCCTCGTCGAGCGGGCTGGCGAGCTCGTCGAGAAATCCTCGCTGATGGCATCGGTCTGGCCTCACTCGGTCGTCGAGGAAAACAATCTCAGCCAATGCATCTTTACGCTGCGCAAGGCCCTGGGAGAGAGCGCAGGCGAGAGGCGCTTCATTCTCACGGTGCCCGGCCGGGGCTTCCGGTTCGTGGCGCCGGTGCGGGTGTTGCCTCGCGAACAACGCCTCCTGGGCCCGGCTATCGCGGCCGAGACCCTGGGCCTGAAGCCCGATGTTGCGGTGGGCGAAACCAAGACCGCAGGTGCGCCACGTCCGATCGTGCTCGCGGCGGCGATGCTGCTGGTGGCGCTGATTGGCGCCGCCTGGTATTTCGGCGCGCGGCAACAAACTGTCACGTCCACCGCGGATTACGTGCCGCTCACCGATGTGGATGACTCGGCGACGGCCCCCGCGCTGTCGCCCGATGGCCACCTGCTGACCTTCATCCGCGGCGGCTCGGCCTTTCTGAGCTCAGGCCAGATCTGGCTGAAGGCTCTACCCGATGGTGAGCCGATTCAGCTGACACACACAAACGATACGATCTTTGCGCCGACCTTTACGCCTGACGGTACCCACGTCGCTTATACGGGCATCGAGAACCAGGGCCGCAGCTGGGACACGTGGGTCGTGCCGATCACGGGAGGAGCGCCGGTCCGGTTGCTGCCCAACGCCTCGGGGCTCAGCTTCATCGGATCTGATCAGGTGATGTACTCGGAATTCCAGACCGGCATCCACCTCGGGATCGTCACTTCCCGGGATGACCGCTCGGGCCATCGCCAGATCTACCTGCCCGAGCACGAGCGCGGCATGGCGCACTACTCCTACCTCTCGCCCGACCGCCGGACGGTACTGGTGGTGGAGATGGCGAGGACTGCCAATTTTGGACGCTGCCGGCTCGTGCCTTTCGATGGCAGCTCTCGCGGCAAGCCCGTGGGACCCGACGGCGCCTGCCTCTCGGCAGCCTGGTCACCGGATGGCAAGTGGATGTATTTCGCGGCCGTGGTGGCCGGGCACTCGCATCTCTGGCGCCAGCGCTATGCCGAAGGGGAGCCTGAGCAGATCACCTTCGGCCCCACCGAGGAGGACACCGTGGCCGTCGCCGAGGATGGCCGCTCGCTCATCAGCTCCGTCGTGCTCGGGCACGAGCAGAGCCAGATCTGGTTGCACGATCAGAGCGGGGAGCGTGCGCTCACCAGCGAGGGCTATGCCTTCGAGCCATGGCTGTCCCCCGATGCGCATCGCCTGTACTTCCTCGAAGCGCGCGATTCCATCAACGCCTCGCAGCTGTGGCGCCTGGACGTCGGCTCCGGTCGACGCGAAGCACTGCTTTCTGGATCCGACGTCACCGATTACGACGTCTCGTTCGATGAGCAGCAGGTGGTCTTTACGACGCAGGGGACTGGACAGTCATCGCTCTGGGTCGCGCCACTCGACCGACGTGCTCCGCCGCGGCTTCTGGTGCGTGGTGCTGATGAAGCCCATTTCGACCGCGCCGGCCACATTTACTTCCGCAGCATCGGCGAGCACGCCAATTATCTGAGTCGCATCGATGCCGATGGCGGCGGCAACGTGCGTCTGCTGTCATTCCCGATCGATGAGCTGATGGGCGTGGCACCCGACGGCCGCTGGATCGGCATCGCCATCTCCGAGGACACCCTGCGCCCACAGGTATATCTCGTGCCAGCCGGCGGCGGGGCGCCGCGCCTGTTCGCTCACGGCTGGTGGCCGGTGCATTGGTCGCACGACGGCAGGTTTCTTTACGTCGAAGCCGGCAAGTCGGATCAGTCGCCGGTGGAAGGCCGAACGGTCGTGCTGCCGCTCGGTGCCGACGGCTACCCGCGCGAGCAGTCGCGGCCGGTTCCGGCCGACGTCGTGGTGCTCCCGCATCCCGAGGGATCACTCTCCATCGGGCCTGACCCGTCCGTCTATGTGTTCGAAAAACTCGACATGCGCCGCAACATCTATCGCATTCCGCTGCATTGATGCGGGCAGCCCGGCGGAACCGTCACGACCTCAATGATCGTTTGCGGGACAGACCGGCTGTTTGTTGTCAGCGGGCGGTGGCGGCTGCTGCACCCGATAGCCGGCTGGCAGATCGAATTGCGATGCATCGATGCTCGAGGTGTCGATCGAGGTGAGCTCGGTCGTGAATGACACCATGCGCACCATGCCCGGTGGCGTTGCGGGCGCCGCGACGCTCGTGGCACTGGTGTCCTGCGCGTGGGCGGCACTCGCATCGGCAACTCCATTCGCCGTGGCGTTGGCGGCGGCTCCCGCAGCCGCGTCAGCGGTCTGATCGGCGGCGTTGGCGGCCACCTGCCCCCCCACGCTGCCGGTGGGGATGTTCACGCTGCGATGGAACAGCCCCGACACGCCACTGCCCACCGCGTTGGAGGCGATGCGACCGAAGAGTCCACCGCGCCGTGGGGGGGCCTGCTGCTGCGCCTGCTGTTGTTGCTGCTGTTGCTGTGCATCGCCGCACTGAGGTCCGCCGTAATCCATGAAGAACGTCGTGCGCAGCGCATTGCCCTGCAACGCCGACCCCTGGCTCTGCAGCTGCTTGAGTGTCCCGGCATAGGGCGCCATGAACTGCTGCATCATGCCGCGCAGCTGCGGATTATTCGGGTCCAGGCCCTGCGCGGTGGCGTACTTGATGGCGAAGTCGCGCCGCTCGGCAAGACCGGGGAGCTCATCGGGTGTCAGCCAGAGATCAAAGCCGTAATCGAACTGGCACACATGGCCGCTCTGCGGATCCGTGCAGGTCTGGCTCAGGGTGACCGTGCTGCGATGGGCATCGTGGCCCATCAGCATCTGGTGCTCGCCGCTCTGCTGGACATCGACTTTGGCAGCGCTCATCTGGCAGCGTGAGGTGTCGGGCGCCGCCGTCCGCGCGCTTTGCTGTGGCATGGGACAGCTCTTCATCTGCGCCAGGGTCGCCTCGAACGCCAGTTGCGCCTTCGCGCGCTGCTCGGCCGTGGGGAAATCCCGCTCGGTGCAGAGCTGCTTCTTTGGCTCCAGATCCCACTCCAATTGCTTGTCCAGACGACGGATTTCCGCGCTCTGCGCGTTGCGGCAGAAAAGCGCCAGCATGCCGTGACAATGCACGCTTGAATCGGTGCGCTGCTTGTCGGCACTGGTGCGTTCAGTATCCGTGACGTCGATATCGATGCCAGCCAGCGTCATCGTCATCTTCTGCTGGACGGTCACATCGGCACGTGCCGGGGCGGTGCCGAGCAGCAGCGCGAGCGTAACCAGCGCCGCCATCCCCGACGGCAAGGCAGTAACGAAAAGAGACCGCAGGCGTGTCATGGGAATTCTCTTCAGCCGCGACAGGCGCGCGAGTGTAGGATTGCCCCGGACCGACGCATATCCACCGAAAGGTGGATATCCGGCGCCCGATGCCGGCCCCGGGTGTAGCATCGGCGGCCCGGTGCTCAGCGCCGGGACTTGGGCAATCGCGGACAGGATGACCGCGTATGAGCAGACTGGCACGTGTCTCAGGATTGATCGGCGACATGTATGGGGCGGCGCTCAATCCCCGCGAGTGGCCAGCGGTGCTGCAGCGGGCGCTGGCGCTCATCGGTGGCACGGCGCTCATCGTCTTCACGCGCGATCAGAGCTGCGGCGCCCACCGCTTTCAGTGTGCCGTCGGCGCCGAGGCGCATCTGTGGCCCGCCGCGCTGGCGGGCGAGCAGGGGCCGACGCCGCTGGGTTGCCGCGAGCAGAGCGAGCCGCTCGAGACGGTGTTTCAGGCCGGCGATGCCAGCAGCACGCCTGGCGCAGCGTGTGCCATGGAATTCATCGGCGTCGTGCTGGAGAGGTCCCCCACGCTCATCACCGGTCTCTACGTGCGTCGGCGGAGCGGCACGGGATTCGCCGATGCGCGTTCCCGCGCCATGCTGGGACTGCTGGCCACGCATGTGCGCCAGGCGCTCTGCATCGGCAGACGCGTGGAGAATGACGCGCCCGCGCCCGCGCCCGCGCTTGCCCTGCGCATGCAGCAGGCCGCCGGCCGCTACGGCCTGACGCCCGCCGAGGTGCGCGTCGTGCAGGCGCTGCTCAATGGCTGCACCATCGAGCGCGGCGCGCAGCTGCTCGGTATCCGTCCGGCGACTGTCAAAACCCACCTGCAGCATGTGTTCGACAAGACCACGGCGCGCCGGCAGGTGGACCTGATCAAGCTCATCGCCGAGCCGGGACAGCCTCAGCTTCCACTGCGGCAGCCTCCACCGAGACAGCATCCGCTGCGGGGGAGTCGGGACCGCAGGGGCGCGATCGGCGCACAGCTTGGCTGGCTTGGGCCTCAGGCGATGGTATCGACCACGCCACCGTCCACGCGCAGCGCCGCGCCCGTCGTTGCAGAAGACAGCGGGGACGCTACATAGAGCACGAGGTTCGCGACCTCTTCGACCGTCGCCGCACGGCGCAGGATGGAGCTCGGTCGCTGCGTGACCACGAACTCGGTGGCCATGTCTTCGACGGATCTGCCGGCGCGCTGCGCCGCCGGCGCGAGCATCGTGCGTACGCCATCGGAGAGCGTCGGTCCCGGAAGTATGGCGTTGACTGTGACACCGGTGCCCGCCAGGCGCTTGGCGAGACCGCGCGACAGCGCCAGGTCTGCAGTCTTGGTCACGCCATAGTGGATCATGTCCGCAGGGATGTTCAGTCCCGATTCGGAGGACAGGAATATGACGCGGCCCCAGCCGCGCGCCACCATGCCCGGCACGTAGGCGCGCGACAGGCGCACCCCCGAGAGCACATTGGTCTGGAAGAACTGCTCCCACACCGCGTCCGGCGTGGTGAAGAAATCCTGCAGACCGAAGATCCCGAGATTGTTGACGAGGATGTCGACGGCAGGCACGCGCGCCACGATGCGCGCGCAGCCCTCGGGGCCGCCCAGGTCCGCGGCGATGCCCTCGACCTGCGCCGCGGGCAGCTCGGAGCGCAGCCGCGCGAGCGCGGCATCGACGCTGCGCTGCTCGCGCCCGTTGAGCGTGACCTGCGCGCCGGCGACTGCGAGGGCGCGCGCGATCGCGAAGCCGATGCCTCCGGTGGAACCGCTCACCAGCGCCGAGCGGCCCGACAGGTCGATCGTCACCATGAGCGCTGAGCCGGCGCGCCGCCTACCAGAGCGAGACGCGCTTGTCGGGCGGCAGGTACATCCTGTCGCCGGGCTTGACGTCGAACGCCGCGTAGAAGGGCGCCTGGTTCATCTCGGGAATGGTGCCGCGGAAGCGCTCGGGAGAATGCGGATCGGACTTCAGGCGCATGATCATGAGGTTTTCGCGGGACTTGGCGCGCCACACCTGTGCCCAGCCCATATAGAAGCGCTGATCACCGGTCAGCCCATCGATGACCGGCGCCTCGTGCCCATCGAGCGAGATGCGATAGGCCTTGTAGGCAATCGCCAGGCCCGAGTTATCCGCGATGTTCTCACCGAGCGTCAGCTCGCCATTGATGTGATAGCCGGGCACCGGTTCATAGGCGGCGTACTGCGCCACCAGAGCGTGCGTGCGCGCCTTGAAGCGATCCAGATCCTGCTGCGTGAACCAGCCCGGGGGGCTGAGCAGATTGCCGTCGGCATCGTACTGACTGCCCTGGTCGTCGAAGCCGTGGCTGATCTCGTGGCCGATGACCGCGCCGATGCCGCCGTAGTTGACGGCATCATCGGCCCTGGGATTGAAGAACGGCGGCTGCAGGATTGCGGCCGGAAAGACGATCTCGTTGTGCTCCGGATCGTAGTAGGCATTGACCGTCTGCGGGGTCATCTCCCACTCGGTGCGGTCAACCGGATGCCCCAGCTTGTGCAGGTTGCGGTTGTACTCGAATTCGTTGGCGCGCCGGACGTTGCCGACCAGATCGTCCTTGCTGAACTGCAGCGCCGAGTAGTCGCGCCACCTGACCGGGTAGCCGATCTTGATGGCGAGCTTATCCAGCTTTCCTTCGGCCTTCTGCCGCGTCGGCTCACTCATCCAGTCGAGCGTGGCGATATCGGCCCGGTACGCGGCGATCAGGTTGTGCACCAGTTGATCCATGCGCGCCTTGGAGGAAGCCGGAAAGTACTGCGCGACATAGAGCTTGCCGAGCGCCTCGCCGATGGAGCCGTCCACCAGGCGCACGCCGCGCTGCCAGCGCGGGCGATCCTGCTTGATGCCCTGAAGCGCCGTGCCATAGAAGGCGAAGTGCTCCTCGACGAAGGGCTTGGAGAGATAGGGTGAGTAGTCGCTGAGCACATGCCAGCGAAAGTAGCTCTTCCATGCCGGCAGCGGCGTCGAGGCGATCAGGCCATTGAGCGCGCTGATGTAGGTCGGCTGGCTGATGACGAGGAAATCCGTGTGGCCGGCGAC
Organism: Steroidobacteraceae bacterium; assembly: GCA_035502275.1. Lineage (GTDB taxonomy): Bacteria > Pseudomonadota > Gammaproteobacteria > Steroidobacterales > Steroidobacteraceae > FEN-1191. The sequence goes on from DATJUN010000027.1 coordinate 72,483, forward strand.
GCCCGAGTCCGCCAGGTACAGCTTCCAGTCATAGCCGGGGGCGAGCGTGGCGAGCTTCGCGAACGGGTATTTGTTGTAGGTCTTGACCGGATCGCGGTTCTCGACGCGCGTCCACTGCACACGCGCCAGCGCCGTCTCGAGCGCCATGATCTGCTGTGCCTCGTTCGCCGCGTCCTGATCCCCCGCCAGCTTGAGCATGCGCTCGATGTGGGCCTGGTAGGCCGTGCGGATCTGCTTGAGCTGCGCCGCGTCCTGCAGATAGTAATCGCGGTCGGGCATACCGAGGCCATCCTGGCCCAGATCGAACACGTAGTGTGTGGAATCCTTGGCATCCTGGTGCACGCTGGGCGTGTAGGGAGCGGTGATGCCGATGCGATTGAGGTGCGCGATCAGGGCCGGGATCTGCCGCTTGCTCTTCAGCGCCTCGATGCGCGCGAACTCCGCCTGCAGCGGTCGGGTGCCGAGGCCCTGCAGCGCCGTCTCGTCCATGAAGCTGGAATACAGCGCGGCAATCTTCTGCTCATCGGGGCTGTCGGCGCCGCCCGGCTTCACCAGGGCTTCGATGATCCGGTGCAGCTGATCCATCGAGTCGTCCTGCAGCTTGACGAAGGAGCCGTAGCTGCCCTTGTCCGGCGGGATCTGAATCGTGTCGAGCCACTTGCCGTTCACATGGCGGTAGAAATCATCCTGCGCACGCACACTGCCATCGATGTACTGCGTGTCGATACCCGAGACCAGGCCGGTGGGCGTGGCGCTCTCGGTGGGCGCATCGGCTGCGATGGCGGCTCCGGCCACGAGGCTACCGATGGCCGAAACCAGGGCAAGACGCAGCCCGCTCTGGGCGCACGGATGCTTCTTCATCTGAAAACCCCATGAAAGGTGCTGCGGAATCCGCAGATACGGAGCAACCATTATAGCGCGGGAGCTGGCAGCTCCTCCCCGCCCTAGACCCGCGCTGCCCCTGCATCCCTGGCCATGCGCACCACCAGCGTGCCGGCGAACTTGTCGTGCCAGGCCTGATGGTTTTCGTCGAAGGCGATCCAGAAAAACCCCAGGCCGAGGATGGCCAGCGACAGGAAGCAGCCCAGTGCGCGCACGATCGCGGTGGTCCAGTCGATGGGTCTTCCATCCACGCGCACGACGTGCAGATCGAAGACGATGCCGCCGAGGGTGGCGCCGCGGGCTTTCCAGAGAATGGCGCCGTATGCGGCCAGCGCGACCAGGATCAGGTGATGCAGGTGCAGGATGCCGAGCACGATTCCCACCACGATGAGATCGAGCAGCAGCGCCACCATGCGGATCCAGAAGCCGGCGCGCGGCAGCGTCGAGGCGGCAAGCGGCGGTACTGCACCCGCAGACACGCCCGGCGCAGACACGCCCGGTGCGGCGGGTGCGGCGGGCGCGGCGGGCGCGGGGCCGGCTGAACCCGCTGGCGCCCCCGCCACGCTGTCTCCCCAGGCGTAGGCTCCGGGCCCAGCGCCCGCTGCGGCCGTGGACGCCGGGCTGCCCGGCTCAGACGGGTTCACGGGGGACGCGCCCCCCCGCGACCCGGCGCTCGGGGCGGGCGAGGCGCCGCGGCGCGCCCGGGCGGCCAGAATCAGCGCGTGCGCGACCATGCCCAGGCCGAGCAGGTCGAGCAGCTTGTAGACCACGAGCCCGAGCACTGGGACCAGGTAGATCAGCGTTACGATGAGCCCGCCAATCAGCACGGCGAGCACCAGCGCGGGCGGATCGGCCGGCGTGCGCCGGGGCAGAAAGCGGCCACCCAACCAGGCCAGCGCCGCGGCCTTGCCAAACAGTGCGGCGCAGAACAGCGCCAGCAGGACGACGGGGACCGCGGCGATGCCAATGACGGTGACGACCAGCAGGATCAGCAGCGGCGGGGTCAGCAGCACCACGGCCAGTGATGCCAGCAACGTCGGCCCGGGATGCAGCTCGAGGGACTGCACGCAGTGCTCAATGCCGCGCGGGGCGAGGAACGCCAGCAGCAGATACAGGGCGAGGAACACACCGGCGACACCCCAGACCCAGCCGAGCCCCGGACCGATGGCGAGTGGCCGCAGATACGCCAGCGCATGACGCACCCACGGCGTCAGCGGCCCGAGGCTCACCGGCGAGTTCGGTCCGATCTGCTGCACCCCGCCGTGCACCACGGCACCCGGGTCGCGGATCAGCTGCCCGCCGATGGCCTGGGCATCGCCTTCGATTTCCGCGTGGGGTCCGAGCTCGAGCGAACCGAGCACGGCGGTCGCATCGCCGCTGACCTGACTGTCGATATAGGTCGAGCCGAGTACCGAGACCACATCGCCCGCAACCGGGCCGGTCACGCGGGTGCTGCCGGCCACTGAAACCACGTCGCTGCGGGCCGCCCCTTCAACGCTGGCCGAGCCGAAGACCGCGACCACCGAGTCTGCAGTCTCCCCAGCCGGCACGTCGACGTTGTGACCGACGGCGACACGATCGTCGTCATTTCGGCCTAAGGCCGGCGGCAACCGTTCCATCGCCGCGCGGCAGTCGCTGCTGAGCTGGTCGCGATTGTCGCGCAGACACGCCAGCAGCCGCCGGCCCCCCAGATCGGGGCAAAGATTGCTCCTGTCCTGCTGACAGGCCTCACGTGGCGACTGTGCCAGCACCGGTGCCGCCGCCTGCAGCATGAACAGCAGACACAGTGCGATGAGTTTCATGACTCCGTCTCCTGACACCTCAATGCTCCAGGTACAGCAGCCGGTAGGCCGCGGCACCAACGCCGAACAGAAACAGATACGCCAGCAGGCCGATGACCAGGATGGCCTGCAGCCATACCATGGGCAGGGCGCCCAGCAGCGCCGTGACTAACCTTGGCACGACGCCCAGCAGGGCCAGCACGTGATGGCCCCAGGCGAGCATCGGCGCGGTGGGACTGGCAAGGCGCGGCAGGCCGGCTCTGCCGGCAAGCGACAGCAGCATCAGGCAGGCCACCGCCAGCAGCGCAAACGACAAGCGGGCGATGAGCGGCCAGTGCATGACCTGCCTGCGCCACCACGGCAATGCTGCCCGCTGCTCGATCTGCTCGAGTACGCGCGCCATGAGATGTTCGGGAGCGTGACGCGCCGGCAGCGAGCGCAGCAGCGTGTGCACCTGCCGCTCGAGTCCACTGTCTGGTTCGCGTTCGACGCTCATGGGGTCAGGCCTGCAGCGCATCGGCGGAGATGCCGCGCGACTGCAGCTGCTTCAGCAGCGCCTGTCGGGCGCGATGGATATCGCTCTTGACGGTCGCGAGCGGCACACGCAGCTGTTTCGCGATCTCATCGTACGAGAGCTCCTCGAAGTGATAGAGCACCAGCGAGAGGCGGTGACGCTCGGGCAGATGGCTCAGCGCCTCCTCGATGAGCACGCGCCGCTCCTCGAGCGCGATGTCCGCCAGATGCGTATCGGGCACGGGGATCTGCGGCTCGGCCGGCCCGTCCTCCTCATCCGCGGGCGCCAGCTCCGAGAATGAGCGCCAGCGGCGGCGGTCACGCGTCAGATAGTTCAGCGACAGATTGCGCGCGACGGTCTTGAGCCAGCCGCCGGCCGAGGCACTGGTGCGCAGCTGCTCGAAGTGCTCGTAGGCGCGGATGAAGACTTCCTGCGCGATGTCCTCGGCTTGGGCATCACGGCCGGTCAGACGCGCAGCCGTCGTGAAAACCATGTCCTGATAGGCACGCATGAAACTCGTGAACTCATCCGGGCGCGGGGGCTCCGTGGGTGGGGGTGACACAAAGGTGCGCTCGTTTGATGCGAGAACACGGCCGCGCTGGAAAAGTTGCAGTCCAGGCTGCGCTGCCCCCGAAAGGGGCGATCACGAGCGTCCCCCGGGGTTTATGTCCCCGGGGGGGCGAAGACAGGGTCGGCAGGACGGTCGTCTGGCGCCTGCCTTGCGATGCGCCAGGGCAAGGGCAAGGGCAGGAACTGCGAAGCGCTGCTAGCCCTTGGCGTTCTTGGCCTTGTAGACCCGGATCTGCTCGTTGAAGCGGTCCGCGATGTTCTGCAGCTGATCCACCGCCTTGTTGTGCTTTTCGGTTTCGGTCTTGTCGAGCTTGGCCTTCTCGTCATCGGAGACCTTGGGGCCGGCGGCCGCCAGCGCCGCCTGGTGCTCGTTCTTCAGGCAGTCCAGGTAGGCGTTGGTGGCATTGTTGAAGTCGCCGACGGCCTTCTTGCCGGCGAGCATCTGCTGCAGCGTGGCGGTGTTGCCGTCCGGAATGCTCTGCGGCGGAGTAGGCGCGGTGCACTCGGCGAAGACGGGAGAGGCGGCGAACGCACAGGCGGCGAGCGCGGCGGCGGCATAGATCGACTTCATACGAAAGACCCCCTGATGGAATATCGCTATGGTAAATCCTGGCGCGGGCGCCGGCCAGCGCCGCCCGGGGTGGCAGATTGTTTCATTTTCATTCATCGACACGCTGATTAATCAGCCGGCGTCCCAATATTGTTCCATTCGTCGGCGCAGCGCCGCGTCCGGTAGGCGTCCGCGCGCGGCAGCCTGGTTGTCGACGAGGTGCGCGACCTGGGTGGAGCCGGGGATCGCGACGGTCACGGCCGGGTGCGAGATCACGTACTTGAGCAGGAACTGCCCCCAGCTGGAGACGTCGATGTCGGCGGCCCAGGCAGGCAGGCGCCGGCGCTGCGCCTGGCGCAGCAGGCTGCCGTAACCGAAGGGGACATTCACCAGCACCGCCATGCGACGCTGCAGCGCCAGCGGCAGCACGTCCTTCGCGGCCTCGCGGTTGTCCAGCGAGTAGTCGACCTGGATGAAGTCGAGTGGATAGCGGCGCATGTAGCCCATCATGTCCGAGTGCTGGCCGACCTCGGAGGTCGTGATGCCGAGGTAGCGGATCTGGCCGGCCTGTTTCCATCGCTGCATGAGCGGCATCAACTGGTTGACGCCGTCCAGATTGTGAACCTGCAGCAGATCGATGCGACGCGTATGCAGGCGCTGCAGCGAGCGCTCGAAGCTTGCGGCCCCCCCGACCCCGTCGCTGCCAAAGCCCTCGCCGCTGGCCGTGAGCTTGGTCGCGACGAACATGCGATCGCGCAGGCCGAGCGCGGCGAGGACATCGCCCACCACCCCCTCGCTCTGGCCGTAGTCCGCGGAGGTATCGATCACGGTGCCGCCGAGCTGCTGCATGCGCGCGAGCTCAGCGCTGATCGCAGCGCGCTCGCTGTCGTCGAATTTGTCCGTGCCGAGGCCGATCGCCGGCAAGCGCTCGCCCGTGGAAGGTATGGGTTTGGTGATGAGCGGCAGGAGGCCATGCGCATCGGCGTTTGCGGTGGCGGCGGTGGCGGCGGGAGGAGCGTCTGCATGCGCACCGCTTGCTCGGAACGTCCCGGCACTGGCGGCGACTGCCGCGAGCCCCATGCCGGCACGCAGGAGCCTGCGGCGCGACCAGCGTGCAGGCCAGGCGTTGATTGCCACGGTACCCCCCAGGGCATCGCATTGCTGACCGCCGCGGCGGGTGCCGTGCGGGCGCGAGGCCGCGCGAGGTTATACCGCTATGCGCGCGGCGCCGGAAGCGGCGGGGACGCCGCGGGGGCGGCGGGGGTGCCTACCCGCCCAGATGCGCGCGCGGGGTGTAGGTGCAGAACGCGCCTGAGTACATGCTCTCCGGCAGATGCCGGCGCATGTAGCTCACGAGCGTGGGAATGCCGACGAGGAGCTTGTTGACCTGGATTTCGGCGCCCGAGGGGCCGCAGATCAGCAGCGCCCCGCTCAGATCAGTCGTGACCCGCGTCACATTCGACCAGGTGATCTCGATGGCGCGGCGGCCGAGGCACAGCGTCACGCCGATATCGTTGACGCAGATGTGCCGGCGCAGGGACTGGAAACTCCACACCGCGAGCGCCGCGAACAGGCCGCTGCAGGTCAGCAGCTCCACGACGGTGCGGCTCGCGAAGCGTGCGACCGCCGGTCGGCACAGCACGTACGCCGCCAGGCCCGCGGGCACCAGCGCGGAGATCAGGACCACCCAGGCAATCACACGCTCCCAGCGACCATGCTGCAGCATGTGACCGCTGCCATCGCCCAGCGCGGCGGCCGGCTTGCGCAGCTGGCCGCGGTATAGCGTCGCAAAAATACCGATCGTGATAAGGGCAGCAAGTAAGACTGGCATCGGTGCTCCCGTCTGCTCTGACAGCCACGACCGATCTTGCATCGGTCAAGCGGGACTGTTCGAGCACCGCGTCTCAGCTTGAGCCGTTCGCGTGATTCGATCGTGCCCGGATGTTAACGGCTAACGATTGCCCGCTGCCAGTGCTCTTGTGTCTACGCCGGCTGTCAGGCGACGGCGCGTCCGTGGCGCTTGAGGTGCACTCGCAGAATCGCCAGCGCCGCCGGTGTGACCCCCGGCACACGCCCGGCCTGTCCGAGCGTACCGGGACGCACGGCGGCAAGCTGTTGACGCACTTCATGGGACAGTCCCGTCAGGTGGGTGTAGTCCAGATCCTCGGGCAGCGCCACATGCTCCTGAGCACGGACGCGCTCGATCTCCTGCTCGGCGCGCTCGATGTAGCCGGCGTAACTGGCCTCGACCTCCAGGCTCCGGCGCACCTGCGCGACCAGGCGCTCATCTGCACCGCCACCCGGGGAGTCCTCCGCCGCCTCGAAGGCGCCGGGCCCGACCAGCTCGAGCAAGGCCTCGTAAGACACCTCCGGTCGACGCAGCAACTCCAACGCGCTCACATCACGCGTCGGGGCTGCGCCCGCCAGCACGCGCTCGGCCCAGGCCTCGGGGATCCGCCCGGCACGCAACCGGTGAGCACCCAGGCGCGCAAGCTCGGCGCGGCTCGCGCTCTGCCTGGCTTCGAACAGCGCCCAGCGCTCATCGTCGACCAGGCCGAGGCGGCGCCCGAGTGCTGTCAGGCGTGCGTCAGCGTTGTCCTCACGCAGCAGCAGGCGATGCTCGGCGCGGCTGGTGAACATCCGATACGGCTCGCGCGTGCCGCGCGTCACGAGGTCATCGACCAGCACCCCGAGATAGGCCTCACTGCGCGCGGGCGTCCACGGCGCCTCGTCGCGGCAGCGCAGCGCGGCGTTGACACCGGCCAGCAGCCCCTGCGCCGCCGCCTCCTCGTAACCGGTGGTGCCGTTGATCTGGCCGGCGAAGAACAGGCCCTCGACCGCACGCGTCTGCAGCGAGGCCGACAGATCGCGCGGATCGAAATAGTCGTACTCGATCGCGTAGCCCGGGCGGGTCAGATGGGCCTGCTCGAAACCGGCAATGCTGTGAACCATCTCGAGCTGTACGTCGTAAGGCAGGCTCGTGGAGATGCCGTTGGGATACACCTCGTGCGTATCGAGGCCCTCGGGCTCGATGAAGATCTGGTGCGCGGCCTTGTCCGCAAAGCGCTGCACCTTGTCCTCGATGGATGGACAGTAGCGCGGCCCGACCCCCTCGATGAGCCCGGTATACATCGGCGAGCGATCGAAGGCGGCGCGAATGATCGCGTGCGTGCGCTCATTGGTATGCGTGATGTGGCAGGGCACCTGGCGCGGATGCTCACTGGCGCGACCGAGAAAGGAGAACACCGGCAGCGGCGTGTCGCTGTGCTGCTCGCAGAGGCTTGCGTAGTCGATGCTGCGCCCGTCGATGCGCGGTGGCGTGCCGGTCTTGAGCCGTCCGGTCCGCGGCGCGATCTCGCGCAGACGCTGCGCCAGGGGCAACGAGGGTGCATCCCCGGCGCGGCCGCCGGCGTAGTTGCTCAACCCCACGTGGATGCGCCCGGCGAGAAACGTTCCCACGGTCAGCACCACGGCGCGCGCGTGAAAACTCACACCGCTCAACGTCACGACGCCGCGCACGCAGCCTGCCTCGATGATCAGATCGGCGGCTTCCTGCTGAAACAGCTGCAGCTGCGGCTGATTCTCCAGGAAGCTGCGTATCGCACGCCGGTAGAGCATCCGATCCGCCTGCGCGCGCGTGGCGCGCACCGCCGGACCCTTGCTCGCATTGAGGGTCCGAAACTGGATGCCGGCGCGGTCCGCGGCGCGCGCCATCGCCCCCCCGAGCGCGTCGATCTCGCGTACCAGATGTCCCTTGCCAATGCCGCCGATCGCGGGATTGCAGCTCATGGCTCCCAGCGTCTCGATGCTCTGCGTCAGCAGCAGCGTGCGGCAGCCCATGCGCGCCGCGGCGAGCGCGGCTTCGCTGCCGGCATGGCCGCCGCCGATGACGATCACGTCGAACGAGGAGTGAGGCTGCATGGGAGCACTAGTATCTCACGGCAATGCTTTCAGCTCCGGGGCGCAATGGGCCAGAACAGGTCCGTGCGCCAATCACGCGGATCGGGCGTCCCGGCGGGATCCGTGACATAGACCTCCCACGGCGGTCCGGCGATCGAGAGGCCCTGGGCCTCGATCCAGCGCTCCAGGGCCGCGTAGGCGTCCATCAACCGATCGTAGGGCCCCGGATGCGTCGTCGTGGCCATCCGGCCCCCGGGCAGGGTGCCCGCCTCTACCTCGCCGCTGCCGGCGATGGGAGCAGTCACCGGCAGGCCCGCCTCGATCGTGAGCAGGCCGTGACTCGATTCCACGTAGCGAGTGAACGGCTGACCCGCGAACGCCGCGCCGCTTCGCTGCGCGAAGGTCACGATCGCACCGTAAAGCGGCCCGAGCGTCGCCGACAGCTGCGAGCGCTCGACGCGCCTGCGTATCAGCAGTACGGATTGTGCGGCGAGCTCTCGCTGCGTGATGGCGTAGTCCATGGACCGTCCCCCGGGGGCTTCCAGCCAGCGATGGAGAGGCACGCAGGGCGCGACCTGCTGCGAGAGTCTAGTCCCGACCGGGGCCGCCGAGTTGACGTTTCCTGCGCCTGGCGCCGGCGCTACTTGCCGATGCAGAACGTGCTGAAAATGCGACCCAGCAAGGCCTCGCTGCCCTCTTCCCCGACGATCTCGCCGAGCGCCTGCTGCGCGATGCGCAGCTCCTCGGCAACCAGCTCCCCGGCACGACGCACCGTGAGCAGCCGGCGCGCCTGCGCCACGTGGGCGGCGACGCGATTCAGCGCCTCCACATGCCGCGCGCGTGCTGAGACGACGCCGCCGTCGGCCTGCGTGAGGCCGGCGGCCTGCTTGAGGTGCGCGCTGAGTGCCTCCAGACCTGCGCCGGTGCGTGCCGAGATACGCAGCACTCCCGCCGTGCCCTGGCAGTCAGGCGTACGTGCAGTCGCCGCGGACCGCGGCAGCTCGCATTGGTCGGATTTATTGAGCAGCAGCGTCACGGGCACGCCGGCGGGCAAGCTGTCCTGCTCCGCGCGCCAGGCCGCCGCGTGTGGATCGGCCGCCCCATCGATGACGAACAGAATGTGATCGGCGCGGCCCATGGCCTCGCGCGCGCGCCGCATGCCCTCGCGCTCGACCGGCTCCACTCTCTCGCCCGCGCTCGCTGCCACGGCACCCTCGCGCAGCCCGGCCGTGTCGAGCAGCGTCAATGGCAACCCATCGAGCAGGATGCGCTCGCGCAGCAGATCGCGCGTGGTACCCGGCTCGGCCGCGACGATGGCGGCCTCGTGGCCTGCGAGGCGGTTCAGCAGCGTCGACTTGCCGGCATTGGGAGGACCAGCGATGACCACGGTGAGTCCCTCGGTCAGCACGCGGCCCTGACGGCTCGCGCTCTGCAGTGCTTCGAGCGCCTGTTCCAGGGCCAGCAGCCGCCGCTCGAGCTCGGGGTCGGCGAGAAAATCGATCTCCTCTTCGGCGAAATCGATGCTCGCTTCGATCCAGGCGCGCAGCTCGCCGATGCGCTCGGCGAGCGCGAGCACCTGACGCGAGAATTCACCCTCGAGTGAGCGCAGCGCGGCACGCGCCGCGGCCGTGGAGCAAGCATCGATGAGGCTTGCGACGGCCTCGGCCTGCGCCAGATCGAGCTTGCCATTCAGATAGGCCCGCTCGGTGAATTCGCCTGCTTGCGCACGGCGCGCACCGAGCTCGACTCCACGCGCGATGAGCGCCTCGACGAGGATGGGGCCGCCATGAGCATGCAGCTCGAGCACATGCTCGCCGGTATAGGAATGCGGTGCCGGGAAAAAGATCGCGAGACCTGCATCCAGCGGCTCGCCGCGGCAATCCAGGAAGTGGCTGCCCACGGCCTGCCGGGGCGCGGCGCGCACGCGCGAGGCCGCGGCAGCACCCAGCAGCGCGGCGAGCATGTCAGCCACCGCCGGACCCGACAGCCGCACGATGGCCACCCCGCCGCGGCCGGGCGCGGTGGCGGCGGCGATGATGGTGTGCGGCAGAGGCGCGCGAGCGCTCAGCGCTTCAGCCGCGACTGCGCCGTCTCCATGCGTCGGTTGATGTTCCACTGCTGCAGAATGCCCAGCACCGTGTTGGTGATCCAGTACAGCACCAGTCCCGCGGGAAAGAACGCAAACGTCGCCGACATCGCCAGCGGCATGAACATCATGATCTTCTGCTGCGCCGGATCACTCGCCGGCGCGCTGAAGTACTTGGTCTGAATGAACATCGCCGCCGCCATGATGGCCGGCAGCACGTAGTAGGGATCGCGCGCCGAGAGATCATTGATCCACAGGAAGAAGGGCGCCTGGCGCAGCTCGACACTGTCGCGCAGCACCCAGTACCAGGCGAAGAACACCGGCACCTGGATCAGCATCGGCAGACAGCCGGCCACTGGGTTGATCTTCTCTTTCTTGTACAGCTCCATCTGCGCTTTCGCGAGCTTCTCGCGATCGTCCTTATAGGTCTCGCGCAGGCTGCTGATGCGCGGGGCCAGTGTCTTCATCTTGGCCATGGAGCGGTAGCTGGTTTCCGAGAGCGGATAGAGCACCAGCTTGATCAGCAGCGTCACGATGATGATTGCCCAGCCCCAGTTGCCGATCGCGCTATGCACGCTCTCGAGCAGCCAGAACAGAGGCTTGGACAGGATCGTGAGCACGCCATAGTCGGCCACGCGATCGAGCGCCGGATGAATGGCATCGAGCCGCGATTGCTGCTTGGGTCCGACATACAGCGTATCGTGCACGGTGCCGCTGGCCCCGGCCGCGACGCTCTGCGTGGGGCCGACGGCCTTGAGCAGAAACTCATCGCCCTGATGCTGGATGCTGTACTCAAAGCCCTCACTAAGTGGCGGCAGGATGCCGGCAAAGAAATACGGCTCGAGGGCGGCGAGATAGCCACCGCGCACCGTCATGTCGAGCGTGCCGCCCTTCTGATAGTTGATCTTCTCGAAGCGCGTGCCATCGAAGTAGGCCGGCCCCTTATAGGCATAGCTGCCGGGATTGAAATACGAGCGATGCAATGGCTCGTTCAGCCGCAGGATCTGGTCGTAGAGCGCGAAGCTGAAGGCCATGTCGCTCGCGTTGTGGATCTGATAGGCCTCATCGATCGCGTAGGCGTTGCGACGCAGGGTCAGGGTCTTGGTCACCGTGAGGCCGTGTCCGTCGCTCCAGGTCAGCGGCAGCGACAGCTCGTCCTGTCCCGGCGCGAGCGTCAGACTGGTCACGGGACTGGTGTAGTGCGCCAGGTGCGTGGGGGCCATCTCCCCGGCACTGCCAGCCAGCCCACCCTGCAGCTCGAACACCGGCGGCTGTGACTGCAGCAGTTGCACGGGCTGATTAGGCTGGTTCTTCGCCACCGGATAGGCGAGCAGCTTCGCATCGAGTAGGTTGCCGCCCTGGAGGCTGACCGTCAGATCCAGCACATCGGTCCGCAGATGCACGGTGCCCGCGGCCGCGCCGCTCGCAGTGGCTCCCGCAAGCCCCGTGGCGCTGGTGGCAACAGTGGTCGGCGCCGTGGCGCCCGAGGCAGCGGCGCTCGGCGCAGCCGGGCCGGGAGCGACGCTGGTGGTGCCGCCGGGGACTGCTGAAGCGCCCGCCACCGGGGCACTGCTGCCGAGCAACGGCTGCGTAGACGTGCCGGCCGGCGCGCTCGCCGCAACGCGCGGTGCCGGCGGGAACTCGCGTGTGTACAGCTGCACGTTCACGATCAGTGCGATCGCGAACAGGGCCCAGAGCGTGATGCGAAGATTGAGTTTAAATGGCATGCGAAGCCTGTGCGGCGCGCGGCGAGCGCACCGTTCTTGCGGTTAGTGGGAACGCACCGGGGGCACCGGGTCGTAGCCGCCGGGGTGCAGCGGATGGCAGCGCAGAAGTCGTCGCAGCGCAAGCCAGCTCCCACGCGCCGCCCCGTGTGTCTCGATCGCCTCGAGCGCGTAGTGCGAGCACGAGGGATGAAAACGGCAGCGCGGGCCCAGCATGGGGCTCACGAGCAGCTGATAGCCGCGAATCAGGATGCGGAGGAACGCTCGCATGAAACGTGGATCTTCTGCCAGAGTTTTTCCAGCGATCGGCGCAGCTGTGCATTATCGACATCCTGCGGGGAACTGCGCAGCCCCACCACGATGTCCAGCGCCGGCAAGGCCTGCTGGTGCTGACGAAAGCTCTCGCGAATGATGCGGCGGATGCGATTGCGCTGCACGGCCAATCGCAGGATCCGCGCCGCCACCGAGAGGCCCAGGCGCGGCACGCCCGCGCCATTGGGCAGAATGACGGCGGTGAAGCCATCGGCGGCCAGCCGCCGGCCGTGCGCGTACAGCTGCTTGAATTCCGCCGCACGGCGCAGTCGCCGTGTGCGCGGCAGCCCGCGGCGTTGCGTATCTGCGCCGGCGCTCACGGCGCGATCTGCGCGGGAACGCCGCGCTCAGGCGGCGAGGCTCATGGGATGAGGCGCTTGCGCCCCTTGGCGCGACGGCGCGCGAGCACGCGACGTCCGGTCTTGGTCGCCATGCGGGCCCGAAATCCATGAGTGCGTTTGCGGCGCACCTTGCTCGGCTGGTACGTACGTTTCATGACTTCGGGCCTTGAAAGCTCACGGAAAAATGGGCCGGCAGGGTACGCAGTGGCCTCCGGCATGTCAATACGACTTTCCGGGCGAGCTCGCCTGCGTGCTTCCGCGCGCTTCTCTCCTGGGTATAGACTCCCGCCCCCCCTCTCCCCGGAAGTGCTCAGGTTGGAAGCGTCAGTCTGGTCTCGCTGCCTGCGCGTGCTCGAGAGCGAGCTGCCCGAGCAGCAGTTCAACACCTGGGTCCGACCGCTGCAGGCGGTGGAGAACGAGGCCGGGCTTAAGCTGCTGGCGCCTAATCGGTTTGCGGTGGACTGGGTGCGCGCGCAGCTGCTGCCGCGACTGACGGCGCTGCTGTCCGAGCTCGGCATCAGCGTGACGGGCATCGCCGTGGAAGTCGGCTCGCGGCCGGCCGAACCCGGTGCCGGTGCCGCGGCCCACGCGCTCAACGGCGCCAGCGCAGCGCTGCGCGCCGGCAAGGCGCAACAGGCCAAGGCCGTGGGCGTGCCGCTGAATACCGAGTTCACCTTCGACCGCTTCGTCGAAGGCAAGAGCAACAACCTCGCCAAGGCCGCCGCACTGCAGGTGGCCGGAAATCCCGGCAAAGCGTACAACCCGCTGTTCATCTACGGGGGTGTCGGGCTGGGCAAGACGCATCTGATGCATGCGATCGGGCACGCGATGATGGCGCGCGATCGCGAAGTGCGCGTCGCCTACGTGCACTCGGAGCGCTTCGTCAGCGACATGGTGCGCGCGCTCCAGCACAACCAGATCAACGAATTCAAGAATGCGTATCGCTCCCTGCATGCGCTGCTGATCGATGACATCCAGTTCTTCGCCGGCAAGGAACACTCGCAGGAGGAGTTCTTCCACACCTTCAATGCGCTGCTGGAGGGACAGAACCAGATCATCCTGACCTGCGATCGCTATCCACGCGAGGTCGATGGACTCGAGGAGCGTCTCAAGTCGCGCTTTGGCTGGGGGCTCACGGTGGCCGTCGAGCCGCCGGAGCTGGAAACCTCGGTCGCGATCCTGATCTCCAAGGCCGCCGCCGCCGGCGTGGAGCTACCCGAAGAAGTCGCATTTTTCATCGCCAAGCGCATCCGCTCGAACGTGCGCGAGCTCGAGGGCGCACTGCGCCGGGTCATCGCCAACGCCAATTTCACCGGCCGGCCGATCACCATCGAGTTCACCAAGGAGGCGCTGAAGGATCTGCTGTCCCTGCAGGCGCGCCTCATCACGGTGGAGAACATCCAGAAGACGGTGGCGGATTACTTCAAGGTGCGCGTGGCGGATCTGCTCTCCAAACGGCGCAGCCGCTCGGTCGCGCGCCCGCGCCAGGTCGCGATGGCGCTGGCCAAGGAGCTCACCACGCATTCACTGCCGGAGATCGGCGATGCATTCGGTGGGCGAGATCACACCACGGTGATGCACGCCTGCAAGCGCATCAAGGAGCTGCGTGATACCGAGCAGCGCATGCAGGAAGACTATTCAAACCTGTTGAGAACCCTGACGGGATAGCGGTGGATGGGCTGTGGAGTAAATTGTGGGTAAGGTTACCCACAGTCCACGCACAGCTGTTCGCGGCGGTTATCGATGCATCCGGGCGGGCGCGCATGCCTGCATTTGCGCGGCAAAAGCCTCCAATCGCGCTGTCATTCCCGCTCTCCACAGGCTTAGTATTGATTATTGGCTTCTCTAAGAAAGAACATTCAGATAGAGATCGGGTGGATCACTTGGCGCCCATAAGGAATCCTGGCACATGAAAGTCTCCGCGACGCGCGAGCATCTGCTCGAAGCCCTGCAGAGTGTCATCGGCGTGGTCGAGCGCCGGCAGACAATGCCGATACTGTCGAACGTGATGTTATCGGCACGCGAGAACCGCCTGCGCATCACGGCGACGGATCTGGAAGTCGAACTGGTGGCGGCCGCCGAGATCACCCTGCAGCAGGCAGGGGATATCACGGTGCCAGGCCGCAAACTCTACGACATCGTGCGCACGCTGCCCGAGCGCACCACGATCACCCTGACGCGTGAGTCGGACAAGGTGGTGCTACGCGGTGGGCGCAGTCGCTTCACGCTCTCGAGCCTGCCCGCCAGTGAGTTTCCCATCATCGAGCAGATCAGCGCCCAGCACCGTCTGTCGCTCCCGGCCAAGGACTGCCGGCGCCTGATCGACAAGACGCACTTTGCGATGGCGCAGCAGGACGTGCGCTACTACCTCAACGGCACGCTGCTGGAGACCGACGGTCAGGCGCTGCGCGCAGTGGCGACGGATGGGCATCGGCTCTCGCTGTGCGAGCTCACCCTCGGCGGGGTGGCTGGCGAGCAGCAACAGATCATCGTACCGCGCAAAGGGGTGCTGGAGCTGCAGCGTCTCCTGGACGGCGAGGGAGAGATCACGATCGAGCTAGGATCGAACCACATTCGCATCCAGATCGGCGAAGTTCGCCTAACTTCGAAGTTAATCGACGGAAAATTCCCCGAGTACTCGCGCGTCATCCCTCTGAATCCCCCGCGCATCATGACGGGTCCGCGCGAAGCATTGAGGGCAGCCCTGCAGCGCACCGCCATTCTCTCCAACGAAAAGTACCGCGGGGTGCGCCTGACCTTTGCCAGCGGTCTGCTGACGGTGCAGGCCCACAACCCCGAGCACGAAGAGGCTGAGGATCAGGTGGAGGTGGAGTTCAGCGGCGAGCCCATCGAAATCGGCTTCAATGTCGGCTATCTGCTGGACGCCCTGGGTGCGATCGAGACCGATACGGTCGAGGTATGCCTGACCGGTCCGGACAGCAGTTGCCTGATCCGCGCGCCGGGCGACACCACGGTGAAATACGTGGTCATGCCCATGCGCCTATAGCGCGCGGGAGCTGCACGCTCCCGTGCCCCTGCGCGAACTGCGGTTGCAGGACCTGCGCTGCCTGCCGTTCGTGGAGGTGCAGCTGCATTCGGGAATGAATCTCATCACTGGCGAGAACGGCGCCGGCAAGACCACGCTGCTGGAGGCCATTTACCTGCTGGGGCGCGGGCGCTCCTTCCGTACACGACACGTGGCGCAGCTGATACGCCAGGGGCAATCGCGCTGCTGGGTGGCGGGGCGAGTCGAGACGGCTCCGGAGGCTGATCAGTGGGCGGAGCCGCGCGTCACGGATCGAACGGATCACGTGTCGATCGACGGAGCTCACGACAAGGCGCTTGGCGGCGATTCGGGCCAGGAGGCAGCATCGCACGCGGCGAGCATGCGGTATGACGTTCAGAGCGTCGTGCAGGCAGGCGCGCATGCAACCGAGCGCACGCAGCGCCAGCGGCGAGTCGATGTGTCGTGTGATGGCGAGGGAGTGGTCGCGCGCATCGACGGACAGGCGGTCGATTCCCTGGTCGAGCTGTCCCGACTCCTACCGGTCCAGGCCATTGACCCGAACATCCACCGGCTGGTCGAAGAGGGGCCAGCGCTGCGGCGCCGTTGGCTCGACTGGGCGGTGTTCCACGTGGAACCTGCTTTCATGCCCCAGTGGCAGGGGTATATGCGAACCCTGCGTCAGCGCAACGCCGCGCTGCGCAGCGGCTGGGACCCCGTACCGTGGGAAACGGAGCTGATCCGGCTGGGCGAAGCGCTCACCGCCGCCCGGGAGCGTGTCATGGCCGAGCTCCGGCCGGTCTGGGAGTCCACGGTGGCGGACATGGGCGCGGTGGCTACCACGCTCGGCCTGGCGCGAGGTTGGTCGCGCGAGGAGTCGCTGGCCGAGGCGCTGGGGCGCCATCGCGAGCGCGACCGGGAGCGCGGGGTGACGGGGCAGGGGCCGCACCGCTGTGATGTGGTGCTGCGAATCGACGGGCGGCCGGCTCGCGACATTGTCTCACGGGGGCAGCAGAAGGTCCTGGGCGCGGTCATGGCGCTCACCATCATGCGGTATCTCACCACACGCCTCGGGGCCGTACCGATGCTGCTGCTGGACGATCCCGCCGCCGAGCTCGATGCGACTCATACCGAGGCGCTGTTACATCTCGTGGCGAGGCTGGGGGGGCAGTGTGTCGCCACGGCGCTGCATCCACAGCTGCTGGCGGGACCCCCCGCGGACCGGGTGTTCCACGTGGAACGAGGGAGGGTCAAACAGCTATAATGCACCCAGGAGGACACCCCCCTGGCAATACCAGCATCGGACGTCTACGATTCCAGTAAAATCAAAGTCTTAAAGGGACTTGATGCGGTGCGGAAAAGACCCGGAATGTACATCGGTGATACCGATGACGGCACGGGTCTGCACCACATGGTTTTTGAGGTCGTAGATAACTCCATCGACGAGGCGCTGGCCGGTCACTGCGACCGGATTATCGTCACCGTCCACGCCGACGAGTCGGTCACCGTCCAGGACAATGGGCGCGGCATCCCTGTGGATATCCATCCCGAGGAGGGGCGCTCGGCAGCCGAGGTCATCATGACCGTGCTGCATTCGGGCGGGAAGTTCGACGACAGCTCGTACAAGGTCTCCGGCGGCCTGCACGGCGTGGGCGTCTCGGTCGTCAATGCCCTGTCCGCGTACCTGCAGCTGACGGTCTGCCGCGATGCGCAGATCTACCGCCAGGAATATCGCCTGGGCGAGCCGGTGGCTCCGCTGATGCCGTTCGGGGCTACGGCCGAGCGCGGCACCACCATCCGCTTCAAGCCCTCGAGCGAGATCTTTACCAATATCCAGTTCGACTACGACCTGCTCGCCAAGCGCCTGCGCGAGCTGTCGTTTCTGAACTCGGGCGTGCGCATCGAACTCATCGATGAGCGCGAGAACCGCTCCGATGTGTTCCAGCACGACGGCGGCCTGCGTGTCTTCGTGCAGCATCTGAACCGCACGCGTACCCCCATCCACGATTCGGTGCTGTGGTTTCGCGCCCAGGAGGGCGATACCACGGTCGAGGTCGCGATGCAGTGGAACGACTCCTACCAGGAGTCGATGTACTGCTACACGAACAACATTCCGCAGAAGGACGGCGGCACGCACCTGTCGGGCTTCCGCGCTGCGCTGACGCGCACGCTCAACGATTACATCGAGCGCGAGGGACTGGCGAAGAAGGAAAAGATCGCCACCACCGGCGATGATGCCCGCGAGGGGCTGACCGCCATCCTGTCGGTGAAGCTGCCGGATCCGAAGTTTTCCTCACAGACCAAGGACAAACTCGTCTCCTCGGAGGTCAAGGGCGTCGTCGAGACCATCGTCGGGCAAAAGCTCGGAGAATTCCTGCTCGAGCGGCCGCAGGAAGCACGTGCCATCGTGCAGAAGATCGTCGAGGCCGCACGCGCTCGCGAGGCTGCCCGCAAGGCGCGCGAGATGACCCGCCGCAAGGGCGCGCTGGATATCGCCGGCCTGCCGGGCAAGCTCGCCGACTGTCAGGAAAAGGACCCGGCGCTCTCCGAGATCTTCATCGTCGAGGGCGACTCGGCCGGCGGCTCGGCCAAGCAGGGCCGCGACCGGCGCACGCAGGCGATTCTGCCGCTGAAGGGCAAGATCCTGAACGTCGAGCGCGCGCGCTTTGACAAGATGCTCGGCTCCGCCGAAGTCGGCACGCTGATCACCGCGCTGGGTTGTGGTATCGGCCGCGAAGATTTTGATATCGAGAAATTGCGATATCACCGCGTGATCCTGATGACTGACGCTGACGTCGACGGGGCCCACATCCGCACGTTGCTGCTGACGTTTTTCTATCGCCAGATCCCGATGTTGATCGAGCGTGGCTTCGTCTACATCGCGCAGCCGCCACTTTACAAGGTAAAGCGAGGCAAGCAGGAGCTGTACGTCAAAGACGACAACGAGCTCAACGCGCTGCTGCTGAACAGTGCACTGGAAAACGCCGCATTGGTCGTCAACGGCACCGCCGGTCCGATGAGTGGCTCGGCGCTCGAGATGCTGGCGCGCCGTTACATGGAAGTGCAGGCAATCATCCGCCGTTGGTCGCGGCGCTACGATCAGCGACTGCTGGAAGAGTTGATCTACGTCCCCGAGCTCAAGCCGGACGACTTCAGCAATCTGGAGTACATGCGCGGCTGGACCACGGCGTTGGAGATGCGTCTCAATGTACGCAGTGAGGGCCGCGGCCAGTACAAGCTCGTTCCGCGTCCCGGCGTCGATGGACAGCCCCTGCGCGTAGCGGTGCGCAAGACCGAACACGGCTTCACCGGCGAGAAACTGCTGCACAAGGAGTTTTTCGAGTCGGCTGAATATCGGCGCATCGCCGAGCTGGCACGTACGCTCGCAGGACTGATCGGCGAGGGCGCCTTTGTCACGCGCGCCAACGAGCGCGAAGAGATCGCTTCCTTCAAACAAGCCATGACCTGGCTGTTCGATCAGGCGCGCAAGGGCCAGACCATTCAGCGCTACAAGGGACTGGGCGAGATGAATCCCGAGCAGCTCTGGGAGACGACGATCAATCCGCAGACGCGTCGGCTGATGCAGGTGCGCATCGAGGATGCGGTCGCATCGGATGAGATCTTCACCATGCTGATGGGCGATCAGGTCGAGCCGCGGCGCGAGTTCATCGAGAAGAATGCGCTGACGGTGGCGAACCTCGACGTTTGAGGCTCTCCGGCTTCAGCCAGGCGAGACTGCGAACGCGCGCACCGGGAAGGCCCCTAATCCAGCAGACCTTCGCCGGCATGCGCGCTCCCTGGTGCCCCTGCGCCTCGATCACTCCCCGAGGCTCATCATCCCCGAGCTCTGACCATTGACGGTGCCTTGATCGAGCCACTCGAGAGAGGCCTTGAATAGCGTCAGGTGATTCTTCTCCCACATCGCGTTGTGCGAGGAGCAGGCGAGGCTGATGAACACTTTCTGCGGGCTGCCAAGATCCGAATAGAAATCGCGTACACGCTGCGGATCGACCTGCTTGTCGTTTACACCGGAGACCATGAGCGTTGGTGTCGTCATCGCATTGACGCGCGCCGAGGTCCACCCCCATGCCGAGGAGGAGATGGGCGCACGGCGTGCGGCCGGATTCCAGCTGGCGCCCACCGGATCGGATTGCAGCATGGCCGTCCAGATCGCAGCCGCCGTGGCCGCATCGTATTGGCCGGGGCAGGGGGCCTGGCGGTCCCAATTGGCAATAAACTCCGCATGGCTCTGGGTGTTGAAGACGGCCCCCGGAACCGGCAGTGGCGGCGCCTCGGCCTTGGCCGCGCGGCTATAGGCCGGCGCCAGCAACACCAGACGCGCTACGCGCTCCGGGTGCGAAGCCGCCCACCCTCCTGCGCGCGGGCCGCCCTGAGACCAGCCGATCAGATTCACCTTGTCCACGTGACGCAGACGGCGGATGAAATCCACCGCCGCCGTGACATCCTGCCAGTCCGACTCGATATTGGTCAGCGCGCCCGGATAGCTTTGCGCGCAGTGCACGCCAAACTGCTGCTGTTGCTTGGCGGCCAGATTGCATTTGTCAGTCATCTGCGGCGGTCGGGTGGAGCGGCCGTAGCCGAGCATATCGACCGCGAACACGTCATAGCCGGCTGCGGCCAGGTAGCCCATCCAGCTGTAGTCCTGGTAGGGCACGTCGAAGGCGACTTCAGCGGGGGTGCCCGCGCCGTGCACGAACAGCACCACCTTATCCCCGGCCCCTTGCTCGAGCACCTGCGCGCTGGCGCGCTCGCGTACGTAGATGCGGGTCTTCTGACCCGCGACGGCAGGATCATTGGAAACGACCGTGACGTAATGGTCGCGGGTCCGTGTCGCGGACTGCCGGGCGCCGGCCGGGGCGGCGGCCAGAACGGCCAGAAACGCTGCGGCTATCCAGATGCGGCTCATAAGACTCCCCCCACCAGCGGCTTGCCGCGAGTATGAATCTCCCCGCAGCGCGGGCCAAGGGTTGCCCAACGCATGCGCTGGGCTTAGCCTCGATCAGGTGGACTCTCGCGACCTGCCGACTGTGAGGTTGATTTCATGAAAGCCGTTGTCTCCTTTGTGTGCCTGCTGCTCCTGGGATTTTCCCCCTATGTTTCAGCGGACGCTGTTGCCTGGACCGAGGGAGTGAATTACGTGCTCGTCCAGCCGGCACAGCCGACGGGTCTGCCGCCCGGCAAGGTCGAAGTCACGGAAGTGTTCAATTATGGGTGTCCCTACTGCAACGCCTTCGCGCCCACCGCTGATGCCCTGAAGGCGAGCCTTCCGGCCAACGCGCAGATGGACTATCTGCCGGCCTCGTTCAGTCCTGCCGAGGATTTCCCGCTGTTTCAGCGGGCGTACTACACCGCGCTGGCGCTGGGCGTTGCGCAGCAGATGCATCAGGCAATGTTCGATGCCGTATGGAAGACCGGCGAGCTGGCCGTGATCAATCTGCGCACCAACCAGCCGCGCAATCCACCCCCGTCGCTGGCGGATGTCGCGGCGTTTTACCAGAAGCACGCCGGCATCCCGGCAGCCAAATTCATCGCGACCGCGAACTCCTTCTGGGTGGACTCGAAAATCCGCAACGCAGATGCCCTGGTGCGCGCCTACGCCGTCGATGGCACCCCCGACATCATCGTCAACGGTAAATACCGTGTGAATATGCAGTCGGTCCGATCCAACAATGAGCTGATCCAGCTCGTCGACTGGCTCGTCAAGCAGGAGAGTCATTGAGACAGTAGGTATCATCGGGCATGAAGATCAGGCTTGCCGAATCAGTCGAGGATCTGCAGCGCATCAGCAAGGTGCTGCGTCAGCTGCGTCCCGCGTTTGATACACCTGCTCTCATCGCGCAGATCCAGGAGCAGCAGCGCCAGCACGGCTACCGCGTCGCCTTTGTCGAGAATGGAACAGAAGTGCTGTGCGTTGCCGGCTTCGTCACCGGGCTGAAGCTCGCGTGGGGACGGTATATGTACGTGGACGATCTGGTGACCGCCGACACACATCGCTCCAGGGGCACTGGCGCGGCGATGATCGCCTGGCTGAAGGCATACGCACGCGGGATCGGCTGCCACCAGCTGCACCTGGATTCGGGCGTGCAGCGCTTCGGCGCACATCGTTTCTACCTCAGGGAGCGATTCGAGATTTCGAGTCATCACTTCGCGATGCGAGACATGCAAACTGACTAGATTTCGTGTCTGGGCTGAACGAAAACATGAGACGACCGCCCGCCGCTCCGGCGTGGCGTGAGCTGCCACGGTGGCTTCGGGCACTCAGCATTCTCGCCCTGGTAAATTTCGGCGCCTTCGTGATAGGCGCCGAGTATTTGCATGGCGACGCACTGAACGGCCACGTCGCCGCGGGCCACTACTTTCTGAGCTGGCACGGAACGGACACGGAAGTATCCCGGGCAGTATTCACCTACAGCCGTGACCATGCGATCAGCATGCTCTGCACGCACGCCGCCGCGATCATTGGCTGGCTTGCCTGGCGCTGGCGAGTTGTGAGCTGACCGGCCAGTTGCCCGGTTTCAATCCCTCACGTCATTGATTACATCGTCGATCGAGCGGAAACGCTGCGGCTGCGTCAGCAGCCGCCGTGCCATCGAGAGGGCAGCGGCCTCGCATCGGGCCCGCAGTGCCGGCTCGACGATCGACTCGAAGTCGCTGACGTGGGCGAAGCCGAGGATGCGGCGGATCATCTTGCAGGCGGCAAAGCCCAGCATGTCGGCGAACAGATCACTCATGAAACGCTCGCGCGCCTCGCGCAGCGCTGCCGGGTCGTGCGCGCCGCTGAACATGCGGCGTGCAAAGGCATCGCCGTCGCCATGCTCGCTCCACAGTGCGAGGAAGCGGTGATGAAAGCTCTCCCAGAAGGTGCGCGCCTGCTGCAGGATCCAGTCGCGGTAGGCACTGCGGTCATCCGCACGCGTGGCGTGGCCGGGCTGCGAATACCAGCTCAGCAGCAGGTTGCCCATGAATGCGCCGAGGTCGAAGCCGATGGGTCCGTAAAAGGCAAACTCCGGGTCGATGACCCGACTGTCAGTGTCGGTAACCATGACGGAACCGGAGTGCAGATCCCCGTGCAGCAGCGCCTGCGCATCGGCGAGAAATTTCTGTCCGAAGCGCGCGGCGGCAACTTTCAGCGCGGCGTCGGCGCGCAGCTCGGTGGCCAGCAGGTCCAGCTGCGGAGAGGTATGACGGTTGCGCGGGCTGTCGCAGTAGGGATCGGTGAAGATCAGGTCGACCGAGATGCGCACCAGCGCCTCGTTGCCTGCGAACAGCGCCATGCGCTGCATCTTGCGCTCGAAGGGCTCGGCGAGATCGGAGGTGAAGAAGCTGGCGCGCGCGACATACTCGCCCAGATGGCTTGCCATCTGCGGATAGCGATGGCCGGCGATGAGCCCGCGCCGCAGAATGATATGCGGCGACAGAAATTCCATGACGATGCAGTAACGCTGCGGATCGTAGTGGTAGATCGCGGGAACGAGCCCTGCGCCATGGGGCGCGACCGCCTGGTAGTAGGCGTGTTCGTAGAACGCACGCTGCGGTGTCATCGGCCAGGAAGGCCCGGCGGCACGCACATAAGGCAGGGCCTGCTTCACGCACAGCGCGCCGGCGGGGCCCTCGACGATGAACACCAGGTTCAGATTGCCATCGCCGACCTCGCGCACGTGCCACCCGGCGCTCGCTCCCCCAAGCCGCTCGCGCAGCCCGGGGTGCCGGGTCAGCAGCGTGCAGACTCCCGCGACATCGAGAGGCTCGTAGCTCGTCGGCGGGGCTGAGTGGGGCATGCTCAGCCGTGCACGCCCGGCGGGGCGGGTAGAGGTTCGCCGGCGAATTGCAGGTCGGGGTCCTGTGCGCTCTGCTGCCCGTAGCTCCTGAACCTCTCCAATACCTCCTGCATCCGCGCATCGTCCAGCAGACGCACCTCCCCGAGCGCCAGCGCGGCGCGATACTGCGCGGCGAGGTTCTCGACTTCTCCCGCCAGCGCCAGGGCGCCCGGCAGATCGGCGCCGAGCGCGATGAGCCCATGATTGGCGAGCAGGCAGGCACGCCGACCCACCAGCGCCGCGACCGCCGCATCGGACAGCTCCTGTGTCCCGAACGTGAAGTACGGTGCGCAGCGGATATCGGCTCCACCGGCGACGGCGACCATGTAATGGAACGCCGGAATGCCACGGCCGGTGCAGGCGAGTGCGGTAGCCGCGGGCGAGTGACAATGCACGATCGCGCCGGCCTCGGGGCGGGCGCGCAGGATATCGCGATGGAAGCGCCATTCGCTCGAGGGACGGCGGCACCCGAACCAATGGCCCTCGGTATCCATCAGCGGAATATCCGTCGCGCGCAGCTCATCGTAGGCCATACCGGTCGGACTGATGAAAAAGCTCTGCGCATCGCGCCGCACGCTCACATTGCCCGACGTCCCGTATGACAGCCCGCGGCGCGTCAGCTCGCGGCAAGCCGAGATGACGGCCTCGCGCAGGGCGGCATCGGAGCGGCTCGTGGTCGCGCTGACCGCATTGGCTGCGCCGGGCGCACTGAGCGCATTGGCTGCACTGGCTGGCGTCGCCGCGCTTACGGGGGCCGCGGGGGCTGCCGCTGCGTCGAAGCCGGACTTCTCGCGGCGCTTGTGCCGCTCGGGGTAGAGCGCCTCGAGTCCCGCGGCGTTGGCGGCGCACACGCCGCGCTCGGTGATGAGGCCGGTGACCAACCGCGCCGGCGTCACATCGAAGGCCAGATTGAGCACTGCGCTGCCCTCGGCGACGACGCGCACGCTTTCCAGCGTTCCCGCTGCCGTGCGTCCCACCACATGCGTCACTTCCTCTGCGGAGCGCTCTTCGATCGGGATATCGGCGCCATGCTCGAGCGACCAGTCCAGAGTGCTCGATGGCAGCGCGGCATAGAAGGGCACGCCATTGTCGCGCGCGGCCAGCGCCTTCAGATACGTGCCGACCTTGTTACAGACATCCCCGCCGGCGGTGGTACGGTCGCTCCCCACGATCACGAGGTCCACGCGCCCCTGTTGCATGAGGTGACCGCCGAGATTGTCGACGATGACGGTGTGTGGTACGCCATGCGCACCGAGCTCGAAAGCCGTGAGCGCCGCGCCCTGGTTGCGCGGTCGCGTTTCATCGACCCAGACATGCAGCGGGATGCCGGCGTCATGCGCCAGATACACCGGCGCCAGCGCCGTACCCCAGTCCACACATGCGAGCCAGCCGGCGTTGCAGTGCGTGAGGATCTGCACCGGACGCGCGTTGCCGTGAGCGTGGTGCGCATCGCGGATGAGCGCCAGGCCATGCGCGCCGATGGCGCGACACTGCGCGACGTCGGCATCGCACAGCCGCGCTGCCTCGCGAAACGCCGCCCCGGCGCGCTCAGCGGTCTGCAGGCCTGAGAGCGTCGCATGCATGCGAGCGAGCGCCCAGGCGAGATTGTGAGCCGTGGGCCGCGTCGCCCGCAGCACGCGCTCGGCGCGCTCGAGCTGTGCGTCCGAGGGGTCTGCGCGCATGGCGAGTGCCACGCCGTAGGCTGCAGTCGCGCCGATCAGGGGTGCGCCACGCACGACCATGGCGCTGATCGCGTGCGCGGCGTCTTCGAGCGAGCGCAGCTCGCTCGTGACGAACTCATGTGGCAGGCGCGACTGATCGATGACGCAGACGCCTTCGGGCACGCCCTCACCGAGGGGCCAGATGGTGCGGTAGTGCCGGCCGCCGACGTTCAT
Organism: Steroidobacteraceae bacterium; assembly: GCA_035502275.1. Taxonomy (GTDB): domain Bacteria; phylum Pseudomonadota; class Gammaproteobacteria; order Steroidobacterales; family Steroidobacteraceae; genus FEN-1191. The sequence continues at coordinate 97,880 of DATJUN010000027.1, forward strand.
CGATAGGACGCCGAGAGCGTGCCTTTGCTGCGCGCGATCGGCAGCAGGGTCGGATAGAACTGCACGAACGTGGAGTCGACCGCCCCGTGCGCCGCGTGGCAGGCATAACAGTCGGCGGAGAGCGGCAGCATTTTCGCAGCTCCATGAGCGTCGGCGCCGCCGAATGAGAAGAACCCCCAACTGCCCTTGAAACGGGCGCTGTCTTTGGAATGGACCTCGACGCCCACGACATCCGCTGCCTGATAGGCGCCCTGCCGATTCAATGAATCATGGGCGCTCGCGCGTCGCAGCTCGAGCACCAGCACGGTGCCCTCCGGCCAGGTTCCCGTCGACTGGAACGCCCGGTAGGCCGCGGGATTGACGAACAGGTTGTCAAACAGATGGTGAGCGCCCGCCGCGCCGGCGCTGTAGCTCATGTCGAAGCCCGAGGTCAGGTAGATCCATTGCCGGTACTGCTGCGGAAACTGCAGCCGGCCGTCGGCGGTATAGGCCGACGTCGCGGCATTTGTTCCGGCACTCTGGGCCATCGTCACGCAGGCACAGCCCATGACTGCACTGAGCAGCAGCGCTCTGAAAATTGCATTCATCGCTGACCCCGGGGCGGCGTTTGCCCCCAAGGTATCAGACGCCCAGGGCTGTGTCCTGACCGGCGCGTGCCAGCCGGCCGGCGCGGATATAGCCATAGGCGCGGTTGCTGCGCGCGTGACCCTGGGCGCGGTAGGCGAGACGGTGTTGCTCGAGCAGGTCGTTACACTGCCAGCGCGCGGTCACGGGCAGCTGCTGCAGACGCGCGGCGTTCATGCCGAAAATGGCCGTCTTGGTCGGGCCGTCGGCGAGGCCGAGCGGCGCGAAGCCGTGCCGACGCTGCATCGGCTCGGGGATCTCCAGCCGCCGCAGCGCCTCGATTTGCCACTGCGGTGAGCCGAACCAGATCGAGTCGGTTCCCCAGATGACGTGATCCGGCCCCAGGCCCCTGATCAGGATGCCGAGCATGGCCGCCGCAGTGTGCGGCTCGCTCACGCAGCAGGCGGCGAAGCTCGCCCCGATATCGGCATACACGTTGCTGACGCCGAAGCGCTGCGGAATCTCGGCGAGGTCGCTGACCCATTCCATGCGGCCGGTGCGCTCGAATTCTGCCAGCGCAACGGCCGGCTCACCCTCGCCGGTGTAGCGGTAGGCGGCGTGATAGATGATGAAGTTCAGCTGCGGCCAGTCGCGCGCGGCCCTGCCCACATCATCGACCTTGGCGAATTCCTTCAGCCGCGGATAGCGCTGCTCGTCGCTGCGTGTATAGAGACCCTTGTGGATCGCGACGTTGCGGATGCCGGAGCGGAGGAATTTCTCATAGCCACGATAGGCAACCTGCTCGTCGTCCATACGCCAGGGATAGCGGCTCAGGTCCTTGTGAGTGTTGTCGCCGATGGTGTAGCCCTTCCAGGCATCGGGATGCAGCTGCTCGATGCCGCGATCGATCTGCTCGAGCCAGCCGGGCTGTCCAGGCGTGAAGATGAAATGCGACAGCACGCGGCGCGAACCGGCGAATTGATTGATGCTGTCGCGCGTGTCGGCGATGCTTTGGTTGGGCAGCAGCCAGTCCCAGCCAAGATCCGAGGGCGCCCCGGAGAGCGCAACCATCTTGGTATCGCTGTCGAACCACATCTCGCGCACGTAGGTGCCCAGGTGCAGATCCGCCAGCGTCGCGGGCCGATCGGGTAGCTGCGGGTTCTCGTGCTTCTCGCGCGTCTTCTCGCGCAGCTCGGCGAAATACGACAGGCCGGGCCCCGAGTCATCACGCAGGAAGTGCGTATGCAGATCGATGATGCTCTGGCTCGAGAGCGACTTGGCACGCGTGGCTGCCACACCGGGCTCGGAGGCCTCTGCCGGGTCGACCGCGAAGAGCGCGCCGTACACCTCGTTCATGGCGATGAACGCGGTCGCCATGCCTGCGGCACTGGCCAGAAAGCTCCGCCGGTCGAGGCCATGCCGCGCCGAGAGCGCATCGCATAGTTGCTTGATGCGTCCCTCGACCTTGCGCTGGCACACGTTCTGGGGCGCCGGCGTGAACTCGCCGTTGGAGATGACCTGGGTTGGAACGGGCCACGGATAGGCCTGCGCCGCCGAACGCAGCTGGTTCAGCTCAGTTGTGGTGAGGAATTCGCTCATGGCCGCTCCCCCATGTGCCTGCGTAGATAGCACGCGTGCCAACGCAGGCGCTGTAGGCGATTTCCGGCATCCGTGACGGTGCGGCAGAAAAACGAGACATGAGCGGCATTGCTCCCGAGCAGGACCGGGCCTTTGAATCCGCGCTGGCCGATCCGGGAAGCTGGTTCGAAACAGGAGCGGGTTTGACCGCCGGGCTGCGCGGCCTTACTTCGAGCGGCTTTGCGGTGCGCCGCTGTCGGGTGGACCGGAGTTTGACTCGATCCACGCCTGTGCTTCGGCGTTCACGTCGCGCGGATTGCGACCGACGGCGCAGATCGGAGGGCCGATCACGACGCGGATGATGCCTGCACGCTTAAGCAGGCCGCGGCGCGGCCAGTAGTAGCCCGAGTCGTGCGCGACCGGCACGATGAGCCGGCCGGTGGCTTCGGCGAGCATCGCGCCGCTGGCGCCGTACTTGCGCGTCTGTCCGGGTGGCATGCGCGTGCCCTCGGGAAATATGACGACCCAGGCACCTTCGGCCAGCCGGAGCCTGCCCTGCGCGATGACGTCGCGCACGGCCGCGGGACCACCGCTGCGATTCACCGCGATGGCGTGCAGCTGGCGGATGCCCCAGCCGACAAAGGGGATCCAGGTCAGCTCGCGCTTGAGCACCCACACCTGCATCGGCAGCAGCAGAGCCTGGGCAGCGGTCTCCCAGCTCGAGGAGTGTTTCATCAGCACGATGTGATTGCCGGGCGGGAGGCGCTCGGCGCCCTCGACGCGGTGCTCGAGGTGGCAGGTCCAGCGCAACACCGCGAGGATCGCACGTGCCCAGACGCGCGCGAGCTCGAAGCGCAGACGAAACGGCAGAAACAGACAGGCGATGACGAAGAAGATGGCATAGAAGAATGTCCATGCCATGAAGAAGACGGTGAAGACGATGGAACCGAGGGTCTGGCGCACGCTCAGCCGGGCAGGCAGGAGAAATCGGCGATACCGCTGAACAGTGCACGCAGGGCGCCCAGCAGCGCAAGACGATTGGCGCGCAGCGCGGTGTCTGGGTCATTGACCAGCACCTGGTCGAAGAACGCATCGACCGTGGGCCGCAGCCCCGCCAGATGATCGAGCGCGCCGGCATAGTCGCGCCGGCGCGTGGCGCTCTGCACCGCATCGGTCAGTGATTGCAGCGCCTCGGCCAGTGCACGCTCGGCAGGCTCGCGCAGCAGCTGCGCATCGAGCCAGCCCGCCGCGGACGGCGCGGCGCCGGGCGCTGCGGACTTGCGCAGAATGTTCGCGATGCGCTTGTTGGCGGCGGCGAGGCTCGCGCCTTCCGGCCGTGCGGTGAAGGCCACGAGCGCGCGCAGGCGCGCATCGATATCCAGTACGGAGCCCGGGCGGCACGCCAGCACCGCTTCGAACATCTCGGTGCTGATGCCGTTCTGTTCGCGCTGCTCCAGGTACTGCGCGCGCAGGCGCTCCATCATGTAGTCATAGAGCTCGCGCACCAGCGCATCACGGCGCGCGTCGATGTTTGCCAGCGGCTGGGCACGCACCGCCTGCGCAAGCAGCGATGGCAGATCGAGCTCGAGCCGATGTTCGAGCAGCACGCGCAGCGCGCCGATGGCCGCGCGGCGCAGGCCGAAGGGATCACGCGTGCCGCTCGGGCGCTGTTC
>DATJUN010000028.1:0-22991 GCA_035502275.1 Steroidobacteraceae bacterium
CCGCCGACCCGCGCGGTCATCTGTGCCTCGATACCCTCGAGGGTCGAGCTGCCGATGTTCTGCACGGTACCGCCACCGGTGAGCGTCCCCACGGTGGTGACGCTCTGCTGCATGTCCTGATAGATCATGTAGTAGCCGCCCAGGTGGGTGGTCAGCCAGTTGCCATAGGTACCATTCCAGCCAATCTCCCAGTCGTTGACGTGCTCGGGCTGGAAGTTCGGCGCGCCCAGCTGTGCGCCGCCGGCCTTGTAGCCGCGCGCAAAGAACCCGTAGAAGAACTGCCCCTGCCAGGGCGTCCAGTTGAGGTCCGCCTTGCCGGTCATGACATGGTCCTGGAACTGCGTGCTCTGATCGAGCGGCTTGTTACAGGTGTAACCGAACTGGGAAGGCAGGAACGCTGTGCCCGTCTGATAGGGCAGGTTGGGACTGCATCCCACATTGGGCGTGGTGGTGGGGAGATTCGGCACCGCCGTCACGGACACCGTGCCGCGCGTCGGGTTGTTGTCCCAGTTTTCGCGCAGGCCGAGCTGCCACTGCAGCGTCTGCGTCATCTGCCAGCTGATCTGGCCGAAGACGCCTGCGATGCGGTTGAGGTTCTCGGTATTGCTCCCGGTGACGAATGGACGCTCGAACGAGTACGGCGGGGTGGTGGTCACGCCATAGCCGGCCACGCCGGTATCGCGATAGAACCAGGTGCCGCCCACGATCCAGTTCAACTTGTTCCAGAGGGGCCCGGTGGTCGGAGAGATGACGTCGAATTCCTCGCTGTAGTAGTCATCCTTCGGAATCCACTGGTAGGCAGCCCCCTCGGAATTGAACGTCTGCGAAAAGCTCCCGGTGCAGGTGCCGGCGGTGACCGAGCAGCCTGTGGGCGTTGCATAGGTAACGGTCTGCGGATAGCTGTTGGTATTGCCGTAGGTGTCGTACTGGCTCTGCTGGAAGCCGGTCACCGAGCGCAGGTCGATGCCATCGTCCAGGGTGTAGTCCAGGTGCAGGCCGATACGATAGTTGTAATACGGATGGCCGAGCTGTGGCAGAAGGTAGGCCTGCGGCCCCCAGTCCAGGACCCAGGGGTTGTGCGAGCCGTAGATATAGTTGGTGGCGTGGCAGATGCTGCCGCCCGCAATGGGCGTCGCCGGGCCTGAATTGACCGGGCAGTTGGTGCCAGTCGGCACCGTGAACGTCGCCTGGTTGACCTGCGAGACGTCACCGCCGTCGTTGGAGCTGTTGTAATCGAACTTCGCCATCGCCGTGAATTTGGACGTCGGCTTCCATTCGAAGCTCAGGCGCATATCCTTGTTGTCGGTGCTGCCCGGATCCTGGATCGGCTCGGCCTCACCGGGGATGACCTGTGCGCCGGCATCGCGATAGAAGCTGCTCATCTGCTCGAAGTTGAAGGCCAGGCGCACGGCGAACGTGTCGCTGAGCACGTAATTGGCAGCGCCGTCCACATGCTTGTCGGTGTAATTGCCGGCGCCGAGTTCCAGGTAGCCGTTGTCGCCGCGGAAATTGGGGCTGTTGCTGGTGATCTGGATCGCACCACCGGTTGAGCTGTAGCCGACGAAGGTGCCCTGCGGTCCGCGCAGCGTCTCCACGTCCTGAATATCGTAGAACGGCTCATCCAGCCCGTGCGGCTCCGGGGTGAACAGACCGTCGACGAGAACGGCCACACCGGTGGTCACGTTTGGAATGATGGCCGAGTTGCCGATACCGCGGATGCTCGGGGCCTGGTAGATGCCGTCGTCGAGGATCGACACGCTCGGTGTATAGAGCTGCAGGTTCTTGATGTGCGTGATGTCCTGCTGCGCGAGCTGGTCCTGGTTCATGACCTGCACCGAGATCGGTGTGGTCTGGATGTTGTTGGCGCGCCGCTCGGCGGTCACGACCACCTCCTGCAGCGCTCCACTGTTCTCGTCTGCGGCTGGCGTCTGATCCGCCGCGGGCGCGTTCTGATCACCTGCGGTCGCCGGTGACTGCGCCCAGGCGGCGCTGCCCACCAGAGCCGCGGCCACCGCCATGGCGACCGTTGTTACGGTTGAGACTCTGAGTAGATTCATCATTCCCCCCTTGTGTAATCGCACCGTCGACTTAGTCGGCGGAGGATCGATGAGCGTCACGATTGGCCGAAACTTCACGCAGGACGCCTTGAAGTCCACAGAACCGTTGGATCATCATTTTATGGTGCAACGCAGCATCAGCCGCCATGCCAGGCAGCTTCAGATGTTGCAGAAATCAAACGGCTCCCCCGCCCCGCTATCTGCTTCAAATTGCCGCCTTCCTGGGCTTGCTGTGCTTTTATGAGGCTTGAAAGCAAATGTAAGGGATGTGAGGCGAAATGCCAACCTGGATTGCGTCGGAGAGCGATTCTGCGACAACACCGGGCTGCCGCGACCTGCGGCAGGACGGCAGCTCGCTTGGCAGTCCTGCCCCCCAGGCTCCACTATCAGGATCCGATGAGCGACCAACCCATCATGATCCCCGGTGCCGATCATCCCATCGACATCGCCGCGGCCGCTGCGCACGTCACCGTGCGCGCTGCCGGCCGCACCATCGCAGATACCAGGGACGCACTGGTGCTGCGCGAAGCGCATTACGGCCCGGTACTGTATGTGCCGCGACGGGACGTCGACATGGCGCGCCTGCAGCGCAGCTCTCACCGCAGCTACTGTCCCTACAAGGGCGAGTGTTGCTACTACAGCATCCCCGCCGCCGGCGAGCCCGGCACGAACGCCGCGTGGAGCTACGAGCAGCCGCACCCCGCGGTCGCACAGATCCGCGATTACCTCGCCTTCTATCCGCAGCGCGTCGACGCCATCGAGTCCGTCCGCGCGTAGCCCAGGGCGTGGCTCGGCTTCAGCTCAGCCGCACTTCGATTCCCCGCAGTTCAGGCAGGTCATGCAGCCATCCATCATGACCACCGCAGCCGTGCTGCATTTGCTGCACAGTTGCGCGCCCTCGGGAAAGTGCGAGGTCGCGAACGCATCCTTCTGCCGCGTACGCGCCTCGAACTCCGCGCGCTTTTCCTCGACCATTTTCTTCTGATGCACATCGAGCTCGGGCTTGCGCAGAAGCCCGATCGTCTGCAGATGCTTCTCGATGACGTATCCGAGCTCGGCAATGATCGAGGGCATGAATTTGCCACCCGGCTGCCAGTAGCCACCGCGTGGATCGAACACGGCCTTGAGCTCATCGACGAGGAAGGTCACATCCCCGCCCTTGCGGAACACGGCCGAGATGATGCGCGTGAGAGCGACGATCCACTGGAAGTGATCGAGATTCTTCGAGTTGATGAAAACCTCGAATGGCCGTCGCTGCTCGTACTCGGTGCCCTCGTTGAGGACGATGTCATTGATCGTCACGTACATCGCATGATCCGACACGGGCGTCTTGATTTTGTACGTGGAGCCCACCAGCACCTCGGGTCGCTGGATTTCCTCGTGCATGCGGATGACCTTGGCGGTGCGCCCGTCGCGACCCACGGCGTGCAGCTCCGCGGCAGCGCCGCCCGAGCCCGAGCCGGCCGCCGTGCCCGCGGCAGCGCCTGCCGGGACTGCGGAGGCCGCCGGGGACGCCGTGCCGGCCGGTGCGGCGCCCGTAGCGCCGCTGGCGGGCTGCGCGACGTTGCCGCTCGCCTTGTCCTCCGGTTTCAACACACGGTACTTGACGATGCGTTGGTCGATTCGTGTGCTCATGTCAGAACTTCCCGTAGTAGCCCTCTTTGAGGGCGTCGAACAGATTGGCCGCGCTGTGCTTCTCGCCGTCGTACTCGATTTCCTCATCGCCGCGAGCGCGAATTTCGGTGCCGTCCTCGAGCGTGAACACATACGTGGTGTTCTTCAGGTCCTGCTCCTTGACGAGCACCCCCTGGAAGGCCTCCGGATTGAAGCGGAAGGTCGTGCAGCCCTTGAGCCCGCGCTCGTAGGCATACAGGTAGATGCCCTTGAAGTCCTCGTAGGGAAAATTGGTCGGAACATTCGCCGTCTTGGAAATCGACGAGTCGACCCACTTCTGAGCAGCGGCCTGGATGTCCACGTGCTGGCGCGGCGTGACCTCGTCGGCGACAGTGAAGTAGTCGGGCAGCTTCTCGTGCTCCTGGGTCGAGCCGGGCATCGCCTGCGCATTGACCAGCTCGCGATAGGCCAGCAGCTCAAAGGAGAACACGTCGATCTTCTCCTTGGTCTTGCGGCCCGGCCGGATGACGTTCCTGAAGTAGTGATGCGCGAACGAGGGCTCGATGCCGTTGCTGGCATTGTTTGCCAGCGACAGCGAGATGGTGCCGGTCGGCGCAATCGAGCTGTGGTGCGTGAAGCGCGCGCCGGCCTGCACCAGCTGATCCACCAGCTGCGGGGCGACCTCCGCCACGCGCTGCATGTAGCGGCTGTAGCGCGCGTGCAGCTCGCGCCCGCGGATCTTTGCGCCCACGCTCCAGCCGTCGCGCGCCATCTCGGGCCGCTTGTGCAGCATCTGCTGCGTGACGGTGAACTCCTCCTCCATGATCGGCGCGGCTCCCTTCTCGCGCGACAGCTCCAGGCCCGCTTCCCAGCCGGCGATCGCCATCTCGCGCGAGACGTCCTCGGTGAACTTCACCGACTCGGCCGATCCATAGCGCAGGCCGAGCAGGGTCAGCGTCGAGCCCAGGCCGAGAAATCCCATGCCGTGGCGGCGCTTGCGATAGATCTCCTCGCGCTGCTGCGGCAGGGGCAGCCCATTGACCTCCACGACATTGTCGAGCATGCGCGTGAACACGCGCACGACCTCGCGGTACTCCTCCCAGTCAAAGCGCGCCTGCGGCGTGAACGGATCGTGCACGAAACGCGTCAGGTTCACCGAGCCGAGCAGGCAGCTGCCGTAGGGTGGTAACGGTTGTTCGCCGCACGGGTTGGTCGCGCGAATATCCTCGCACCACCAGTTGTTGTTCATCTCGTTGACGCGATCGATGAGCACGAAGCCCGGCTCGGCGAAGTCGTACGTGGAGGACATGATGACGTCCCACATGCGCCGCGCCGGCAGCGTCTTGTAGATGCGGCAGGCGACCAGCCCGTCCTCGTTGACGACGTAGTTCTCATGCGCCGGCCACGTGCGCCAGACGTAGTGCTCACGGTCGCTCAGATCCGGCTGGTCGCTCTCGAGCTCGCGTTTGGTGATCGGGAAGGCGAGCTGCCATTGCCCGTTCTCACGCACCGCCTGCATGAACTCATCGGTGATCAGCAGCGACAGGTTGAACTGCCGCAGGCGTCCGTGCTCGCGCTTGGCGCGCACGAAGTCCATGGCATCGGGATGGCCGATGTCGAAGGTCGCCATCTGCGCACCGCGCCTGCCTCCCGCCGAGGAGACGGTGAAGCACATCTTGTCGTAGATATCCATGAACGACAGCGGCCCCGACGTGTACGCCCCGGCGCCCGAGACATAGGCGCCGCGTGGCCGCAGGGTCGAGAAGTCGTAGCCGATGCCGCAGCCCGCCTTCAACGTCAGTCCCGCCTCGTGCACCTTGTTGAGAATGTCGTCCATCGAGTCGCGGACCGTCCCGGACACGGTGCAATTGATGGTCGAGGTGGCCGGCTTGTGTTCCCAGGCGCCGGCATTGGAGGTCACGCGGCCGGCGGGAATGGCGCCGTGACGCAGGGCCCAGACGAAGCGCTCGTACCAGCGCTCGCGGACTTCTTCGCGCTCCACGTCGGCGAGCGCGCGCGCGACACGCTTGTACGTGTCATCCATCGTGCGATCGAGCGGCTCACCATCCTTGGTGGTGAGGCGGTACTTCTTGTCCCAAATATCCAGGGAGGCTTCCTGGAACGGGATGGAGGCAAAGTCTCGATGCATGGCTTTCATAACGGAATTCATGGCGACGGCGACCCCTTATTCCTTGTCCTTTGTGGGACCCGAGAGACCCGAGTCGGCGACCACTAGATGTTGTGGACGCGAGCACGAGACTAACTGCGCCCTCCGGTCACCGTCAAGGTGATGCAAGGCGTATCAGCCTATCAATAAACAGTAATATATTCATCATCTTATGGAGTTAATACGGCTGCCGGGCGCGTCGCCAGGAGATCGGTATCGGCTGCTGCGGAGCGCCATAACTCGCCCGCCGCGCCACAACATATGGTATCCACTGCTACCGCACGGCTTGCACACCGGCCGCCCACACTCTCTCCACAGATTTCTGCACAGGCCACGCTTGAAAGCGCGCCGCGCACCCCTAGATCCGGTGCATCAGGCCATCGGCGTCGCCCGCCACAGGCAGGCATCGCCGGTGAGCCTTCTACTCATCGAGGAGGAAACGATCATGGCATTGTCGCGTTACGAGCCCTGGAACACGATGGACCGGTTGCACCGGCAGATCGATCAGCTGTTTGGCGATGGTTTCGCCACCCCGGCCGCCAGCGGCGAAGGGGCGGTGGCCTGGGTTCCGGCAGTCGACATTCACGAGGAGCCGGACAAATTCATCGTGCAGGCGGACCTGCCGGGCGTCGCGTCCAAGGATATCAATGTCACGGCAGATAACGGCATCCTGACCATCACGGGTCATCGCCGTTCCGAGCAGCGCCAGCAGCAGAAGGGTTATTCGCGCCTGGAGCGCGTCGAGGGCAGCTTTCTGCGCCGCTTCACGCTCCCCGACAACATCAAGGCCGATGACATCCGTGCCGAGCACGACAACGGCGTGCTGCACGTCATCATTCCCAAGGTGAAGGCGCCCGAGCCGCGTCGCGTCGCGGTCGAGAGCCGTCAGGGACAGGCCGAGGACGGATCGGTGACCACCGGGCAGGGCTCGACCTCGCACTAAGCAGACGCGTCGGACGACCTCGATGCCTGCGCCGGGTCCGGAGTGCTAGGGATGTCAGACCTCCCTGCGGCCGTACCCGGCGCGCGCACTGAGGCACGCGCCGGGGCGATCGACGCAGCACTTGCTGCGATCCCTCACCTGCAGCGCCCGCTGACGATCTTCGTAGCCGGCGCTACCGGCTTCGTGGGCAGGGAGCTCGTGGTGCGGCTGGTGCGTGCCGGACATCAGCTGCGCATCGTGACGCGCCGCGCCAAACATGCCGATGAGCTGCTGCCGTTGGCCAGCGTCGAGGTCGGCGCCGGCAATGTTTACGACATCGACTTTCTGCGCACTTGCCTCACCGGCTGCGACGTGGCCATCAATCTCGTCGGTGCGTTGCATGCTCCGGGTCATGGCGGCAAGGGTCTGCGCCGCGTGCATGTCGAGTTCACCGCCGCGCTGCTGACGGCCATGGCGGAAGCCGGTGTTGCGCGGCTGCTGCAGATGAGCGCCCTGAACGCCAGCCCGCAGGCGGCGAGCCACTACCTGCGCACCAAGGGGGAGGCGGAGGAGCTGCTGCGCGCGGCTCCGGCGCGGCTGCAATGGACGATCTTTCGCCCCTCGGTGATCTTCGGGGATGGAGATTCCCTCACCACCCGCTTCGCATCGCTCCTGCGACGCACGCGCGGCTGGCTGCCTATTGCCCGGGCCGGTGCCCGCTTCGCGCCCATTCACGTCGCCGACGTCGCATCGGCCCTGCTGCGTGCGCTGCGTGGAGGAGCCACCAACCGGCAGACCTACGAGCTGTGCGGACCGGAGGTGATGACGCTGGAAGAGATCGTGCGAGGGAGCGCCGCGGCGGCCGGCCGTTCCTGCCACGTGCTGCCCCTGCCCGATGCACTGGGCTGGCTACAGGGCGCAGTGCTGCAGTGTCTGCCCGGCAAGCCCTTCACGTTGGATAATTTTCGCTCACTGGGCGTGGACAGCGTCTGCGCGACCTGCGGCTGCGAGCTGCTGGGCATACAGCCGGCGAGCCTGCGGGCGCTGGCGCCCTTATGGCTCTCTGCGGCGCGAGCGCAGGCGCTCGAGCCCATCCGCTGATTCACTGCCTGCCCGCGCAGTGGCTGGCGTCACGCCGGTCTTGCGACACAGCGCGCGGCGCGCTGCCGGGTCCTTGGCGATGCGGCGCACCGCGGCGTAGAACAGCGGCAGCTGCCCGCCATTGTCGCGCAGCAGCTGCTCGAAACCCGGCACGCAGTCCGAATAGGTCCCCACGGAGGCGAGCGAGGCGTTGTTCAGCCCACGTGCAATCCATGCGTCGTAGCCGCCCTCCAGGTGCTCGCGCGCCTCCAGCGCCCGGATGCGCTCACCGAGCTGCGTGAGGATCGCCTGCTTGCGCCCCAGCTTGACCGCGGCGGCCAGGGGCTGTGCGTACAGCAGCGCGAGCTGCGCGCGCCCCTGAGCGAACAGCGCGTCGATCTGATCCTGCAGCTGCCGCTCGCGCAGATACCCGGCGAGCTCTGCGCTGCGGCCGCGAGCCGCCAGCCAGCGCGATAGCCCTTCCGCTTCCACCGTCATGGCGAAGGACTCGTCGAACTCGCTGTCACCTGCAACGTAGATGAGCTGATGCGCGAGCTCGTGAAAAAGCGTTCCCGCCAGATCGAGGTCACCATAGCGCAGCATGCTGCTCAGCACCGGGTCGGCGAAGTGGCCGAGCGTGGAGAAGGCCGTCACCCCATCGACCTGCACGTCATCACCGCGCGCCTCGAGCTTCGCCGCGAAAGCGTTCGCGCGCCGCTCCTTGAAATAGCCGCGATAGCTGACACAGCCGCTGATCGGAAAGCACCAGCGCAGCGGCCGCACGGAAAACTCCGGCGCGGCGACCACGTTCCAGACAACGTAGGGGCGGTGCAGATCCGTGTAGCTGCGGTAGCTGCGATTGTCCGGCAGGCCCAGGTCGGTCACTGCGAAGCGGCGGATGTCCTGCACCAGCTGCAGGCGACTGCGCAGCACCGGTGTCGTGGCCGGATTGGCAATGACGCGCGCAATGGGCCGGCGCGCGTGCAGCAGCTGCCATTCACCATGGGCTGCCTGACCCACATACCCCAGGCTCGCGCAGCCCGACAGCGCTGCGAGCGAGGCCAGGGTGGCCCATTGCGCGAGGCGCACGCGGTGTGCGAGGCGCTGGCAAAACGCGAGCAGGCAAACCGGCAGCGCCCGGCACGACGATCCAGCCTGTGGGTCGGCTAACATGGTGGTCGGACAAGCTTACAGGGCTCGCGATGCACGTGTACCTGGTGGGCGGAGCGGTGCGGGATGAGCTGCTGGGTCGCCCCGTGGCCGAGCGCGACTGGGTCGTGGTCGGCGCCAGTCCCGAGCAGATGCAGCGTCTGGGTTATCGAGCCGTGGGGCGCGACTTTCCAGTGTTCCTGCATCCCCAGACGCAGGAGGAATATGCGCTGGCCCGGCGCGAGCGCAAGGTCGGTCCCGGTTATCGCGGCTTCACGACCCAGTTCTCCGCCGACGTCACGCTCGAGCAGGACCTGCAGCGCCGTGACCTGACCATCAATGCCATCGCGCGCGATGCCGAGGGCCACCTCATTGATCCCTTCGGCGGACAGCGCGACCTGCAGGCGCGCGTGCTGCGGCACGTCTCCGACGCCTTCGTCGAGGACCCGGTACGCATTCTGCGCGTGGCACGCTTCGCCGCGCGCTTTGCGAGCCTGGGATTCACGATTGCCCCCGAAACGCTGCAGCTCATGCGCCGCATGGTCGACAACGGCGAGGTGCGCTCGCTGGTGCCTGAGCGGCTGTGGCGCGAGCTCGCGCGTGCACTGGCCGAGCCGACGCCCGAGGCTTGTTTCGAGCTGCTGCAGCAATGCGGTGCGCTGCCCGTGCTGCTGCCCGAGCTGCGCTGGGACGCCTCGACACGCCAGGCGCTGCAGGCCGCGGTGCAGCTCGGCGCCGATGCCGGCGTGCGCTTTGCCGCGCTGCTTGGCAGCGCGAGCCCGGCGCAGATCAGCGCACTCTGCGAGCGGCTGCGAGTGCCGACGGACTTCCGTGAGCTGGCCGTGCTCAATGCAGCCTGGGCTCCCGGCCTGCCCGAGGCGGCTGAAGCCGGCGCCGGCGCACTGCTCGCGCTGCTGGAGAAGGCGGATGCCTATCGACGTGCCGCGCGCTTCGAACAGCTGTTGCTGGCTGCCGAAGCCACGTTGCGTGGTCTGCACGCGCACGACGGCACGGCGGATCGCGCCCAGCGTGCGGCACAGCGTCTGCGCGAGGCCCGCAGCGCCAGCGCGTCCGTGACGTTACCGCCCGGGCAACTGCAGCAGCTTGCCGGTCCGCAGATTGCGGCGGCGATGCGCGCGGCGCGCGAGGCACAGATCCAGGCGCAGCTGTCTCAGAGCGTGCGGCGCAGATCCTGATAGCCGAAGCCGCGCAGCGCGGCCCCGGGCAGTGCGCGCGTCAGCGCCATGACCTTGAACACCTCGCCCATCTCCCCCGGTAGCAGCAGCTGTCGCGCCTCGGCGGCCAGGCGGGTGCGCTGCATGGAATCCGCCGCGCCCGCAACGTCCTGCTCGATGCCGTTGGCAAGCAGGAACGCGGCCTGGGTGCAATAGCCGGCGACATCGAGCCCCGCCTCGACGCCCGCCTCGGCCACGCGCGTGAAGTCCACCCAGGCGCTGATGTCCTGCAACCCCGGATGCAGCAGCACGTCCTCATGCGCCCGGTGCCGGAAATGGCAGCGCAGCGTGCCGCGCATACGCTGCGGGTGGTAATACTCGTGGCGCGCGAGGCCGTAGTCGATCAGCAGCAGCGCGCCCTGTCGCAGCGGTGCGCTGATGGCGCGCAGCCACCCCGCCAGCAGCGGGCAGAGCTCCGAGGTGTAGCCCGCGGGCCAGGGCGCATGCGCCGATCCGGCCACATCGACCGGGCCTGACGCGCCGAGCGTGTGCGCCACGTGCTCAATCTCCTCGATCAGCTGCGCGTCCGCGGGGCGATCGGCTTCGATGAGCGTACCGTCGCTGCCCTGCGCGATGCCGCGCTCGAGATAGCCGCGCTGCCCGACGACGAAGCGGCGAAACGGCAGCGCATCGGCCACCTCATTGGCGAGACAGACGCCACGCAGTGCCTCGGGCGGCTGCGAGATCCAGTGCACCAGCGCGCGCAGCTGCTCGGGCAGCGCCGCGAGCCGCGCGCGTTGCCGCGCCGACAGGTCCGCGCTCACTTCCAGAATGGCGTAGCGCTGCGGCAACCGCCCGAGCGCCGCCAGCTGAGGCAGCAGCGTTGCCGCCAGCGCGCCCGTGCCTGCGCCGAGCTCCAGCACCTCCCCGTCCGTCAGCGCCAGCAGCTCGGCGCATTGACGTGCGAGCGCGCGTCCGAAGAGCGTCGAGAGCTCGGGCGCCGTCACGAAATCGCCGTCGCGACCCAGCTTGATGCTGCCAGCACTGTAGTAGCCCAGCCCCGGGGCATACAGCACGATGCGCAGGTAATCCTCCAGCGACAGCCATGCGCCCTGTTGGGCCAGGGCAGCCTTGACCGCCGCGACCACGGCGGCCTCGTGTTGCGTCTCTTCGGGCGACAGTAACGGTAGATTTGAGGCGAGACCTCGGCCCGTCATAAGCTCACGCCATGGAACTGTCCGGCTCGACCCCCGGCGCTCTTGCGGGCAGGGCGGTGTTGATCACCGGCGGTGCAAGGCGCGTGGGCGCCGCGCTGGTGCGTGCGCTGCACGCCGCGGGCGCGAACGTACTCATTCATTGCAACCGCTCGGTGCAGGCCGCCCAGGCCCTCTGGGCCGAGCTCGAGCGCGAGCGCAGCGGCTCCTGCGCCGTCATCGTTTCCGACCTGCTCGACACCGCCGCTCTGCCGCGCCTGGTCGACAGCGCGCTCGCGCACTTCGGACGGCTGGATCTGCTGATCAACAATGCCTCGAGCTTTTATCCCACGCCCATCGGGCACATCAGTCTCGCGCACTGGGAAGACCTCATGGGCACCAATCTGCGCGCACCGTTGTTTCTGACGCAGGCGGCGGCACCGGCGCTGCGTGACAGTGGCGGCTCGGTGCTCAACATCGTAGACATACACGGGCAGCGCCCGCTGCGTGATCACGCACTCTACAGCACGGCCAAGGCCGGACTGATCATGTTGACCCGGGCACTGGCGCGCGAGCTCGCCCCGGCCGTACGCGTCAACGCGATCGCCCCAGGCGCGATTCTCTGGCCGGAGGGTGGCATGCAGCAATCGCGCAAGGCACGCATCACCGAGCGCACACCGCTGCAGCGCCAGGGCTCCCCCGAAGACATCGTGCGCGCTGTGCTGTTCTTCGCCAGCGAGGCTCCCTTCGTCACCGGCCAGGTACTCGCGGTCGACGGGGGACGCAGCATCGCCTGGTGAGCGCCGGCCAGGCCGCGCACAGCGCCGTCCGCACCTCATGCGCTTCCCAGATCCAGCTCTATCCGGATGAGACCTGCGGGCCCCTGCGGAAAGCGGCTCCACAGCTCCGCCACGCTCGGCCCATCGGGCGGATAGCGCAGCTGTGGCGCCAGTTGCGCCAGCGGTCCGAGCATATAGGCACGCCTGGTCAGATCGGGACGCGGCAGCGTGTAGCCCTGGCCGCCGCCGACCAGCTGCCCGTAGAGCAGCAGATCCAGATCGATCGCCCTGGGGCCCCAGCGCGGGTCGGCCGGTCCGCGCCCACACTGTGTCTCGATCTCGCGCAGCACCGTGATCAGCGATCCGACCGGCAGTGAAGTGTCGAAGCCTGCCACCGCATTGACGAAATCGGCACCGATGAAACCGAAAGCCGGATTGCGATAGCAGACCGAGAAACGGATGTTCACGAAACGCTCGCGCAGCAGATGTGCCGCCTGGCGCAGATGCGCCTCGGGCTCGATGTTGCTGCCGATGGCGACGAACGCCTCGGTCACGGTGGCAGATCGGCGCGGGTGCGCTCGACGCACACCGCCACATCGCGCGAATGACGGATCGCCCCCGGCTTGCCGATGCGTATGCGGATCCAGTCGAGCGCAAACTCCTGCAGCAGCAGCAGTGCGAGCCGATGCGCCAGCGTCTCGATCAGCTGAAACTGCGAGGCCTGCACCCAGCCGAGCACTCGCTTGGCGAGTTTCTTGTAATCGACCGTATCGGCCACATCGTCACTGACCGCGGCGCGTGCACAATCGCAGGGCACCTCCAGATCGATCACGACGGTCTGCGGCACGCGCCGCTCCCAGTCGATGAACCCGATGATGCACTCGGTGGTCAACCCTTCCAGCAGAATGCGATCTGCGCTCATGCCGGAAGTCTAGCAGCGCCAGCGAGCGCGGCGCCCGGGGCGCGCAGCTCCGCGAGCGGCCAGCGCGCGCGCACCTCGATTGCAAGCCCGCCCGCCTCGCCCGCCTGCAACCGATGCAGCCCTGCAACCGCGATCATCGCCGCGTTGTCGGTGCAGAAGGCCGGCCGCGGAAAGTAGACACGCGCGCCGAGGCGCGCCACCTCGCTGCGCAGTCGCGCGCGCAGCGACTGGTTGGCGCCCACGCCACCGGCCACCACCAGGGTTCGGTGACCGGTGAATTGCAGGGCACGAATCGCCTTCACACACAGCGTCTCGACGATCGCTTCCTGTACCGCCAGCGCCAGGTCCGCGCGCCACGCGCCGCTGCCCGGGCTGTCCGTCGCCGCACCGGCCGTGCGCACGGCATGGGCGACCGCGGTCTTCAAACCGGAGAAGCTGAATTCGAAGCCCGGCCGATCGAGCATCGGACGCGGCAATTCAAAGCGCCCGGGGCGGCCACGCTCGGCCAGCACCGCAAGCTCCGGGCCGCCCGGATAGGGCAGACCCAGAAGTTTCGCGGTCTTGTCGAAAGCCTCGCCCGCCGCATCGTCGCGGGTTTCGCCCATCACGGCATACTCGCCGAGCGCCCGCACCTCGATGAGCATCGTGTGACCGCCGGACACGAGCAGTGCCGTATGCGGCAGAGGCGGCGCCGGATCCTCCAGCATCGGTGCGAGCAGATGCCCTTCCAGGTGATGCACTCCGATCGCCGGCAGACGCCAGGCATAGGCCAGTGCACGGGCGAGCGCGGCGCCCGTCAGCAGCGCACCGATCAGCCCGGGACCAGCCGTATAGGCAATACCGTCGATTGAGGGCGGCTCGACTCCCGCCTGCCCGAGCGCCTGGCGCACCAGCGGCAGCAGACGGCGCAGGTGATCGCGCGATGCGAGCTCGGGCACGACACCGCCGAAGGCGCGGTGCAGATCCACCTGGCTCCAAAGCTCGTGCGCGAGCAGGCCACGTTCCCCATCCAGTACGGCCACAGCCGTCTCGTCACAGGAGGTTTCGATGGCAAGGACGCGTTTGATCGGCGCTGTGTGCACGCCCAGATTGGGCCCGAGCGCCGCCGGGGGGTCAAGCGCGCGGGGCGGCTACGCCTAACCGGCGTGTCGCGGTGCCGGGGCGAGCGGATCGCGCGTTGGCTTGCCGATGCTGTCGCCCTGCGCCAGGTCACAGCCAAGGGCGGCGAGCGCCGCCAGCTGTTGCACCGTGTCCACGCCCTGGGCGATAACGCGATGGCCGAGTCGGTGCGCCAGGTCGATAATGCCGCCGACGATCAGCGCCGCGCGGGCCGAGCCATCGAGCGCGCTGATCAACGACCCATCGATCTTGATCAGATCGGCCGGCAGGCGGCTCAGATAGGCAAGGCCACCGTGACCGCTGCCGAATCCGTCCAGCGCCAGGCGAAATCCCGCCTTGCGCAGGCGCCCGAGGCCGGAACGGATGGGTTCCGGGGCTGACGGCCCGGCCCGATCGTTGACTTCGATGATGACGCGTGCTGCATCGAGGCCCAGTTCCGCGGCCCACTGGATCGTCGCCGTGACGGCGTCGGCATCCAGCAGCTGCGCCACAGACCAGTCGATTCCAATCATCACGCCTGGTCCCAGGCGCGCCAACAGCATCGCCACGCCACCGAGCAGGCGCTGCTGGATCCGGGGCAGCAGTCCTGCCGCCTCTGCGATCGGCAGGAACAGCGCAGGCCCCACCTCCTCCTGGCCGCGCTGCCAGCGCAGCAGAGCCTCGTAGCCTGCGATTGCGCCGGTCGGCACCGAGGCGATGGGCTGATAGAGATAGTGAAAGGCGTCGCGCTCGATCGACTCCTGGATCTCCCCGACCAGCGACACCGCGAAGCCCCGCAGCACCTCGACGCCGCTGCGGATGGCCGCCTGTTGCGCGCTGCCGTGTCGCGCCGTGGCATGGCCAGCGTGCGGGTCGGCGCCAAGGCGCGATTGCAGCCGCAGCAGCCTGGCAGCCAGGCTCACGATCTCGGCGGCCGGGTCTGGCGCCGCCGGCGTCCCCCTGCCGGCTGCCGAAGTGCCGTCGGATTGCGGAGCTTCATCCACCACCATGATCGAACGCCCTTCCCTCGCGTGACGCTTCTGGAGGGAGGCGCACTCTAGAGAGGCCGGGCGGCGGACTCACCACCCGAAAGGATGGAAATGACAGGTTTGCCGACGGCGCAGCGTCAGGGCATTCGCGTCAGGGCATCTGCATCAGATTGCGCTGTCGCGCCACATGCACGGCCTGAGTACGATTGCGCACGCCGAGCTTCGCGTACATCTGGCGAAGGTGCCATTTGACCGTGTTGGGCGACAGGAACAACTGTTGGCCGACGGCGAGATTCGAGTAGCCCTGAGACAGGCGCTGCAGGATCTGCGCCTCGCGTGCCGACAGCACGGTGCCATCCGCCGCAGCGTCAACCCGCACGCCGGCCGCTGGCGCTTCGCTGTCCGGGCCGGCGTCGCTGTCCGCGCCGCCTTCGGCGCCGTCGAAGGCGGCCAGCAGGGCAGCAGCGAATACCACCGACGGATCATCGGGCTCAGCGTGCGCTGCCTGCACCAGCTCACGCAGCAGTGCGCGGCACTCGCTGCCCTCGTCCACGAACGCGCGGATGGCCCCCGAGTGCCGGGCGAGCGCCAGCGCGCGGCGCAGCGCGTCTACCGCCCCCGCGCGCTCTCCGAGCGCGTGCAGCGCCAGGGCCTCGAGCACCCGCAGGCGCGTCTCGCGCAGGCGGCGCAGCTGCTGCCCGGCGTGCGCGATCTGCAGCGACAGATGTGCCAGGGCCTGATGGCTCTCGTGGGTACGTATCAGCAGGCGCGGGGCCGCGAAGCTGGGTCCGAAGATCTCCTTGCAGGTGGGAATCCACTCGGGTGCTGAGGCGAGCGCGAGCGGGTCCAGCAGCCCCGCAGCCAGCGAGCGCGCATGATCAATGTCCCCCCGGCCGAGGTCATGGTCGATGCGCTCCCATTGCAGCAGCTGTTGCATCCAGGCGAGGCCATTGCGTATCGCGTAGGCGTTGCCCTCCGACAGAATGGTCAGACAGCCATCCTCATCGCCGCGCAGCGCGGCGAGTCGCGCACGCAGCTGATACCAGAGCGCGCGCGAGGAGGGCGAAAACACGGCGCCGAGAAACGGACCGTGGCGATCCAGGCAGTCCTCGGCGTCATCAAGCCGGTTGAGCTCGTACAGCACCAGCGCCTTGGTGCCGCACAGCGCTGCCATCAGCTGATTGGGACTGACATTGACAGCCAGCGCCGCATCCGCGCCGGCGAGCAGGCGCTCGGGCAGCTGCAACTGGCGCAGCGCACCGGCGAGATTACCCAGCGATACCTCCGTCATCGCCGAGATGTGCGCCGCGTGTACCGCGCTCAGCCAGATGGGCGGCGAAAGCGTCGCCAGTGCCAGCGCCTGCTCAGCGTGCCGCGCAGCGTCGCCGAAGCGTCCCTGCGTCTGTGCCAGCAGCGCGGAGAGGTTGTCCAGCCGGACAGCGGTATCGCGCTGGGAAGAGGGCATCTGCCCGCGGGCAAGCTGCAGCACTGACAGAGCCTGCGGAAAGCGCTCATGCAGAATGGCCAGCAGGACGTCGAGAATGCTGCGCATGAGCCCCTGACGCACACTCACGGGCAGATCCATCGCCAGCTGGCCGATCCGCGCCAACGCTGTCTGCGCGGCGCCGAAGTCGTTGGTCCACAAATCGACCCATGCCGACCAGATCATCAGATCCGTATGCCGCTGCAGGACCGCGGGCGCGATCGCGCGCAGCCAGCGCCTGGCGGTGGTGAACTGCGCCTCTGCGATCAGCGTCTCGATGCAGCGCTCAATGCAGGCGATCAGCAGATCGGGATCACCGCTGAGCAGTGCGTACTCGACCGCGCTCTGGTGCAATTGCTCGCGCGTGCACCACTGCGCCGCGCGCCGCGCCAGCTGCGGCAGCTCCCCGGCGTGCTGCTCGTGCAGCTGCTGGCGCAGCAGTTGCGCCAGCAGCGCGTGATAGCGGTAGTGGCGGCGGGATGCGTCGATGGGCTGCAGCAGCATATTCGTGCGCTGCAATTCGTGCAGTTGCCGCTCGCCATCCTGGCGGCCCGTGACCGCATCGCATAGCGGCCCATACAACTCCTGCAGGAACGAGGTGCGCACCAGGAATTCGCGTTGCTGCGGCTGCAGATGCACAAGCATCTCGTCGCTGAGATAGTGCAGCACGTCCGACTGGGGTGCCGACAGCCGTGCGCAGACCTGCTGCGGCGATACGCCCTGCGCAATCTCCACCGCCGCCATCTGCAGCGCGGCGGCCCATCCCTCGGTCGCGCGCTCCAGTGTCCCGGTGCTCTGGCCATCGAGCGTGACGGCGCAACTCGTCTGCATGAATTGCACGATCTCGTCGCTGCGCATGGCCAGATCGCGCAGCGTGATGCCCAGACAGTCATGGCGCAGCCGCAGGCGCAGCGCCCATCTATGTGGCAGCGTGCGCGTACCGATCACCAGGTGCAGTGGCGGCGGGGAGAAGTCCAGCAGCACTTCGATCAGGCGCAGCGCCTCATCGGCCTCGAGACGCTCGGCCTCGTCCAGAAACAGGGTGAAGCGTGAGTGCACCGCGAGGCAGCCGTTGATTGCATCGAAGAGGTCCAGGCGACCTGCACCCTCCGGCGCCAGCGCCTGGCTCAGCACGCGGCCCAGGCGGCCCGCATCGTTGTCATCGTCGTCGAGCCAGACCCAGCCGACACTGCGCCCGCCGGCACCCAGGCGCTGCGCCCATTGCGCCATCAGCGTGGACTTGCCGTAGCCTGCCGGCGCGTGCAGCAGCACCAGCCTTGCCTCGGCGTGACGCTCGAGCAACTGCACGAGGCGAGGACGCTCGAATTGGCTCGATCCCAGAGGCCTGGGGCTGAATTTTGCCGTCGCTGGACGTGACTGCTCGAGCATGTTTGGCGTGCGGCCCTGGACAGGGTGGGCGCACTCGGCATCCTGCCGTTCCAGGCGCGAGTATATGTCGCCCCTGGCGGGCGTACGGCCGATCGGATCGCTCGGCCTGCGCTCGCTTTTGCCTTTTTGTGCGCCTGTCACTAGAATCGCGGGCCCCGGCAAAACGCCGGGTGGCACAAAATTAACTGTAAATCAAGAGGTTGAGTTTCGATGCCGAGCGTTCGAGTCCGCGAGAACGAATATTTCGACGCCGCCCTGCGGCGCTTCAAGCGAGCCTGTGAGAAGGCGGGTGTCCTCGCGGAATTGCGCCGGCGCGAATTCTACGAAAAGCCCACGCAGGAACGGAAACGCAAGAAGGCCGCCGCCGTCAAGCGCCACATGAAGCGCCTGTCCCGCGACGTCATGCGTCCGGCACGCTGAGCCGCAAGGCGCAGCCGCCCAGCTCGTTGCGGCCCGGACCATCGCGTGACGCTCAAGGAACGCATCCAGGAAGACATGAAGGCCGCCATGCGGGCCGCTCAGCGCGAGCGACTGGCCACGGTGCGGCTGATCCTGGCCGCCATCAAGCAGCGGGAAGTAGATGAGCGCATTTCGCTGGACGACACGCAAGTGCTGGCGGTCATCGAGAAGATGGTCAAGCAGCGCCGCGAATCGATCACTTCGTTCCAGGCCGGCGGGCGCAGCGACCTCGTCGCCAAGGAGCAGGCGGAGCTCGACCTGCTGCAGACCTATCTTCCCGAACCGCTCGATGAGACGGCGATCGACGCATTGATCGGCGCGGCCATCGCCGAATCGGGCGCCACATCCGTCAAGGACATGGGCAAGGTCATGGCGCTCATCAAGACCCGCGCTGCCGGACGCGTGGACATGGGTGCCCTGGGTGCGCGCGTGCGCGCGCGTCTGAGCTAGTCGCGGGCCGGAAGCCCTCACGGCCGGCACCGGACGCTAGGCCAGGCAACGCACAGCGCCTAGACTAGCGCGATGCCCGGTCGGATCGCCCAGCCCTTCATCGATGAGCTGATTGCGCGTGCCGACATCGTCGAGCTGATCGGCGGCCGCGTGCCACTCAAGAAGGCGGGCCACGAATACAAAGCCTGCTGTCCGTTTCACGATGAGAAGACCCCCTCGTTCTGGGTCAGCCCGAGCAAGCAGTTCTATCACTGCTTCGGCTGCGGGGCGCATGGCACGGCCATCACCTTTCTCATGGAGTTCGACCGCCTGCCCTTTCCGGAGGCCATCGAGGAGCTCGCGGGCCGACTGGGCCTGAGCGTGCAGTTCGAGGCGGAGGCAATGGGCGCGGGTCGGCCCGGCGCGCCAGGGCGCGCGGGCGCTGCATCCACCGACGCCACGCGCGCGCTGTACGAACTCATGGCCCGTGTGGCCGAACACTTTCGTGGCCAGCTTGCGCGCAGCGAGCGCGCGCGTGCCTACGCCGCACAGCGCGGGCTGTCGGCCGAGATCATCGAGCGCTTCGCGATCGGCTATGCCCCCGACAGCTGGAACGAGCTGCTGCGACGGCTTGGCACCGATGAGCGCGCGCAACGCGATCTGGCCGCGACCGGGCTCATCATCGAGCGCGAGCGGGAAGGCTCGGACTCAGCGGGCCACGAGGGCGGCACGCACTACTACGATCGATTTCGCGACCGGCTGATGTTCCCGATCCGCGATACGCGCGGGCGCGTGATCGGTTTTGGCGGTCGCGTCATGGGCAGCGGTGAGCCGAAGTATCTGAATTCGCCCGAAACGGTGCTGTTTCACAAGGGCAATGAGCTCTATGGCTTCTACGAAACGCGTCTGGCGCGTCAGAGCCTCACTCGCCTGCTCATCGTCGAGGGCTACATGGACACCGTGCGGCTGCATCAGCACGGCATCGCCTATGCCGTGGCGACGCTCGGCACGGCGACGACCCCGGAACACGTACGCCGCGCATTCCGCCACGTCAGCGAGCTGGTGTTCTGCTTCGATGGTGACCGCGCCGGTCGCGCCGCCGCCTGGCGCGCACTGCAGAACGTGCTGCCCGAGGTGCGTGCCGGCCGCGAGGTGCGCTTCCTGTTTCTGCCCGATGGCGAGGATCCGGACTCGCTCGTGGGGCGCGAGGGCGGTGAGCGCTTCGAGGCGCGCCTCGCCGCCGCGGTGCCGCTGTCGGAATATCTCATCGAGCAGATCTCGGGCCAGACCGATATCGCGCACGCGGACGGCAAGGCACGCTTCATCGCCCTGGTCCGTCCGCTGCTTACCAAGCTGGAGGCCGGCGTCTATCGGGAACTGCTGCTCGAGCGCATTGCCACGGCGCTGCAGGTGGCAGCGCCGCGACTGCAGCAGTGGCTTGCGGGTGCGTCGATGCCGACGATTGCCGCCGGCGTCGGCGCGGGAGTGGGAGCGGGCTCGGACACGCAGCGCCACCCCGCAAACGCCGCACCAGCTGCCCGCCGTCGCACGCCCGGCGGGCGCGGCAATCTGGTGACGCAGGCGGTGACGCTGCTGCTGCATTTTCCGCAGGCCGCCGCGGCCGTGCCGGCAGCCCAGCGTCAGGGTCTCGAGCGTCTCGACCAGCCCGGCCTCACCGTGCTGCGCGAGCTGCTCGCCCAGCAGGCCGACCAGCCGGCCGCCAGCCTGGCGCAGACGCTGGAGCGCTGGCGCGAGCGACCGGAGTACCGCCGCCTCTGCGAGCTGGCAGCCGCCACGCCGCTGGTACCGGATGCCTCCGCGGTTGCCCGCGAGCTCTGCGAGGCCATCCAGCGCCTGCTCGACGGGGAGGTTCGGCGGCGCCTCGAAAGTCTCATCGAGAAAGCGCGTGCCCAGGGGCTCGACGAGCAGGAAAAGCTGGAACTTCAGTCCCTCACAGTGGACCAACGCGCAGGCGCACTTCCCCCGGCGCGCGCCCCGCTGCCTCCGCGTTAAGTTCAAGTCGGGGGCCGGGCGGCCGTTAAGAGCGTGAGGAGCGCTTGAAAACTGGCAGTCGGGCAACAATTGTGGATAAAATCATCGACTTTTCCATGACCAGCCGCCCGACAGCCTCCCGCTGTGCCCGCCAAGGGGTGGGTGTCTGCACCGTTCGTTCCGTTCGCCCTGTTAAGTCACGAGTCCCGGGTCCTTCACGTCACCTGGAAGCCGCCAATACGCTATGACACGCAAGCAGCCCAAGTCCGCTTCGAGTGTTCGCAAACCTGCCGCGACCGCGGCGCACCGCAAGGCCGCCCCGCCGGTTCGCCGCAGTGCAGCAGCCGCCAAATCGGCCGAACCGCATAAGAAGGCGGCCCCGGCCCCGGCGGCCAAGCCAACCCCCGGCAAAGGGCCCGCCGACGCTCGCACCACCCCGCCGGGCGCCTCCAGTCATGCTCCGGCGAGCAGCGCTGCACGCGAGACCACGAGCCGTCATGCGGACAAGGCCGACAAGGGCGCGGGTCGGGCTGCCGTAGCGGCCGCTCCCACTGCCGGCCACGCAGGCCACGCTGCGCACGGCACCCACACGCACGGCTCAAACGCGCACGGCACCCACGCTGCGCCAGCCGCGTCCGAGGCGCGCCGCCCGGGCCTGCTGCCCGAGGATCGCCAGTCGCAGCTCAAACTGCTGATCGCGCGCGGCAAGGAGCAGGGGTATCTGACCTACGCCCAGGTCAATGATCACCTGCCGGCCGAGATCGTCGATCCCGAGCAGATCGAAGGGATCGTCAACACCATCAACGACATGGGCATCCCGGTGTACGAGAAGGCACCGGACAACGAGTCGCTGCTGGCCAGCGAGCCGGCACCGGCCGACGACGAGGCCATCGAGGAAGCCGCCGCGGCGCTCGCGGCGCTCGATGCCGAGCTCGGCCGCACCACCGACCCGGTGCGCATGTACATGCGCGAGATGGGCACGGTGGAGCTGCTTACGCGCGAGGGCGAAATCCGCATCGCCAAGCGCATCGAGGAAGGCCTCGACGCAGTGCGTAGCGCACTGGCCAAGTATCCGGCCACCTTCGAGCACCTGCTCAAAACCTACGAGATGGTGCGGGCGGGACAGGCACGCCTCATCGACATGGTGGTCGGCTTCATCGATCCGAATGCCCCGGATGTGATCGCTCAGCCGCAGAATCCGACGCGCCCGGTGGAGCTGGAAGCGGATGCCGAGGACAAGGACGAGGATGCCGAGGAAGGCGACGAGTCCGAAGAGGAGACCATCGATACCGGGCCGGATCCTGAGGAAGTCGCGCGACGCATGGCTTCGCTGCAAAAGTTGCTGCAGCAGTCGCTCGGCTCCATCGCCAAGAACGGTGCCGAGGATCCGCGCACGCAGAAGCTGCGCAAGAAGCTCGCCGGCGAGTTCATGGAGCTCAAGCTCTCCCCGCGCATGTTCGATGCGCTGACCGACCAGCTGCGCGCGCACGTCAACGACGTGCGCCAGGTCGAGAAGGAGATCATGGTGATGGCCGTGCGCGATGCAGGCATGCCGCGCAAGGACTTCATCGCGACCTTCCCGAAGAACGAGACCAGCGCGCGCTGGCTCGCCAAACACATGAAGGCGGGCAAGAAGTACTCGACGGTGCTGGTGCGGCTGAAGGAAGAGATCGAGCGGCGGCAGAAGAAGCTCGAGCTGATCGAGCAGGCGCGCTATCTCTCCATCAATGACATCAAGGAGATCAATCGCGAGGTGTCGATCGGCGAGGCGAAGGCGCGTCGCGCGAAGAAGGAGATGGTCGAGGCGAACCTGCGCCTGGTGATCTCCATCGCCAAGAAATACACCAACCGGGGCCTTCAGTTCCTGGACCTGATCCAGGAGGGCAACATCGGCCTGATGAAGGCGGTGGACAAGTTCGAATACCGCCGCGGCTACAAGTTCTCCACCTATGCGACCTGGTGGATCCGCCAGGCCATCACGCGCTCGATCGCCGACCAGGCGCGCACCATCCGCATTCCGGTGCACATGATCGAGACGATCAACAAGCTCAACCGCATCTCGCGCCAGATGCTGCAGGAGATGGGCCGCGAGCC
>DATJUN010000029.1:0-47842 GCA_035502275.1 Steroidobacteraceae bacterium
CACGATGGTCGATCAGCTCAACAGCTTCGCGGCCGAGGTCACGCGCGTGGCGCGTGAGGTGGGCACCGAGGGCAAGCTCGGTGGCCAGGCCATCGTGCCGGGTGTCGCCGGCACCTGGAAGGACCTCACCGACAACGTCAATTCGATGGCCGGTAACCTCACCGGCCAGGTGCGCAACATCGCCGAGGTGGCCACCGCCATCGCGCGCGGGGACCTCTCGCGCAAGATCACGGTGGACGTGAAGGGCGAGATCCTGCAGCTGAAGGAGACCATCAACACGATGGTCGACACGCTCAACGCCTTTGCCGCGGAGGTCACGCGCGTGGCGCGCGAGGTCGGCACCGAGGGCAAGCTCGGCGGCCAGGCCATCGTGCCGGGCGTCGCCGGCACCTGGAAGGATCTGACCGATAACGTCAACACGATGGCCAACAACCTGACCAACCAGGTGCGCGGCATCGTCAAGGTCGTCACGGCGGTGGCGACCGGCGATCTGCGCCAGCGCCTGACGGTGGAATCCAAGGGCGAGGTGGCGGCGCTCGCCGACACCATCAACAGCATGACCGACACGCTGGCGATCTTCGCCGATCAGGTGACCTCGGTCGCGCGCGAGGTCGGCGTGGAAGGGCGCCTCGGCGGCCAGGCCCACGTGCCGGGCGCGGCCGGCACCTGGAAGGACCTGACCGCCAACGTGAATTTGCTCGCTGCCAATCTCACCACGCAGGTGCGCGCCATCGCCGAGGTGGCCACCGCCGTGACCAAGGGCGACCTGACGCGCTCGATTCAGGTGGACACGCGCGGCGAGGTGTCCGACCTCAAGGACAACATCAATGCGATGATCGGGAACCTGCGCGCCACGACCGATCGCAATACCGAGCAGGACTGGCTGAAGACCAACCTCGCGAAGTTCAGCCGCATGATGCAGGGGCAGCGCGACCTCGTCACGGTCGGTCAGATGCTGCTCTCGGAGCTCGCGCCGCTGGTCGGCGCCCACCAGGCCATCCTCTACGTCATGGAGAGCATCGAGAGCGGGGACTCGCACCTGACGCAGCTGGCAAGCTTCGCCGATGCCAATACGTCCGGAGAGGTGCGTCGCTATGGCATCGGCGAGGGGCTGGTCGGCCAGTGCGCGCTCGATCGCCAGCGCATCCTGCTCACCGACATCCCCGCCGACATGATCACGGTGCACTCCGGACTCATCGAGGCGCGACCGCGCAACATCATCGTGCTGCCGGCGCTGTTCGAAGGGCAGGTACGTGCGGTCATCGAGCTTGCCTCGCTCAATGAGTTCACGGCCTCGCATCTGGCTTTTCTCGAGCAGCTCACGGGCAGCATCGGCGTGGTGCTCAACACCATCGAGGCCACGATGCGCACCGAGGGGCTGCTGAAGCAGTCCCAGCAGCTGGCGGTGGAGCTGCAGATGCAGCAGAAAGAGCTGCAGCAGACCAACGAGGAGCTCGCCACCAAGGCGCGCCTGCTCGCCGAGCAGAATGCGGAGGTGGAGCGCAAGAACCAGGAAATCGAGCTCGCGCGCCGCGCACTCGAAGAGAAGGCCGCGGAGCTGGCGCTGACCTCGCGCTACAAGTCCGAGTTCCTTGCCAACATGTCGCATGAGCTGCGCACGCCGCTCAACAGCATCCTGATCCTCGGCCAGCAGCTCGCCGAGAACGCCGACGGCAATCTCACCCCGCGCCAGGTCGAGTTCGCCAAGACCGTGCACGGGGCGGGCACCGATCTGCTGAACCTGATCAGCGACATTCTCGATCTGTCCAAGATCGAGTCCGGCACGGTCACGGTGGAGTCCGAGGAGCTGCCCTTCACGCAGCTCAAGGAAACCCTGGAGCGCAACTTCCGTCACGAGGCCGAGAACCGCAAGCTCATCTTCGCGAGCCAGTTCGAGCAGAACCTCGGGCGTACCATCACGACCGACTACAAGCGCCTGATGCAGATCCTGAAGAATCTGCTCTCCAACGCGTTCAAGTTCACCGAGCGCGGCGGCGTGCGCCTGCACGTCGGGATCGCGAGCGGCGGCTGGAACCCGGGTCACCCGGTGCTCAGCCAGGCACCGCGGGTGATCGAGTTTTCCGTCAGCGACACCGGCATCGGCATCCCGCCGGAGAAACAACGCATCATCTTCGAGGCCTTTCAGCAGGCCGACGCCGGCACGGCGCGCAAATACGGCGGTACCGGACTCGGGCTGGCGATCTCACGCGAGCTGGCCCACCTGCTGGGCGGGGAGATCCGCCTGATGAGCACGCCGGGCAGCGGCAGCACCTTCACGCTGTATCTGCCGGCGCAGTACGTGGGCCCGGCCTATGCGCGCAGCGCCTACACCGCGCAGCAGGGCGGCGCGGCGGTGAGCGTGGCAGCCGAGGCGGCCGCGACGATGCCGTACCAGCCGCGCGTCATCAGCGTCGCTCGCGCCGAGGAGCTGGTGGACGATCGGGCCGCGCTGCAGCCGGATGAGGCGGCGCTGCTGATCGTGGAGGACGACCCGCACTACGCGCGCGTGCTGCTGAACCTGGCGCGCGATCGTGGCTTTCGCGGCCTGGTGGCCAAGAATGGCGCCGAGGCACTGGATCTGGCGCACCGCTACAAGCCGCTGGCGATCACACTGGATGTGTTCCTGCCCGACATGCTCGGCTGGACGGTGCTCAATCAGCTCAAGCGTGATCCGGCGACCCGGCACGTGCCGGTGCAGATCCTCACCGTGGAGGAGGAGCGCCAGTATGGCCTCGAGCGTGGTGCGTTCTCGTTCATTCGCAAGCCCCTGACCACCGATGGGCTGGAGGCTGCGTTCGACCGCATCAAGCAGTTCACCGCACCGCGCGTGCGCCAGCTGCTGGTCATCGAGGACGATCCGGCCGAGCAGATGAGCATCCGCGAGCTCATCGCGCACGATGATATCGAGATCACCACGGTAGGCTCAGGGGAGGCGGCGCTGTCGATCCTGGCACAGCATAACTTCGACTGCATCGTGCTCGACCTGCGGCTGCCGGACATGTCGGGCTTCGAGCTGCTCGACCGCATGCAGCAGGATGAGCGGCTGCAGGAAGTGCCGATCGTCGTCTTCACCGGCCGCGAGCTGTCCGATACGGAGCAGACTGAGCTCAAACGCAAGGCCAAGAGTGTCGTGCTCAAGGGCGTGCAGTCGCCCGAGCGGCTGCTGGATGAGACGGCCCTGTTTCTGCACCGCGTGGTCGCAGAGCTGCCGGCCTCCAAGCAGAAGATGATCGAGCGCCTGCATCAGAGCGATGAGGCGCTCAAGAACCGCAAGGTGCTGGTCGTGGACGACGATATCCGCAACATCTTCGCCCTGAACAGCCTGCTCGAGCGCCACAACATGCAGGTCATCAGCGCCAACAACGGCCGCGATGCGATCCGCCTCATCGAGAGCACCCCGGACCTGGCTCTGGTGCTGATGGATATCATGATGCCGGAGATGGACGGGTATGAGACCATACGGCGTATCCGCTCGGAGTCGGAATTCCGGCGGCTGCCGATCATTGCCCTCACCGCCAAGGCGATGAAGGGGGACCGGGAAAAATGTCTGGAAGCAGGGGCGTCCGATTATGTTGCCAAGCCTGTGAATACGGAGCAGCTGCTGTCACTGGTGCGGATGTGGTTACACCGCTAGCGGCGCGGCGCCACGCATGGCGCAGCAGCGGGTAAGAGCATGAGCGACACGATCGGCGAAACAAGCGGCGAAAAAGTCAACATCCTGCTCGTGGACGATCAGCCGGCGAGGCTGATGACCTACGAGTCGATTCTCGGTGAGCTCGGTCACAACCTCGTGACCGCGCGCTCCGGCACCGACGCGCTCGAGCGGCTCATGGCCGACGAATATGCCGTGGTGCTGCTGGACGTGAACATGCCCGGCATGGACGGCTTCGAAGTCGCCAGCATGATTCACGAGCACCCGCGCTTCGAGAAGACGCCGATCATCTTCATCACCGGCGTGCACATCAGCGAGCTCGACCGGCTGCGCGGCTACACCCTGGGCGCGGTCGACTATGTGGCCATCCCGGTGGTACCGGCCATCCTGCGCACCAAGGTCGCGGTGCTGGTGGAGCTGTACTGCCAGCGCCGCGAGCTGCAGAAGCTCAATCGCGGCCTGGCGCAGGCCAATGTGCAGCTGGCCGAGGCGCACTCGACGCTGCAGGCGGAGAAGACGCGCGAGCTCGAGAAGCTCAACGCGGCGCTCAGCGAGGCCAATCGCAACAAGGATGAGTTCCTGGCGATGCTCGCGCACGAGCTGCGCAATCCGCTCGCCTCGATCCACAATGCGGTGCAGTTGATGCGCAATCCGCAGCTGCCCCAGGCGCAGCTGAGCTGGGCGCGCGACATGATCGAGCGGCAGCTCGGCTACCTGACACGACTGATCGACGACCTGCTGGATGTGGCGCGCATCACGCGCGGCAAGATCAATCTGGCGCGCGAGCCGGTGGCACTGGCGAGCATCGTGGCTCGCGCCGTGGAGACGGTGCAGCCGGCGCTGTCACGCCAGGGACACGCCCTGGTGCTCGACGTGGCCGAGGAGCCGCTGTACATCGATGGTGACCCGACCCGGCTGATCCAGATCGTCGGCAACATCCTGAACAATGCCGTCAAGTACACCAAACCGGGAGGACGCATCGAGCTCACCGCCGGCCTGCGTGATGAGCAGATCGAGATCCGCATTCGCGACAACGGTATCGGTATCGAGCCGGATCTGATCCCGACCGTGTTCAATCTTTTCGCCCAGGCCTCGCGCGGCGATCCGGGCGGCCAGACGGGGCTGGGCATCGGACTGGCGCTGGTCAAACGTCTGGTGGAACTGCATGGCGGAGAGGTCGAAGCGCGCAGTGACGGCCTTGGCCGGGGCTGCGAATTCACGGTGCGCTTCCCGCGCGTGTCCTCCGAATCTCTGCCCTCGATGCTCGCGCCCTCGGCCGCGGCAGTCACTGCGGGACCGCGCCGCCGGATCCTCGTCGTCGACGACAACCGCGACGCACTCGAGAGTCTCGCCCGGCTGCTGCAGCTGGTGGGCCATGAGACCCATCAGGCCCCCGATGGACTGCAGGCGCTCGCGCTGGCGGCCGAGAAGCAGCCCGATCTGGTCATGCTCGACATCGGCATGCCGGGCATGGATGGCTATGAGGTGGCGCGGCGCATTCGCGCCGAGCCGTGGGGTCAGGCCATGGTGCTGGTGGCTGTGACGGGCTGGGGACAGGACTCCGATCGGCGCCGCTCGCGCGAGGCCGGCTTCGACTCACACTGGGTCAAGCCCCTCGATGCGCAGAAGCTCGCGGCACTGCTCAGCACGCTGCCTCCCGTGGCGCCGGATGCCCCGGCGGCTGCCCAGGCGGGGCTGCGCCGCGGCGGCGCAGCCTAGGCGCGCGCCGGCTCCGGGCAGATGCGCCTGGAACCTTCCGTCGCTGCTGTCGTCACCGGAGGCGCCTCGGGTCTGGGTGCCGCCAGCGCGCGTGCGCTGGCGGGCGCGGGCGCACGGGTCACGGTGTTCGACCTGCTCGAGCCGCAGGGGCTGGCGCTCGCCGCCGAAATCGGTGGTTGCTTCGTACGTGTGGACGTCTGCTCCGAGCAATCCGTCGCCGCAGGGTTCGCGCAGGCGCGTGCCGCACACGGCCAGGAGCGCATCCTCGTCAACTGCGCCGGCATTCTGGCCGCGGCCCGTACCGCGGGGCGCGACCGGCAGAGCGGCGCCATCCGCGGCTTCCCGATGGACGTCTTCGAGCGCGTCGTCGCCGTCAATCTCACCGGCAGCTTCCGCTGCATCACGCACGCGGCCGCGGGCATGCTCGCGCTCACACCGGACCGCGACGGCGAGCGCGGCGTCATCGTCAATACCGCCTCGGTCGCCGCGCAGGAAGGGCAGATCGGCCAGGCCGCCTACGCGGCTTCCAAGGGCGGTGTGCTGGCGCTGACCGTGCCGGTGGCGCGCGATCTGGCCGCCGAGGGTATCCGTGTCAATGCCATCCTGCCAGGCGTCTTCGACACCGCGATGCTCGCCGGGGCCTCGGAGGCGACGCGCGAGGGGCTGACCGCGGCCATTCCGTTTCCGCCGCGGTTGGGACGCGCGGAGGAATTCGCCTCCCTGGTGCTGGAGATCTGCCGCAACGGCTATCTCAACGCTGCCGCCATTCGTCTGGATGGTGCCCTGCGCATGGCGCCACGCTAGGCACCGTCAAAGCAATTGCAGTTGCGGGGCGCGGCGTTCGGCCTCGACATTGAGCAGCGGCAACCCCTGCGAGAGGGTGTCGAAGATGCGATTTCTCTCGGCGATCCGTGCCAGGGTGACGGTCTCGACCCACTCCCAGATCACCATGGTCGGCAGATGCGCCCGCTCGCGGTAGAGGGTGCGGATCCAGCCATACAGGGGCCGCAGCTTCGGGTCCTTGATCCACCAGGCGCGCTCGTCGGGCAGCCAGAGGCGGGAGGCGTTGAGATGCTGGAAAAATCGGCGCCGCGGGGCTGAGCTCTGGCCGATATAGCGCAGAACCCGCAGATCGCCCGGGTCGGAGAGCGAGTACACCGCAACGCCGTGCGGCGCGAGCGTTGCGGACTCATCGTAGAGCTCGCGGCCGACGTGCCGACGGATGAGCCGCGCGAGCTGAGCCTGGGTCAGCTGCGGCATGACGTGGGCCACCCGGGCGTCCGCCAGCGCTTCCTGGGCGTCTGGCACGCAGGCAGGGTCGATCACGAGGGTTTGGCGACTTTCGCGAAGGTCACGGCAAGCTGCCACCCGATGCACAGCGCGCCGACGAATGTCACGATGACCGTCAGCCAGCTGCCAAGCGAAAACCGTCCGTAGCGTAGCAGCGCATAGGCTGCAACCAGATTGAACAGGCCCCAGAGCACATTCAGCCACGCAGGCGAGAGCCCGCGGCCGGGCGGACGGGCAAAGGGTGTGGGAAAGGCGCTGCCGCACAGCCCCCGTGTCAGATGCGGCAGCGCGTTGCAGAGAAAGGCTCCGCCGAAGAAGTCCAGCAGATAGTCGTACCAGGGCATGCTGCGCCTGGTGCCTCAGTACCCGACCGTAAAGCGCCGACCGACGAAGCGCGGATGTTCGGCTTCATCGACCGCCGCCACGGCAAGGTCGGCAATATTGATCACGCTTTGACCCTGTGAGTCGCGCACCAGATCCGTGGTCGACACGCGATACTTCCCGGTGCGCTTTGGCACCGGGGCCGCGGTGGCGCTCCAGCCCTGGATCTGCAGCGGTGGCGTGAGCACCGTCCAGTGGATCCGGCTGGCACGGTAGGTTTGCAGCGCGACCAGATGTCCCACGAACATCCCGTACATCGCACTGCCGGGCGGCGCGGGGGCTGGCAGATGAGCCAGCATTGCCGCGCGGCTCTCGTACATCGTGGTCGCACCGCCGATTTCGATGACGTGGGGGCTGCGCTGCACTCCGGAATAGGCCTCGACTGCGACTTTCGCAGCCACGGCCTGGGTGGAGTTCTCTGGCTTGTTGCCTTCGCCGTTGCCCACCACGGAGATGATGACGGCGTCGGCGCCGTGCGTGATGGTCTTGAACGAAGCGAGATTGGTCACATCGCCCGCCACCGCCATGAAGTTGTGCTGGCTGAAATGCATTTTGGAAGCGTCGCGCGCGACACCAATGACCGTATCGCCGCGGCGCAGAGCTTCCTGCGTGATGACGCTGCCGATGGAGCCGCTGGCCCCGTAGACGACGATCGTCGTGGCGTGCGCGCTCACGGATCCGAGGCCGGCCAGCGCCGCCAGCAGCCAGAACCGGCGCAGTCCCGGATGAAGTCCCTTCATGAATGCTCCCTCTCGCGCTGCAAATGTGCGCGGGCGTACTGTGTGCCGCCTGCGCGCCCAAATGCAACTGCTTCGGCAGCGCGGGCGCTAGAGCTCGCTGCGCGCCGCGAGCGCGCGGATGCGGTCGGCCATGCGCAGCGCCAGGCTGGTGATGGTCAGGGATGGGTTCACCCCGCCCGTCGTGGGGAACACCGACCCATCACAAACCCACAGATTGGGAATATCCCAGCTGCGTCCATCCGGATTGACGACGCTGCTGGCGGGGTCTGTTCCCATGCGCGCAGTGCCGGCCAGATGATTGGTGTCGTCTTCCTGTCGGAAGAGATCCCTGGCACCCACGGCCTCGAGGCTCATCTGCATCTGGTCGAGTGCATGCTGGATGAGCGCCTTGTCGTTCGCACCCCAGGAATAGTGGATGCGCGCCACCCGCAGACCATACTGATCCTTCTCCTCGGCGAGCGTCACGCGATTGCGCTCATCGGGCAGCATCTCTCCGACCATCTTCAGGCCGACCTGATAGTTATATTTCTCCATCGCATCGCGCAGCGCCTGGCCCCAGAGGCCGCGGGCGCTGGTCTGGATGGTGGCCCACTCTACCGGCAGCGGCCCTTGTGCCATCCAGCAGTATCCACCGAAGAAGTCCTTGTGATCGTCGTAGTTCCAGTGCTCGGTGACCGCCAGCGATGGCGGTCCCTTGTACCAGCGCACCTCCTGCGCCATGGTGCCGAACACGGCCTGGTTGGATTGGGTCATGAGGTAGCGGCCCACCAGTCCGGAACTGTTGGCGAGGCCATTGGGGTAGCGATCGGTGGCCGACGCCAGCAGCAGCCTCGGGGTTTCGATGGCGTAGCCGGCCACCACGACGTGACGTGCGCGCTGGAAGTGCCAGCGTCCCTCGCGGTGATAGTGCACGCCGCTGACCCGCCCGTCGGCGCCGACCTCGATGCGACCGACCATCGCCAGATCGCGGATCTCGGCGCCCGCGGCGAGGGCGCGCGGGATGAACGTCACCAGCTGGCTCTGCTTGGCGTTGGTCGAGCACCCGAAGCGGCAGAAGCCGCGATAGACGCACGGCGGGGAGCGTCCATGATCGTGCGCCCTGGGAGCGGAGACGGTGGCGAGCGGCGTGGGGGTCCAGCGCATACCGAGTGCTTCCGCACCGCGCGCCAGCAGCTCCGCTGCACCATTGAGCTCGTGCGCACGATAGGGATAGCGCGGCCGCCAGGGACCCCAGGGATAGTGCACCGGACCGGCGATCCGCAGCGCCTGCTCGGCGATGCCGTAGTAGTGCCACATCTCGCGCCAGTCCACCGGCCAGTCCGCGCCATAACCGAGCAGACTGCGCGAGCGAAACCATTCGGGCCGGAAGCGCAGCGACACCATGGCAAAATGCACTGTGCTGCCGCCGACGGCCTTGCCGCTGTTCTTGCCTCCCATGACGATGGGATTGGCGCCTTCGACGATGCGCTCGTCGAGCCAGTACAGCTTGGACTGCTCGCGCTCATCGGAGGCAAAGTCCTCGAGCGGGCGATAGTAGGGCCCGGCATCCAGGCCCACCACCGAGAAGCCGCTTTCGGCCAGGCGCGCGATCAGTGGCGCCCCGCCAGCCCCGGTGCCCACCACGGCGAAGTCGACCAGCTCATCGTCACGAAACTCGCGCATCGGTACCCAGCCGCCCGGGCGGAACACATCCGGTGCCCGGCCGCGCGCCGCCCGGGGTGACTCACGTGGATCATCCGTCACTGCGATGCCCCTGTGCCGAGGCCGTGCCGTGGGTTGTCGGCAGTGCGCGTGGTGCTTCCCAGGGATCGCGTCGATCCAGGCCCATGCGCGCATAGCCACGCGGACTGGCGGGTCCGCCGAAGCCGATCTCGTTCCACGCGGTCGGGTGCGCGTAGTAGGCGTGCGTGATATCCGGGAGCACGCGATGCTCGAAGAACAGCTGGCAGGGCATGCCCTGCCAGGCGGGATTCGTGAGCTCTCCGCGCTGCATACGGCCCAGCAGCGCATCCTGCTGCGCCGGATCGAGCTGCGTGAAGGGGGCGCCGCAGGCGCTTTGAGCCTCGGCCTCCAGCGCGGCGAGGCCGCGTCGCCAGGCTTCCCCCTGCACAGGCAGCTGGGCATAGCGATAGCCATCCAGCTGCCCGGTGTATAGCTTCTCATCGACATACGCCGGCAGCGGCACAGGTGCCCGATCCCGCGGCTGCGGCACGATCCGATCGCACAGTGCCCAGAGCGTGCGCCACTCGCCCGGACTGAAGAAGCGTGGCTCTCGGCTCACCGCCAGCCGCGCATCGATGACCTCCCGCGTCTTGGCATTCCAGGAGGGGGTGTTGCGCTTGGCCAGCACGTCATAGCCAGGATAGCGCTCAGCCATCGGGGTGATCCTCCATCAACCCGAGCGCGGCCAGCCCCGCGAGGGCCAGGCCGCTGAAGCTCGGGGGCGCGGGAATCGGCGGTCCGTTGAGCAGGTTCTGCCGGACGTTGTGCCAGCCGCCCATCTGCCGGTTGATACCGCGCAGGTGAAAGCCCACTCCGGCAAGCCCCAGGCAGACCGTCAGACGCAGCAGCGCGCGCGTGAGCCAGCGCTGTCGGCGCCGGGGGCCTAACGCGGCGTTTGCCATACACAGTGCACTGAGGGGTGGCAGTGTGACCGGAGCAAACATGAATGGATCGTTGAAGGCGCCACGAAAGTGCAGCAGACCGGCCTCGGCAACCGTGCCGAGCAGTCCCAGCGCCGTGGCGGCGGCAACTGTGCGCCCCGCCGGAAAACCTGCGATGCGCGGGATACGGCCGCGCGGGGTGTCACGCACGCGCTCGGCCAGATAACCGGTGCTGCCCGAGAGCAGCAGCGCGGCCGGCGCGCCCAGGGGTGCCCCGTAGAACAGGTTCTCCCAGCGAAAGCCCCCGGGCTTCTTGCCCACGTTGTAGAGATGAAAGGCGGTACCGATGAGGCCCGTCAGAAGGGCGAGGGCATAGACCGCATCGCGCACGCTGTGCGCGCCGGCGCGCTTGTCGGCGTTGCCGTGCAGGCTGACCACCAGCGACAACCCGCCACTGATCAATGGTGCGATCATTGCGCGGTTATGGAAGGAGCCGCGGTAGTGCTCGACGGCGCTGTCGGCCAGCACCGAGGTGGCCAGCACGCCCGCGGCACGGTTCAACCGGCGCGCCGCACGCACCGTGCTGCTGCGGCCGGGGTGCAGCGCCAGCGGCAGCGGGCGTGCAGCGCGGCGCCCGGAGCGCAGCGCAAGGCCCGCACCACCGATGACGACGGCGCCGAGCGTGGCCCAGAGCAGCGCCGCGGGTGGCTGACGCGAGCTCATGCGAGGGCCTACCCCTGCGCCTTCACGGCGTAACGCGCGGCATCAGCCGTGCGCAAGCTGAGCCCGACGCCTGGGCGCGCGCGGTCCGGCGATAGCACGCCTTGCTGCGGCCGGGGGGCGCCGTCGAACAGCATCTGCTCGATGCGCACGTGATCGTGGAACCACTCGATGTGCCGAAAGCGCGGCGCGGCGCAGCCGAGCGTGCAGTGAAGGGAGGGGGCGCAGTGTGCCGACAGATCGATCTGGTGGCCCTCGCACAGCGCCGCCGCCTGCAGAAAGCCGGTCACACCCCCACAGCGCGTTGCGTCGGCCTGCAGCACATCGACGGCACCCGCGGCCAGCATGCGCTGGAAATACTGCGGCGTGTAGCCGTACTCGCCGGCGGCGATTTCCATGCCCGTGGGCGAGCGCGCACGAATCTGCGCAAGAGCGCGCAGATCATCGGAGGACACCGGCTCCTCGAACCAGCTGACCTGCTGCTCGTCGGCGAAGCGAGCGCCGAGCTGCAGCGCCTGCGTAAGGCTATAGGCGCCGTTGGCATCGACGAACAGCCCGGCCGAACCGATCGCGGCGCGGGCCGCGGCCACGCGTGCCGGATCCTGCAGCGCATGCGTGCCAATCTTCATCTTGACCCAGCGGCAACCGTCGTTCTCGACCCATCCGGCGAGCTGGCGCGTGAGCTGCGCCTCATCGTAGCTGGTGAAACCCCCACTGCCGTAGATCGGAACCTGCAGGCGAAAGCAGCCGAGCAGGTCCGCCAGGGAGCGCTCGAGCAGCTGTCCCTTGAGATCCCACAGTGCCACGTCCACGGCACTGATCGCCGTCCCCGCAATGCCTTCGCGGCCGAAATTGCGGACCGCGCGCTGCATGGTGCGCCAGGCTGCCGGCGGATCCAGCGCCTCCAGTCCCACCAGCAGCGGCGCAAGCTTGCTGTCGATCAGAGCTGCCGCGCAGGCATGCGTGTAGCTGTAGCCGAAACCGCGGCGGCCGCCGCCCTCGACATGCACCGCCACCAGGGTCGTTGAATCCCACTGCGCCGTGCCGTCCGCCTCGGGTAGATCGGTGGGGATCGTATACGCAGCGGCCGAAACACGAGTGACGGGAACCTCCGCTACCATGGCGCACCGACCGCTGCAGCTGCCGGCGACTAGTGCTTGCCGCCTGGGATGAGGTGCGAGAAGACCTGCCGCGCGCTGTTCTTGAGCACCTCGGCGAGTTCCGGCTCCGTGGCGATGCTCTCCATGAAGCTCTTGGCCTGCTTGAGCGTGATGTGCGGCGGCAGTGGCGGTACGTTCGGATCCGTGTAGCACTCGAGGATCACGGGGCGATCGGCCGCGAGCGCCTCGTCCCAGGCCGCCCCGAGCTTGTCCGGATCATTGACGAAGATGCCCTTGAGGCCCAGCAGCTCCGCATAGGTGTGATAGGGGAAGTTCGGAATACTCTGCGTACTTTCGGTCTTGCCCGAGCCGATCATCACGCGCTCCTCCCAGGTAACCTGGGACAGATCACGGTTATTGAGCACCATGACGATCAGGCGCGGATCGGCCCATTGCTTCCAGTACTTGGCGATGGTGATCATGACGTTGAGCCCGTTCATCTGCATGGCGCCATCGCCGATGAAGGCGATGACCACGCGATCGGGATACGCCATCTTCGCCGCCATCGCATACGGTGTAGCCGCGCCGAGGGAGGCGAGGCTGCCTGACAGCGAGCCCATCATGCCGCGGCGCATGCGGATATCTCGCGCGTACCAGTTGGCGACGGTGCCGGAGTCTCCGGTCATGATGCAGTTCTCGGGCAGGCGCTTGGAGAGCTCCCAGAAGACGCGCTGCGGATTGATCGGATCGGCTGGCTGCAGCGCTCGCTCCTCGAGCGTCTTCCACCACTCGGTGACATTGGTCTCGATCTGCTTGCGCCAGTCGCCCGCGGCCTTGTCCTGCAACAGCGGCAGCAGGGCGCGCAGCGTCACGGCGGCGTCCCCCACCAGGTTCACCTCCATCGGGTAGCGCAGACTGAGCATGGTGGCGTCCAGATCGATCTGCACGCCGCGTGCAGTGCCGGGCTTGGGCAGGAATTCGCTGTAAGGAAAGGCAGAGCCGACCATCAGGAAGGTGTCGCACTCCTGCATCAGATCCCAGGAGGGTTTGGTGCCCAGCAGGCCGATCGAGCCGGTGACCCAGGGCAGGTCATCGGGCAGCACGGCCTTGCCGAGCAGCGCCTTGGCGACGCCCGCCTGCAGCTTCTGAGCGACCGCTATGACCTCATCGGTGGCCTTCAGGGCACCGGCGCCCACGAGCATCGCGACGCGCTGGCCGGCGTTGAGGACGTCGGCGGCCTGACGCAGCCAGCCCTCCTGGGGCAGCAGCGCGGGACCGGCATAGCCGAGGCCGGTGTGCGTGTTGCCATGGGCCATGGGCGGGTCCTTGTACGGCAGCTCCTGCAGGTCGTTCGGCAGAATCACGCACGTGACCGTGCGCTCGCTGCCGGCGATGCGAATCGCCCGATCGATCAGGTGGCGCACCTGACTCGGCACCGAGGCGGTGGCAATGAAATCCGAGGCGACGTCCTTGAACAGGCACTGCAGGTCCACCTCCTGCTGATAGTGCGCTCCGAGCGCGGAGCGTGCCTGCTGGCCGATCAGGGCCACGACCGGCACGTGATCCATCTTGGCGTCATAGAGTCCATTCAACAGGTGAATCGCACCGGGTCCGGACGTTGCAAAGCAGAGGCCGACCTCGCCGGTGAATTTGGCATGCGCGCCCGCCATGAAGGCGGCCATCTCCTCGTGACGCACCTGCACGTACTGCAGTTGATCCTTGGCGCGCTCGAGGGCCACATCCAGCCCGCCGATACCGTCGCCGGGGTAGCCGAACACGCGTCGGATGCCCCACTCGTACACCCGTTGCCACACGAATTCGCTGACGTTCATCGCCATGGCGAGCTCTCCGTTGAGTTGGCAGATGCAGACCGACAGACGACTCTGGCATGCACCTACAATTGGAATGAACTTATCACCGCCCCGATTGGGCTAATGTAGGCCATCGAGCCATTCGGCATGGGCGAGGGCGAGCAGTGACTGCTGACAGCGCCGAGCGGCGCATCGAGAACTACGGGCTGATCAGCGATTGCCGCAGCGCTGCGCTGGTCGGTCGCGATGGCTCGGTCGATTGGTTGTGTTGGCCGCGCTTCGACAGCGCCGCCTGCTTTGCGCGTCTGCTGGGCGACGAGCGTCATGGGTTTTTTGCCATCGCACCGCTGGCGCCTGAGACGCGGGCCGCGCGTCGCTATGCGGGCGACTCGCTGATCCTGGAAACCGAGTTCGATACGGCCGCGGGCTCGGTGCGCATCACCGACTTCATGCCGCTCGAGACGAGCACTCCCACCCTGGTTCGACTGGTGACGGGTCTGCGTGGGCGGACGGTCCTGCGCATGCGCTGCGCGCCACGTTTTGACTATGGCTCGCTGGCGCCGTGGATCGTGGCCTGCGAGGGCGGCGCTCGGCTGCAGGCCGGACCCGATGAGCTCGTGCTCCGCGCCTCCGTGCCGCTGGAGATCGAGGGTCAGCACTGCGGCGCGCAGTTCGCCCTCGAGAGCGGACAGCACGCGAGCTTCGTGCTGAGCTGCGACAGCGCGCAGGCCGGTGCCAGCATCCTGCGCGATGAGCTCGATCTGCAGGCGCTGCTCGAGCACACCGCCGCCTACTGGAGCGACTGGATCTCACACCTGCAGCGTCCCAGCGACTGGCCCGGGCCGCTGCGACGTTCACTGCTCACCTTGCGCGCGCTGATCCATCGGCCGAGCGGTGGATTGCTGGCGGCGCCCACCACATCGCTGCCCGAGCAGCTGCACGGTCCGTTGAACTGGGATTACCGCTTCGCGTGGCTGCGTGACTCAACCTTCACGCTGACGGCGCTGCTCAATGCCGGCTTTCGTGAGGAGGCGGAACGCTGGCGCGACTGGATCCTGCGCGCGCTGGGCGGCGAGCCGTCGAAGATGCGCACCATGTACCGCATCGATGGCGGACGCGACGTCAATGAGTACACGCTCGATTGGCTGCCTGGCTTTCAGGGCGCGCGGCCGGTGCGCGTCGGCAACGCCGCCGCCTACCAGCGCCAGATCGACATCTACGGCGAGGTGCTCGACGCCATGGAGCTCGCGACGCGCGCGGGCATCCCGCAAATCGAGCACGGCAGGCAGATGGAGCGCGGCATCGTCGAATATCTGGAATCGATCTGGGACGAGCCGGGCCGGGGGATCTGGGAATCGCGCGAGCAGCCGCAACGCTACGTTTACTCGCAGGTCATGGCCTGGGTCGGCATCGATCGTTTCCTGCGCAGCGCGCGCCGATATGGACTTGCCGCCGACTCATCCATCGCGCGGCTGACGGCGCTGCGTGAGCGGATCCACGCCCAGGTCTGTCAGCAGGGTTTCGATGCCGCCCGCGGCCACTTCGTGCAGCACTATGACGGCCATGCGCTCGACGCCAGTCTGCTGCTGCTGCCGTTGGTGGGTTTTCTGCCGGTTCAGGATGCGCGCATCGCGGGCACGATTGCCGCGGTGGAGCGTGAGCTGTTGCATGACGGACTGGTGATGCGGCATGACTACCCGCATGGCAGGCGTCAGGGCGCCTTCCTGGCCTGCACCTGCTGGCTCGCCGACTGCCGCCGCCTGCAGGGGCGACTGGCGGAGGCGCGCAGCGCCATCGAGCGGGTGCTCGCCGTGAGCAACGATCTGGGACTGCTCGCCGAGGAGTATGACCTTCACGAGCGGCGGCTGTGCGGCAACTTCCCGCAGGCGCTGTCGCATCTGGCCCTCGTCAATGCCATCCTCGGCATGGATGGACCGATGTTGCAGCGGGGCGGCGGCTGAGCGGGCGAGCCTGAGCGCGCGAGGCTGAGCGCGCCATCGGGCACAGGGTGCCGGTCGAGAAGATGTGGGTAGCGCACCAGGAGCTCGCTGAGCACATCACGCTGCGTACGCCGAATCCCAGCCCCGCAATGATCAATCCAGCGCGGGCGAGGCGAGGCGCTGAAAAGCGCGCAAATGACGAATCGTGTGCGGCGCGTTGCCCTGCAGATCGTACAGACGTGCGAGGTTGTAGTGGGCATCGGCCAGACCCGGATCCAGCGCCAGCGCCGACAGATAGCGCTCGATGGCCTCGGGCAGACGGCCCTGATCCTCCAGCAGCACGGCCAGATTGAACTGTGCAACGGCATCGTTGCGGCAGGTGACGTGCTGATAGAGTCGCTCGGCGGCCGCGATGTCGCCGCTCTCGTGCAGCAGGCGCGCCAGATTGATCCGCGCCTCCACATGGCGAGGATCGACGTTCAGACAGCGCCGATAGAGCAGCACGGCGCTCGCTGCATCGCCATCCTCGCTGTCGAGCGCGTCGCAAAAGAGTAATTCCACGTCCTCGCCCACCGCGCTGGAGCCCGGCGCAGGCGTCGCATGCCCGGCGTCGCCCGATGGCGCTGCGGATGATGCCGCCGATGGAGTCGCCGATGGAGTCGCCGATGACGGGGCGGGGCGCAGGGTCGAGGGTGATGCGCTGGCGGGCTCGGTCAGGCGCAGCCCGCGGCGATCCAGCGTGACCTCCAGGGACAACAGGTATTGACCGGAGCCGCCTTCCCACTCGGCGCCGGCCTCGCGCACGATGACGTGCTCGCCGCCGGCGCGGATCGACAGTCCCGAAAGCGGCAACTGCGCTGGCAGGTGTTGCCGCAGCTCGCGCAGGGCACGCGTGATGCGTCGGGTCGGCAGCCCGGCCGCGGACAGGGCGCGCGCGGTGCGCAGGGCAATCAGGTCCTGAAAAGTGAAGCGCAGTGCGCCGCGCGCTCCGCGCTCGGGCGAGACGTGGCGCTCACGTACCAGGGCGCGCAGCGCGGCCTGGGAGATGCCCACGATGCGCGTGACGTCGGCGGTGCCAAAGTGCTGCAGCGGCGCACGCTGCGCACTTGCCGCGCCGGCGGCGTCGGGCTGCGGTCGGCGCACCCGCCGCTGCCCCGATCCCTTCAACCCCGCGAGCTCCTGCTGCGCGCGGCGGGTCGCCGCTCGACGCGCTTGGCGGGCTTGCGCGGTCCAAGCTTCGCTTCCTGTTTGCCGCTGAGGCTCGCCTTGAGCGCGGCTGTCAGATCGATGACGTTGCTCGGTTTGGCCCGTGCCGGCTCGGACAGGGAGATTTCGTGGCCTTCGACTTTCTTGCGGATCGCCGCTTCGATTCTCTGGTGGACCTCATCGACGTACTGACTGGGATCAAACGCGTCGGCGGCCTGCTGCTCGATGAGCTGGCGGGCAAGCTTCAGCTCGGCGTCGCGTACCTCGCTCGGCAGCGAGCCGATATCCTCGATGGGGCGCACCTCGGCGGCAAACAGCAGCTGGTGCATGACCAGGGCATCGCCACGCGGCCGCAGAATGATCATGTGGTCGCGTCCGTGGGAGGCCCAGTGTCCCACGGCGCAGCGCTCGGTATCTCGCAGCGCAGCGGCCAACAGCGCATAAGGACGAGCGCCGCCCTTGGCTGGGGCCAGATAGTAGCTCTTCTCGAAGAACACCGGATCGACGGAGGAGAGCGGCACGAATTCAACAATATCTATGCTGTTGGTGCCGACCTCATCCAGCGCCTTCAACTCCTCGGCGCTGAACATCACATACTGATCCTTCGCGAACTCATAGCCCTTGGTCAGCTCGCTGCGCTCGACAACCTTGCCCTCCTTCACGCAGACATATTGTTGCCGGACACGCGAGCCATCCTTCCCGTGCAGTAGATTGAAGGAAATTCGCTCACCACTGACCGTGGTGGTATACAGGT
This sequence comes from Steroidobacteraceae bacterium, assembly GCA_035502275.1. Lineage (GTDB taxonomy): Bacteria > Pseudomonadota > Gammaproteobacteria > Steroidobacterales > Steroidobacteraceae > FEN-1191. The sequence continues at coordinate 17,917 of DATJUN010000029.1, forward strand.
CTACCGGGATGGCGACCATGCCGAACGAGATCGTCAGAGAAGCCATCGAACGCGCGGCCATGACGCCTCCTTGCAATGAATGAGCCTGCCGACAGTATCGACCCCCTTGCCGTGAGGCTGCCGTCAGCCGGCTCGGGCAGGGGGGCACCATTATTTCCCACAATAACTTCCGGGGCCAGCGCCGCCGTAGGCCCGGCGGATACCCGCTTGGAGTACCCCTCTGCCCCGGCCAAGCTGCCGGCAGACAGGCAGGTCATGGACAGGATCGTCGAAGAGCAACCCCGTACGCGCGCCCCGCGCCGCTCGCTCAATGTCGTGCCGCTGCGGGTACTGGCCTTGAGCGTGGTCGGAGCGGTGCTGTATTTCGGCCATGCCGCCTTCGTGCCCGTGGTGCTCGCCGTACTGTTCTCGCTGGTGCTCACCACCCCCGTGGAGTCACTGCATCGACGCGGCGTGCCGCGCGGGCTGTGTGCAGTCCTGGTTCTGCTGTGCCTGCTGGGGCTGGTGGGTGGGGCCGTGAACCTGGTATGGACTCCCGCGCAGACGTGGTGGGATTCCGCGCCTCGCACGCTTCGCACCATCGAGCGGAAATTGCGTCCGATTTCCCGCCTGGTAGGTCGCATCGAGGTGCTGACCGACCGGGCCGATCAGATTGCGTCGGGGCCGCCACCGTCAGGGCGCGCCATATCGCCGGCGCAGGCGGCGGCGCCGGCAGCGGCTGCGCCAGCGGCCGCGCACACCGCCACAGCCTCCAACGCGCTCACGCTGCTGGATGTGACGCGCGCGGCCATCATGCAGATCGTCACCATCGTGATCACGATGATGTTCCTGCTCACCGGAGGACCGCCGATGCTCGCGCGCATGAGCGCGGCGCTCGGCAGCGATGTGCAGTCCTCACACATGCTGAAGCTCATCCACGCCGTGCGCAGTGAAGTGGGGCGCTATTACGGCTCCATCGCGCTCATCAACATCGGACTGGGCCTTGCTACCGCCGGGGTGACGCTGGCGCTTGGCATGCCCAGCCCCTTCCTGTGGGGCGCGGTCGCAGCGGTATTCAATTTCGTGCCCTACGTCGGTTCGGCCACGACGTTGCTGCTGCTGGTGCTGGTGGCCTTCGTTTCCTTTGACACGGTCGGGCGCGTGTTCGCGGTGGGCGGCTGCTATCTTGCATTGGCGGCGATCGAAGGCCAGATCGTGCAGCCGCTGGTGGTCGGGCGACGCCTGGAGCTCAATCCGCTCATCGTCTTTCTGGCCCTGTGGTTCGGCGGCTGGTTCTGGGGCATCCCCGGTATCGTGATCGCCGTGCCCACGCTGGTGTCGATCAAGGTCATCGCCGAGCACGTGCGCGGCGGCAAGCCGCTGCAGGAATTCCTCAATCCCGACGAGCTGCACCGCTACCATCCCAAACACGTGACCGCCTCGTTGGGACGGCGGCGCGCTGGCGGCAACTAGCGGCAGCGGCCCATGGCGCTGCGGCTGCGGGTTCAGGCACCGAGTTCGAACAGCAACAGAGAGCGTCCCGTCACCTGGTATTTGTCTCCGACGGCGAAGCGGCTCATCGGTTCCTCGTCCGGGATGCGCGTATCGAGCACCAGCCGCCAGGCCTCTCCACCGGCGCAGGGCGGAAGGGTGAATTCCACTACATCGTAGTGAGCATTCATGACCAGCAGCATGGTCGTCTCGGTGCCGCGCTGGCGTACACCCGTGGGTCGGGCGCGCCCATCCAATATCATGCCGAAGCAGCGCATGTTGCCATCGCTCCAGTCCTCCGGGCGCATCTCGATGCCGGTGGCATTGATCCAGGTGAGATCCTTGACCTCCAGCTCTTCATCGTAATCGCCCGTCAGGAAGCGATTGCGCCTCAGGATCGCGTACTTGTGGCGCAGTCGCGTGAGCTTTTGAACGAAGCGCACCAGCGACTGGCCTTTGTCGGTCAGGTGCCAGTTCAGCCAGCTGATCTGGTTGTCCTGACAATAGGCGTTGTTGTTGCCCTGCTGCGTGCGGCCGAACTCATCACCGGCCAGCAGCATCGGCGCGCCCTGCGAGAGCAGCAGCGTTGCCAGCATGTTGCGGATCTGCCGCTCGCGCAGCTCGTTGATGGCCGGATCGTCGCTGGGGCCCTCCACACCGCAGTTCCAGGAGCGGTTGTCGCTGCTGCCGTCGCGATTGCCCTCGCCGTTGGCTTCATTGTGCTTGTCGTTGTAGGTCATCAGATCATTCAGCGTGAAGCCGTCATGCGCCGTGATGAAATTCACGCAGGCGAAGGGACGTCGCCCGAGGCGATTGAAGATGTCTCCCGAGGCGCACAGACGCGGCGCGAGCGCGCTGGCCGGTGCTGCGCCACGCCAGAAATCGCGCACCGTGTCGCGATAGCGATCGTTCCATTCCGACCATCCAGGGGGAAAGCCGCCCACCTGGTAGCCGCCGGGGCCGCAGTCCCAGGGCTCGGCGATCAGCTTCACCGTGCGCAGCACGGGATCCTGATGGCAGGCCTTGAGGAAGCCGCTCTGATTGTCGAAGCCATTGGGCTCGCGCGCGAGGATGGTGCCGAGGTCGAATCGAAACCCATCGACGTGCACTTCGCTGGCCCAGTAGCGCAGGCTGTCGCAGACCATCTGGATGACGGCCGGGTGCGAGACGTTCAGCGTGTTGCCGGTGCCGGTGTCATTGATGTAGAAGCGCTTCTGGTCGGGCAGCAGCCGGTAGTACGAGGCGTTGTCGATACCCTTGAACGACAGCGTCGGGCCGCGCTCGTTGCCTTCGGCGGTGTGGTTGTAGACCACATCCAGGATGACCTCCAGACCCGCATCATGAAAGCGCGCCACCATCTCCTTGACTTCGCGCAGGCTCTGCTCGGGCTCGGAGGCGTAGCGCGGATCGGGAGCGAAGAAGCCGATGCTGTTGTATCCCCAGTAGTTGGTCAGGCCGCGCTCGAGCAGATGCGCATCGTTGATGAAGGTATGGATCGGTAGCAGCTCGACGGTTGTGACGCCCAGGGAGCGGATGTACTGGATGACCTCCTGCGTGGCCAGTCCCTTGTAGCTGCCGCGCTCCTTCGGGCCGACCGCGGGGTGCTGGCGCGTGTAACCGCGCAGATGCATCTCGTAGATGATGGTCTGGTCCCAGGGGATCGCCCGCGTGCGCGGCTGCCCCTTCCAGGCGAAGTTGGGATCGACCACGACGCACTTGGGGACGAAGGGTGCGCTGTCACGCTCGTCGAAGCTCAGGTCCTCCTTCGCATCCCCGATGACATAGCCGAAGCACTCGGGCGTCCACTGCAGCTCGCCGACGTGGGCGCGCGCGTAGGGATCCAGCAGCAGCTTGTTGGGATTAAAGCGATGACCGGCCTCGGGCTCGTAGGGTCCATGCACGCGAAAGCCGTAGACGGTGCTGGGCGTCACGTCGGGCACGTAGCCGTGCCAGATCTCATCGGTGTACTCCGGCAGGGCCAGGCGCTCGAGCTCGCGCTTGCCCAGCGGATCGAACAGACACACCTCCACGCGGGTGGCATGCGCGGAAAACACCGCAAAATTGGTGCCCTTGCCGTCCCAGACAGCGCCGAGCTTGTGTGGAGTGCCCTCGCGGACGCGGCTTGGAGTGTAGTTGGCCATGGGAAAGCGGGAAGGGCGCGTCATGCTGCGCGCGTTGAGACCTGAAAAAAATGTACCACGTGAGTGCTGCGGGGAATACTGAGTTGCCTGTCGGCGCAGCGCGGACAGCGCCGGCCGTGCCTCGTGTTCCTGTCAGGCGAGGGGGCTCCGGCGGCGAGTTATATTTTACATTATATAGGCTTTGTAAGTCATTGTTAATAAATATACTATCAGCGAGAAATATCCGCTGGCAGGGCAGCTGCGTGATAAGCTCGCGCCATCCCGGGCAGCTCGCGCAGCGATGGACCGTTGTCCGCGCCAGTCGCCGCGTCCCCTGAAATCATCGCCCTGTTCGCCCTGCCCGTTGAGGTTTCATTGCACCCACCGCACGCCGTTTCGATCTCCTGGCGGCCACGCCGCTGCCCGTGCCGGCGGCAGGGGGCCTGAGCATGCTGCGCTGGTTCGAGCGGCTGTTGGATCCGACGGCACTCACGCCGACCGAAGCCCCCACGCGCGGGCTGGCACATTTCTACTGGCACTACCTGCGCCAGGTGCGCTGGCTGGTCGTGGCGCTGTTCGTTACCGGCCTTGCGGTCGCGGCGCTGGACGTGACGATTCCGGTGTTCATCGGCCGCGTCGTGACCCTGGTGGCCGGTCACAGTCGCAACCCGGCGCGCCTGCTGACGGAGGCCGGCCCCAGGCTGCTGCTGATGGCGCTGGTGTTCCTGCTGGTGCGGCCGGCGGCGCTGTTCGCGCAGTTCATCGTCACCAATCAGATCATCAATCCCGGCGTGACGAATATGATCCGCTGGCAGAACCACTGGCACGTCGTGCGCCAGAGCTGGACTTTTTTTCAGAATGACTTTGCGGGCCGCATCGCCAACCGCGTGATCCAGACCGGTCCGGCCCTGCGGGACAGCGTGGTCTCCGGCACCAACGCCGTCTGGTACATCCTGGTCTACGGCAGCAGCAGCGTGGCGCTGCTGTGTGCCATGAACTGGCATCTGGCCCTGCCGATTGTCGGCTGGTTCCTCGCCTACGCGGCGCTGCTGCGCGCGTTCGTGCCGCGCATGCGCGAGCGCTCGCGCGCGATCTCCGAGGCGCGCTCCACCCTCACCGGGCGCGTCGTGGACAGCTACACCAACATTCTGACGGTGAAGCTGTTCGCGCGTGCGCAGGACGAGGATGCCTTCGTACGCGATTCCATCGAGGAGCATACCGAGGCATTTCGCAACCAGACCCGCATTGCCACCGGCTTTACGATGCTGCTGGCGCTGCTCAACGCACTGCTGGTCGTGAGCATGGGGCTGGTCGCGATCCTGTTATTCCGCCACAGCCTCGTCAGTGTGGGGGCCGTGGCCACGGCGCTGCCCATGGCCTGGCAGATCGCAAATATGGCCGGCTGGGTCGCGCAGAACGTCACCAACATCTTCGAGAACGTCGGAGTCGTGCAGGATGGCATGCGCTCCATCGCGGTGAGCCGGCAGATGCCCGATCCACCCGGCGCGCGCGAGCTCGTCGTTTCGGCCGGGGAGCTGTGCTTCGAAAACCTGCACTTCGACTATGGACGTGAGCGACGCGTGCCGGTTCTGCACGGCATCGACCTGACGGTGCGGCCCGGCGAGCGCGTGGGCGTGGTCGGCCCATCGGGCGCCGGCAAGTCCACGCTGGTGAATCTGCTGCTGCGTTTTTATGCACCGGCCAGCGGTCGTATTCTCATCGACGGTCAGGACATCGGCAGCGTATCGCAGGAGAGTCTGCGCCGGCAGATCGCAATGGTGACCCAGGATACGGCCCTGCTGCATCGCTCGGTGCTGGACAATATCTGCTACGGACGGCCGGAGGCCACGCGCGCGATGATCGAGGAGGCTGCACGGCGCGCGGAGGCGCACGATTTCATCCTCGGGCTGGAGGACTGGCTCGGCCGACGCGGCTATGACGCTCATGTCGGTGAGCGCGGCGTCAAGCTCTCCGGTGGGCAGCGCCAGCGCATCGCCATCGCCCGCGTCATTCTGAAGGACGCTCCCATCCTGGTGCTCGATGAGGCTACCTCGGCGCTGGACTCCGAGGTCGAGGCGGCGATCCAGGGTCAGCTCGATGCGCTGATGCAGGGGCGCACGGTGATTGCCATTGCGCATCGGCTCTCGACGATTGCACGCATGGACCGGCTGATCGTGCTCGAGCGCGGGCGCATCCATGAGAGCGGGACGCACGCGGAGCTGCTCGCCGCCGGCGGCGTCTATGCCCAGCTGTGGCGACGGCAATCCGGCGGTTTCCTGGCGGAGGTGGTACCGTCCGCTCGCGCAGCTCGGGTCCGACGCGACCCCGAATCGGCCGCTGCAGGGTGAGGACATGATGCGCACGGCAGGCGGAGCAGGACTATCGGCCACGCGGTTGCGACGGCTGCACGACGCCATGACCCGTTACGTGGAGCGCGGCGAGGTCGCGGGCGTAGCGATGCTCGTCAGTCGGCACGACGAGGTCTGGGTCGATACCGTCGGCCGCCAGGATCGCGATCGTGGCGAACCGATGCGACGGGATTCCATCTTTCGCATCGCGTCGATGACCAAGCCGATCACCGCCGTCGCGGCCATGATTCTGGTGGAAGAGGGGCGGCTGGGACTGGATGAGTCGCTCGATGAATGGCTGCCGGAACTCGCCCACCGCCGCGTGCTGCACCGGCTCGAGGGGCCGTTGGAGGACACCGAGCCAGCGCGCCGCGCGCTCACGCTGCGCGACCTGCTGACCTTTCGCATGGGCTTCGGCACGATTCTCGGCCCTTCGGAGAATTTTCCGATTCAACAGGCAATCAATGCCCTGCACATCTGGGGCCGCAAGCCCATGCCCCCGCACACCCCCGATGAGTGGCTGCGCCGGCTCGGTACGCTGCCGCTGATGTATCAGCCCGGCGAGCGCTGGATGTACCACACCGGCGCGGATGTGGCGGGGGTGCTGGTCGCCCGGGCAGCAGGCCAGCCCTTCGAGCAGTTTCTGCGCGAGCGCATCTTCGAGCCGCTGGGCATGCGTGACACCGGCTTCCACGTCCCAGCCGCGCACCTCGAGCGCTTTGCCACCTGCTACCAGGACAATCCGCTCACGCGCTCCCTCGACCTGTTCGACGATGCGCGCGACAGTCAATGGAGCCGCCCGCCTGCCTTCCCGAGCGGTGGCAGTGGGCTGTTATCGACGCTGCATGACTATCATGCCTTCGCGCGGATGATGCTGTACCAGGGTCGTCTGGGCGACACCCGTATATTGGCCCGCCCCACCGTACAGGCGATGGTCACCGATCAGCTCACGGCAGAGCAGAAGGGTCGCAGCACGGCATTCTTTCCCTCGTTCTGGGAGGCGCGCGGCTGGGGCTTGGGCATGGCGATGATCACGCGGCGAGATGGACCCGCGAGCAACCCCGGCCGCTTCGGCTGGGACGGGGTCTATGGCACCTCGTGGTCCTCCGATCCCGGGGAGGATCTCATCGGCATTCTCATGATTCAGCGCCTGGGCTTCGCACCCAACATCACCGGGATCAACGCGGACTTCTGGACGCTCGTCTACCAGGCGATCGAGGACTGAGAGCAGGGGACCGCAGTATACTGGGCACTGGAACCGCAGCCGCCGGGGACATCGAGCAGCCCCTGTCAGGAGACGCCTTGAGATGCTTTCAGAGCGCGGCGCTGCGCAGCGCCTGGTTCATCGGTGTCGCCACGGTCCTGCTGGCAGCCGCGGGTTTTGTCAGCAGCGCTCACGCGGACAGCGGCAATCGACCGTTCGTTGGCACCTGGAAGCTCAACCCTGAAAAATCACACCTGCATGGTGCGCCGAACGGATTCGAGCTGTTTCGCCAGTACGAGGACCACGGCAATGGCTGGATGTTCCACACCGTGATCAATGTTTCCCCGCGCGGGGTGGGTTTTCTGTTCGCAGCCGCCCGCTACGACGGCAAGCAATACCCGGTCTGGAACGCTGGTCTGCTGGGCAGGAGCGTGATCGATGGTCAGAAGACCCCACGCACGGTCGAATTCGATCGCATCAGCGCCTATCAGTTCCGATGGACCGATCGCACCGATGGCAAGGTCACCCAGGGCGGTCTGTGCACGGTTTCCCCGGACGGCATGACACTCACCATCACGGCCAAGGCGCCCGCGCAGCGGGTGACATTCACGCAGGTCTTCGATCGCGTCACCACGGTCGTCCCGGGGCTGCGGGGCCCCGGCGCCGACTGATGCGGACTAATGTTTCAGATCATAGACCGGGGTCGCACCGTTCTGAATGAAGGTGCACTGCGACTTGCCACTGGGCCCGCAGACCTGCAGCTGCATGTTGATCCGCTGTAGTTCGATGAACTGCTCGGGAGACAGACCGATGGCCTGCCGGTAGGCGTTGTCCGCGACTGCGCGGGCAGCTTCAGCCTTCGCACGCTGCTCTTCGGCCAGCGTCACCTCTTTTTCGGTCTGGATGCGCTGCTCCTGGGCGGCAGTCTGGATGCGCTGATCCTTGATCGCATCCGGCGGTATGGCGCGCCCCACCGTCATCGTCAGGATGCGCACGGGGATCTGATCGGCCTTGAAAAAGGCCTCCATTTTGCCGCGTACCTCGTTGTCAATGTCGTCCACAGCGGTGGGATTGATCGCCACGTCGTTCATGTCGTGCTTGCGCACGGCCTGTCGGATCAATTGCTGGAATTCCTGCTCGACATTGTTTTGATACCAGTCGGGACCGAATTTCGTAACCAGCTGAACGGCGTCATCGACCTGCAACGTGATGACGGCATGAAATCCGAGGGGCACGCCGTCGGAACTCATGATGTCAGCCAAATCCTGCTCGAAGCGGATCGGCTGCATCGACACATCCACGCCTTCGGTGGTGACAGCCGTCCAGACGCGCCCAGTCGTCACCGGACTCTGATCGATGCCGCCGTGCCCGAAGAACCACGGCTTTCGCACCAGCACGATCTGATGGCCCGCGTCTGGCGCATAGCTGCTGCAGCCGGCTACCAGCACGATCAGCATTGCGATGGCGTACTTCATGCTCCCTGTCCTCAGTTCTAGACCGTTCGAACCACGAGGCACGTTTTACCGCCACGCATGCACCGTGGACTGTGCGCGGTTCGCATTACGACAGGCCGGACCGCGATGGCTCACAAAATGCTAGCATTCCACCGAGAATGCCATCATCAGAGACGGAGCCAGGCGCCGACCCGACGAACCCTTCGCAGCCTGAGGACAGTGACAGCCCGCGTGCCGCCGTGAGCGGCCGGTCCAGAGGCTGGATGCTGCGCGCCCATAGCAGACGGCTGTTTCTGCAGGCCGGCCTGCCCTGGGGCGCCGCCGTTCTGGTCGGGTTGGTGTCGGTGCTGTACGCGAAGTGGAGCGCCGAGGCTTCCAATATTTTCCTCGGCTGGATCGCCCACCGCGCGTGGCTCGCCTTCATCATCACCCCGGCGCTGACCGTGCTGGCGCTGTTTCTCACCAGGCGCTGGTTCACGGGCAGCGAGGGAAGCGGCATCCCCCAGGTAATCACGGCGCTGCATGCACCGCGTGCGGAGGAGGAATTCACGCTGATGCGGCGCCTGTTCGGTGTGCGCGTCATCATCGGGAAGATCGCAGTCTCCCTGATCGGCCTGCTCGGTGGGCTCACGATTGGCCGCGAAGGACCGACGGTGCACATCGGTGCCGCGGTCATGGCGGAAGTACGGCGCTTCTACCCACACCGAAGCGCGCAACTGGAGCGACGGCTGCTGCTGGCCGGGGCGGCGGCGGGGCTGTCGGCTGCGTTCAATACCCCGCTTGCCGGAATCATCTTCGCGATCGAAGAGCTGGCCCGGGATTTCGAGAGCCGCACCAATGGGGTCATGATCACGGCCGTGGTGTTTTCCGGCTTGACTTCGCTCGCACTGGCCGGCAATTACCTTTACTTCGGGCAGATCAATGTACCGAATGATCTCGGCGGAGCTTTCGTCCTGCCGGTCATGCTGTCGGCAGCGCTCTGCGGACTTCTGGGTGCAGCATTCAATCTGACCTTGCTGCGATGGCGACGCTGGATGCCGGGCTGGCTCATAGCGCTTCGGGAGCGCATGCCGCTGCTGTATGCACTCGCAATCGGGCTCGTGGTAGCGGCGCTGGGCGTCGGCTCGCATGGTGAAACGTGGGGTGGGGGGTACACCCAGGCGCGCCAGCTGTTGACCGGCACGGCTCCTCTCACGGAAAGCTATGCGCTCACGAAATGGGGTGCCATGGTGGCGACCTACATGGTCGGTATTCCCGGTGGTCTTTTCTCCCCATCACTATCGATCGGGGCCGGGTTGGCGCAGTGGGTGCACCAGGCCTTTGCCTGGGCGCCCATGGCGGCGGTCATTGCCCTGTGCATGACCGGTTACCTGGCTGCGGTGACGCAGTCGCCGATCACATCGTTCGTAATCGTGATGGAGATGACCAACGGCACCGGCATGGTCATCCCGATGATGGCCACCGCCCTGATCGCATCGCGGATTTCGGCATTCTTCACCCCACCGCTCTACGAAGCGCTCGCCCAGAAGAATTATTTCCATGTCGCTGCACTGCCGACGGGCGACTACCTGGAAAAGAAGCCGGTGCCGCCGCCAGGGGCATAGGCTGGGAGCCGATATTTCAATATCATTGGAAGTATGGCGCGGCTCGTGCTCTGCAAGCGCGATGGCCGCAGGCTGCATTTCGAATGTCGAGCACATGAAGCAGCTGCTGGGCTTTCTCACCGATCAGTGCTGCAGTCTGGCCGATGAGGCGCGCGATTCAAATTGTCAGCCCGTTGCTGCGCCCCTGCAAAGAAGGCGCGCGTGATGCGCTGGCCCATCCACGCCTGACGCTGGACGAAGGCACGGACTAACGAGGGCTGCATGCTGCGACGGTTGACCGCGGAGGCCCTGGGCTCCCTGTTGCTTGCCGCCACCGTGGTCGGATCGGGCATCATGGCTGCGCGCCTGGCGGGTGGGAACGTTGCGATTGCGCTGCTGGCCAATACGGCGGCGACGGTCGCGATGCTCGCGACCCTGATCGCCCTGCTCGGTCCGCTCAGCGGCGCGCATTTCAATCCGGCGGTCACGCTGGTCATGGCCCTGCGTCATCGCATGGGCTGGTGGATGGCCGGCGCATACGTTGTGGTACAGGTGCTCGGTTGCTGCGCCGGCAGCGTGCTGGCCCACGCGATGTTCAGCCTGCCGCTGCTTCAGGCCGCGACGCATGTGCGAGCCGGCGCGGCGCAGTGGCTGGCGGAGTTCGTGGCAACGGCCGGGCTCATCCTGGTGGTGCTGGGCCACGAGCGCCCGCGCGATGCGCCATGGATGATCGCCGCCTGGATCGGTGCAGCGTACTGGTTCACTGCTTCCACCTCGTTCGCCAATCCCGCCATCACTGTTGCGCGAGCGCTCTCGAACACGTTTGCCGGTATCCGACCGCAGGACGTACCGGCCTTTATTCTCGCGCAGCTGGCCGGCGCGGTGGCCGCCTCCTTCCTGGCCTCCTGCCTGTTCGTGGTACGAGGCCATGCCGTGAGCGAGCCCCCCGCCGATATTCGCGCCAGTCTGCCGGGCGATGACCCCCTCGGTGGAGCAGAGAAATGAATGCATCGATCCCAGTCTCGACGGTCTCAATCACGATCTATCACAACCCGACGTGTGGCACCTCGCGCAATAGCCTTGGACTGATCCGCAACGCGGGAATCGAGCCCGTCATCATCGACTATCTGAAGACGCCCCCGGACCGGGCGACGCTGAAGGATCTGCTGCAGCGGATGGGGATCAGCGCACGCTCGCTGCTGCGGGTGAAAGGCACACCCTACGCTGAGCTCGGACTGGGCGCCGCGCACTGGTCGGACGAGCAGCTCATCGATCAGATGCTTGCGCATCCCATATTGATCAATCGGCCCATTGTCGTCACGCCCTGGGGTGTCAGGCTCTGCCGCCCCTCGGAAGTGGTCCTGGACATTCTGCCTTTACCGCAGAAAGGACCATTTTTTAAGGAAGACGGGCAAGCGCTGCTTGATGCCAATGGGCGGCGAATAGGTTAGTCAGTCCTACGCCAGTGATGGGCACGACCTCGAGCCCGCGTGAGGGCGGCGCGGTGCTATGATGGATTTCGGCTGGTTCCTGACAACTCCCCCCTGGTCGGTTTATTCCGCGTCCGGCTCCAAAAAGCGTCGGCCGTCCCCCTATTGCATCGAGGGCAGCGATGTTCGTAAACGGACTTGGAACGGCGACCCCTGCGACGCGATATACGAAGGCGCAATGCTGGGATGCATTTCGTAACTCCGAGTGGTTCGGCCGTCTGGACGCACGCGCCCATGCCGTCGCCAGGACCGTCCTGCAGCGTGACAATGGGATCGAGGCGCGCTGGCTCGCGCTGGGATCGCTGAGCGAAGTGTTTCAGATCGATCCGGATACGTTGCATCGGCGCTTCTTGGCGACGGCGCCTGAGTTGGCGGCGCGGGCGGCCGAACAGGCACTGCGAGAGGCTGGCGTCGATGCCGGTGAGATCGATGCGGTCGTTGTAAGCACCTGCACTGGTTACCTGTGTCCCGGCCTGTCGGGCTACGTGATGGAGAGGGTGCATCTGAAGCCGAGCGTTCAGTGCTTTGATCTGGTAGGCCAGGGATGTGCAGCTGCGTTGCCCAATATCAGGCTGGGGAAGGCTCTGTTGGCCGCCGACCAATGCGAGCACGTACTGTCGGTCTGCGTGGAGGTCAGCAGCGCGGCGATCTACCTGGATAACGACCCTGGCGTGCTGGTCAGTGCGTGTCTGTTTGGCGACGGCGCCGGTGCCGCAGTGCTGTCGCGCAGGCGGCATGCGCATGGGCGGTGCATCTGCTGGAAAGACAGCGAGTCGCTCATCGATCCGAGCACGCGTGAGTCATTGATGTTCGAGCAGCGTCAAGGCATGCTGCGAAATATACTCACACGGTCAGTGCCCAGCCTGGCAGCACAATATGCCCAGCGCGTGCTGGAGCCGGTACTGCGGCGCTCGGAGCTGAACATCTCCCAGATCAGCGCCTGGATCATGCACGCTGGTGGGCGAGATGTGCTGCTGTGTCTGCAGGAGCAGCTGGGACTGACGGTTCAGGATCTGCGGTACAGTGCTGCGACGCTGCGGGAATACGGAAATCTCTCCAGTGCCTTCGTGTACTTCGTGCTGCGGGCGGCGCTCGCGGATGGCGCGCCGGGTGGCTGGTGGTGGTTATCTTCCTTCGGCGCGGGATTCAGCTGTCACGGCGCGCTGCTGCAGGTCGCCTGAGCGTGGGCACGCGGCCGGCCCACGGCCCGCAGGCGGGTCCATGACATTTCACCGCGTCGTCTCGTGCGAGATCCTCGATGCGCTTGCACCGGATGATCCGCAGGCGCTGCGCTCGCGTCGCGACCTCTTTCGTGTCAACCGCATCATGGGGGCGCCGGGCATGCTGCTGCGGGCACTGCGGCCGATCCTTGCGCGCCATGGGATGCGCGAGCCGGTGCGTGTGCTGGAACTTGGCGCCGGAGATGGCAGACTGATGCTCAGCCTTGCACAACGGGCGCACCGCACCTGGCCGGTGATCGACCTGACGTTCCTCGATCGCCAGCCACTCATCGATGCCGCGACCTGCGCGAAATTCGGCAGCCTCGGATGGGTTGCCCGCTCACTGATCAGGGATGTGCTTGACTGGATGAATGCGCCCGAGCAGTCCGGGGCGGCCGGGCACTGGGATGTGATCGTGACCAATCTTTTTCTGCATCACTTTGATGAGCGGCAGCTTGCGGCGCTGATGTCGGCGATCGCAGCGCGCTGTGATGCGTTCCTCGCCTGTGAGCCGCGGCGCGCGCTGTTGCCACTTGCCGGCAGCTACCTGATGGGGGTCATAGGAGCCAGTTCGATCACGCGTCACGACGCGGTGTTGAGCGTGCGAGCCGGATTTCACGGCCAGGAGCTCGCAACGATGTGGCCACGTGAGAGCGCTGACTGGCAACTGGGGGAGCGGGAAGCGGGACTATTCAGTCATCTGTTTCAGGCTATCCGGGATGCCGGGGCGAAGCCGAGGCTCGCCTGATGCCCGGCGATTACGACGCAATCGTCATCGGTGCGGGCCCCGCGGGGTGTACCGCGGCGATTCTGCTGGCGCAGGGTGGCTGGTCCGTCGCACTGGTGGAGAAACAACCCTTCCCGCGCCGCAAGGTCTGTGGCGAGTGTATTGCCGCAACCAACCTGCCGCTGCTGGATGCGCTCGGCGTGGGCGAGGAGTTTTCACGCCTGGCCGGCCCGGCACTGCGTCGGGTGGCACTGATGTGCGCTACGCGCACCGTCAGCGCCCCGTTGCCGGCGCGCCGGGATTCCCGCCACCCCTGGGGACGTGCGCTCGGGCGCGAGTCGCTCGATACTCTGCTGCTGCAGCGGGCAAGGACACTCGGAGCCTGTGTGCTGCAGCCAGCTACCGCACAGAGGCTCGCTGGTGGCCCGGGCGCATTTCGCTGTGAAGTCAGCGTCGCAGCCGACGGTCAGGAATTGACGTTGCGCGCGCCGGTGGCCATTGCAGCACACGGATCCTGGCAACCATTGCCCACGGAGCGGGCGCGCTGGCGCGCGGCTCGGCGCGCCAGTGACCTGCTGGCGTTCAAGGCCAATTTCAGCGGTGTACGCCTGGAGGAGGGGGTGTTGCCGGTGCTCTCGCTGCGCGGCGGCTATGGCGGATTGGTGGTGGCCGATCGTGGTGTGGCGACCGTGGCCTGCTGTATCCGCGAGGACCGGCTCGCTGCCTGTCGGCGCGCCGCGCCTGGTCAATCGGCTGGGGCCGTGGTGGAGAGCTATCTGCAGCAGCAGTGCCTCGGGGTTCGACGGGCGCTGGCTGATGCCTCGCTCCTGCACCCCTGGATCGCGAGCGGTCCGGTCCGGCCCGGCGTACGGCTGTCAGCCAAATCCGAGGGTGCTTTCCTCGTGGGCAATGCCGCTGGCGAGGCCCATCCCATCATCGGTGAGGGCATCAGCATGGCGATGCAGTCCGCGTGGCTGCTCTGCCGGCAGCTGCTGCGCTTTCCGGATGTCCTGCAGCCGTGCGCGCAGGCACGCAGCCGCCAGCGCGAGATCCATCAGCAATATGCCGCGCAATGGCGTGCACAGTTTCAAGCGCGTATGCGCCTTGCATCCCTCTTCGGCCACCTGGCCATGCGTCCAGCCATCGCCGCGCGGATGTTCCCGCTGCTGCAAGGGTTGCCGGGGCTGCTGACGCAAAGTGCGCGCTGGAGCGGCAAGATACGCGGCCTGGCCAATCCCGGAGTCTGATACATGACGACGCTCGAGCAGCTGTCCAGGATCCTGGTACAGCACTATAAGATCGACCCCACCGGGCTCGATCCGCATGCCCCGCTGCAACAGCTCGGAATCGATTCGCTCGGAATGGTGGAGCTGCTGTTCTTCATCGAGGATGAGTTTCATGTGCACCTGCCTTCCGACGCGCCGCTGTTGCCGACGCTGGCGGATGCCGTTGTCTACATCGATGATCTGATCGCGAAGCAGCACCCCGAGAGTGTCACGCTCGGGGCAATTCCCGCTCAGCCCAAAGCGCCGCCGCTGGCATGAGACGGGTCGCGGTCACCGGGATCGGTGTCGTCTCACCCCTGGGCAACAGCGCTGAACAGCTGATCGCCAACGCCGTGGCCGGACGTTCTGCGGTACGCGTCCTCGAGCAACCCTGGTGCAGGCGACTGGCTGCCCCGCTGGCGGCAACCGCCACATTCAATGCTGATGAGCACTTCGATCCGCCCAGATTGCGGATGCTCGATCGCGTCAGTCAGTTTGCGCTCGTCGCGGCACGCGATGCCATTGACCATGCACGCCTGGACGTTGGGAATCAGGATCCGCAGCGTATCGGTGTATTTGTAGGCAGCGGCATGGGTGGGTCGCTGTCGAACGACGAAGGCTACCGCACTCTCTACCAGGAACAATCCGATCGTATCAAGCCCTTCACCATTCTGACGGGCATGACCAATGCTGCGGCGGCCTGGATCGGCACTGAGTTTCACATCACGGGCCCGAATCTGACCTATTCGACGGCATGTTCGTCATCGGCCGTCGCGATCGGTGAGGCATGGAACCGGTTGCGCCACGGCGAGCTGGATGTGGCGTTCGCGGGCGGAGCTGAAGCGCCGCTATCGTTCGGCTCTCTGAAGGCCTGGGAGGCTCTGCATACGCTTGCAACGGTCGATGCGGCGGACGCAGCGACGTCGTGCAAGCCCTTTTCAGCTGATCGCAGCGGAATGGTGCTCGGGGAGGGGGCCGCGATCGTGGTATTGGAGGAGTGGGCCCACGCCATCAGCCGTGGTGCCACCATTCATGGCGAGCTGATCGGCTACGGTCTGGTAACCGATGTTGCGCATATCACCCGGCCCAGCGTCGCTGGCCAGGCCGCAGCACTGCAGGCAGCGCTGACGGCCGCTGCCTGTATCCCCGCCTCGATCGACTGCATCAACGCTCACGCCACCGGTACCCTGGCCAACGACGCCGTGGAGACTGCTGCCATCAAACAGGTCTTTGGAGAGCACGCCTACCACACGCCCATCAGCGCCACCAAGGCGATCCATGGTCATCTGCTGGGAGCCAGCGGTGCCCTCGAGTTCGTGCTCTGTCTTCTGTCCATGCAACGCAAGGTGTTGTTGCCGACGATGCATCTGCAGCAGCCGGCGCCGGATTGCGACCTGGACTACGTTCCCAACTGCGCACGACATGACACGGAGGTACGCACCATCCTGTCAAGTTCATTCGCATTTGGCGGTACAAACGCAGTGCTCGTGGCGCGTTACGCGGACCCACAGGGTTTCACTTAACGCCTCCGGCACGAGAAGCGTGATGACAGGCACGAGCCCGCCCGCCTGGATTTGCTAAAAGGAATCAGCGCGGGCACCCGGTACGCAGCGGTCTGGCACATGCGGGGGCCGCCCGACCCTTCTTTGCCCGCCCAGGAGCGCGCCCATGAGCGTCGCCGCTGATCAGTTCGCGTTGCCCCATGAGGCGCTGGCCGAGCCGGCGGCTGCTGATCCAATGCTGCTTCAGGCCGAGGTCATCACCGCGCTGAGCCATGCGCTCGACCTGACCGAGGGGCAACCGCCGGGACATTGTCTGCGTACCTGCTGGATTGGAATGCACGTAGGCCAGATGCTCGGATTGGCGCCTGCGACCCTCTCCGACCTCTTTTACTCTTTGTTGCTCAAGGACACGGGCTGCAGTAGCAATGCCGCTCGGCTGTGGGAGTTATATGGAGGAGACGAGCTGCGCACCAAGCAGGATTTCAAACTCGTCGACTCACAGAGTCTACTGCAGCTGGCCGGCTTCGTGCTTCGGCATGCCGGGCCGGGTGAGGCGGTACGCAAGCGTATCAAGCGGCTGATCAATCTCTATAGAAATGGCGAAGCGCTTGCCACGGAGCTGGTGCACACCCGTTGCGAGCGCGGAGCAGACATCGTACGACGCCTGGGTTTCGGCGCGGCCGTGTCGGAGGCAATCTTCTGTTTGGATGAGCACTGGAACGGCCACGGGCGCCCCAGAGGGCTTTCGGGTGAAGCGATACCCCTGGCCTCGCGCATTGCGCTGCTGGCGCAGGTGGTCGACGTCTTTTACGCAGTGGGTCGCGAGGCTGCGGCAATCGCTCAGGTTCGCCGGCGCTCAGGCTCCTGGTTCGATCCGCGCATATGCGAGGCGTTCCTGGAGCTTGCGGCCGATCCGGTGTTCTGGTCGGGTCTGCGCGAGGAGGGCATCGAGCAACGTGTGATGCAGCTCGAGCCGGACGCCCTTGCGATCGTGGTCGATGAGGAGCGAGTCGATTCGATCGCTGAAGCCTTCGCTGGCATCATCGATGCGAAAAGCGCCTTTACCTACGGGCACAGCCAGCGCGTGGCGCAGTATGCCGACGCCGTCGCCTTGGAGCTCGGGCTTGGCGAGAAACGTCGCCGCTGGCTCTATCGCGCAGCGCTGCTGCACGATCTGGGCAAGCTCGGGGTCAGCAATGCCATCCTCGACAAGCCGGGTGCACTCGATGCGAAGGAATGGGAGGCCGTCAAGAGGCATGCAAGCTATACCGAAGAGATTCTGCTGCGTGTGAGGATCTTCCGGGATCTCGCCCCGGTTGCCGGCGCACACCATGAGAGGCCCGATGGAGCAGGGTACCCCAAGCGGCTGGTCGGCGATGCGATCTCACTCGAGACACGTATCATCACCGTGGCCGATATTTTCGACGCCATCACCGCGGCCAGACCCTACCGTGGCCCAATGCCTCTCGAGCAGGCCCTTGCGCTCATGGAGCGCGATCGGGGCGCGGCGATTGATTCAAGATGCCTGGATGCGTTGAAGAAGACGGCGCCGTGGCTGGCCCGGTCGGCGCCGTAGAGGCTCGCCAGCCGTCTATTTCCGTCTTTCCTAAGGACACTGAAGCACGATCTTTCCCCCGCCACCTCGCTGCGCCAATTCCTGCGCCTCGCCCGCATCCCGAAGGGGCATCCGCCGGCTGATCGGTAACGCGAAGGTCCCGTCTCGGACATCGTCGGCGAACTCGCGGACTTTCGAGGCATCGGGCCGCGCATTCACGCGCGTGACGCTGACGGTGGGATTCAGGTTGGACAACTCGGCAGGGACGCTCGACGCATAGCCGAAGCTTCCACCGCCCTTCACCTTGGTAAACACCTTCGCGGCGGTTTCGCCGCCGACCGTATCGGCAACACAGTCCACCATCGTGAGCCCAGCAATGGCAGAATCGTCGTCAATGGCCACGATGCCGGCCACACCCAGCTTCCCGGCTTCCGCCAGCTGCCGGGCGCGGACCCCTGCGATGACGTCGACGCCAAGCTTCTTGGCAGCGTGCACGGCGGCGCGACCCACGCTTCCCACTGCACCGGTCACGAGCAGCGTCTGGCCGCGCTGCGCCCGAGCTGCGACTCGCACCAGCTGCTCGCCTGTCAGCGCTATGAGTGGAATGGCTGCGGAATCGATCAGGTTCAACCCGTCGGGTAGATGCGTGAGCATGGACCCTTCGACCGCCACCAACTCAGCATAGGTCTCCCAGGCGAACGCCAGTACCTTATCGCCCGGTTTGAAGGTACGAATGTTGCGCCCCACCTGACGCACGACACCACTCACATCCCTGCCGAGGATGGCGGGCAGTTTGAGTGGAAAGTCCTTTTGTCGCGCTCCAGACCGTATCTTCCAATCGATGGGATTCACGCTGGTCGCAGCGGCCTCCACCAGCACGGCGTCGTCGGTCAACACCGGATCCGGAACGTCATCCTCGTACCTCAGTTTTTCAGGACCGCCATATCCGTACAATCGCACTGCTTTCACGTTACTCTCCAGTCCCGGTAGCGTCCGGTGGGGTGCGCGGAGGGCTCAGGCACGGCTGAGCGCTGCAGCCTAGCGGCCCACCAGGGCTTGCATATTCGGCGCATAGCGTTCGCCCTGGACGGTTACCGTTCGCAGTGTCCGGTCGATGTCCAGCAATTCGGTGCGGCTCAACGAGACCTCCGCTGCGCCAAGGTTTTCGAGAAGGCGGGCTTTCCTGGTCGTGCCTGGGATCGGCACGATCCATGGTTTCTGGGCCAGCAGCCAGGCCAACGCGATCTGCGCCGGGGTGATCTTCTTTGATGTGGCAAGCGCATTGACGACACCAACAATCGTCTGGTTCGCCTTCCGATTTGCCTCCGAGAAGCGGGGCACGGTCAACCGGAAGTCATTCTTGTCGAACTGGGTCTTCTCGGTGATCGCGCCGGTTAGAAATCCTTTTCCCAGAGGGCTGAAGGGGACAAACCCGATCCCCAGTTCCTCGAGGGTGGGCATCACGGTTTGCTCAGGCTCACGCCACCACAGGGAGTATTCGCTCTGCAACGCCGCAATGGGATGCACGGCGTGCGCACGGCGGATGGTCCCGGCGCCCGCTTCGGACAGGCCGAGATACCTGACCTTACCTTCTTTGACCAGGTCCGAGACCGTGCCCGCGACATCTTCGATGGGCACTTCGGGATCGACGCGATGCTGATAAAGGAGATCGATGCGATCGGTCCTCAGACGCTTGAGCGACGCGGCCACGACATCCCTGATGTGCTGCGGCTGGCTGTTCAGGCCAGCCATCTTTCCGTCTTTGATGTTGAAGCCGAACTTGGTCGCAATCACCACCTGGTCGCGGACAGGTTCCAGCGCTTCGCCCACGAGCTCTTCGTTCGTGAAGGCGCCGTACACTTCCGCGGTGTCAAAAAAAGTGACGCCTTTGTCAACGGCAGTCCGGATGAGATCGATGGCAGTCTTGTGGTCCGTCGGGGGGCCAAGGCCATGGTTCAGTCCCATGCATCCAAGACCCAATGCTGATACCTCAAGTCCGCTTTTCCCAAGCTGTCGCCTTTGCATCGCGTTTCTCCTTCCGCCGCTGTACCGCTGCCTGGCCCGTCATGGCAGCATCGTATCGGGCATACTGGGGCCTCCGGTGACGATGGACTATAGGCTAGAATCCGCATGCACGTATCGGTGGGAGCTGTCGGCAGTGACTGCATGCGGACAGATTCCAACGAGATGCCATTCTCAGTTCGATCTGGCGCGGAGATAGCCATGCGCTCAAACCGGTCTGTTCCTCCTTGCGCGGTGATTCCGGTCCTGCGCTATCCCGACCCTGGCCGAGCGGCGGAATGGCTCAGTGTGGCCTTTGGTTTCACCGTGCGATTGCGCATAGCCAACCACAGAATTCAAATGCGTGCCGGGGAGGGCTGCTTTACGATCGCCGAGGGCGACGTCGTCCCCAACCATTCCATCACGGTACAGGTACGTATCAACGACGCGATGAGTCACTGCGAGCGATCGCGACGCGGGGGTGCCAGGGTCCTCACGCAGCCGACGGATCACAGCTATGGTGAGCGCCAGTACGACGTGGAGGATTTTTACGGCCACAGATGGAATTTTACCGAGACGATCGCAGATGTGGAGCCGGAGATCTGGGGCGGTACTTCAGTGAATCTTTGATGAGATGTTCGTTGTGCCGCCTCAGCAAGGTGCCGCGGCCAGATAGCAGGCCCTGGAGGATCTTCGCCGTAAAGTTCATGCGGCAATTCCGCAATCGAAAGAGTGCATCAGCTATCGCATCCCCGCTTTTCGCCTCAATGGTGTCGTGGTCGCGGGCTTTTGTGCGACGACAAAAGGGTGTTCGTATTTTCCCTTCAGCGGCGCGACGCTCAAATCCCTCGCTCGCGATCTTGGTGCCTATGACCAGACCAAGAGCTCGCTGCATTTCGCCGCAGATAAGGGGCTGCCGGGGGCACTGGTGCGCAAGCTGGTCAAGGCGCGGATCAAGGAGATCGGCGGTAAGTCGTGACGGCGCAGGCCGGTGCCGGCAGCCGAGAAGGTCGGGGGCTGAATTTGCAGGCTGCGCCGCTTTGGCTCTTGCTCTCGCCGGTTGCGCACATCAACGCACGAACGTGCCGCCCGGCCGGACCGAGGTGATATCTCAAGCGCAGCCAGCGCCCGCGCTACCACGGGTCACGGAGCCAGCGACTGCGGCGCCGCCTCGGACAGTTGCCCCCGCGCCACCGACAAGATCGCCGCATGCCAATAATCGTTCAGCGACAACGGATGGGTCCATGAATTCCAAGTCCACCGCTTCCGGGAAGGCGTCCAGCCCCTCGGCACCTCAAGCTGCCAAAGCATCCCCGCCGCCGGCGCCCGCGTCCGTCACGGGCTCGAGCCCCGCCGCAGCGCCTGCGCTTGATCTGACATCGCTGGAGCAGCGTTTGAGAAATACGAACGCCATCGGCCTGTTCACCAAGCTGTCTCTCAAAAACCAGGTGGATGATCTGCTTGCCCAGTTCAAGGCTTTTCATCAAGGCCGGTCGGGTACTGCGCTCAGTGCGCTTCGGCAACAGTATGAGTTGCTGCTGCTCAAGGTCATCAGCCTGCTGCAAGATCGCGATGCCCCGCTTGCCGCCTCGATATCGGCCTCGCGCGAGGCGATTTGGGCAGTCCTTGCCGATCCCGAGAAATTCAATCAACTCTGATTTCGAACCACGGAGCTATCCATGCGTCAGCGCCGCTATCTCTGGGCCCTCATCGGTACCATGGCGGTCTCCTGTTTCGGGGCGGAGGAGCCCACTTTCAGCCGAGACCTGACGGCAACGATTGTCCTGCAGGGACTGCCCTGCGACAAAGTCGTCCAATCCAGGCGCAATGGCGACAGTGATTACACGGCCGTCTGCCACGACGGGAATCGATATCACATCTTCGTCGATGCCAAAGGACGTGTGGTCGTGCAAAAGCTTTGAAGACCTTCGCGCGCGTCGCACAGTCACTTGCGCCGTTCGCAAACGCCAGCCCACATCAGGCCTGCCAGCCACCACCCAGCGCCTGATACAGCTGAACCAGCGCTGTCAGGACCGCGCCACGGTCGCTCGCCAGGGTAATTCTTCCGGTGAACAGGCTTTCTTCCGCCGTGAGCACGTTCAGGTAGGTGTCGACCCCGCCCTGATAGCGCAGATTCGCGAGGTTCAGGGAGTCCTCTGCCGCGCTGACCAGCGCCTCTTGGGCGTTGAGCTGCTCGCGCGTACGCTGGTACGAAATCAGCGCATCATTGACCTGCTGGAAGGCCGTGAGCACGGCGGCCTGGTAGGCGATCAGCGCCTGCATCTGCTCGGCTTTTGTGATCCTCAGATTGCCCACCAGCGCGCCGCCTTCGAAAATCGGCTGGGTGAGACCGGCAACGATATCCCACAGCACCGAGGGAGCGGAGAGGAGGTGCGAGAGCCCCGTACTCTCCGCTCCCCCCGCCGCGGTCAGCGACAGCTGCGGGAAAAACCGCGCTTGCGCGACATCCACCGCATCGTAGGCGGCGGCTAGTCTGTCCGCGGCCTCGATGATGTCGGGACGCCGCTCGAGCAATTGCGAAGGCAGGCCGGCCGGCACGCTCGGCGGCAATGGCTGCCTCTCGATGCTCAGGCCGCGTGGCACCGCCATCGGGTTCTCTCCGAGCAGGATGTTCAATGCATCCTCCTGCCGGCCAATCTGCTCTTGCAGAGCGGGAATCTCGGTCAGGGCACTATCCAGCGCGGTCTGCGCCTGCTTCACATCCAGTTCCGATGTCACACCTCCCTCAAACAGGCTCGTAGTCAGATCGAGCGACTTGCGATAAGCGGTGACCGTCTCCTGCGTTTGCTGCAGTTCGAGATCGAGAGTCCGAAGCTGGAAATAATCCTGTGCCACGCTGCTCACCACTCCAATGATGACGTTGCGGCGCGACTGCTCCGATGCCAGCAGATTCTCGCGCTCTTGCGCCGTCGCCTGGCGGTATTGACCCCAGAAATCCGCCGCATAGGAGCCCGATCCAGCAAGCTCGTACAGCTTGAACTGCTCCGCGTGTGACAGGACATTGCCGGCAGCGCCGGCGGGCAGCTGCTCGCTCTGAAACGAGGGATTGGCTGAAATGGCGGGGAATTGCGCTGCGCGAGCAACGACGACCTGCGCCTGTGCCTGCATGAGCTGCGAGGCGGCAGTTCGAATATCAGTATTATGCGCAACAGCGGCACGAACCAGCTGCTGTAGAACCGGGTCTTTGAGCAGCGTCCACCACTGTTCATTGCCCAGCGATGCACCCTCCGCCACCGTAACTCTCCAGGCCTTCGGGACAGAGACGACTGGCGGGTGGTACCGCGGCCCGACCGTGCAGCCCTGTACCAGGGGTAGACAGCCGGCGACGGCAAGCACAGACAGATTCGATAGCCGTCGCGGCATCTAGCCAGCCTCCTTACCGTGGGCGGCACTTGCAGCGGCGTGCGATCGGTGTTTTGCGTACCGTTCGCTGAGCTTCTCGACGGCGACGAAATAGACCGGCACGAACAGGACCCCGAGCAGGGTGGCCGCGATCATGCCTCCGAACACGGAGGTCCCGAGGGAGTGGCGCGCCGCCGAGCCTGCGCCGGAGGCGAGCACCAGCGGGAGCACGCCAAAGATGAACGCGCACGAGGTCATCAGAATTGGTCGCAGGCGGATCTTCGCCCCCGTCAGTGCTGCCTGCTCGATCGTCCCTCCGGCCCGGCGCTGTTCCCTGGCAAATTCAACGATCAGAATGGCGTTTTTTGCGGCGAGCCCGATCACCATAATGAAGCCGATCTGTGCATAGATGTCATTGTCGAGACTGCGCAGCCAGATCCCTACCAGGGAGCCGATGATGCCCAGCGGCACGATCAGGATCACGGCCAGGGGTACCGTCCAGCTCTCGTAGAGCGCGGCCAGCACGAGAAACACGAACAGGATTGCGACCGTCAGCATCCGCTCGAACTGTCCCTGTGCGGCCTGTTCCTGATACGAAAGGCCCGTCCATTGGTAGCCGTAGTCGCGGGGTAGCTCGGAGGCGAGCTTCTGCATTGCATTCATCGCCTGGCCGGAACTGTAGCCCGGATTTTCGCTGCCCTCGATCTCGACCGTAGGGTAAAGGTCGTAGAGATTGATGACATCGGGGCCGACGGTATTCTTAGCTGTGGTGAGCGTGCTGAGCGGAATCATGCTGGTCGTGCCGTTCTGGGTGCCACTGACGTAGTACTCGGAGATGTCATTCACGCTCGCGCGGTACTGAGGCTGTGCCTGCATCATGACGTCGTAGACCTGCCCGAACTCATTGAACTGATTGACGTAGACGCCGCCGAGAAAGGTCTCGATCGTGGTGAACAGATCGCTGAGTGAGACCCCCATGGTGATCGCCTTTGGCCTGTCCACGGTGAGCTCGATCTGCGGGACGTTCGCACTGAAGGTCGTGAACGATCCGGCCAACGCCGGAACGGAGTTCGCCCTGCTGATGAATTGATTGGCCGCCTGCGCCAGCTGCACCACATTGGTGCTGCCGGAGCGCTGCTCGAATTCGAGCTGGAAGCCGCCGGTCTGCCCGAGACCCGGAATGGCGGGGGGGTTGAACGCCTTGATGACTGCAGTCGGAATGGCAGCAAATTTGGCCTGCGCCTGAGCAATGATGCCCGTGACCTGCTCGCTTGCGCTGGAACGCTGCTTCCATGGCTTGAGCGTCACGAACATGCTGGCGACGTTCGAGGAGGCGCTACCGCCCAGGACACTGAAGCCGCCGATGCTGGCAACGGTCTGCACCCCCGGACTGGCGAGCAGAATCTTCGACACCTGGGCAGCGACGGCTTCCGTACGCGTCAATGCTGCGGCATCCGGCAGCTGGATATTGACCAGGAAGTAGCCCTGGTCTTCGGTCGGAATAAAGCTGCTCGGCAGGGTTTCGAACAGAAGGTAAAGACCGCCAAAGATCGCACCCAGCGCCACCAGCACCAGGAGCCGCCTGCCGATCAGGCCTACGACTGCCGCCTCGTACCGGGTGACCGTAAATTGAAATCCGCGATTGAAGGCGCCGAAGGCGCGCCCCAGCAGGCTTCGGTGTTGAGTCGCAGGACGCAGCAGCAGTCCGCACAAGGAGGGGCTGAGTGTCAGGGCACAGAAGGCCGAGATGCTCACTGAGACGGCCAGCGTCAGTGCGAATTGCTTGTAGATCTGGCCGGTGATGCCTCCCATGAAGGCCACTGGTACGAACACCGCGTCCAGCACCAGCGCAATGGCGATCACGGGGTTGGCCACCTCGGCCATCGCGCGCCTGGCCGCTTCCCTGGAATCCACCTTGTCCGCCTCGATGTGACGCTGCACGGCCTCGACGACCACAATGGCATCGTCGACGACGAGGCCCACAGCCAGGACCATACCGAACAGGGTCAGCGTGTTCAGCGAGAAGTGCAGGATGGTAAAGGCCGCCGTCGCCCCGAGGAGGGACACCGGCACCACCACGGCGGGGATGAGGGTGGCGCGCCAGCTCTGCAGAAAGATATAGACCACCGCGAACACCAACGCAACGGCGATCAGCAAAGTCCGCAGGACATCGAGCATCGACGCGGTAACGAACTGCGTGGTATCGAGCGGGACTTGATAGGAGAGGCCGGCGGGAAAGGAGCCAGACAGGCTGGCCAGTTGCGCCCGAACGGCTTTTTCTACGTCCAGCGCGTTCGCCGTGGGCAATTGGTAAATGCCGATCATGACGCTGGGCTGGTTATTCAGATCAGCAAAGGTCGTGTACAGCTGCGAGCCGAGCTCGACAGTGGCGATGTCCTTGATGTGGATGAGCGAGCCGTCGGGGTTGGCCCGGACGATCACGTCTTCGAACTGCGCTACGCTCGCGAGCCGCCCTGGCACCTCAACGGTCAGCTGCAATTGCTGACCGGGGGGTGCAGGCTGCTGACCTACCTGGCCCGCCGGAGCCTGAACATTCTGGCTCTGCAGCGCGCTGGTCACATCCGCGGCGGTAATTTTCAGCTGCGCCATCTTCTCCGGATCGAGCCAGATGCGCATCGCGTACTCATGCTCGCTGAGCACGTCCACGTAACTGACGCCAGGGACTCGAGTCAGGGGATTCACCACATTGATCAGGGCATAGTTACTCAGGAACGTGGAGTCATAGGCATGGTTGGGTGAGGTGAGCGCTACCAGCATCATCACATTGCTGGAGCGCTGGTTGATCGTAATGCCCTGCTGCGTCACCTGCGGGGGCAGCTGTGCCTCGGCAATGGCCACGCGGTTCTGCACATCGACCTGCGCGATGTCGGGATTGGTGCCGAGCGCGAAAGTTACTCTGAGTGTGTATTGACCGGTGCTGGTGCTGTAGGAGGACATGTACATCATGCCCGCCACGCCGTTCACCTGCTGCTCGATGGGTTTGGCGACCGAATCCACAACCTGCTGGGCCGTCGCGCCCGAATAGGTGGCGCTGACCGTGATGGTCGGAGGCGTGATCTGCGGATACTCGGCAATGGGCAGCTTGTACAGCGCCAGAAGACCGGCAAACAGAACCACGATGGAGGTGACGGCGGCAAAGATCGGTCTTTCTATGAAGAAGTTTGAAAACATGAATCACTGCGCCTTGGTACAGCCGGCGGCGGACTGGTCGGTTGCAGGCGAGGAGCCGGTGGCGCCCGGTTGCCCGCTGACTGGAACCTGTTCGGAAACCTCCCGCGTATTGACCTTTGCGCCCGGCTGTACCTTCTGCATGCCCTGAACAATGAGCAGAGCCCCGGCTGCCAGTCCCGACTGAACGATCTCATCATTGCCGACCATCGGGCCGGTGGTGATGGTGGCCTGCCGTACGGTGTTGTCGGCACCGACGACATACACCGACTGAGTGCCCTGCAATTGCTGAACGGCGGACTGCGGCACGAGCAGCGCGTTCTGCGCGTCCTGCGTGACGAAGCGCACGCGTACGAACAGGCCCGGCTTCAACGTGCCTTCAGGATTGGGGAAGGAAGCGCGAATCTGCAGCGTGCCGGTGCTGGTGTTCACCGATGGGGCGACCATGTCCAACGTGCCCGCGGCGTCATAACAGGTACCGTTGCCGAGGATCAGCTGTATCGGAGGATGCTGGTGCGGATGGCGCTTACCCCGATCGACGTAGTCAAGGTAGGCGTTCTCGCTGATGGCGAAGGTTACATACATCGGCGTGATGCTGTAGATGGTATCCATCAGGGTGCTGCCTGACTGAATGAGGTCACCGACCTTCACCAGCGAGGTGCCGATGTCCCCGTCCATCGAGGCGCGTACGCGTGTGTAGTCGACGTTGAGCTGCGCGGCTGCCACCTGTGCCTTGGCCAGGGCCACGCTGGCCTGGTTTTCCTTGGCGGTCGCTATCTCGCTGTCGAGCTCCTGCTGACTGATGGCGTGCTTCGCGGCCAGTGGGGTGTAGCGCCTGACAATCGCCTCGGTGTTGTTGACGGTGGCCTCATCCACGGCGAGGGTTGCTTTGGCTTCCGCCAGCGTGTCCTCGTAAGGACGAGGATCGATGACGAAGAGGAGCTGCCCCTTGTGGACCGTGGAGCCTTCCTTGAAGGCAATGCTCTGCAGATATCCGGTTACTTGAGCGTGGACCTCTACAGTGGCTGCCGCTTCTGTCTCGCCGACGAACTCGCCATAGATAGGTACCGTGTGGGGTTGCAGCTGGCTCACCTCGACCACCGTTGCGGGCGCGGTGGCGGCGGGGGGCGCCTTGGCGCCGGAACAGGCCACGAGTCCCGATAGAGTCGCTGGCAGCAGATAACGCCCGATTTGCCCGTGCGCTCGGCGTCCGGCCTCGGCGCCAAAACCGCGCAAAGCCTTGCGCCACGGATACAGCGCTCGGCCTATCCCGGCCGCATTTCGGTCAAGCGCCGACACAACCTGAGCCAGGATGTAAAGGCGCAGACGACCGGGAGCACGGTTTCAGGTTGGGCATGGAGCGGGGTCGGACGCTGAGGCGGCGCACTCCTTGTACCCCGCAGCGACGAACCTGGATGTAGGGGGATACCGTTTTTGATCGAAGATGCGGAAGGACAGGCGACGCGGGTCAGGTCGTTAAGAACTGCTAACCTTTACGTTCCGCGCAAGCGTCGTGGCTGCGCTCGGGACTCTGAAGTTCGCCTCCAGTATGATCTTTTCGGCCTTAATCATTGTTCATCTTTCCGGCAGTTTCAGCTGCTTGTGCCTGAGCTCCAGACGATCGGCTACGCAGGTGGCATCAGGCAGCTCGAGGCGTATCGGGCGCTTATGAAGTTGCTCACGCCGGACGCCCTCGACGATAAGATGCGCGTGTCACTCAAATAGAACGACAGCGACATCGTCCTGCAGTGACCCGTTCCTAAGTCGCATGGCCATCAGGGAAGGAGGGCAGGTCCGCAAGGTATCGCAGCGAGTGTCAGCCCGCGACGCACAGGATAATAGCGACGGAGCGTAGACGCCCATCCCCATCACCGGATCCCGGCGTCCCCTGATGAAGTGGAAGACAATGTGCAAGAGCTGGCACAGGCGTTTGACGACCGAGAGCCCCACGCCTTCATCGGAGGTCCGCCAGCGCGCGCAAGGAAGGAGTGGACATGATGTCCTCCTGGAACCCGGCTGGTTCCGTTGTGTTAGTTTCTCGGGAGCATTGCCATCTGCACGGTCTATTACCCGGAGCGCAGCCCGACCGCCTTATGGCGGTCGGGCCAAGATCCGCCGTTTAGCCGACATTGACCTTGATCTTGCGAGGCTGAAACTCTGAGCGTTTCGGGATTCGCACCGTCAGCAAGCCATCCTCGAGCGTGGCGGAGATCTTTTCGGTTTCGAGCTCCCCACTGAGGGTGAAGCTGCGCCGGTACTTGCGCGTCTGGACATCCGCGTACAGCGCGGACATGCCGGCGGGCATGTCGAGGCCGATCTCGCCCTCGATCAGCAAGTTGTTACGATCGACCTGGACATTCAGACTGTCCTTGGAGACCCCGGGCATCTCCGCCTGCACAGTCAACCGATAGGCGTCTTCGAAGATATCGACGGGAGGAAGCATGGGTAAGTCCCGAGCTGCTCGTGCACTCGTCTCGGTGGCGTTCTCACCCTTCTGTGGCTTTTGCGTAGCACCGGATGAGCGTGTCGCAACGTCTTGGTTGGGGGCGTTCATGGATCACTCCTCCTCCTTCAGTTCACCTTGATCTGCCGCGGCCTCGCAGACTCCCGCCGCGGAATCGTGATGTGCAGTACGCCGTCCTGATAGCTCGCCTGCACGCGCTCCGGATCCACATCCTCCGTCAGGGCGAGCGTGCGGCGAAATCCGCCATCAAAGCGTTCGCGGCGGTAGTAGTTGGCGGTTTCGTCCACCTCCACCTTGCGGTTGCCCGATATGGACAGCAAGTTCTGCTGAATCGACACATCAAGGCTCTTTGGGTCGAGCTTGGCGGCGAAGAGGTAGACATCGATCTGCTCGGGCCTTGCGCCCACATTCAAGGGCGGGAAGCTTCCGCGTTGCACCGAGCGGATGCCGGCGGGCGCCGATGGGTAGCCCAGGAGCTGGTCCACTTGGCTCGCCAGCCGCCGAAATTCATCAAAGACGCCATCGGTGCCGAAAGTCGTGAAGAGATCCTCGAGCATGGCAGACACCTCCGTGACCTGTGCTGATGGACTCGAAGAGTGGGTATCGAGAAAAGGGTTTCAAGGGTTGGTTACCGCTGGATCCGATCCCAGGGTGTGCCGGGATTGCTTCATCTCTCTGACCTCCGTCATCCGGACAGCCGAGCCTAAAGCGATGCGGGGTCGAGAACACCGTCGCGGCCATGGAGAATTAAATAGCTGGGTGAGGCAATCGACGTTCACCTGATGTCTTGTGGCAGCTTCGATGAACGCCTGATCGAAAGCGGACCGTTCTACTCCGCCGTATCAAGCGTACTTCGCATAACGTATAGCCAGTGCAGTTTGCGCTGTGACTTCAGTCGCGCTGGCTGCTCCGCGCCAGAGCGCCTGAATTTCCCGCGAGAGATGCGTGTTTTTGTGCTTTGTGCTGTATAC